>CAZPFU010000005.1:0-82429 GCA_964585915.1 uncultured Methanomassiliicoccus sp.
GGGCCAGTCGGTCTCCTCGACGTAATAGGTGCCGATCTTCAGGCCGGTGAAGCAGACCACGCCGCAACCGTCGTCGCCGGTGACACCGACGCCCACCAGGGCGCCGGTGACGTCAAAGAGCTCGATGGTCACGCCGTCGATCAGGTCGTCCTCGCCTTCCTCCAGAATGCCGTCGCCATCCTCATCCTCGTACTTGTATACGCAGATGGAGCCGTACTTGGCGTTAAGGAAGGTGGCCGCCTGGCGTTCGCCGCTCAGATCGAGCGTCACGTCGACGCTGACCGGGGTGGTGTTGTACCAGCCCAGAGGCACTTCCTCGATGACTGTGTAGTCGCCCAGCTTAAGGCCGGTGAAGCATATGGTACCGTTCTCGTCGGTGGTACCGCATCCCATTATTTCATCACCCATCTTCAGGGTGATGGTGACGCCGGAAACCGCCGGCTCGTTCTCCTGCCACACGCCGTCGCCGTTCAGGTCCTCATACTTGAATACGCAGATCTGCCCGTACTTGGTGTTCAGGAAGGTGACCGGCGCGCGTTCGCCGCTCTCGTCCAGGATCACGTCGACGCTGACCGGGGTGGTGTTGTACCAGCCCGCGGGCACGGTCTCCACGACGGTGTACTCGCCTAGCCTTAGACCGGTGAAGCATATCATGCCGTCGCAGTCGGTCGTTCCGTTGGCGATCTCCTCATCATCCTGTAATAGTATGACGAACACTCCGGAGGCCGCCGGCTCGTTCTCCTGCCATTCTCCATCGCCGTTGAGGTCCTCGTACTTGAAGACGCATATGCGTCCGTACTCGGTGTTGAGGAACTCGACCTCGATGTACTGCCCGGACTCCTCCACGCTCACCTCGAACTGGGTGCCGTTGGTGGCGTACCAGCCCTCGGGAACGATCTCCTTGACGATGTAGTCGCCAAGCATCAGTCCGGTGAAGCAGACCATTCCGCTCTCGTCGGTCACGCCGCTCTTGATGAACGTTCCGTTCGCGTACCACAGCTCGACGGTCACGTCGGCCTTGACCGGTTCGTTGGCGTCGCGCACGCCGTCGCCGTCCATATCGTGGTACTTCAGGACGCATATCTGTCCGAGGCGAATGTTCATGAAGGTGATCTCGATGCGCTCGCCGGAGACATCGATGTTGGCGTTCTGCTCCAGCGGACCCTCGGTGTACCATCCCTCGTTCAGGGTCTCCCGGACGGTGTAGTCGCCCAGCTCAAGGCCGGTGAAGCAAATCATGCCGCACTGGCACGGGCAGCTGCCGGTGTATCCGGAGCGGACCACTACCTGACCAAGGAGCACTTCGATCAGCACCCCGTTGACCGGGGTGTCCTCGCCCTCGTCGCGTATGCCGTTCCCGTTCTCATCCTCGAACTTCTGGACGCATATCTGTCCGTACTTGGTGTTCAGGAAGAGCACGTCGTCCCTCACGGTCCCGGAGCTTATGCTCACGTCCACATAGGTGGGGAGCGTGGGGTACCAGTTGGCGTCGTAACCCTCGTACACCGTGTATTCGCCGGGGGTCAGCTTGTCGAAGCAGAACCAGCCGTCGCTATCGGTATAGGTGTGGTTGAGGTACGAACCGTCCTTCCAAAGCTCGATGTACCAGCCTTCCACGCCCATCTCGCCATCGTCCCGAATGCCGTCACCGTCAAGGTCCTCGACCTTGAGGCCGCAGATGCTACCCATCTGGGTGTTCAGGAAGATGAACGATTCCTTATCGCCGGAGGTTATCTCGAAGGTGTAGCTCAGGGGGCTGGTGTTGTACCATCCGTCCTGCATGACCTCCTCGACCTTGTACTGACCGGGGGTAAGGCCGGTGAAGCAGTACTTGCCAGCCTCGTCGGTGTATTCGGTGTCTACCAGCGTATAGGGGACGGCGATCAGGGCACCGACGGGCACCTGGCCCATCATCTTGTAGAGCCTGATCTCCCATCCGAACAGTCCTTCCTCGCCTTCGTCCCAGACACCGTCCCCGTTGATGTCCTCGACCTTGTAGCCGCAGACGGAGGAGTACTGGGTGTTGAGGAATAGCACGTCGCGTATCATGTCGCCAGAATGCAGGCGCACGTACACCTCATAGGTGGTGGTGTTGTACCAGCCTTCCCTGGTCTCCTCGATCACGTAGTAGTTGCCGGGGACCAGGCCATCGAACTGGAAGTACCCGTTCTCATCGGTGAAGTCGGTGGCGATATAAACATCGTCCAGCCACAGCTCGATCTCCCAGCCCTCTATGGGAGTGTCCTCGGGGTCCAGGTAGCCGTCGCCGTCCATGTCCTGGTACTTGTTCCCGGATATCGAGGAGTACTCGGTGTTCAGGAAGGTCACCGGGACATGCTCGCCGCTCTCGTCCAGCACCACCACGACCTCGACGGGGGTGGTGTTGAACCAGCCTTCCGGCACGGTCTCCCTGACGGTGTAGGTGCCGAGCATCAGACCGCTGAAGCACAGTCCGGGGCAGCACGGACAGGTGCCGGTGTAACCGGATCCGATCACCTCATCGTCGAGCAGCAGCTCCACGAACACGCTGACCAGGGTGTTCTCGTCGGCGTCGCGTATGCCGTTGCCGTTGTCATCCTCGTACTTGAAGACGCAGATGCGACCGGTCTCGATGTTACCGAAGGTGACGGACACCGTCTGGTTGGACTCGGTTATGCTGACAGGCCGAGAGCTTCCCTGGGCGTTGGGATAGGTGCCCAGCGGGGGATACTCCATAAGCATATAGTCACCGATGATCAGACCGGTGAAGCATATCCGGCCGTTCTCGTCGGTGTACCCGGAGCGGATGGGCGTCGGTACGGGACTCAGAACCTTCTCGCCGTTCTCTTCGTAGAGCTCCACGAGCACATTGGCCATGCCCGGCTCGCCCTCGTCCCACTGGCCGTTGGCGTTCATGTCCTCGTACTTGAGGACGCATATCTTACCGTACTGAGCGTTCAGGAACACTGTTTGGCGTTCGTCGCCGCCGGACAGCACGGTGAGCGTTACCTCAGTGGGGGAGGTGGCGTACCAGCCGTCCATCGATCCCTCCCGGATGGTGTACTCGCCAGGCTTCAGGTCGGTGAAGCAGAAGCGCCCGTCCTCGTCGGTCGAGGTGGATCTGATGACCTCGTTGTCCTGAACGAGCTGGATCAGCCATCCTTCCACCGACACATCCCCGTCGTCGAGGATGCTGTCGCCGTTCATGTCCTCATACTTGTAACCGCAGAGGTCGAAGTACTCGGTGTTGAGGAAGTTGATGTTGGCGGAGCCACCTGATCTCAGGGTCACCTCTACCTCTCCGGGACTGGTGTTGTACCAGCCCTCCCGGGCCTCCTCGATGACGGTGTAGGTTCCCGCGGGCAGGCCGGTGAAGCAGTATCCACCGCTGCAGTTGGTGACGGTGGTGGCTATCGGCCCCTCGCCCTCTTCCACGGCGCCCTCGAACAGGTAGATGGTCCATCCGGCGATGCCTGCGTCGCCCGCCTCGAGGATGCCGTCGCCGTCCATGTCCTCATACTTGTAGCCGCAGATGGAGACCATCTCGGTGTTGAGGAAGACTACCTCCTTGTGGTCCCCGGACACGATGTCGAAGATGAAGTTCTGCTCGTCGGTGAAGTACCAACCCTCGGGCATGACCTCGCTGACATTGTAGTTCCCGGGTACCAGCTGATCGAAGCAGAACCAGCCCGACTCATCGGTCCAGGCGGTGTCTACCAGTACATCATCCTTGTATAGCTGTATCTCCCAGTTGTAGATCACCGGGTCATTGTCGTCCCAGACCCCGTTCCCGTTCATGTCCTCCACCTTGTACCCGCATATCGACGAGTACATGGTGTTCAGGAAGAGCAGGCTGTCGATCTCCGAGGCGCAGCCCACGCAGACGCTGATCTCCACCGGGATGGTGTTGAACCAGCCCTCCTGCATTACTTCCTTGACGATGTATTGCCCGACGAGGATGTTAGTGAACTCGAAGTAACCATCGTCGCCGGTGGTGGTGATCGCCATGGCGGATAGGCCGTCCTCCTCCCAGAGCTCGACGGTCCATCCGGCAAGGCCGGGTTCACCTTCGTCGGGAACTCCGTCCCCGTCCTTATCATGTATCTTGTACCCCGAGATGTCTCCCACCTGCAGGTTGTAGAAGTCGATGTTCTGGACCTTGGGGGAGATCTTGGTGCCGCGCTCAAGGTCGAAGCGGACCTTGAGCTCGTCATCGGGATTGTCTAACCAGGTCTCGGTGACCGCGTCATAGTAGGGCAGCTTTCCAGGGTTGTACAGGTGGAGGTCGGGACTGGTACCTATGACATCAAGTACGTACCCTTCCTCCTCGCTCTCCCATACCGTGTAATTGCCCCTCGGGAGCCCATCGAAGGCGAAGTAGCCCAGTGCCCAGGGTCCGGTACCGGTCAGCACCGCTGGGGGGTTGTAAGGTATGTATACGTAATCCTCGCCGGTGGTGCCCCATAGGCTAAGCCGGCCTACCATGTTCATCTCCCAGCCATCGTATGGAACCTCGTTGATGAACTTCCGCCCGGTGATTATATCGGTGGGGTAGGAAGTGATGGGGATGGGTATGGTCTTGGCGCCCACTCCCGGATACTCCAGGGTGAAGTGCCTCGACGAGCCGCCGGCGTAGGACGAGCCGCTGTGCGGGCTGATCCCGGTCCAGCTCTCGAACTCATTTCCGTCCAGGACCTGCGGCAGTGCCTGCTCCAGGTCCGCCCTCCAGATGATGGAGAGGGCCAGGTGCGCCCTGAAGAATAGTATGACGTACCCGTCCGTGAAATCGTCCCACGGTAGGTTCTTGACAGTGAAGTAACGCATGTCGTTGGGGATGGTCTCGCTATCCGGATCGCCAACCTCCCATACGTCCATGTAATTGATTATCTGCGGGTCCGTTGCGCCCGCGGACTGCCCCGCCTCGGGAGTAGCTATGTGTGTACCCCAGCCGGCGGACGGAACATCGATCCCGTCCATGAGAACGTCACCGGTGGAATACTGGAAACCAGTGGCCATGGAGGTGTCGAAACCATCCACAAAGATGGCGTCGTTGGCAGCCTGATAGAAGTTGTATTTTATGCTGAACTCTTCCGCGCCCCAGATCTTGCTATCGGTGTCTAAGCGTAATTGGTAGGATACGAAGTCCCCTTCCATGTACGCTTTTCCTAGATCTGAGTTCACCCAAGTGCCTGATTCTAGATCATAGCCCAAGAAGTGTTCCGAAGTATAGCTTACCTCGGCGCCTGTGTTCACTCCAATGCTCAACAGGGTCGTGAACCCCGCGCTGATCATCAATACCGCTAAGAGTATCGATGAAACCTTGCTGAAATCGACACGTTTGACTGTATCATCAGTGGCACTCATGCCTTAGTCCCCCCCACTATCGACCCAACCCGAGACAGACTGTGCCATTTTTGCGGCTGTGATGTGTTCCGTTCTCTTAGGTAGTAAATATTCTGTCAGGTGATGGAATCGTGATTATTTACGACACGTACGGTATATAAGTATTGTTATCAGCTTCGATAACCATGCTTTTTTATCAATTTTTTAGCATTGGACCTTGGCCAGTATTTAACCGGTCATCAACGAAATTCGTGAAAATTGAAGAAAGACCGCATTATGGTATCAGATCTGAGGATAAAATCATCTTACCGATCGCATATTATTTATTCTAATTTATAATTCGAGGACACCACGTTAGCGTCCGAACCGTTTTCCGATATACACATGGTTCGACGACGCCTGAAAAACCAGGATGCAAACAAAGTTTATATAATCGGATTGTTTGCCCTGACTTAGGATGGTTTGACGGCCATCGCGGCGGGGATACGCCTGGTCTCGTCCGATCCCAGAAGCTAAGCCCGCCCGCGTTCCACTCTGTACTGTGGTGCGCGAGCCCACGGGAAGCCCGGAACGCTGTCAGCCTCCTAAATTTTTCCTTTATCACTTATGCCAGCCATGGCCCTCAGTTTATACCATAGGATTATTATCCATCAGGGAGCTAGTGCTCCACAAGGCCGGGGTGGTATTGCTGGATACGAACCAGGTGTTCCTCATAGTGCTCCTTATCGTATTTGCGGTGGTAATCTTCTTTGAACTTAGGTTCATGAGGTCGCGCAACAAGGACCACGTCCAACGGGTGATCGATAGGGACGATGTGTACAACTCCCTAATGACAACCAAGGCCATCGCCTCCTCCCTCCGGCAGAGAGGGCGGGATACCAAGGAGGCCGACCAGATCATTTCCATGGCCGAAGACTCCTATCGCCGCAACAACCTGTCCTCCGCCCGGGGGATGACCCTCAAGGCCCGGGACCTCCTGATGAAGGCGCCGGCCTCGGCCCTCGAATCTGCGCCGCCCGCGGAAAGCGTGGAGAGGGCGGAGCCGCAGGTCCCGGAGGAGGAGCATAAGAGCGTGCACGAGGTGAAGCAGCTGGAGCCGAACATGCTGGAATCACGTTTCCTCATTAACTCCTGCCGAGGCCGCCTGGAAGAATGCTCGAGGTCCGGGAAGGAGATGCCCGAGGCGGAGGAACATCTCTGCAAGGCCGAGAAGTGCTTCGAGGAGAAGAGGTACGATGAGGCGTTGCGGGAGGGGCTGAAGACCCGAAAGCTCCTGGGGGAGGGGGGAATAGAGGCGACCGAGCCGGTCATCGTGAAGGTCCCCAAACCCGAACTGACCTGCGAGAAGTGCTCGGCCAAGGTGGCTAACGACGACACCTTCTGTCGTAAGTGCGGTGCGCCGATAGTGCTGAAACGCAGCTGCGCGTACTGCCGGGCGGAGCTGGAGGATGGCGACGCGTTCTGCCCCAAATGTGGACGCAAGGCCTGACGGCCATGGCGCCCGGACTGTAACATTAATACCCCAAGACCAATTATCCTGCGAATCAGATGATCCTGGTCAAATTGGGCGGAAGCGTGATAACCGACAAGGGCCGGTACCGCACCTTCGATCCGGACACCACCGGACGACTGGCACTGGAGATTGCCCGGTCTGGGGAGGATGTGGTCCTGGTGCATGGCGCCGGGTCCTTCGGCCATATGTTGGCCAAGGAGCACCGCCTCCACCTGGGCGTCACTGAAGGTTCTCAACTGCTAGGCGCGTCCATGGTAATGTCCGACGTGCGCGAGCTGGACCTTGAAATATGCCGACGGATGTCGGCCAACGGCCTTCGCGCCGTCCCGCTGCCGCCGGCCTCCTGCGCGTCGATGAGGGACGGGCAGCTGCACCGACTGGACCTGGACGTCTTCCGTTCGTATTTGAAGCTGGGAATGGTACCGGTGACCTTCGGCGACGTGGTCCGGGACGAGGTGCGCGGGCTCAGCATCTGCTCCGGGGACCAGCTTATGGCCGCTCTGGCCCGGGAGTTCCGACCCAGCAAGGTGATATTCGTGACCGACGTGGACGGGGTGTTCACCGCCGATCCCACTCAGGACCCCCAGGCGAAATTGATCGGGACGGTCGACCAGAAGGTGCTGGATTCGCTGCCCCGCACCGAGCGGAACGTGGACGTCACCGGCAGCATATTCGCTAAAATTCGCTATATGATAGACATGGCCTCGCTTACTGGCGAATGCCTTGTTCTGAACGGGAAGGTACCCGGAAGGCTGGAGGCGGCCATCCGCGGCGAGGACGTTATAGCCTCCAAGGTGGTTTCATGAAGAAGATCGAGAGGCGCAAATCGGACCACATCGAAGTGACGCTCAAAGAGAAGGTCGTGCCCGACTACGATTACTGGTCGGACGTCAAGCTGGTCCACCGCGCTTTACCCGAGGTCGATATGGACGATATCGACACCTCGGTGACGATCTTCGGCAAGAGACTGGAGATGCCCCTGGTGGTTACGGCCATAACCGGCGGGTTCCCGCTGGCCAAGAAGATCAATCAGAACCTGGCGGAAGCGTGCGCTAAGGCGGGCGTCGGACTGGGCGTCGGCAGCCAGAGGCCGGCCATCGAGAGCGGGGACGATGGAACATACTCGGTGGTCAAGGATTACGATGTCCCATTGGTCATAGGTAACGTAGGAGCGCCTCAGCTGGTCAAGCAGAAGAAAAAGAAGGCATTCAGCGTGGAGGATGTTCTTAGAGCGCAGGAGGTCGTTGGGGCGGACATCATGGCCGTGCACCTTAACTTCCTGCAGGAAGTGGTACAGCCGGAGGGCGACCTGAACGCCAAGGGATGCCTGGACGGCATCAGGGCGATCGCTCGCGAAGGTCCGACCATGGTCAAGGAGACCGGGGCCGGCATCTCTCGGGAGACCGCGCTTCTGTTGAAAGGGACCGGAATACGGGGAATGGACGTCTCGGGCGTCGGGGGCACCAGCTTCGCCGCGGTGGAGATGTACCGGGCCGAGGCGCAGGAGAACCGTGTGGCGTCCACCCTGGGACGAACGTTCTTGGATTGGGGGATCCCCGCCCCGGCGGCGGTGCTGGAGGCGGACGTCGGACTGGAGATCATCGCCAGCGGTGGCGTTGACGATGGATTAAGGATGGCCAAGGGATTGTCCATCGGGGCCAACGCCGCCGGCTGCGCACGTGCCGTCCTGGCGGAAGCGATGGAATCCAGCCAGGCGGTGCTTGACAAGCTCAATATCATGAAGGCCGAACTGAAGGCGGCCATGTTCCTGACCGGCTGCGCCAGCGTGAACGAGCTGCGCCAGCGCCGGGTGATAGTAAGCGGGCGGACCGCTGACTGGCTGACCGCCTCGGAGGACTGATGCTCATGGACCATCAACAGAGAACCAAGGAGATGATCAAGGAGGTCGACCGCGCCCTGATGAAGTACGTGGAGCGAGGCAAGCACGAGAAGCTGATACGGGCCATGCGCCATTACCCGGAAGCGGGGGGAAAGCGCATGAGGCCGGTCATGGCCATGCTGGTGGCCGAGGCGGTCGGCAAGCGCGGAAAGGAAGCGCTGCCCTTCGGATGTTCCCTGGAGATCATCCACAACTTCACGCTGGTCCACGACGATGTCATCGACAAAGATCCCGTAAGACGTGGCCGGCCGGCGGTGCACATCGCCTTCGACGAGTCGACGGCCATCATCGCCGGGGACGCCCTCTTCGCCATCGCCTACGACGTGCTGGCAACAACGGACGTTGACGGCGAACGCCTGAGAAGGATGCTGCACACCGTCTCCGACACCGTGTTCCTGGTGGCGGAAGGCCAGCAGATGGACGTGGACAACGAGGACCGCCCGACCGTATCCAGGGAGGAGTACCTGGACATGGTGGAGAAGAAGACCGCGGTGCTCTTCGCCTGCGCTGCGGAGGGCGGGGCGATCGTCGGCCACGGAACGGAGAAGCAGATCGCCGACATGAAGGAGTACGCGAGACTCTTGGGCATCGGCTTCCAGATCTGGGACGATGTGCTCGGAATTAAAGGGGATGCCAAGAAGGTCGGCAAGCCCATCGGCTCCGACATTCGGAACGGAAAGCGCACCCTGATCGTGTTGGACGCCCTGGAACGACTGGAGAAGGACAAGCGCAAGCATGTGCTCACCGACGCCCTGGGCAATGAGACGGCTAGTGACGAGCAGGTCAAGGCGGCCATCAAGCTATTGGAGGACATCGGTTCGATAGAGCATGCCCGCCAGTTCGCCCTGGACTACGCGAAACGCGCCAAGGACCTGCTCTCCTGCCTGAAGGACTCGGAGGAGAAGGAGATGCTGCGGGAGATGGTCGATTACGCGGTGGGACGGGAGCTCTGAGGCTCGGCCTCGATCCCCTTGTCGGTGAGATAGAATATCCCGAGCCGACCCTCGGCCAGGTGGCGGTGCTTCATCAGCAACGCACGGCGCTTGCTGGGGGCCAGCCTTTCCACCTTTATTATCGTCTTGGCGTTGTGATGCAGCACGTTGCCGCCTAGCGCCTCGAACGCTCCTGTCTCCACGTCAGTGTAGACCTGCGAGGTCACCACCACCGGAAGGTTGAGCTTCCTTGCGGCCGTCAACAGTTTGGCGCTCTGCCCGGCCAGAACGCGCCTTTCCGCCCGTTCGTCGTCCTTGCTCGCCAGCCGATAGAACATGGTCATCGAGTCGACCACTATGAGACCGACGTCCGGGTTCCCCTCGGCCAGTTTTATCGCTTTGACGATCATGCGGTCCTGGTCCTCCAGGCTGTGCACCTCGCTGACCAGCACCTCCCTGAGCACCTTCTCCTGGTCCTCCCCGGCGATCATGCGCAGCCTGAGCAGCGAGACGCCCTCCGAGTCCACATAGACCGTCTTGCGGCCCTCGAGGGCCAGGTTCTTGGCCAAGGTCAAGCAGAGATTGGTCTTGCCGGTCCCCGCCTCCCCGTAGATCAGGGTGAGGCATCCGCTCTCGATGCCCCCGGACATCATGTCGTCCAGGGGCTGGCATTTGAAGGGGACCAGCTTGAGCTCCTCCAAGTTCACTTCCTCTCCTGGTCCTTGGGGTCATTGAGCTGCTCCAAGGTGTACGATCCCGGCTGGGAGTCCCGTCCGCGCTTGGTCAAGTAGTAGGGAATGGCAGCCAGCCCGCCCAGCACCGCTACCAGAGCCAGAACGAGAACGGCCACGGCGACTATGACGATGATGGCCGCCACCAGCCATTCCAGGTACCACAAGGCAAGCAGGGCCACGGCTATCACCCCGATTACCAGCAGGGCCACGATGGTGGCGTCCAGGGCCTTGGACGTTCGCTCACCCTCTGTTCGGCAGATACGGAACCAGGGAATTGGCCAGCTTGGACATGGTCATGGACTGCAGCACGATGCGCCCCGGACCGGTGAGGGTGGTGACGAACAGCCCCTCACCGCCGAACAGGGCGGTCTTGATGCCCAGGCTCTGGATGTCATAGGAGACGCTAGCTTCCCAGGCTGCGACGTTCGCAGTGGAGACCTTCATCACCTGTCCGGGAAGCAGGTTGTACTCGATGAAGTCGCCGGAGCCGGATATGAACACGGTGCCTTCGCCGTTAACCTTCTGAAGCACCAGCCCCTCACCGCCGAAGAGCGCGGCTCCGAACTTTCTTTGGAACGCTATGTCCAGGCTGACATGGGCCTCGGCCGCCAGGAACGCCGTCTTCTGCAATATCCATTGCCTTCCGCCCCGTAGGTCGATGGCCATGACCTTTCCCGGCACGTTTCCTCCGAAGCCTACCAGCCCCGGTCCGCCGTCGGCGTAGAAGTTGGTGACGAAGAAGGATTCCCCGGACACCGCCCTCTTCAGGCCGCCCATGATGCCGCCGGCGGCCTTGGTCTCCAGGCGGACGTTGCCGCTCATGTAGATCATGCTGCCCGCCTCGGAATATATCATCTCCCCTGGCATGAACTCCACGTTCACGAACTGCAGGTTATCCCCAGTGATGCTGTACTTCATCGTATCCCTGCTGATGGTTACGTGCTTGATGATATTTCCACTTATTCCGAGGTTGTGGACGTAGGTTCATCGTAACGGAAAGGCCCTACCAGGGCGGCAAAGATGGAAGCGCATGAACGGAGACATGGACCTGTTCCCCTTCCCTTCTGCCCGGCGGGGACAGTCCGATTTTCTACGCGAGGCTCGCGAATGCGCTGACCAGGGGAGGGTCCTGGTGGCCCACGCCCCCACCGGCCTGGGCAAGACCGCGGTGGCGCTCACGGCCTCCCTGGAGGCTTCGCTCCGGGACGGCGGCCGGACGGTGTTCCTCACGCCCAGGCAGTCCCAGCACCGGGCGGTCATCGAGACGGTGAAGATGATGCCCCGGAACATTGGGACGGTCGATCTGCTGTCCAGGGAGAGCATGTGCCCCCACGGCCCCCGCTCGCCCTGCCTGGAGGGAAGGAGATGCCACCTGCAGGCCGACCACAAGATAACGCAGTGCGCCAGGGAGATTTTGGGAAGGCCGATGCACGCCCAGGAGCTTGTGGCCTTGTGCTTGAGACGGGGAGCCTGCCCGTACCTCTCGGCCAAGATGGCCTCCGGCGGGGCCGACCTCGTGGTCGGCGATGTCTCTCGCGTTTTTGGCAACCTGCCTGACATCATCCACTTCCGTTCATCCTCCAGGAAGCAGCATCTGGTGGCCGACGAGGCGCATAACCTGCCGACCAGGATCATGGACTCCTTCAGCCGGGACCTGGTCCTGGACCCTGGTTCGGAGCATCCTTTGCAGGCGGTATGGCGGGACATGCTCTCCAGCGGCCATCGTATCGTCCCGATGGGCGAGCTGCGCTCTCTTCTGGACCGCTACGGGCTGCCGGAGCCGGAGGAGCTGGCCGATACGGACGCCATGGTCGGGGACTGGATACGCCTGGGCGAGGCGGCCGTTCGCATTGCCTACCCGAACGAGGGGCGGATATCGCTGCGATTCCTGGAACCGGACCTGGTGGTCAGGAACGTGGTCCAGGATTGCCACGGGGCCATCTTCATGAGCGGGACGCTGCATCCGCCGGAGGTCTTCGCTTCCCGTATGGGTATTACGGAAGCGGAATGCCGCTCCTATCCCTCGCCGTTCGATCCGGCGCGGAGGCTTGCCCTGGTCGTACCGGACGTGGGCACCAGGTTCCGCGACCGCTGCCGGCGGACGACGACGGAGATGGCCTTGCGCATCGGCGAGCTGGCCGAACAGGTCCCGGGCAACCTGATGGTCTTCCTTCCCTCGTACACCTACATGAGCGCCGTTCACCGCACGCTGCGGCGCCTGGGGCAGAGAAAGCTGTTGTTGTGCGAAAGTCCGCTCATGAGCAAGGCCGACCGGGACGGGCTGGCCGACCTTTTAGGCGGAGGAAGGGAGGTACTTATGCTCTGCAACATCCGCGGCTCCTTCTCGGAGGGGGTGGACCTTCCGGCGGGATGCCTGTCGGCGGTGATGGTGGCCGGACTGCCGCTGACCCCGCCGAGCCTGGAGCGGAGGGAGATGCTGTTGCGCGCATCCACCAGGGTCGGGGAACGTTACGATCTGGAAACGTACGAGGCGCTTAGCCGGGTGCTGCAGGCCTGCGGCCGGGCCATAAGAAGGGAGGAGGACCGGGCGGCGGTGATCCTCCTGGACTCCAGGTACCTGGAGGCAAAGGTGCGGCGCATGCTTCCCCCGGACCTGCGCTTCGCCGAAGGCGATCCGGTGGAACTGCTGAGCGATTTCTTCGGAACCTCCATGGAAACGCCATGGAAGCTCCAGCAGGAGGGTGAAAGGATAATAACCGGGCATTGACTTCCCTTAGGCGTGATCATAAGAAGAGGGGCGGAGGCGGAGATCCGCCGGGACGTGTTCATGGGACGAAGCGTCCTAGTAAAGAGCAGGGTGCCCAAGTCCTACCGCCATCCCGCGCTGGACCAGTCGCTGCGCGCCCACCGTACCAGGGTGGAGGCCAGATTGCTGCAGGAGGCCCGCTCCTGCGGGGTGCCCACCCCGATAATCTACGATATCGACACGGTGAAGGCGGAGATCTGGATGCAGGAGATCGCGGGACCGAGGGCCAAGGACGCTCTGCTGACGGCGGGTCCGGAGGAGGTCCGCGCGATATCCCAGGAGATCGGGCGGATGGTGGCCAGGCTTCATTCCCACGGCATGACGCATGGGGACCTGACGACATCCAACATGATCCTCCGCGGCGGCAAGGTGTTCTTCATCGACCTCTCGCTGGGAAGCAAGGCCGCCAGCCTGGAGGAGATGGGAGTGGACCTTCATCTTCTCCGTGAGGCGTTCCAGTCCGCCCATTCCGACATGATGTACGCTTACGACATCATCGCCGAGACGTACGCTTCCGAATACGGCGGAGGAAAGGAGGTCCTGTCCAAGGTGAAGGACATCGAGGAAAGGGGGCGGTACGCCTGAAGCTCTCCCTCGTGACCTCCAACAAGCACAAACTGGAGGAGTACCGCCACGGCCTGGAGCGTTTGGGGGTGGACATCGAGCTGCTGAAGGCGGACTGCGAGGAGATCCAGACCGACACGCTGCAGAAGGTGGTGCGGTCCTGCGTGGAGCAGCTCAAGGACCAGGGACACCGCAACTTCATGCTGGACGACTCCGGGCTGTTCGTACCATCGTTGAACGGTTTTCCGGGAGTGTACTCGGCGTACGTCATGGAGACCATCGGCTGCCAGGGCATGCTCCGCCTCATCGACGGACTGGACCGCAGGGCGCGCTTCGAGTGCTGCATCGGCGTATGCTCGGACGAGCTTGGCGAGTTCTCGGTGACCGGGGTGTCGCCTGGACGCATCATCTACGAGGAAAGGGGGACCGGGGGCTTTGGCTACGACCCCATTTTCGTGCCGGACGGCGAGGAGAGGACCTTCGCCCAGATGGACATGCTGGCAAAGAACCATCATTCCCACCGCGGAAGAGCGATGGTCCTACTGGCCGCGGAGATAAAGAAAAGGATGGGGAAGCGGAAATGAAGATCAGAGGAAGCAACATAGTGGTCACCGGATGCGCGGGGTTCATCGGAAGTCATCTTACGGACGCGTTGCTGGCCATGGGCAACCACGTGGTGGGCGTGGACAACCTCAGCGCCGGGCGCCGGGAGTTCATGGAGGAAGCAGAGGGCTATCAGGACTTCCGGTTCGTGCAGGCCGACCTGTTGAACGATGACCTGAGGCCGATATTCAAGGGGGCGGACGCCGTGATGCACATGGCCGCCAATCCCGACGTGCGTTCGGGGGCCAAGGACACCCTGTCGCATTACCGGCAGAACATAGAGGTTACGTACAAAGTGCTGGAGGCCATGAAGGAGACCGGGGTCAAGGACATACTGTTCCCTTCCACGTCCACCGTGTACGGGGAGCCGGCGGTCATTCCCACCCCGGAGGAGTATGGTCCGCTGGTGCCCATCTCCGTCTACGGAGCGACGAAGTTGGCCTGCGAAGCGCTGATCTGCTCCTACGCCCACTCCTTCGACATGAACGGGGTGATCTTCAGGTTCGCCAACGTGGTGGGCACCAGGAGCACGCACAACGTGCTGCACGACTTCATCAACAAACTGAAGGCCGACCCCGGGCGCCTGGAGATACTGGGCTCGGAGCCGGGCACCACCAAATCGTACGTGCACGTGGAGGATTGCGTGCGCGGCATGCTCATCGGCGCGGAGTACGCAAGGAACAAGGTGGAGATCTTCAACCTGGGCTCCAACGACCGCCTTTCGGTGAAGGACATCGCCGACACCGTGGTGCAGGTCATGGGTCTGCGCGGCGTCCGTTACGAATGGACCGGCGGGGTGCAGGGCGGGCGGGGCTGGATAGGGGACGTGAAGAACATGCTGCTGGCCTCGGACAAGCTGCGCTCCTACGGCTGGGAGCCGACCATGAACAGCTCCCAGGCCATCAAGAAGGCGGTGCGCGAGATTGTGCGGAACGCCTAGAACAGCGTGAACACGGTCTCCCCGGTGACGTCTATCAGCTTGATCCAGTCGCCGTCCTCGAAGTTCCAGTTGACCCCGCCCGATGGACCTTTAGCAGGGGAGGAGGAGGCCGGATGACCGCCGACGTAGGGCAGGCCGTTGGTGTCTATCACAAGCCAGTAACCGAGATCGTCCAGCGTGTAGTACACCGGCACCGGGTTCCCGTAATAGGTCTGGATAGCGTCGACCACCTCGCCTATGACCGAGGCGTTCCCGACGTACACCGTGGGGAAGGCGTGCCCGGCGATCAGGTTCACCCGGCAGGTCCCCCCCAGCACGGTGATCAGGGACCCCAGCAGCAGGGAGTGGTCCTCGCAGTCCCCAGAACCGAGCGCGATGGTCTCGGCCGGCGATTGCCAATGGTTGTTCTCGTCCTCGGCGTACGCTATCCTCTGGCCGACCAGCTCGTACGCCTCTATCACCTGCAATAGACTGTAGTTCCCGGGGACGACGGAGCGCACCTCATCGGCCAGCGATCCAACGACCTCCAGGTCGATCAGCTCGTTCACCTTGTTGTAGTAATTCACGGGATTCCTTTCCACGTCCCATTCCCGCGGGGCATCCTCATCGACCACATCTATTTCGATCGTGCCGACGGATATCTCGCCCTGGTCGTCCCACAGCTCGCCGTCCGACGAGGATGTCCATATCTCGGCCCATACCTCCAGGGTGGCCGGCCCGGCCTTCCCCGGACCGGCGAAATAAAGATCCCCCAGATACTCTAGACCACCGGGCGAGATATGGCGAGAGCAGTTCACCTGGAAGGTTTCGTTCCCGCCCTCCCAGACCGCGAAGTAGTGATGCACATAGGCGTCGTTGCTCCCATCGTTCCCGATGAGCAGTTCCAACGCACCTCCGAAGGAGACGTACACTGTAGGAAAGTAGTTGATCGCGGGCAGCACATGCATGGGATAGTTCATTCCGCTCAACGGGCCCGGGTACCCTTCGTCGCGGAAGATGTCGTTGATGAAAGGGGCGTTGAGATCGCCCTCGTCGAATCCGGATGCGGTCTGGACGAATCCTTGGAAGAGGAAAACGACCAGGAGCATGACCACCACCGCTGCCGCCACCGCAATGGCTGCCCAGGCCTTCTTCATGCAGGGTGTTTGCCGTTGCGGATTATTTATTTCTTGCCAGGTCAGCAACTATTTATTACCGGACATTCCATCCCGCCGCCGAGGGGCCGTGGGGTAGCTTGGTCCATCCTTCGGGCTTTGGGAGCCTGAGACTCCGATTCAAATTCGGACGGCCTCACCATGACCTTTTCATTCCCGCCCGGACCATCAGGGGATAGCTTGATTCATCAGGCCTTCCTATCAAGGACCGACGAGGTGTTGTTTTGTTCGGAAGGGGTAGAGGACGGACCGGGGACCCGCCATCCGAGTGCTTGTGCCCCAACTGCGGCCACAGCGAGCCGCACGAGCGGGGGAGACCGTGCTCCAGCCTGAAGTGCCCGAGGTGCGGCACCAGGATGATCGGGAAATGGGAGAGATGAGCGAGGCGGATGGGGCTCTGCGCCTGGGGGAGAGGGTGGCCCTCACGTCCACCCTGGTCACCGCGCTTCTGGCCCTGGGCAAGGGCGCGGGGGGGCTGCTGACCGGTTCGCTGGTCCTGTTGTCCGATGCGGTGCATTCGGCCATGGACGTGATGCCGGTGGCCGCCTCCTGGCTTGGATTGAGGGTCAGCCGGAGGAAGCCCGACGAGCGCTTCCCCTATGGCTACTTCAAGGCCGAATCGGTGGCCACCCTGTTCATATCGCTGTTCATAATATTCGCCGCTCTGGAGCTGGTCGTGGAAGGCTACTCCCGGCTGTTCCAGGCCTCGGAGGTCTCCGAGCCCCTCCTGGCCGCAGGGGTGTCCCTGGCCTCGGCGATCGCATCGGCCTTGCTGGCCAGGTATCAGGGGGCAGCCGGAGAGCGCATCGGCTCCCAGTCCCTCATCATCAACGCACGGGACACCTACATGGACGTGTTCGTCTCCCTGATGGTGGTCGCGGCCATCGCCCTTGCGTACTATGAGGTGCCTTACGTGGAGGGCCTGGCCATCATGGCCATCTCCGTGTTCATCCTCAAGATCGGTCTGGAGTCCATCAAGGACGCGGTGTTCGCCCTGATGGACATCTCCCCGAGCAAGGAGGTGGAGCAGAGGGTCATCAGGATCATCGGCGGCGTGGCCGGAGTGGAGGGTTTCGCCGGCCTCAAGCTCCGGCGCTCCGGTCCCTTCCTGTTCGGCGAGGTGGTCGTGAAAGTGCGCAGGCAGCTGGACGTCGAGAGGGCCCACGGGATCTCCGCCCGCCTGGAAGAGGAACTGAGAAGAGAGGTTCGGCAGCTGGAGTCCATCACGGTGCACATCGAGCCCTGCGAGGTGCGGGAGGCACGGGTGGTGGTCCCCCTGGCGGAGGACCGGGGCATGGCCTCGATACCTTCGGAGAAGTTCGGTAGGGCGCCCTTCTTCGCCCTGGCCACGGTGGACCGCGATGAACGCAGGGTGCGGGACCTGGTCATCCTCCCCAACCCGGAGGCCGTTCGGGAGGCGCGCGCCGGCCTGCACGCGGTCCGGGCCCTGGTGCAGGAAAAGATCGACGTCCTGATAACCCCGGACATCGGGGAGATAGCCTTCCATGCCCTGCGGGACCACCTGGTGACCGTTCATGTTCTCCGAGGCCGCCAGCTCGATGAGGTGCTCGACAACTTCCTGAGGGATGAACTGGAGCAGATATTGCAGCCCACCAAGGTGGACCAGGATGGTTGAGCGCGGCAATAATTCATTTTTATTGGTACTAAAATTCATTGAAATAATTACTAATAAATAGTGGCAAGGGGAAGACCTTCGCCATGGCCGATCAACCACCGAGGACCATCACCAGGATGCTCATGGAGAGGCCGGACGGCATAGCCGAGCTGTTCAGCTCAGCGGCCAATCCGGCCAGGGTCAGAATGATGGCCCTGATGGCCTGCGGGGAACAGGGGCTGGCGGACCTGATGAACGTCGCCGGCCTGTCCAAGAACGCGGCGGTGAACCACCTCACCAAGCTGATGGGCATGGGCATGGTACAGCGGGTGAGCCGTGGTCGTTACGCCCTCACCGACGATGGGCGGGGGCTGATACTGACCGGCACCAGATTGTTCATGGACTCCAACCAGCGTGGGGAGTTGGAGAGGGAGCGGCTGCGCCAGCTGTACATACGGGGGAGGGAGGAGGGACTGGAGATGGAAAGGAGGACCGTGACTAGAAAGGGCAGCTACATGTGCTGCTGGATATCATTCAACGGGGCCGTGGGCGGGGCGCTCAGGGCCTTGGGCGTGGATTGCGACCTGGTCGATGTTTCCGGAAGGACCGGCTACGCCTTCCTGCTGAACGTGCCCAAGGGCAGGATGTGCCCTTCGGCGCCGACCGCCATGATGGATTCGGTTTACCGGGAGATGGTCAAGGGCGCCGGGGAACTAGGGGCGGAAGGCCGACTGTGGACGGAACCAGGCGGATACCTGGGCAACGAGGACCCGTCCGATTCGGACCGGGAAAGGGCCAGACGGCTGTTCGATAGGGTGAGGCATGAGATAGACACATTGGGACGCCCGGTGGTGCTATGGGGTCTGCCCATCCCGGAGTTCGGGATCGTCAACGGATACGAGGGCAGCAGGTACGTAGCTAGCACCTACCGGTCCATGGATGCCCCGGAAAAGGAGGAGCTGGTGGAGGCGGAGGCCTTGCAGGCCCCGGGATGCCTGATGACGGTGTCGTTCGCTCCCGCGCCCGATAGTGGGGGGAGATGGCTGGCCAGGGCGGTGGAGATGGCCTCTGGGAAGGTGGAGGTCTGCGAGGGTTACCTAGCGGGACCCAAGGCCGCCCAGGAATGGTCCGTCTGCCTGTCGAAGGCGGATGATTCGGAATACATCGGCAACTCGTATACGGCCGCTTGCTGGTCCGAGGGAAGGTCCAACGCCGGGGTGTTCCTGCGGCGAATGGCCAGGAGGCAGCGCGGACGAGTGAACCGCGAACTGCTGGAGGCGGCCGGCGCCTATGCCAAAGGGGCGCAGGTCATGGAAGAGTACGTCGGGCTGTTCCCTTTCAACTTCCAGGGCCGGATAGGCGACCAGGCCAGGGAAAGGGGTTCGGCGCTACTGATGGAGCTGAAGGGATACGAGGAGGACGCCGTGCTGCACATGAAGGAGGCGCTGCTCCACTGGCCCCGGGAAGGTTGACGAACCTATTATTATCCGTTCCATCCTTTCATCTCCCGTGACGGAGGACCTGGTGGGAAAGCCATTTACTGACCGCGTGATGGTGAACGAGCTTGGCCATGAGGTACGCCTCAGCGAGGAATGGTCAAAGGGCACCGTACTCCTGCTGGTGTTCTCCTCGGCCTTCGGGTTCGTGTGCAACCTGGAGATGTTGACCTTCACCGCCATGAAGAAGGCCTTTGCTGAGGCTCGTTGCGAAATATTCGGGGTCAGCAACGACACCCAGAGGTCGTTGGGCGCCTACAGCGAGAACCTGAAGATCGGATTCCACCTGCTGACCGATGAGGATGCGAAGATGGCTCGGAGCCTGAAGGCCATGGAGCCGGACGATGGCCCTTGGCCGGGGTTCCCCAAGCGCTCCGAGTTCATGATAGATCGTCGTGGCATCCTCCGCTACGCACATATCCCCCCGGACTCCAACTGGGAGCCGGACTACGACGAGATATTGGCTTGGGCCAGGAAGCTGGCTCAGGAGTATGAGGAAGAGGACCAAAAGAAGTGATCAAGATGGACCTGCAGAAGATGCCCAGGGTCGGCGACCTTGCCCCGGATTTTGAGCTTCCCGATGATGCGGGGAAGATGCTCCGCCTAAGCGACCTGTGCCGGGAACGTGTGGTCCTTCTTCTTTTCTACCCGGCCGACTTCGGCATGATCTGCAGCATTCAGATGGGCGAGCTGCGGGACATTAACGAGGAGTTCCTGGCCGCCGGGGTCATGGTGCTGCCGCTGGGCACCAATAGCATACGTTCGCACGCGGCCTGGAAGGAAGCGATGCGTTTGCCCTTCCCCCTGTTGGCAGATGAAGATGCCAGGGTCACCAGGGAGTGGAACATGGCCTGCGATGACGATGACCTGCTGAGGAACCGCGCCTGCCGCGGCGCTTTCATCATCGACCGGAAAGGGATCGTCCGTTATCGCTGGATCCCGCCCACCCCGCACCAGGGTCCGGACGTGCCTTCGTTGCTTCGAGAGTCGACGGCTATCGCGAAGCGGTGAGCTTGCCGATACGCAGCTGGCCCGAATCCCTGACGAACTCCACCTGGACCTCCTGTGCCACCAGCGGATAAGCGTGCATCGGCGAATCCAGGACCAGGGTCTCGTATTCCCCGCCCTCGCCGGAGACGTTCATTCCCCTTCTTTCTGCCAAAGATGAGAGCTGATCGACCGCGCCACGATCAAGCGTCCTGCCCAGCCATTCCTGGCCCAGGCCGTCGGAGTAGACGCCGACTATCATCGCCTTCATCCCGGCCTGCAGCATGTCGTTCAGCAAGGTCAGCTGGTCCTTGCGCCACAGCGGCGAGAAGACCCTGAGCCCGATCTCGTGGCAGACGCCGTTGATGCGGTCCCACTGGTAATCGGAGGCGATCGCCCCGGTGACCACCCCTTCCACGTCCAGACCGGACAGGGCGGACCTCAGGGCTTCCAGGTCGGCTCCCTCCTCGCCGCTGGACGGGACGGCGATGAGGTCCTTGCCCATCGCCATGGCCATCTCCGGAAGGTGCTCCAGATTGAGCGTGTGGAAGACCCAGGAATGGGGGTCCTCCGGCACCACGGTCACCAGGCAGACCACCTCATGTCCGGCCTGCTCCATGAGATGGGCGGCGTACGTGGAGTCCTTGCCGCCGGAGAAGAGACAGGCCAAGCGCATGAACCTGGAATTGCGTTAGCGGATTTAATCCATGCGGGGCAAGGATTGAAATTGATTTCCGGGCATAACCCCTGCGGTACGAGAATGCCCTTACACTGCCCGCGCTGCAAAAAGAACATCGACAAGGCCAAGGTCGATGAGATCGACGCCCAGCTGATGAGCACATACCACAACGACGCTCTGAGACGCGGGCTGTGCCCGGTCTGCATGACCCCTCTCATCGACACCGAGAAGAAGGTGAAGGAATGAGAATGGACGAGATGTCCTCCGCTTTCTTCGCCGAAGCGGTGAAGAAGGACCCGATAGTCTTCCTACCCATGGGCGCCATGGAAGCGCACGGCCCGCACCTACCTCTGGGCACGGACACCTTCCAGCCCGAGTTCGTCGTCAAGGCCGTGAGCGAAAACGTCGGCGGGATCGTCGCCCCCACCATCAACTACGGCCAGCACTCCTCCACCCGTAACTTCCCGGGGACCATCGACATCAGCTTCGATACCCTGCGTTCTTTGGTCATGGACATCCTGGACGCCTTCCAGAGGAACGGCATAAGGAAGGTGGTCATCGTCTCCGGCCATCTCGGCTCCGTTCACCGCGCCGCCATCAAGCTGGCCTGCGAGAGGGCGGCCAGACAGGGCCTTAAGGTAATGTTCCTCAGCGATTACGAGCTGGCGTATCTGAAGAAACCTGACGTTTGCGAGGGACTGCCGGACGGACACGGCGGAATAATCGAAACGTCCAGGATAATCGATATCCGGCCGGACCTGGTGAAGGAGGAGCGTACCGCCGGGGAGTTCGTGGACACCCATTTCATGGTCCGGGCGGACGCTGAAAGCTGTTTGCCGCAGGGGTTCGGCGGGGATGCCAGGAGAGCGAGCAAGGAGAAGGGCAGGTTCGTCAATCAGTTCGTCATCGACGCGTTGACCGACCTGGTCCGCCAGAACTTCGAGGGTTAGGATGAGCGAAAAGAAGAGGCTGGCCGCGGAGAAGGCCGTGGAGCTGGTGCAGGACGGCATGAAGGTCGGGCTCGGGACCGGAAGCACCGCCTTTTTCGCTATCGAGGCCATCGGCCGGCTGGTCAAGGACGGCTATAAGATATTGGCCGTGCCGACCTCGACGGTCAGCGAGAAGCAGGCCCGGGAGCTAGGCATACCTTTGGCGACCCTGGAGGAGGCCGGTACGCTGGACATCACCATAGACGGGGCGGACGAGGTGGACGCCAACCTCGACCTCATCAAGGGCATGGGCGGGGCGCTTCTGCGGGAGAAAATAGTCGCCCACTCCACCCGTATGGAGGTCATCGTGGTGGACGATTCCAAGATGGTGTCGAAGCTAGGGACCAAGTTCCCTCTTCCTGTGGAGGTGGTGCCGTTCTCGCATGGACGGACCAGAACGTACATGGAGGAGCTGGGCTGCCGGGCCGAGCTGCGCGGCGGGGACACTCCCTTCGTCACGGACAACGGCAATTACATCTATCACCTTCATTTCGAGCACGGGATCAGGGACCCCTACGACCTTCAGAAGAGGCTCAAGGAAATACCGGGAGTGGTGGAGACCGGCCTGTTCCTGAACATGGCCAAAAGGGTGATAGTGGCTTCCGATTCAGGTATAAGGGTGATGGAAAGGGTTTGATCAGGGGTTCAGGGAGAGCGCCTTGAGCTGATCGATGTTCTTCTCGATCGACTCCATCCGCTTCCTCTCTTCCTTCTCCAAGGTCTCGATGATCTTGTCGAAGGGGATGGCCAACTTGTAGGCGTGCACCGGCCTGCCCTTTCCTTCCTTCTTGATGTCCCTCTTGATTACCCACTTGCGGCGGCGAAGCTCCTGCATAGCGATGGAGACCTCAGGCTGACGGAGAGCGGTCATGATCTCTATTTCGACAGATGTCGTTTCTTCCTTCTTGCGCAGGAACGCCAAAGTTTTCGCGACGTTCTTGGGCATTCCGGTGTTCACCAGCAGGTCTACTAGAGATTCGTCCTTCTTGTTGAAGCCTTTGTCGGCCATGTCACATCACCCTATTTTTTATTTATAAATACATATCAATTATTATTTGATTGATATATATTACTTTCTATTCGCATAATATTTTAATTTGCTGGCCATACTACTGGCTATGTGGATTTAAGCTCTGTTAAACTTAAATGGCATACAGCGAATATTATGTTGGGAAATCCCCGAGAATTACAGCCCTATTATAAACTTTCGTTTATTATTTGACTAGTGATAAAGATTAGCATAGGTAACCCCGGCCTTTCGACCTTCGATCCGCTCAATTCAGATAATTAATAAATATAAAAAATAAATTCATTATATATCATAGATGAATGTTGGAAAATACCGATTTCATATAGCAATCGACGTAATTCTTGGACCCCGGAACCCTTATACTCCCGGGATAACCTACCCAGCATGCTCGGGCATGGTTTTTTTCCATGCTAAGGGTTTAAATAGAGAATGAGTATTAAGGCATTTTTGCTCCAATGGGATGAATATTATGAAGATGCCTAGGTCCATCAAGACTTACTGTCCATCCTGCAAGACTCATACCGATCACGAGGTCGAGAGGGTTAAGAAGAAGAAGGCCAGCGAGATGAAGTGGGGTCAGAGAAGGTTCCGCAGGGCTACCGCCGGTTACGGAGGTTTCCCCAGGCCAAAGCCTGAAGGGCGCGAGAAGCCCACCAAGAGGATCTCCCTGAGATACCGCTGTAAGAAGTGCAAAAAGGCCCACCAGAGCGCTTGCTTCCGGGCCAAGAAGTTCGAGCTGACGGAGTGATTTTCATGGCCACCACCGGTAAGTTCATAAAAGTGAAGTGTCAGGATTGCGGAAACGAGCAGATCACCTACAAGAAGCCGGCCATGAACGTGGCCTGCGCGGTGTGCGGCTCTACCCTGGTCAAGTCCCGCGGAGGCGAGGGCGAGGTCAGGGGAGAGCTGCTTGAGGTGGTCGACTAATGGCTAGGGTCGGCGAGTTCCCCGAGGAAGGGGAGCTCGTGGTCTGCACTGTGCAGAACGTCAAGAACTTCGGGGCGTTCGTAACGCTCGACGAGTACGGCGGCAAGGAAGGCTTCATTCACGTTCGGGATGTGGCGACCGGATGGGTCAAGTACATCCGTGACTACGTGAGGGAAGGCCAGAAGGTCGTCTGCAAGGTTCTGGGTGTGGACTCGACCAAGGGACATATCGATCTTTCCTTAAAATCCGTCAACGAGCACCAGCGCCGGGAGAAGGTCCAGCAGTGGAAGAACGAGACCAAGGCCGAGAAGCTATTGGAGATCGTCGCCACCCGGCTGGAGAAGACCCCCGACCAGTGCTGGGAGGAGTTCGGATATCTTTTAGTGGACGCCTTCGGAACTTTGTACGGGGCGTTCGAGAGCTGCGCCATTGACGATAACGCCCTGGAGGAGGCCGAACTCTCCGGGGATTGGACCGACGCGTTCATCGAGGTGGCCAAGGAGAACGTCACCCCGCCCTTCGTTCAGATAGCCGGGATATTGGAGCTGCGCTCTCCCGCCCCGGACGGAGTGGACCGCATCAAGGCCGCCCTGAAGAAAGGTCAGGAATCCTCGGAAGAGGAGCTTCAGATCCAGTACATCGGCGCTCCCCGCTACCGCCTGGTAATGAGCGCCCCGGACTATAAGACCGCGGAGGAGGCCTTGAAGGAGGTCACCAACTTGGTCATCGCCGAGATCAAAGAGACCGGCGGGGACGGCGCGTTCCACCGGGACGCCAAGTGATTGTACGGCAAAGTGATTTATCGAGGTCTAGTCTTATACTGGTCCGCAGGCGATAGGACAATGAAGACCACCCTGAGGAAATGCGATAGGTGCCGGGAGTACACTCTCAAGGACACCTGCCCCAGGTGCGGTTCCCAGACCTCCACGCCCATACCCCCTCGGTTCTCCCCGGACGACAGGTACGGCGAGTACCGGAGGAGGGCGCGTCAGGAGAACAGGTGATTCACATGGATAGCGTCATAATGGTCATGCATGAGCGGCCCGAGCTGCGCGCCCCCGTACTCATCGAGGGGTTGCCAGGGGTCGGCAACGTCGGCAAGCTGGCGGCGGAACACCTGGTTGAGCAGGTCAAGGCGACGAAGTTCGCCGACATCTACTCCAAGCACTTCCCACCGCAGGTGCTGCTGGACGACGACGGCGTCATCCGCCTGGTCAACAACGAGCTTCACTATTACCGCGGCGAGGGCGACCGCCCCGACATCATCATAATGACCGGGGACTACCAGGGAATGACGCCCGATGGACAGTACGAGCTTTCGCATCACGCCATCCAGGTCTGCAAGGACCTGGGCGTCAGCCGCATCTACACCCTGGGCGGCTACGGGGTCGGGAAGATAGTGGAGAAGCCGCGGGTGCTGGGCGCAGTGACGGACATCGCCCTCTGCGAGGAGATGACCAACCATGGGGTCATTTTCTCCAAGGGAGAGCCGGGCAGCGGCATCGTCGGCGCCTCCGGGCTGATGCTCGGGCTGGGGAAGATGGAAGGGATACAAGCGGTCTGCCTCATGGGCGAGACCTCCGGTTACTTCGTCGATCCCAAGGGGGCGGAGGCGGTGCTGCGCGTGCTGATGTCCTTGATGCACATCGAGCTGGACCTTTCCGCGCTCACGGACAAGGCCGAGCAGATCGACCTCATCGCCAGCAAGCTGAAGGAGGCCGAGACGCCCGACGCGCCGAAGCGCGAGGACCTGGGCTACATCGGCTAAACCCTTTCAATTTTAAAAAAAAGAAAAAAGAGGGGAGGTTACTGGGGGGGAACCTCGGGCCTGACTAGGTGCATCCCATCCCTTCCTAACAGGCTACTTCCTCATATACCGCTCTTCGTAGGCTTCCATCTCCGCCAGGACCCGCTCGGCCTCTTCCATCTTCTTCATCTTGTCGGCGACCAGGTCGACCCTAGCGTAAATGAAGTCCCTGATGGCAGCTCTGATGGCTTCTGATCTGGAGGGGAAGTCGTCTACCTGCACTAGGAAATCCAGAGCCCGGATGTGCCTAGCCGGCAATCGCAACGTGACCTTCTCCAGGTCGCCTTCTTCCATCGTACTTCCTGACAACGTAGGTCGTTTAGACCTCTATTGTCCGACAACACTATGACTTGGTCCATATATAATGGTTGTTTTGTCGGCTCCCTTTCCCCCAGGCCGTCTGGACAATGCTTAGGACGGGAAATCCGCCCACGGGCACACGATAATTGATAAATACGCTATCGGTATTATGGTGGCTTACACCCGACTTAGCTCAGTCTGGCTAGAGCGGCTGACTGTAGTGGGATCCCGGCTTGCCGGTCCTCAGCCGCCGATATCAGCAGGTGCCCGGTTCAAATCCGGGAGTCGGGACCACCCTTTCTTTACTTCCTCTTGGCCGATATGGCCGCCATGGCCTTCTGCCCATCCTCGATGACCTTGACGAGGTCCATGTTCTGCGGCACGCGGTCCTTGACCACGATATCGCCGAAGCATAGGACGGTCCTTACGTCGCCACGGCCGGCCGAATAGACCACGTTGGAGACGGCGTTCTCCAGGGTGAGCGGCCGCAGCGTCGGCGAGCGGGAGTCCATGATCACGATGTCCGCGCGCTTTCCGACCTCGATCGAACCGATCTCCTTTTGCAGCCCTAGCGCCTTCGCGGCGTTCACCGTGGCGAAATCGAGTGCCTCCTGGGCCTTGACCACCGTGGGGTCCCAGCGGTTGGACTTCTGCAACAGCGCCAGCGTCTTCATCTCCCCGAACATGTCCATGGAGTTGTTGGTGGTCGAACCGTCCGTGCCGATGGTGACGTTGACGCCTTCCCTGATCATCTCAGGTATGGGGGCCACGCCGCCGGTGGCCAGCTTCATGTTGGACACCGGGCAGGAGGAGATGGACGCCCCGGCCCTGGCCAAGGCGCGCACCTCGTTGATGGTGAGCCAGGCGGAATGGGCGGCCAGGCATCTCTCGTTCAAAAAGCCGATGGAGGAGAGCCAATCGCCCGGGCGCTTGCCGGTCTTGTTCTTGTGCTCGTAAACCTCGCCGCGCGTTTCGGACAGATGGAAGGTCATTAGGGCGCCGCTGCGGTCGGAGAACTCGCGGGAGCCCATGAACGTCTCCTCCGAGCAGACGTAAACGCCCTGGAGCCCTATACCGGGCACGATGTTCCTGTCCCCGAAAAAACGGGAGAAGAACGCCTTGCAGTTGTCCAGAGGCACCCCGTTCTGGGTGGTGAACTGCTGATCGAGCACGGCCCAGCACAGCACTCCGCGCATGCCCGCCTCTTTCACGGCCTGAGCGATGACATCCTGGGAATAGTAGAGGTCAACGAAGGTGGTGGTACCGCCCGTGAGCATCTCCAGGCATCCCAGGCGGGCACCGGCCAGCAGGTCCTCGTCCTTGCGATCGGAATCGATGGCGAACACCCGGTTCAGGAAATCGCCGAACGGCAGGTCGTCGGCCATTCCCTTCATGACCGACATCGCCACATGGCAGTGGGTGTTGATCAGGCCTGGTAGAACCGGAGCGCCCTGGGCGTCGATCTCCTCGTCGGCTCCGCCTCGCACCTTCCCGACCTCGGCGATGATGCCGTCCTCCACCAGAACATCCCCGACGAACACCTTGCGGGAACGGTCCTGGGTGATGATGGTCCCGTTCCTTATCAGCACGCTCTTTGCCATCGGCCCTGGAAGGCCTTCCGGCGATAATAATTCTATGCCGGGGTAGCAAGTTTAATTTTCCAGTTCCCGCATGGGAGCATGCAAAGTTAGGATCCGGAGCTGCTATGACCAAGTTGGTGTTCCTGGGCACGGGCGGTGGGCGTTTCTCCACCATCTACCAGATCAGGTCCACCGGCGGTCTGTACCTGATGGACGGGGTCAACATGCACATCGACCCCGGTCCGTCCGCCGCTCACCAGATGCACCGGATGAAGCTTGACCCGGCCAAGACCGACGCGGTGCTGGTCTCGCACTGCCACCCCGACCACTACACCGACGCCGAGGTGATGATCGAGGGGATGTCCCGCGGCGGCCTTAAGAAAAGAGGGACGCTGCTGGCCTCCCGCTCCGTCCTGGAAGGTACGCAGATGCACGGTCCGGCCATATCCAACTACCACCGCTCGCTGCTGGGCCGCATCGAGATGGCCTCGCCGGGCGGAAGCGCCGATGTCGATGGTGTGAAGATAAGATATACCAGCACCAAGCACAGCGACCCCACCGGCGTGGGCTTCTCCATAGAAACGCGTGACGGCCTGGTCTCCTACGTCAGCGACACCGAGATGGACGAGGGCATCGCCCGGGACCAGGAGGGCAGCCGGCTGTTGATATTGCCGCTCACCCGCCCCTGGGGGGCCAGGATCCCCAATCACCTGTGCACCGAGGACGCCCTGGAGTTCGTTAAGCTGGCCAAACCGGAAATGGCCATCCTCACCCACTTTGGCGCTAAGCTCATCCACGCCGGGGCGGAGAAGCAGGCGAGCATGATCGAGAAAGCTACGGGCGTGCGGACCGTCGCCGCCCACGACCTGATGAGCGTGCAACTGGGAAAGGCGATCCGCATCCATCGTTCGGGGTCTTAAACAGTTATTATTATATAGTAGCGCTTACATAGTATGGATTGCAGCGCACGAAGGCCGGTGGATCTTCCTCCTATAGTTTTGAATCCCCACCACCATCGGCCCGCTGCGGATTTTTCCTAAAAGATGATAATGCCCTTCCCCAATGCCCAATCCATGTCCTTGGAGGAAGAGGTCCTTGGCGAGCTGACGCCGAAGGCTAGAACCGTGCGCCGCCTGGAAGAGGCGGTAGGTCAGCTTCGCCGCTCCACTGACGAATCCATCTCCCGCGCCGGACTGGACCTCAAGACCATGCTGGTAGGCTCGGTGGCCAAGGGCACTTACGTCGGCGAGCCGGACATCGACCTGTTCGTGCTTTTCCCTGAATCGGTGGAGAGGAGGGACCTTGAGCGGATCGGCCTGCGCATAGGCCAGGAGGTGCTGGGAGGGGAGACCAGATATGCCGAGCACCCTTACACCCACGGCAAGATCGGCGGCTTCGAGGTGGACCTGGTGCCCTGTTATGAGGTGCGGGACGCCTCCATGATCAGATCGGCGGTGGACCGCACCCCCTTCCACACCAGGTTCGTGCTTTCCAATTTGGACGATAAGAAGAGAGAGCAGGTCCTGCTGCTCAAGCAGTTCATGAAAGGGGTCGGCGTTTACGGGGCGGAGGCCAAGGTGCAGGGCTTCTCCGGCTACCTCACCGAGCTGATGATCATCAAGTTCGGGGACCTGCAGAGCGTGCTCAAGGCGGCCTCTGGATGGAGGCCGGGCATGGTGATGGACATGGACAGCGTGAAAAGGTCAGGCGGGAACGCCCCGCTGACCTTCTGGGACCCGGTGGACCCCAAGCGCAACGTCTCGTCAGCCCTATCCCTGGACCAGTTCAGCCTCTTCATTCACGCCTGCCGGGAGTATCTGCGTTCTCCCAGCGAACGCTTCTTCTTCCCCCGGGCGCGGCCGCTGATGGACCTGGAGACCATCGAGACCACCTTCAGGAACAGGGGCACCTCGCCCTTCGTGATAGTTCTTGAACGCCCGGACCTGGTGGATGACAACCTCTACCCCCAGGTCCAGAGAAGCATGCTGGGCCTCAGGAAGCTCCTGGAGATGAACGACTTTCAGGTGCTGGACATGAGGTGCTCGATCTTGAAGGAAATAAGAATGGTCTTTGAGCTGGTCAGCACCGAGCTGCCGCCCTCGCGACTGCACCTGGGCCCTCCGGCCTGGACGGACACTGCGGACCATTTCGTGGAGAAGTGGAGGATGGCCGGCATCGGCCAGCCTTTCCTGGTCGACGGAAGGTGGACGGTCTTCGCCAAAAGGGAGCACAGAGAGCCGGCATCGCTCATCATGGCCAAAGGGAAGGAGGCGGCGCTGGGGAACGATCTCCGCGATCTCCCCGGATTGAGGTGCTACTCTGGAAAGAACGCCTACAAAGCGCCCAACCGGAGGGCCTTCACCCTCCTGCTGGATAAAAGAGAGGCTTGGCGGGCCTAGACCGTCAGAATTGATTTATCACCAATATAGATGAAGTGAAGGTCTGGGTATTGCCCGCTTCGTCCGTGGCGATCACTGCGAAGTTGTAGGTGCCGGCCGTGGTGAAGTCGTAGGTGAACTCGTAGCGGCCGTCTTCCCCTAGCACCATATCGAACGTTTGCGGATTGGAGCCGGTGAAGCTGAACTGCACCTTTGCCAGTTTGCCGTTGTCGATGACGGTGGCGTTGAAGGTCACCTCGCCAAGGGGCACATTGTTGTAAGGCCGGTTATACTGAACGTCGCCGGCCCAGACCTCCATATCGTGTATCTGGGGGTCCACGGTGTCCCCGAACGGGGGGTTCAGCAGCAGGACCCAGATCCCCAAGGCCAGGAAGAAGAACATGGCCCCGTTCCCAAGCCAGGTCTTGATCTCCACCGAGCTGAGATCGACCGGCAGGAACTGGAATATCCATTTCAAAGCTACCGCCCCGACGACTATGAGCAGCAGTCCGATCACGAAGGAGATGTCAGTGGTGAAGTAGGCCACCACTCCGAATATCACGGCCAGGAGCGCGCTGATCAGGACCGTCTTGGTGACCGTTATGTCCTTTTCCAAGAACTCCTTCTCGTTGAAGTCCGGAGGCGTGAAGTTGTACTCCTCCTTGACCTCTGGCTCCTTACGCTTCTTCTGGGCCATGGACTTCCCTAATAAGAACTCGGTAATAAACCCTTTTGATTCGCCGAACGCCGATTGTAACCGTCATCGCTTAATCCCCGGGAGGGCATGCTTCATCCGACCGAATCACTTTCGGCATACCCCCAAACACCTTTTTAATATGCTCAAGGATAAGGAAGGATAGGTGCAGACATGGCGAACGCCAACATTGAAGAGTTGCCTGGAGTAGGACCCGCAACTGCCGATAAGCTCAGAGAAGCAGGATACACAAACCTCATGACCATAGCGGTGGAGTCGCCCAAGACCTTGGCCGACGCCTGCGACATAGGGGAGGCCACCGCGATCAAGATCATCGACGCCGCCAAGAAGGCCGCCGACGTGGGCGGTTTCGAATCTGGAGACGTCATTTTCGAAAGGAGAAAGAACCTCGACCGCCTGACCACCGGTTCAAAGGCCTTCGACGAACTGTTGGGCCATGGACTGGAGTCCCAGGCCATACACGAGTTCTACGGAGAGTTCGGCAGCGGCAAGACCCAGATATGCTTCCAGCTGGCAGTGAACGCCACCCTGCCCAAGGAGAAGGGCGGATTGGACGGTGACGTGGTCATAATCGACACCGAGAACACCTTCCGTCCGGAGAGGATAGTGCAGATGGCCAACGGCATGGGGGCGGACCCGGAAGAGGTATTGAAGCGCATCCATGTCGCCCGGGCTTACAACTCCTCGCACCAGATGCTGCTGGTGGAGAAGGCCGCGGACGTAGGCAAGCTGCACCCGGTCCGCCTGCTGATAGTGGATTCCCTGACCGCCCACTTCCGGGCCGAGTTCGTAGGCCGCGGTACGCTGGCGGAAAGGCAGGGTCTGCTGAACAAGCATATGCACGAGCTGCTGTCCTTCGCCGAGGTCAATAACGCGGTGATCGCCGTCACCAACCAGGTGTCCGCAAAGCCGGACGCTTTCTTCGGCGACCCCACCCGCCCGGTGGGCGGCCACGTGGTCGGGCACGCCTCCACCTACCGCGTATATCTGCGCAAGAGCAAGGGCACCCGCAGGATAGCCAGGCTCATCGATTCCCCTGACCGGCCTGAGGCAGAAGTGGTCATCAACGTGACCGAGGAAGGCGTCAGGGACTGATCGCCCCCATGCACCTGACCCCGGTCCTGTTCGAGCTTTCGGGGGAACACCCGACCCTGCCAGTAGCGGAAGTGCTGGCCTGCCTTCAGGCGGAGTCACAAGGACCTCGCCGCCTCGCTCAGGGACCCGGATATCTGCTTGCGGAATGCGAGGCCGCTTCGCTTCCTGGGGTGGCCGGACGATTGGGCTTGACCCACCGCCTGGGACCTTACCTGGGCTCGTGCGGCCTCGACGAGCTGGAATCGACCGTGTCCGAGCTAGAGCTTCCTGAGGGTAGCGTCTGCGTGCGGGCCAGGAAGGTCGAGGGATCGTTTCCGCAAGTGAACACACACGATGTGGTCAGGACGGTGGGCAGGGCCCTATCCCTGAAGCATGAAATAGATCTCACCGCTCCGGACCTCACGATCAGGGCACTTCTCTCGGATAAGGTGCACCTGTTCATCTCCGAGCAGGAGATAGATAGGAAGGATTTCGACCGACGCAAGGTGGCGGAGAGGCCGTTCTTCTCCCCGATATCGCTGCACCCGCGTTACGCCAGGGCGCTGATCAACTTGACCGGGGCGAGGCGGGGGGATACGCTGCTCGACCCGTTCTGCGGTACCGGCGGTATCGTTCTGGAGGCGGCATTGCTGGGAATGAGGGCGATCGGCTCGGACATCGACCCCGAGATGGTGGACGGCTGCCGGCGCAACCTGGAGCATTTCGGCGTCGAGGCCGAGGTGCAGGTGGCCGACGTGGGCGACATTCCGGCCATGTTCGGAAAGGTGGGAGCGGTGGCCACCGACCCTCCTTACGGAAGGGCGGCCAGCACCAAGAAGGAGGATATCGACCTTCTTTACCGCCGGGGCATCCGGGCCACGGCTGAAGTGCTGAATCCGGGAGGCAGGGCGGGCATCGTCCTACCCCGGGAGGTCACGGCGGAGGGGATGGAATTGCTGGAGATGCACCGGCAGCGGGTGCACCGCTCGCTCACCCGTCACTACCACATCTTCATTCGACGGTGAAGGTGAAAAGGTACTCGTCGCTCTGATAGACCGAGCCGTTGCTGTTGAAGGACCTCATATCGATCAACAGGTCCCAGACCCCTCCCCCTTCTTCATCGGGGACGCTGACCTTCATCACGACGGTTATACCATCCTCGTAAGGCACCAGGACCTCCAGTAGGTTCGTGGCGTTCTCCTCGTCCCCCCCTTGCAGGAAGAGCGAGACGCTCCAGCCGTGCGGTATCTGCATGGCGTTCAGCTCCATGGTGGTGTTGCTGTTGCCGGTGTTGTCCACCAGCATGGTGACGTAAACGGAAGTGCCGGCTAGCATGGTGGTCTCGTTGCCGCCCGGCAGCTCCACGTCGAAGGAGTGGTCGGGAGCGATCTCCACCAACGGTATAGGAGAGAAGGTTATCAGAAGTATGGCCATGGTCACCACCCCCAGCATCTTGGTCTTGTTGCTCAGCCTGCTCACGTCGTTCAGGGGGGCGGGGTGGCGCAGTCCCAGGAACAGGATCAGCATGGCGAAGATGAGCCATCCCGTGTAGTAGAGACCGAGCACCAGAAGCAGGCCCACCGTGGCGTAGCTGAGGTACTTGGCCTTGTCGCCGAGCAGCCCGCGTACCACGTGGCCGCCGTCCAGCTGTCCGGCCGGAAGAAGGTTGATGGCGGTGACCAGGAAACCCACCCATGCAGCGAAAGCGGTGGGGTGCAGGGTGACGTTCTCCGGCAGCGGTACGAGAAGCGAGAGCAGGGCGTACAACGGCTGTATGGATATTGCCACGGCCCCGGCGTCGCCCACCATGCCGCTGCCCGGATCGCCCATTGACGTCAGCCACAGTCCCAGGAAGGAGACCGGAATGGTCACCAGCAGCCCGCCTATCGGACCGGCGGCGCCGATGATCACCAGGGAGCGGCGGTCCGGTAGAGGGTCCCTCATGGAGATGAAGGCGCCGAAGGTCCCCAGCGGCGGGATCGACGGTATGAAGAACGGGAGCGAAGCCGCCACGCCGCACTTCTTGGCCGCCAGGTAATGGCTGAGCTCGTGCGTGCCGAGTATGGCCATCAGCGGCACGGCGAAGAAAAGCGCCCCCCAAAGATAGTTCTCCGGCCGGGTCAGATCGTTGTTTCCGCCGTACGAGGCCCAAAGCACCGCCCCGGCGATGATGGTGGTGATCAGCGTGACGATGAGCAGGACGCTGTTCAGCCAAAGGCCGCGGGCCCTCATCTCGGGCCGCTTGACCACGCTGATGGTGTACTCCCCGCCGTGGTAGCGCAGCACCGGGACCAGCATGCGGGATTTGAACTCGTTCCGCAGCTGGTCGAACCTTCCCTGCAGGCTTGACTGCTCGGGAGTTATGAAGAAGGTGAGAGAGTCGTAGCTCACCCGCACGTCGTAGACAGGGAAATACTTGGAGATCGCGGCCTTGATGCTCTCCACCTCAGCCGCGGGTCCGGGGGTGGCCATGTGTGCCTTATTTCAGGAGGACTTATTATTAAATTTTCCTTCCACGGATTTCCAGGGACCAGGGCCAGGAGGTGAGACCATATCGCCAACGCTTTTGTATGGGCATCGCGATGTTCGGCCGTGAACACGCTCCTGCAGCTGTTCCGGATCGGCAACGCCGTGATGGGCATAGTCGGGCTCCTGATGGGAGTGCTCATCGCCGCCGGCACCGGAATATTGGATCACTGGCAGCCCATAGCGTTCGCGGCCGTGGCTGTCTTTTCCTTCATCGCCGGCGGAAATTCGCTGAACGATTACACCGACCGGGAGGTGGATAAGCTGGCGCATCCGGAGCGGCCGCTTCCCTCCGGGCGCATGACCCCCAGACAGGTACTGTTCATATCCATAGCCAGCTTCGTCATCTCCTTCGTATCGTCCCTATTCCTGAACCTGGAATCGATCGTCATCGTGGTGTTGGCGATACTGTTGATGCTGTCCTACGAGGCCAAGCTGAAGAGGGACGCGTTGTCAGGAAACCTGGAGATCGCGCTGCTCACCGGAATGCTGTTCCTGCTCGGCGGGGCGGTGGTGGGCATGATGGAGAGGACGTACATCATCGCCCTGCTGGCGTTCCTGGCCATACTGGGCCGGGAGATCGTCAAGGACATCGAGGACATGGCAGGGGATTTCGATCGGCAGACCCTTCCCAAGCGCATCGGGGCGAGGAACGCGGGAGTCATCGCCAGCCTCTCGTTCTTGGTGGCGGTGGCCCTTAGCCCGATACCTTACTTCGACGGCACGTTCGGCATCTGGTATCTTGCCGCGGTGGCCTTCGCGGATGCAATATTTATATACTGCTCCATTGTTCATTTTGAAAACCCCACCAGGGGACAGAAGCTGGCCAAGTACGGCATGCTCCTGGCGCTGGTGGCCTTCCTCATCGGAGGGATACTGTGACGGTCAAGGATTACATCTACGAGAAGGTTAAGAAGGGGACCATGCACATGACGCTCCTGGACCCTGCCAAGCAGAGCCCGGAGCACGCCGCCGAGATGGCCGCCGTGGCCGAATCCATGGACACCGACGCCATCATGGTGGGGGGTTCCACCGGCGTTACCCAGGAGAACCTGGACGCCACTATCCTGGCCATCAAGAAGAGGGTCAAGATACCGGTCATCTACTTCCCGTCCGGCGCCCATGCCATTTCACCGTTCGCGGACGCCATGTACTTCATGAGCATGCTGAACTCCATGGTCGTGGAGAACGTCATCCTGCAGCAGGTGAAGGGCGCCCCCATCGTCAAGAAGATCAACGTCGAACCGCTCTCGATGGGATACATCATCGTCGAGCCGGGAATGAAGGTCGGGGAGGTCGGCAAGGCCAGGCCGATCCCTCGTAACGAGCCGAAGACCGCCGCGGCGTTCGCTTTGGCCGCCGAGTACATGGGAATGGGATTGGTCTACCTGGAGGCGGGCAGCGGCGCTCCGCAGGCTGTTCCGGAAGAAATGATCGCCACCTGCAAGAAGAGCATCACCGTTCCGCTCATCGTGGGCGGGGGGATCCGTGACGCGGAGACCGCGGCCAGGGTCCGCAAGGCCGGCGCGGACGTCGTGGTCACCGGGACGGTCGTGGAGGACTCCGACCTTGGCGAGGACCTCAGAAACCTGATCAAGGCGGCCAAAGGCACCGCCTGATCGTTCCTATTTCTTAAATCAAGGAAAACAACAACTGGTGCACCCTGGTATCGTTGGTGAGCTCAGGGTGGAAGGACAGCGCCAGGACGTTGTCCTGCCTGGCCATCACGGCTTCGCCCTGATGCCTGCATACGACACTGCAGCTGCCCCAGGTGCCGGTGATCAGCGGGGCGCGGATGAAGACGCCGGGAAAAGGCGAATCCAGGCCTTCGATCTCCAGCGGCGCCTCGAAGGAATCCCTCTGTCTCCCGAAGGCGTTGCGGTCCACCGACATGTCCATAAGGCCCAGCAGTTCCGTTCCGGTGCGCTCCGCCTGCTCGCCGCCCTTCTTGGCCAGAAGAACGCATCCGGCGCAGGTGCCCATTATCGGCACCCCGTCCATGCCCATGGCCACTATCTCCTCGAAAAGATCGAACTTGCGCAGAAGCTTTGATATGGTGGTGCTCTCCCCACCCGGGATTATGAGACAATCCACGCTGCGCAGGTCGTCCAGACGGCGAACGGCGATGGCCTCGCCCTTCCTCCCCATTGCCTCCATCGCCCTTTGGGACATGTGCAGGTGTTCGGGCACCGCGCCCTGAACGGAGATCACTCCGACCTTCATCGCCAGGGCGATTCCGGGAATGATAGATAATCCTATTCCTAGGAATCGAACCTCTTGCGCTGATCGATGATCGGCCTCATCTTCGGGGTGAACTCCTTGGACACTTCCTTCATCTCCACCTCGATTGGGTCGAGCAGGTCGTTGTCCAGCCCGCTGCGGATCTCCTCCAGCTCCGTGATCGCCTTGAGGACCTCTTCCTTCCCCTTCTCCATGTCGCCGTTGTACTCCACGGTGAAGCGCAGATGGTCCCTGAACGACGGCTTGGTCAGCACCAGCTGATAGTTGAGCACGCCGTGCACCTTCATTATCGCCTCGTCGAACAGCGTCGGGAATATATGCTCGCCCAGGCCGATCTTGGTGGCCGCGTTGCGCCGCCCCTTGGGCTTGCCGATCTTTCCCACGGTCACATGCCCGCATTCGCAGGGCGGCGGAATGAACTTGGAGATGTCGTACGAACGATAGCGGAGGAGGGGGGAACCTTGGAAGGACAGCGACGTCCAGACCAGCTCGCCCTCCTCGCCTGGCGGAAGCTTCCTGCCGGTGTCCGGATCGATGACCTCCACCATGAAGTCCGCCTCGTTGATGTGCAGCCCGGTTTGGACGTGGCACTCGATGGTGGTGGCCAGACCCATCTCGGTCAGCCCGTACTGGCTCAGACACTTGCAGCCCCAGGCCTCCTCCATCTCGTGACGGACCGCCTCGGACAAAGGCTCGGACGAGCAGATTATGGCCTTGAGACCGAGGGAGCGCAGGTCATACTTGTCCCTGGCCAGGACCGTGATCCGGTAGATGAAGGAGGTGAGGCCGATGATTACCTTGGTCTTCTGCTCCTGCATCACCCTCAGCTGCTCGTCCACGTTGACGTCTGAGCATACCAGGGACTTGAGCCCGGCCACCTTGCAGGCGCTCTCCAGCATCAGGCTGGGGTCCCAGGCCACCACCGCCGGGAACATGATGTGCAGCGTCTCGTTGCTCTTCAGCCCGGCGGAGCGCAGCGCGGCGGCGATGGAGTCGACGATGTTCAGAAGGTCGTCGCTGGTGTAGAAGAGCCTCTTGGGTTTTCCGGACGTTCCGGAGGTGGAGAAGGTGCGGGAGATCTTGCTCTGGGACATGCACAGGAAAAGGAAAGGTTCCTCGGCCAGGTCGTCCGGGTCCGTCAGCGGGACCTTGTCCAGGTCGGCCATGGTCCGGATGTCCTCCGGTCTGATCCCGGCCTCGCCGTACTTCTTCTGGTAGAACGGGCTGTTATCCATGACGTAGGCCATCTGCTTGCGGAACTTGTACAGCTGGTATTCCTCGAACGTCCTCCGGTCGATCTCGCCCAGCTCGTTCCGTCCAAGGGCCTTGCGGAACCCGTCCTCGCGCTTGAAGGTGTTGCGCACCTTGAGCTGCACCCAATCGTGCAACGGGTTCTCCACGTCCTCCGACACCTTGCGGGAGGTGAGCTTGGTGCGGGCGTAGGCCATGATGATGCGTTTCTTGAGGCTCATCACTGGCGAATGCCCTCCTGCTCATATATTATTTTCAAACCGCAGGACTATTAAGAACGAAGTCCCATTTCCAGGTCATGGCGGACGCGTCGTTGGAGGCTTGGGCCAGGGACTTCCGTGCGGAGCTGAACCTGGGGACCTATCCGGTGGGTGTGAAGCTCTTCGAGAAAGCCTCCGAGGCCTTGGCCGTGAAGGGAGCCAAGGTTATGCGCTCCACGGCCACCTGCCACATGGCCGCGCTCGCCCGCCACTACCGGGAAGATGGCATCACCGTCACCGCCGCCCAGGGCATGAAGTGCCTTTGGGGCCTGGCCTGCCTAGGGCTCATCGAAACGCCTGAACGTTTGGCCCGGGGAGACCTGAACCTTCCTTTCACCAAGGACGAGCACGCCGCCCGGACGCTCCAGGGCCACATCTTCATGCTCGGCAATGATGGACGCAAATACAACGGCATGCTAATGGCCCCCCTGGACCTGATGCCGGTGAAGCCGGATGCCATCGTTGCCTACCTGACGCCCGGGCAGTCGCTGAAGGTGCTGCTCGGTTACGAGTACAAGGAGGGAAGGGTGCTGAAAGGGACGACCATCACCGGCCAATCCTCGGTCTGCTCAGCGATCGCCCGGGTGATCAACGGAGAGGACATGGTGCTGGACATTCCCTGCGTGGGCGATCGGACCTGGGGCCTCGTCCCTGATCAGGAATTGGTGGTGGCGATCTCGCCCAAGGTCTTCGGGGAGGTGCTGGAGGGCATGAAGGCGACCGATAGGTTCGCTAGGCACCCGTTCCGGCCGTTCCTCAACTGGTCGGTGATCTTCCCCCCGGACATGGAGCCCCTCCCGAAGGAGCTGGAATGACGAAAGTTCCTTATAGAAACGTAAACGGGGGAAAAGCAATATATTATGAGCGTGGTTATGCTGCCAGAGTGATAAAATGCCGCTGACACCGGAATTGCGCAGAGCGGGAGTGACGCCGGAACTGATGAACACCACCAGACGTTTCGCCTGCCCTAATTGCGGTAAGGAGTTCAGCCTCATGCAGTCTCGCGCCATCGCCTGCCGCGGCTGTCGTTTCGCCAACACCAATTGCCGTTATGCCCGCTGCCCCTACTGTGACAAGGAGTTCCCGATGGAGCAGGTCATCACCAAGAACAAGTATGGCGAGAAGTATCTGGCCAGCTACGCCAACAACATCCTGAACAACTACTACAACCAGTTCGGGAAGAGGAACTCTCGGTAATTGAAATTGTTTTAAAAAAATGGGGCGTGAGCCCCTTTACTTACTGTTCTCGCTGAACTTCGACCACATCTCGTGCCGGTACAGCGTCTTCCCTTCCATGGAGTTGATGTTGAACAGGCAGAAGGGGATCAGCTTGCCATCCGGCGTGACGGTATGGATGCAGCAGTTGCGGAAGCGCTCGGTCTCCGAGGTCCAGGCGTCCTGGAAGGCCATGGTGGAGACGGTCAGATAATGCGTCTTCGCCCTGTCCACGAAATCGCCCCACTCGTTGGTGTTGCCGTCATCCTCCTCGACGATGAGCGAGTCCTCGATGAAGCGCCAGAGGTCGGATATCTCCTTGCGGGTCTTGTCCGCCACGTTCGCGGTCTCCTTGGGCGGACCGAAGGCCCTGCTCGTTAACGGGAACAGAGAGCCGTCCTCCATGACCACCGACATGGACTTGGCGTCGCAGTGGACGTTCGAGCATGATGTCGGAATGAAGTTGTCCACCCGGAGCTCGCCGTTGGTCTGGTCCTCGATGGCCTTCAGCAGGTCGGGGATGGTCACCCGGTCGCTGTCCTTGGGGGATATCGGAAACCTGCCGAAGTAGGCGATGGGCTGGAAATGCACCCCTTTGATGGTAGGCACCTTGGACTTGGCGAAGTTGATGACCTCGCCCACCCGGTCCAGGTTGATGTTCGGGGAAACGACCGTCACCAGTGTTATGCCCATGCCCACCTTCTCACAGTTCTCGATGCATTTGAGCTTCTGCGCCAGGATGTCGCGTCCACAGGTCTGCTTGTAGATGTCTCCGTGAAGCCCGTCGAAGGAGAAGTACAGATCGTCCGCCCCGGCCTCCTTGACCTTCCTGAGGAACTCGATGTCCTCGGCGAAGCGGATGCCATTGGTGTTGATCTCGATGTAATCGATGCCCATCTCCTTGCCCATGCGGATGATGTCGGGAAGATCGTCCCTGATGGTGGGCTCGCCTCCGCTGATCTGAACGACAATGGGGTGGTCCACATAGTCCAGCATGGTCTGGTACATTCCCTTGATTACCTCCAGCGAGGGGCTGAACTTGTAGAACTGATTGGCGGAGGCGAAGCACACCGGGCACTTCAGATTGCAGCCGTTGGTGATCTCCATGACCACCAGGCAGGTGTGCTGGACGTGGTCCGGACATAGACCGCATATCTGCGGGCAGTTGTCCTTCTCCTGCACGGCGAGCTTCAGGGGCCTGGACTGTACGGCCGCGTAGCGGTACATGTCCTGATAGTCATCCTTGCCCCTCCATGCCAGCACCTTCCATGTTCCGTGCTCAGGGCACTCCTTGATGAGATAGACCTTGTCCTCCTCGACCACCTTGGTGACCGGGATGGTCTTCAAGCATTTGGGGCACAACCCATTGGTATGACCGATGACCTCGCTCATTTCATTCACCGTGATATCCAACTGGAATGACGTGCGGCACTATTCTACTTTTTGTTGAGAACGTGGGCGGCGCCTCCGCATCGCTGGTAAAAATAAAAGGAAAGGCCGCGTTTAGCGGCCTGAAGTGGTTTTAAGCGCGCTTCTTCTCGAAGAGACCCTCGGCAGCGGCCAGGGTCTTGATGGCCAAGTACTCTTCAACCCAGGCGTCCCCGGTAGCGGGGTCGATGAGGGCCGGACCGTTCCTCTTGACGGTCATGTACTCCATCTCGACGTGTCCCTGAGCGATCGGCTTGCCATCCTTGGTCTTCCAGTTGGTCTCTGCCATGACGTTGACGACCTTGCCCAAGTGCATCTTGTGCGCGTAGGCGGTCTTGACCACGGCGGTTCCCTTTCCGGAGAGGTCGCTGACGACGTAGACGGTGAGTCCGCCGATGACCTTCTTGGCCAGTCCGTCGTTTCCGTTCTTGATGTACTTGCCGGTCTGGCAAGCGGTGTTCACGACGTCATTGACGTCGGATTCCTTCAGGCCCCTCTTCGCGATGAGCTCCTTCACGTTGGCGGGTATAGTAATAGTTACCATTTTTGTCACCTCACCATGTTCCGTAGGTACCGAAGTCCCTAGCCGCCTTGACCAAGGCCAACATCTGACCGGGTATGGTGTACGGAGGAGTCTCGCAAGCAGTACCCAGGATGTAACCCTTCTTGGAGTCACGGCCCTGGAGCAGCTGCTCCTTAGCCTGGTTGTACACCTTGTTCGGGTTGTTGTCGATCATCAGCTTGGTGTCGACGGAACCCATGCAGGTCGCCTTGTCCTGGAAGGTCTCCTTCAGCAGGGCGGACGGGAAGACGTTCCTTCCCTGGTAACCGGCGTGGATCACAGTGAACGGGGACCACATCAAGCCGTCCTTGAACAGCTTGTAGTCGGTCTGGTGGTTACCGCAGAGGTGATAGAACACCTGCGGGCCGGCCCCGTGCTTGAAGCAGCCGTCCACGTACCTGAACATGTTCTTCACGGAGTACCTCTCGACGCCCTCGTCGCTGAAGATATCGTTGTTGGCCAGAACGGACCCGACGATCAGCATCGCCATTCCGTACTTGTCGGCCATCGCCTCAGCTCCGTTGATGGCGGTGTCGGTGTATATCTGCACCAGCTTTTCCGCTTGGTCGGCCTCGGTGAAGGTCCACATGATGAAGTTCTCGACACCGACCATCTCAGCCGCGGCTCCGACCAGGTCGAAACCGTAGGAGATCGGCACCAGGGTCATCGGCAGGTTCTTGGCGACATAGTCGTAGATCCTGAAGAACCTGGGTACGGTGGCGAACTCACCGGTGGTCTTCACAAGCTCCTCCTTGGAGATCACGCGCATCTTGTCGACATCCTCGGGGTCCGAGTATATCGGTCCCTTCGAGATCGGCGGCAGCGTCTCCTTGTAGTGCAGCTTCAGCCCAAGCTCAGTGACCCACGGCAACGAGAAGAACCAGTGCGTCACTGGCAGTAGGTCAAAGAGATGGGATATGTAGCCCACGCAGTGGATACCCAACTCCGGTTTTTCATAGAAGTCCCTAATGGTATACCCGCAGGCCACAGCGGCGTTGGACAAGATGATCGGGTCCACGTCTATGCGGTCATGTGGGTTGTCCACAAAGGGGCTCGCAAAGCGCTTGGCGGCATTACCGTGCCACCTGCTATCCATGGCTGGAAACATTTCTTCGTAGCCCATAGAAATCCCCGAGCCTCTAACCTCGTCGACCATATATAATGGTTGTTCAAGCCCTATGAAAAAAAATTTCATTAACGTAGTATACGGAAGTACGAAATAGAAATTAATTTCATAATTTATGGTACTAATTAAAAATAGTTACAAAAAATACGCAACTTTTTATCATCATGATATTTTTTAATGATCGCACCCTGGAGAGTTGTGGCTCAGGCCAGGCGTTGGTAGGCGGCCACGAACAGGAAGATACCGGCGGCACTGAAGACGATCACTCCACTGGTGGAGACGCTGAACAGCACGGAGAGAACTATACCTAGTACTGCAGCCCCCACCCCGAAGACGGTGGACGCTATCAAAGTGGACTTGAAGGACCTCTTGAGCTGCAGGGCGGTGAGCCCGGGCAGCACCATGAGCGCCACGACCAGGATTATTCCTATCACCTTTATCGACAGAGCTATGGTCACCGCCACCAGGAGGTTGAAGGCCATGGTCATCGCCTCCACCGGTATGCCCTGAAGGCGAGCGCCATCCTCGTCGAAGGTCACGGCCAGCATCTCCTTGTAGAAGAAGACCATGAACCCGATTATGACCAGGGCGAGAATGACCAGCACTGTCAGGTCGGTGCTGTCGATGGTGAGTATCGAGCCGAACAGGTAGCTGAAAAGTTCCACGTTGAAACCGTTGGCCAGAGAGATCACGATCATACCCACCGAGAAGCCCATGGCCATCATGACCGCTATGGCCGCGTCGGATTGCGCCAGCCCCTTCCTTCGCATATAGGTTATGCCGAGCACCGCCGCGGCCGAGACCGCCATCGCGCCAAGCATGGGGTCTATGCCGATGAGAAGGCCTACCGCAACGCCCCCGAAGGCGGTGTGCGCCACCCCGTCCACCAGCATCGATTCCTTGCGCAGGATCAGGAACAGCCCTATCCAGGCGGATACGACCGCGGCGAGTATCCCGCCGACCAGGGCCATCTGCAGGAACTGATACTGGAATAAGGAGGGAAGGTCGAAGACGTCAAAGCTGCTCATCGACGAACACCCCCTTGCATTGATGCCTGTGGAAGGCGAAGTGGAAGTGTTCGCCATATCCGCGCTTGAGCACGTCGTCAGGAACCGTGCCCTCGACGATGGTGCTGCTGTGCACCTGCCGGTTGACGCAGAGCACACGTGACATCCGGCAGAAGACCGCGGTGAGGTCGTGCGAGATGATGAGGATGGTGAGGCCTTTATTCTGATTGAGGTTCGCCAGCTGCATGAAGAACTTCTCCTGGGTCATGGGATCGAAGCCGGTGACCGGCTCGTCCAGGACCAGCAGTTCCGGGTGGCTGACCAGGGATTTGGCGACGAAGGCCCTCTGTCTCTGCCCGCCCGAGAGCATGCCGATGCGCTTGTCCGCCAGATCGGATATGCCCATGAGATGGAGCGCTTCATTGACGGCCTTCCAGTCATCCTTGTTCCGGAAGCGGCCCATGTTCCTCTTGTTGACCCGTCCCAGCCCCACCAGCTCCTTGACCGTCAGGGGAAATTGGGAATCGAAGTTGATGGCGAACTGCGACACGTAACCGACCTTCTCCCACTGGTCGAAGGACTCGATCTCCTGTCCCATTATCCGGATGCTGCCCTCGGCCTTCGGCAGAAGCCCGAGCAACGCCAGCACCAGGGTCGTCTTCCCCCCGCCGTTGGGACCGACGATCCCGACGTAATCGCCCCTCTCTATCGAGAAATCGGCCTTGGTTATCGCCTCGGTGCTGCCGCGCCTGACCGTCAATCCCTTGACTTCGATTATCGGCTCCATCTTCATCACTGCGGTACGCCTAGCCCGGTCCTCAGGTTGATCAGGTTCTGGGATAGCTGCTCCAGATAGTCCAGCTCCTCATAGGGGCCCAGTGTGAGGAACATCTCCAGCACCGACACCTCCTGACCGGTCCTCGATTCCAGTTCCTGTTTCAGGATCTGGGCGTAGTCCCGCTTGTACACCGGGTCCACGTAGACGGTGTAGATGCTCTCGTTCTCCATGATCTCCACCAGGTCGGCGATGGCCGCGACGGTCGGCTCCTGGTCCGCGCTGAGGCCGATGACCCCGTACTGACTGAAGTTGTAATCGTACGCCACGTATCCCAGTGCGGAATGGGATACGATCACGCCGGACACCGTGGCATTGTTCAGGGAACGGTACTGTTCGTCAAGGGACGCCAGGGTAGCGTTCAAGGCGCCGAACCTTTCGGTGAAGTACTCCTCGCCCTCGGGGTCCGCCTCGCATAAGGCGTGGTAAACGTTCCTGGCCTGGACCATGGCCCTCCCGGGGCTAAGCCAGGTGTGCGGGTCCGTCCCGCCCTCCTCGCCGCCGGCGATGTAGGAGACGCCCAGTGTCGTGTTGACTATCACCTTTCCCGCGTCGTTGACCGCGGGGAGCACGTCATCGACCAACCAATGGTCGGCCGGACCGCCGTTATAGAGTATGACATCCGCATCGTCCGCCCTTATGATGTCCTGAGGGGCGGGCTGCCAGGAGTGCAGCTCGGCGTTGTAGGGGACCATGGACGAAACGCTCACCCGGTCGCCCCCGATGCTTTCCGCCATGTAGGCCAGGGGATAGAACGTCGCCACTACCTGGGTCCTGTCCTCATCGCCGTCCTGGTTACGGAGGACGGATGATGCTAATATGAGGATGATGACCGCCACGAAAGAACCAATGACCAAGATGAGCTGCTTGCGATTCATGTGCCCATGAATGCCTAATGCAAGCTAGTTAATAACATTTTCCTAATTAATTAATAAATTGGCCTCGCAGCTTGTATGCCCCACCTCAGTACCCATTCAGCCTTATCTGAAATAACTGGATAGCAGGATCGGCCCTGATGATCTATAAGTGTATTATTAACGTTGATGTAGAAGTATATATATCAATTAATAACATTGATACGAACATGCCGATCATCAGCGTCTCCCTGACCGATAAGAACGTGGAGGACCTAGAGTCACTGCAGAAGGACCTTGGTTTCGGCGGCCGCTCGGAGGCCATCCGTGCGGCGATGCGGGCCCTTGTAGCGGAGACGAGCGAGCGCCGTTCCATGGTGGGCCAGGTGGACGGCGTACTGATAATGGTCAACGATGCCTGCGCATCCGGGTCCATCCACGACATCTATCATGACAACCACCTTCTGATCAAGACCCACGTGCACAACCACCTGGGCAACCACAAGTGCATGAACATGATGGTGCTCAGCGGAGATGCCGCGGACATCAACGAGCTCCTGGACCAGATGCACCGTCTGGAGGGGATCGCCTACTTGAAGTTCATACGCTCCTGAGCTTCTCCAAAGGGTAACCGTTGGCCATCCATGCTACGACCCCGCCCAGCATTATCCTGACGTTCTTGATGCCGCTGTTGCGCAGCATGCTCGCCGCGATACCGCCGCGATATCCGGAGCCGCAGAAGAGGACCAGCTCCTTGTCCGCGGGAAGCTCCGAGGACCTCTCTATTATCTTTCCGAGATGCAGAAGCATCGCACCCGGTATGAGGCCGGAATCGAGCTCCCGTCGGTCCCGCAGGTCGACCAGCAGCATCTCGTCCCCGGCTAGCTGCCTCCGGCGGATCTCATGAACCGTGGACGCCCCGATGGCGGAGGTGGCGTGCCCGCCCTTGATCCAGGATTCCATGCCATGGCCCAGATGGCCGGCGATCTCCTCGTACCCGATGCGGATCAGATATCGGACGGCGATGTCCACCTCCTGCTGCCTTTCCGCCACGATGATCAGTGGCCGCCCGTAGGGGATAGCGTACCCGCCGTATACCGGGAGGCCGTTCAACCAGACATTGAGCGAGCGGGGTATGTGCGCCGCGGCGAAGTTGTGCGGCTCCCGCACGTCCAGGACCAAAGCCCCGTTCTCCTGGGCCTTGATGATCTTTTTAGGGGAGAGCGGGGGCGGCTGGGGCAGCGTGCCCATTATTATCGGGCCGTTGAGGTTCAGGGCCTCCATCCTGGTGAAGTAGGGAGGCCTCTCCATGCCCTCACCCATCTTGGCCATCATGAAGTCCAGTTTCTTCAGCGATAGCGCGTGATTGTCCCTGAGCTCCAGCCCGATGGTGGTCATCTCCCTGTCGGAGATGGCGTGCCCGCAGGCCGAGCCGGCCCCGTGCGCGGGAAGCACCATGATCTCAGGGCCCAGGGGAACGATCCGTTTATGCAGCGATTCGAAAAGCTTTTCCGACAGGTCCCGGGTGCTCTCCGGCCCGGTCAGGTCCGTCCGGCCGACGTCGCCCGAGAAGAGCGTATCCCCGGAGAAGAGGAGGAACGGGCCCCTTTCGTCAGACACCAGGAAGCAATGGCTCTCGTAGGTGTGACCCGGGGTGTGGACCGCCCTGAAGGTCAGGTCGCCCAATTGGAACTCCTGCCCGTCCACAAGCGGGTTACCGTAACCGAACTCCAGCTGGTCGCCGTGGTATATGGCCGCGCCGGTGGCATTGGCCAGCTCTAGCGCCCCGGAGACGTAGTCCTCGTTGCGGTGCGTCTCCAGCACCAGCACCACCCTGGCGTCCCTTTCCTTAGCCAGTGATAGATAATCGTCAACGTCCCGGCGCGGGTCGATCACTGCCGCCTCTCCGCCTGACTCCAGAAAGTAGGAGATATGCGCCAGACCCTCCGACCTTACCTTCTTCAAGAACATAACATGACGGAATTGGCGGGATGGGGTAAAAACCCATCACCTCAGCCCTTCCGTTCAAATCCGTCCTTCATCAATGCCTTGACCGCCTCCTCCTGACGGTCCAAGGGAACCAGGATGTGATCGTATCGGTATGTGGATATGACGAACACCGGTATGCCGGCCCCGGCCAGGGCCGCCGAGGCCTGGGCCAGTATCCCGACCAGCGAGAGTTCGAACGGACCCATGGTCAGACACGCGTAAGGACCGTTGGCCTTCGGACCGGTGTCCGGGGAGATCACCGTCATCTCGTCCCCTTCGTCCACGGTGGCGAAGCGTTCCCCTTTGAACGCCTCGTTACGCGCCAGGTGGTGAACGTAGAGAGGCGGTCGGTCCAACCAGAATTTCGCCATGAACATCTATCGGAGTTCGCTCTGATAAGGGTGTGTGTCGAGACGCCTCGTCGGCCTACGCCGGCGGTGCATGGGGCTGTCGGCCCGGGCCGACCGGGATGGACAAGGACGCGGGGCGGCGACCGTGGTGCAGATGGACCTTGGACATGAAGAGATGGACCCGGGGGCGTTCATGAGCGTTCCGATGGAGAGAGAGTATTTACCCCATTCACCGGGATGACCGAAAGTGCCCGGCGAGGGTGACACTGGTTCTAATATGTACGAACGGCATTGGGTCGACGTCACACCAGGAAGTCGGGCCTGGGGAGGATGAGCGCGGACCGATGGAAAAAGGGGCGGGGATGAATGGCGAGGCCGGACCGGTGGAGCGGTTCCTGGACCGGACGCTGCGGGGCGACCTCAAGCGCAAGCTCCTGGCCATCGTCATCTTCGGCCTGCTGATCTATGCGACCGTCATCGCCGTGGACGGGCTTCTGCTTAGGCCGCTGTTCGGCGACGTGCTCAGCGACCCCACCGACCTCAATTTCTATCGAGCGAGAGCGGAGAACATTCTGGACGGTAAGATACCGTACGTGGACTTCTACTCGGAGTCGCCGCCGCTGATCATGTACCTGTTCCTGATACCCCAGCTGGCCGGCGGGTCCACGCAGGCCTACCAGCTGTACTTCGCCGCCTTCGCAATCATGACCTCGTTAGCTTTCTTCCTTCTCCTGCGGAAGATCGACGAACGCAAGGCCATGGCCGCCTCTCTGTTGTACCTGGTGTATCCGTTGGGATGGATGGAGTTCGGCTTCGGGGTGCAGGACGAGGCCATCACCATCTTCCTTTTCGTGCTGCCATTATTGCTTCTTCTTCATGGAAAGGCTGCCGCCTCCGGGGCGGCGTCCTTCATCGGCGTGCTCACCAAGATGTTCAACGTGGTCGTGCTGCCCTGGACCTTCCTTCACTGCGATGACCGGGGACGGGCCAGGATGGTACTGGCGTTCGCTCTGCTGGCCCTCCTATTCATCGTCCCGTTCATGATCCTGTTCCCGGGCGAGCTGCCTTCCTTCGCCTACTACTTCCTGAGCGACCCGGATTCACCTACCGGTGGGTCGTCCATAAGCCCCTGGCATTTCATTGGCGAGCTGGGGTTCGGCCTTCCAGGCTGGGCGGGAGTAGCGCTGACCTTGATAGGATTGGCCGCCTCTTCGCTCTTCGCCTACTGGAAGAAGATGTCCCTTTGGCAGGGCGCGGCGCTGGTGACCATGGCCTTCTTCCTGACCTACCCGAAGATCCTGCTGGTCTACTTCATGATGCCTGCCGTGCTGCTGCTGATGTGGGGCGTGGAGGACCGCAAGGTGGTTCTCAAGTTGACCGCGATGCTGGTCCCCCTGTTCCTTTCCGTGGCCGTCACCGGGAACGGCAAGAACCCGCTAATGGACGAGCCTTGGGTCTGGCTCTTGGGCATAGTGCTCAGCCTGATCGGCTGGGCGCTTTTCGTGCACGCCTGGTGGAAGATCAAGGACCAGAGACCGTTCTTCGAGCGTGATGAATGATCCCGATCACTTGCTGGTGACCTGCACCCCGACGATCCCGACCACGATCAGCAGCACGAAGAACAGGCGCAGAAGGTCGGAGGGTTCGTTGAACAGCAGGATGCCGACTATCAGCGCGCCTATCGCACCGATCCCGACCCAGACCGCGTAAGCCGTGCCCATCGGAATGTTCATCTTCAGCGACTTGCCGAGAAGGTACATGCTGAAGAACAGGGCGATGAAGGTGGCGGCCGCCCAAACGATATCCGTGAAACCTTCCGAAAGCTTCATGGCGGTGACCCAGACCGGCTCCAGGAGACCGGCCATGACCAGCAGGGTCCAGGCGGAGTCCTTGGTTCCATCTCCCGTGATCGGAACGTCCTCGGTCATCTCACACCCCCGCCGTCATCTGCACGCCGGCGATCCCAATCACGATCAGCAGGATGAAGCACATCCTTACAACTTCCGCCTTCTCTTTGAAGAGGGCTATCCCGGCCACCAGGGCGCCCACGGCGCCTATGCCGGTCCAGACCGCGTAAGCGGTCCCCATCGGCAGGTCCATGTCGATGGCCAGGGCCAAAAAGTACATGCTGGCGAAGATGAAGGCCATGGTGAAGGCGCTCCAGCCTATACGCTTGAAGCCTTCGGACCTCTTGAGCCCGATGACCCAGCATGGTTCCATGAGCCCAGCTATCACCAGGAACATCCAGGCCAGTGAGATCATGTGTCCGGGGAGGAACAACTTCCTATTTGCAGGTATCCTAGATGCTCCCAAGACCGCTTCCGACGCCCCGGCAGGTGAAGTTCTAATACATGACGCTGCAAGGACGCCCTGTGAGCGACGCGGCCGCTAGGGTTCCGATAATCGACGCTTCCTCCCTTAGCAAAAGGTACGGGCGCCGGGGCGAGGTCCGGGCGGTGGACAATATTTCTCTGACGGTATACCCAGGAGAGACCTTCGGCCTCCTGGGACCGAACGGTTCGGGAAAGACCACCACCATCCGCATGCTGAACGGGATAATCAGGCCCACCTCCGGCCGGGCATTGGTGAACGGATATGACATCGCGACGCGGATGGACGACGTGAAGCGGTCCACCGGTCTGCTGGCCGAATCGCCTGGTCTTTATGAGAAGCTCAGCCCGAGGGAGTACCTGGAGTTCGTTGGTTCGCTCTACGACGTAGATCGGACGCTGCTGAAGGACCGGGCGGACCGGTTGCTGGAGCTTTTCGACCTGAGACAGAGAGGCGATGACCTGCTGGAGGGGTTCAGCCGGGGCATGAAGCAGAAGGTGCTCATCGCCGCGGCGCTGATACACGACCCGCCGATAATCTTCCTGGACGAGCCCACCTCCGCCCTGGACCCCTTGGCCTCACTGGTCGTCCGGGACCTCATCAAGGACCTGGCGGAGAAGGCCGGCAAGACCGTGTTCGTCAGCAGCCACATCCTGCCGCTGATGGAGGAGGTGTGCGACCGCATAGCCATCATCGACCGCGGGAAGGTGACCGCGGTGGGCACCGTGGCCGAGATAATCGAAAAGGCGGGCGCCTCGACCCTGGAGGGCGCCTTCATCAGACTGACCGGGGTCGCCGGGCGCCCGGACGCCCTGTCCTGGAGGAAAGCGGTTGCCAAGGCCTAAATGGTTGCTCATCGCCAGGAACGAGTATCTGCTGAAGACCAGCGGGATCAGGAGATGGCGCAGGCTCTTCCCTTTTCTCATGGTGGCGCTGCTCGCCTGGTACGTGATTTACGCCGCCCCGGCGGTGTTCTCTTTGGCCTCCGACCTCACTAAGGACCTGCTGCTCTCCGAGGCGGCGCTGTCCTTCATGCAGGTGATGCTGTTCATCATCTTCATCAGCGTGTTCACCGTCCCGATAATCCAGACCCTGCAGGACACCAACCTGGCGCCGTTGGAGACCCTGCTCTCCGCGCCGGTGCGTCCTGCGGACGTGCTGCTGGGCAAGTTCCTGGGCATGCTGCCCACCTATTCCATCCTGATCACCGTCCTGGCCGGGACGTTCCTGGCGCTGTTCATCCCTTTCGGGATGACCCTGGACCAGGTGCTGCTGTCGATCGTGGTCTTCGTCATGGTGGTCCTTATCGCGCTTTGGCTGGGGCTGCTCGCCGCGGCCATGCTGAAGGCTAGGCTTAACAGGAGCCAGAGGGGAAGGGAGGCCGGTCAGGCTTTGGCGCTGATGATCGCCCTCCCCCTGGTGGGTCTGATGTACCTCTCCATGAACGGAGAGATGATGGACGCCCTGCAGGGGAAGGGCGCCTCGCTCTCGGACGCCTTCTGGCTTCTCCCCAGCTCCTGGGGGGCGGACCTGGTGCTGCGCTTCCTGCGGCACCCGGGGGACCTGGGCTTCGAGATGGGAAGCACCCTGCTGGGGATGGCCGGCCTGGCTGGCACGCTGATGATCTCCCTGGCGGTGGGCGCCCGGTTGTCCGGACGCGCCTACGACCTGGAGCCGGTGTCCTTCGCCACCCCGCGGGCCGCGCCGGAAGGTCATTTGTACAAATACGCCCGCACGCTGGCTGGGAACAGGCATCTGGCGACCGTGCTGGTCACGGTGATGAAGGACTACGGACGTCGTTTGGAGAACCTGTCGCGGGTGGTCTACATCCTGGGCCTGGTGGTCATGATGGAGGTCTTCATGCTCGGTTCCCTCCCGCCGGGCAACTATGTCACCCTGGCATTGTTGACCGCCTCCTGGCTGATGGCCTTCCTCTGCGTCTTCGTGGTCGGCGAGGTCACCGCCCGGGGAAAGGACAATCTGTTCATCTACCGGAAGGCGCCGAGGGGAGAGACCAGACTGGTGCTCGCCAGGATCCTGCAGGGCCTGCTGGTGGTGCAGCCAGTAGCGGCCATATCGGCCTTGGTGGTGCTCCTGCCGGCCGGATTGGAAATCATCGACATCCTGCTGCTGACCGGATTGATGGTAGCGGTGTCCTCCTTCTACGTGGTCATGTCCATCGGGCTGTTCCTGCTCTTCCCGGCCTTCAGCGAGAAGCCGATGGAGGTGCTCGGCAACGCCGTATTGATGATGGCCCTGTCGTTCGTTCTCTTCATCTTCAGCTTCGCCTTCTTTGGGGAGAACGGGGGGCTGTACGCCCTGCTGATATCGAGCGCGGTCCTGGGCACGTCCTTCCTGCTGGCCGGATGGAGGAAGCTCACCCTCCTGGAATGATCCGGGGTGATTCGGCAGGATTATCCCATCACAACGACATGACGGGGCATGCCGAGGCCGGCCGTCACGTCCGAGCGCCAATTGAGACGACAGGTCTCCTGGCTGGGACAGTACTGGGAATGGACCATGCGAACCCTGGTCAGGGAACGACCGGGAATGACCGCCCTGGAGGTCGGCTGCGGTCCCGGGCTGGTGATGGAGCTGTTCTCCCCGATGCTCGAGGTGACCGGGCTGGACATCGACCAGGGGATGGTCCGGCGGGTCCGAGAAAAGGGGATGGAAGCGGTGCTTGGGGACGCGCAGGACCTACCCTTCGGAGATGAAAGCTTCGACTTCGTCTACTGCTCCTTCACCATGATGTGGCTACCGGACCAGCAAAGGGCCATGACGGAGATGGCCAGGGTGGCCCGACAATGCGTGCTGTGTCTGGCTGAACCGGACTACGGCAGGAGATCGTGCTCACCTCCGGAAGTGGCACGGTTGGACAAAGCGCTGATCCGATCGCTGCGGGCGGAGGGGGCCGACCCGTACACCGGAAGGAAACTGAAGCGCCTGATGATGAGGGCCGGCCTGGAAGTGGACTTTGGGGCGCACGGCGGAAAATGGACCGGCGCTCAGCTCAAGGAAGAGGCGGAGGCGGAATGGAATGCGCTGTCCCAGTCCGTGGAGAGGTTCGTGGACCCTGAGACCCTGGAAAGGGCGAGGTTCGCCTGGGACGAGGCCCTGGCAGATGATACCCTGGTGCTCATCAACCCCATGTTCCACGCGATTGGCTGGAAGCGCTGATCACATGTTCGAGTGCCTGTCGAGGCATATGTAATCGCCGTGCTCTCTGGACAGCGGGCAGCCGCCCCCGCAGACCTCCTTCATGCCGCAGTCGACGCAATCCCCGTCCAGGTACTCCCGGTTGCGGATGCGCTTGCAGAGGTCGTGTTCCCATATGGCCTTCCAGTCATCGGTCAGGATGTTTCCTAACGGTTCGTAATAGCTCTGGCACGGGAGGACCGTCCCGTCCGGTTCGATGGCCATGTTCAGGGCGCAGGCGGTGCACTGTTTGATCCCCAGCCCGTGGTTGATGGGATTGAGCTCGTGGTAAGGCGTAGGGGTGTACCAGATTAGTTTGACGTTCTTCTCGACGGCTATGGCCTTCAGCGAATCCAACGCCTTGGCCAGCTCTTCATAGGAGATGCCTTCGGCGTTGACCCCCTTCCCGGACCGTATCAGCCCGTTGAAGGCGATGTTCTTTACTCCCAAGGAAATAAGGAAGCGCATGGTCCCCTCCACCCCGTTCAGATTGGAGCGCATGATGGTGGTGTTCGTCGAAACGTAAAGGTCCTCCGCCAGCGCGACCTTGAGCCCTTCGACCGTCTCCTTCCATGCGCCCTCACTGCCGACCAGGCGGTCGTGGGCCTCCGCCTCGGACGAAAGCACGGTTATCTGCACATGGTCCAGGCCCCTGACGACCAGGTCGTGAAGGTATCCCGGCTTGGCGAGATTGCGGCCGTTGCTCACCAGCCCGGTCACCTGCCCGTACTTCTCGGACCAGGAGACCAGATCCGGCAAGGCCTGGCATTCCGTCGGTTCGCCGCCGGTGAAGACGATGTGCGGTATGCCGAGCTGCCACGTTTTCGTTATCACCTGCTTCCATTGTTCAGCAGTAAGTTCCTTCAGCTCGCGCGGCTCGTTATAGCAGTGTCCGCAGCGGTTCTGGCAACGATATGTGAGCGCCAGGTCCATGCGGTACGGCGCCGGGAAGTCGTCCTTGCCTATCGACGGCTTGTCGGGACCGATCATGCCCAGTACCTGGTTGTCCCCTTTCAGGAACTCGACGAGCTGCCCCTTGACCAGGACATGACGCTCTATGGCCTTGTCCTTCTTCAAATGCTTGTAGCGGCGGCGCAGGTACTTGGCGACCTGCTTATCGTCGCGGTCCTCCAGGACGCAGCGGACGTGGTCCAGGGCGGTGCCGTTCAGGAAGATTATGCTTGAGGCGTCAACGAGAAGCGCGCCCTTGCTCTCCGAGTCGATGCGCAGATGGAAGCGGTGGCCCTTCAGGTCGCCGAGGCCATCGTACTTGTGGACGCCGGCGCGGAGCCCTTTTCCGTTAAGCTCCCGCCACCAGTTCCTGAGGGTCATCGTCCACCCCCGGCGCACGCGCAGGCGCAAGCACAAGCACAGGCGCAATGCCCTCCGCTGCGCACCGGTCCAGAACTGGAGACCGGCATCGGATTGGTCACCCTGACCACGTCGTTGGCGATGCCGCGCATGTCGTTCACCAGGTTGTTGGCGGCGTTCCGCACGTTGTTCACGTAATCGTTGGCCATCTTGCCCACGTCCGGAATGAAGCCGGAGGTGCCAACCCCGCCGGGGACCGGCCGGTGTATGAATATCGGCAGGATGAGGATGTCCCTCTGCATGCGCCCGGGATAATCGCGGTCAAGCATCATCCAGTCATTGTTCTTCTGCAGCTGGAACGCGGCATCCTCCGGCGTCCCGGCCGTCTTTACCTGCTGCCAGGCCTTGTCGCATATCGATTCGTAATACCTCTGGGTGGCCGATTGCTCAAAGCCCTTCATCTTCTCCAGGGTGGCGTTGATGAGGCTCACCAGAGCTTTCTTCAGCAGACCGCGGTCCACCGTCCCGTCCGGACCGATGGTGCGAAGATAGTCCGTCTCATAGGGGTGTTCGCCGACCTCGGCCAGCTTCTGCAGGCGCATCGGCGCTTGTTCCGACAGCACCCGTACCTTGCCCTTCCTGATCAGGCCGAAGAGGACCATGGTGGAGACCATCTCCAGTGGTCTCTCCAGAACGACGGCCGCCTCCACCACGGTCAGGTCGCGCCGCGGACCGGCGCCCACCACGTTCATCACCGGCTCGTAGTAATCTCCGCGCCGCTTTCTTGCTACGGACACATTGATCACCACGAACAGGGTGGCGAACAAGGCCATGACGATAAGCGGCAACAGCAGCGACACCAAGGCCCAGATGTCCCCGAAGATGTCCATCTCCGGGTCGGGCAGGAAGTACTGCTCGACGTAAACGGCCGGGAAGCCCACGCCAACGTCGTAGCTGCCGGCCGCCACGTTGTCAGGATAGACGTTGGAGTCGGTCCACATGGCCACATGCCTTTCCGTGGCGTTGTCCCAATAGAACTGGTCCCAGGGATTGCCTTCGTACCAGAGAGCCTGCGTTTCGTCGGTGAAGCCCTCCGGGAATATCAGCCTCTGCACCAGGGTTCCGGTCGGTCCGACCTGGAACTCCGGATCGAACCAGGTGGGGCGGAAGCTTGCGCCCACGGTGTCGTTGATCATTTCGTTCAGATACACCATGTGCGGGTTGTTCACGTGGAAGTATAGCTCGAAGGAACCGGCGCTCTCGATGGCGTTCTGAAGCGTATTGCCGAACTCCACCGCCATCCCCACATCGATGTACGGTGATTCGTGTACCTGCGAGGGAGCGTACTGGGTGCTGCCGACGAAGATGGTGGCTTCCGCCGAATTCTCATCGTAATGGGAGTTGGGAAGCCCGATGTCCACCCCATCCAGGAAGCCGACGTTGGTGAACAGGAAGTAATAATCGATGTCCACGCTGCCATCCCTCAGGATCGTGACGTTGACCTCTTGCCGCTCCACGGAGAAGGAGTAGTCGGCCGCCCTTGCTTCGCCGAAGGGGGATTGGTTCAGCGTCCCGAGCCCGCTGAGAAGCAGAGATGATATCAGCAGCAACGATAGGACGTTGACCGTGACATAACGCGAAAGTCGTTCCATCGCGCTCACCACTTGGGCGATTCCTCCAGGGAGGAGATGGTGCCGCAGTACGGACAGGTCATGATGACCCCGCCCTGCACGACCTTGAGGTTCTCGTCCGTGAGCGGCGCTCCGCAGCTCTTGCAGTTCAGCTCCTTCTTCTCCATCTGCCCGGAACCGCTCATCGTCACATTGAAGTTCTGGGTCACCAGCGTGGGCTTGGACGCCTCGACCCTTTTACTGCGGTAGACGAAGACCATGAGCACGATGGCCATCAGCACCAGCGCCCCGCCGGTTATGAGGTTCTGCGTACCAGCTGCGATAAGGAATATCACTCCCAGAAGCATCAGGAATATGGCCACGAAGAGGATGACGCTCTCCATAACGCGGTTCAATAAGTTTCCCCCGGCATCGCATGATGTTCCAGGATTTTAAAGGTGATTGAGGATGCGGCCCAAATGATAGGAAGCCGGAAAAGACCAAGGCCTGGGCTGAAGAGAGGGGGGAGCGTTTCACACGCACATCCTTACCATCTCATTTCCTTAACTTGAACCACCAGACACCTAAGGCGGCTGCCGCCACGATGACCACCACTACGATCGCAATCATCAACGTCTGACCATCGGACCCGTCATTTTCAGAGGGGACGGTGACGTTCAGAACATTGGACAGAGGTGAGTTGCCAAGGTCGTTCACCGCCTTCACGGCAAAGAAGTACTTGACACCGGGGTCCAGCCCGGTGACGGTGGCCGATGTACTGGTGTTCGACAACGTTCCTCCGAACTGGGCGTCCGGGGAAACGGTGCCGTAGAACACCGTGTAGCCGGTGATCGACAGGTTGCCGTCGTTCTCCGGGCTGGTCCAGGTCAGGGTAACCACGGTACCCTCGGCCGTGGCTGAGACCAGCAGCGGGGAGGATGGTACCGAGAGCGCCATCGAGGCGATCCCGTTCCAGGTGGGCGAGGTGAAGTTGGCTGCGCCCAGATAGTATTGCACGACCAGCGATCCGTTCAGCATGTGCTTCCAGTTGATGTCGGTATCCGGGGCGTCCCCATTGAAGCGCAGGACCTCCAGAGCGGGGAGATCGCAGAAAGAGCGGTACCCGAGATAGGCGACACTCCCAGGAACAATAATGTGAGTGAGGTTGCAGGCATTGATGGCCCAATCGCCTATGGTCACCACTCCATCCGGAATATCGTATGCGCCTGTCCAACCAGAGGGGACCTTGATCAATATGGTCCTGTTGGCGTTGAACAGCGCCCCGTCCATGCTGGAGTAGTTGACGCCTCCCTCATCGACATTGATCTTCAGCAAGGCGTAGCATTCGTCGAAGGCCCATTCCCCGATGTAAGTCACACTGCCAGGGATGTTGATCTCGGTGAGCGTTGGACACTCCGAGAAAGCGCCCTCCCCGATGTAGGTCACCCCTTCAGGGATGGTCACCGAGGTCAAGCTCTGGGCATAGGCCATGCTCCAGTCGCGCAGGGAGGTCACGGTGTCGGGGAAGACGTACGCACCTGCCTTTCCAGATGGGTACTGAAGAAGCTCCGTGACATCCTTGTCGAAAAGCACGCCATCCAGGCTGGAATAGATGGGATTGCCCGGATCGACCTCGATCTCGGTGAGGTTCCTGTCATACGATAGCGCCCATATCGGTATGTCCGTCACGTTCTTCCCTATCCCGACCCGGCTCAGTTCGGGGCAGGAGCTGAAAGCGGCGTCTCCCAGGGCGGTGACGCTGTCCGGCACATTGTAACTTCCTCCCAGCCCGCAGGGGTACTTGATGAGCCTGGTGAGGTCCTCGTTGAACAGGACCCCTCCGGCGCTCTCGTATACGGTGTTCGACGGATCGACGTTAATGGACGTCATGGACCAGCAGCCGCTGAAGGTCCGGTCCGCCATGGAGGCGACGCTGCCCGGAATGTCCACGCTGGTCAGGGACGTGCAGGAGGTGAACGCATAGTTCCCTATTGTGCTCAAGCCCTCGTTCAGGGTCAGGGAGCTCAGAGAGGCGCAGCCCGAGAACGCGCTCGCCCCGATGGTGAGCACGTTCCCGGGTATCTCCAGGGCAGCCAGCGAGCTGCAGAAGTAGAAGGCGTTGACACCTATGGAGGAGGTGCCGGTCCCTATGGTGAGCGAGGACAGGGAGTCGCACACGATGAAGGCGCTGTTCCCTATGGTGTTGACGCTGTCCGGTATGGTTATTGATTCCAGGGCTCGGCAGTAGGCGAAGGTCCAGTCGGATATGGCGCTGATCCCGCTGCCCAAGGTCACGGAGCTTAGCGATGTGCAGGAGTAGAAGGCCTTCTGTTGGATGAAGGTCACGCTGTCCGGGATGGTTATTGAGGTTATCTTGCTGCAATAGACGAAGGCCTCGTAACCGATGCTGTCCGTGGTCCCCGGCACATCGTACCCTCCTTCCAATCCCGGCGGATACATCACCAGGGCACCGAGGTTTTTACTGAAAAGCACCCCGTCCAAGCTGGCGAATTGCGTGCTGTTGCTGTCGACATATATGGCGGTCAGGTTCCAGCACTCCTGGAAGGCCATGGAGCTGACCCCTCCCAAACTGGATGGAAGGGTAACTGATGTCACGCTCTCCATCTGATAGAACGCATGCCAGTCTATCATGGTCACCGGTCTTCCATCTATCAGCTCGGGGATGACCACGTCTCCCCCCGGACCTGTGTAACTGGTGATCTTGACCTCGGTGTCGCCGTTTATGAGCTCGTACTCATAGTCACCGCTCGCGACCGCCGTGGCGGGGCCGGTGAACACGATCGATACGAATAGCGACACCAGCATTATCAATGATAAAAAGAGAGCGCTTAACGAGATCAACCTGGATGATCCAATCTCTTCCACCTTGTCTCCCCCTAGAAGATGCTGAAAATCACTCTCGTTTGCTGAGTATATATAAACTAGGAACTGGGAGAAAGGAAGTAATTGATTTGGCGGAAAGATTCTCAGTCTGACTGGTTGGACAGCCCCTTCTCGCCCAGCCGGGAGATGATGGCCCCCACGATCGATAGCGCGCCTCCGAAGGCAACGGCGGTGGCGACCGAGTCTGAAAGCTCTCCGGCCAGAGGTCCGCCGGCTATCGCCCCGTAATCCATGGACCCCATCATCAAGGTCATGAGGATGGTGGCCAGGGAGACGCCGACCGCCAGGGACAGGTTCCTGGTGGTGGCCTGGATGCTGGAAGCGAGACCGCTCTTCTTCATTGGCAGGGCCATCATCAGCTCGGCGTTGTTCGGGGTCTGGAACAGGCAGCTTCCGACGCCCATGACCGCGAAGGCGATCAGGACGATCGGGATATTGGCGTCCATGAACCCGTAGGCCATCATGAAGAAGGCGGCGGCGCGGATCAGGTGCGCTAACGTGGTGTACGGGAACATACGCTTGCGGTCGTATATTCGGCCGACCAGGGGCGAGCCGAACATGGTTATGGCCGGGAGGATCATGAAGATGAAACCTACCGTTACTGGATCATAGACCAGCACCCCTTCGAAGTAGAAGGGGCCGAGGATGGTGACCATGTTCATGGAGATGAAGAACACGACCATGCTGAGCACGGTCAAGGAGAAGCGGCGCACCTTGAATACCGAGAGGTCCAGCAGCGGTTCCTCGACCCGGCGCTCCCGGCGGATGAAGAGGAGGAACGTGGCTAGGAGCACTATGACCAGGATGGCGGTGTTCGTGTCGACCTTTCCGGTGTTGCCGATCTCGCCCAGCGCCAGTACGAGCGACGCCATCATCACTATCCACAGGAAGGCGCCGACCAGATCAAGGTGGAACTTATTTGACAGAGTTTCCTCCAGGCGGAGGAACTTGAACGCGGCCACGGCGGCGAACAGTCCGATCGGGACGTTGACGAAAAAGATCGACTGCCAGCCAAAGGTGCCGACCAGAACGCCACCGATCACCGGACCAGCCATGCCGCCCACGGCGACCGTCGAACCGAGGAACCCCAGGGCCTTGCCGCGGTCCCTTATGCTGAAAAGACGGAAAACGATGGCCGTGGACACGCTGAACATCATGGACGCGCCAAGACCTTGCAGTAACCGGAACGCGATGAGCTGCGTGAGGTCGGAGGACAAGGCGCACGAGAGCGAGGATAGCGAGAACACCACCAGGCCGATGGTGAACAGCTTGGCCTGACCGACCCGTTCGGCGATCTTGCCGCATATGATCAGGAAGCAGGTCTGGACCAGTAGGTAACCGGTGACCACCCATTGGGTGTCGGCGACGGTCACCTGGAAATAGGAGGTTATTGCGGGCAGGGCGATGTTCAGAGCGACAGCGTCTAGCACGGACATGAACACCCCCAGCATGACGATTACCAGGGCTACGTACTTTCCCTTTGTCCCGGTGTCGCCGTTCATTTCGCTCGGGGCACCTGAGAGATGGTTCCCTCATAAAGGTTGTGCATCCTTAGGACCGGTTGCCAAAACGTTATATCCGGGGGAAGGAGTAGGCCGCACCCGTTCCAGATGGGCGCAGAAAAGAACGTTGAACAGAGGTACCTGGGTGGAAAGGGGCTCATCGCTCTGCTCGCCGTGCTGTCGGCCTTCGTCCCCCTGTCCACCGACCTGTACCTTCCTGCGCTTCCCAGGATGGGGGATTACTTCGGAGTGTCGTCCGCCCTCACCAACCTCACCCTGGTGCTGTTCTTCATCTTCTTCAGCCTGGGCATGCTTTTCTGGGGCCCGATGAGCGACAAGTACGGCCGGCGCAGGGTGCTGCTGGTCGGCCTGTCCCTCTATGTTCTGGCCAGCGCGGGATGCGCGGTCTCCTGGGACATCTTCATGCTCATCGCCTTCCGTGTGCTGCAGGCGTTGGGGGGCAGCGCCGCTTCGGCCGTGGCCACCGCCATGATCAAGGACGTCTACGAGGGCAGACGCAGGGAGTCGGTGCTGTCCATCGTGCAATCGATGGTGGTCATCTCCCCGGCGGTGGCCCCGGTGCTTGGCGCGTTCCTGCTGCCGGTCATGTCCTGGCGCGGCCTCTTCTGGGTGTTGGCGCTGATAGGGCTGATATCGTTCGCAGGATGCCTGCTGCTGGAGGAGACGCTGAAGACCCGGTTTCAGGGCACCGTGCCGCAGGCCTTGCGCCGCCTGGCAGTGGTGCTCCGCAACCCCGGGTTCAGCTCGTTGCTGCTGGTGTTCTCCTTGATCAGCTTGGCTTCCCTGGCCTTCATCGCCGATTCGTCGTACATTTACCAGGACGTGTTCGGCCTGTCCGCCCAGACATACAGCTTTTACTTCGCCCTCAACGCCATGGGCATGCTCCTGGGACCTTTCCTCTACCTATTCCTTTCTCGCTACTACACGCGCCGTTCGATAGTGGTGACCTGCTTTGGGATAATGGCCCTGGCCGGCCTGCTGGTGGCCGTCTTCGGGAACGCCGGCCCGATGTTCTTCGCCCTGGCCCTGCTGCCGGCCACCCTGATGGGGTCTTGCGTGCGCCCCGCCGGCACCTTCCTGATGCTGGAGCAGCAGAAGGAGGACGCGGGAGCGGCCTCATCCCTCATCAACTGCTTCGGCCTGGTGATGGGCAGCATGGGAATGATCATCGTTTCGCTGGCTGGCAGCGACCTTCTGCTGGTGCTGGGAATGATAAACGTCATCGTGGGTTTGACCTGCGCCATGGCCTGGCTGGCCATATGCAGGGCGAAGCTGGCGGTCAGCGCCCGGTGATCGGCCAGCTGTTCACTGATGGGGCATGGCCTTGGTCCGCCGCTGCACGGGGGAGGATGCCTTTGGAGCAAAAAAGAGCGCTGACTGGTCCTTCAAAGCGGTCATTATCCGAAATAAGAGATTGTTAGAAAGGATAAGAGTAAATATTAACGCTCGCTAAGCATCCCGAAACAACTGGGGCTCATGGGAGCTCGTTCCCTGGGCCCGGGCATAGGACAGCTGGTAACCGTGGACGTAGTAACTGAGTTGGCCTGGATAGTATTCATCATAACCTTTGCAGCGCTATTGATACTCGACCTCGGGGTCTTCAACCGCAAGGCGCACATCATCCGGCCCAGAGAGGCCCTTCTGCAGATGGCCTTCTTCATCGGCGTGGCCATCGCATTCAATGCCGGGATCTACTTCTACATGGGCTCCGGACCCGGACTGGAGTTCACCACTGGCTACCTGATGGAGCTCATGCTCAGCGTGGACAACCTGTTCGTGATCATACTCATCTTCACCTCCTTCTGCATCCCTCGCAAGTTCCAGCACAAGGTGCTATTCTACGGTATCCTGGGAGCGCTGATCTTCAGACTGGCCTTCATTCTGGTCGGGGTTACCCTGGTGGAGAGGTTCGAATGGGTGCTCTACATCTTCGGTGCTTTCCTGCTCATAACCGCCATCAAGATGGTGGTCGGCAAGGAGAAGGAGGACGTCGACCCGGAGCACAACCTGCTGGTCCGCTTCTTCCGCAGGTTCCTGAGGGTCACCAAGGACTATCACGATGACAAGTTCTTCGTGCACCTGCCGAACGGCGCCGGGAAGATGGTCATGTTCGCCACCCCGATGTTCATCGCTTTGCTGGTAATCGAGAGCACGGACATCGTGTTCGCCGTGGACTCCATACCGGCCATCCTGGGCATAACGACGTCGACGTTCATCATCTTCAGCTCCAACGCCTTCGCCGTGCTCGGCCTGCGTTCCATGTACTTCGCGCTGTCGCACATCATGACCCTGTTCTGCTATCTCAAGTACGGGCTGGCGGGGATACTGGCGTTCGTAGGCGTGAAGATGCTGGCCGGCATCTTCGACTATCACGTGCCGGTGCTGACCTCTCTGATGATCATCGTGACCATCCTCGCTGTCGCCATGGCCGCCTCCTGGATCAGGACGCATAAGACCGGTACCTGCCCGGTGATCCAGGAGGTCCAGTCGGAGAGCTGCCCGGCCCTGAAGAGCTTGGGCGACGAGAAGAAGTGAGCTGCCCCTGTCGCCGGAACCTATCAGCCCTCTGTAATTCAGTTATCTTTATTCATTAAAAGGGAATCGCCGGTGGACTCGGTCTGGGCCTGCCGCCCGAGGCCGTGAATTACGATCAACGACCGTAATGGAGTGAATAACATGGGTCTGTTCGACAAGTTCAGCTCGAAGGATGAGAAGGTCAAGCTAAGCAAGGAAGAGGCTTTCGCCGCGGTGAGCCTGGTGGCCATCGCCGCTGACGGTGTTATAACCGAGGAAGAGGCGCGCGGTATGTTCGTGCAGTTCTACCGGATGAGGACGTTCGCCGGCTACAACGACAACCAGATGTCGTCGATGCTCAACAAGCTCATCAATATCATAAAGAAGCAGGGTTTGGACGCCTTGGTCGGACTGGCCAAGGAATCCCTGCCGGAGAACATGAGGGCCACCGCTTTCGCGGTAGCTACCGACCTCGCCCTGGCGGACGGGGAGATCGCCGAGGAGGAGAAGAGGTTGCTGACCAAGGTCCAGCAATCCCTCGGGCTCCCGGAGGACGAGGCGGTCAAGATCATCGAGGTCATGATGATCAAGAACAAGGGCTGAGGCCCTTCCAATCCTTTTTCCTATTTTTATCATTAGGCAACCAGATGGGCGGTATGCCTATCAGGTCGTGGCCATCGAACGAAGGACCTCTTATGTCCCTCTTTTTGAGATGATCGCCTGGATGAACACTGCGGTCAAGAATCCCAGGACGATATAACCGCTGATCGATTCAAAGACGGTGACGCTTTTCCCAATACCTACGGGAACGATCTCCGATGAGCCCAGGGTGGTGAAGATGAGACCGCTGTAATACATGGCGTCCTCAAAGCTTACCGAGGCCAGGATCGGTCCGGAACCGCCGGTGGACGCCGGTGCCCAGGTCAGGAGCCCGTTCACATAGTAGACCGTGGCGAACGTGTACATGATCAGTACTATGGTCAGGAGCACCAGGCCCAGCGGGACCTTCGACCCCTTCTGCACGATGCCCTGCCTTATCACCGATTCCACCAGCATGATAACGATAAGCAGTAGCGGGACGAGTATGACCATGGAAGACGTTGCCCTGAGCACCGCGATGACCTCGTTGCCGGTCAGGAGGGTCGTGAGTATCGTCATCGAATAGAGAATGATCGGTATGGATATCGAAATGCAGATACCTTGGCCGGCCTTCTTCAGGCGCGGGTCGGCCTCCCTCCTCATGGCCAGGTAGACGACGAATATCATAAGACCGAACATTATGGTCAGCCCCGAGAAGACGGTGGCCGATTCCAGCTCGCCGGTGGTGCTCTTGTTCGGACCACCAAGCAACGGGACAATAAGGAATATGGAGAAGAAGGCGATCATTATGAACATGGCCGGATAATTTGAACCGTGGGCTAGCTTGACGAAGAAGTCGTATATGCCGCTGCTTGAGTAATAGTGCTCCAAGCCGCTTCGGTCCTCGCTCATCGGGTTCGGGTCCATCTATTGCTAAAGATACGATATATTCCTTTGGAACGGCTGGGACGGATGGTCGGAACTTATTTTGATCGTTCCGGGGCTCTGTAGCAATCGACACATCGTGCTCGCGTTGAGGTCCGATTCATCCCCTCAGCTCTGGCGAGGCTATGAGATACCCTCCGAAGACCAGCATCCAGATGAGACAGGGGAAGGCGATCATCCGTTCCACACCGCCGTGCCCGATGCTGCCGGTGACGTCCAGTGAACCGGAGTCAACCATGATCATGACCGGGACGAAGATGATGCCTAGGATGCCCAACAGCAGCGATATCCTGTTAAGGGGGAACTTGGCCAGCCGTCCGGCGATCATGGCCTCCACGTTTATGAAGACGAAGGCGAACAGAGCGAACAATCCGTGAACGCCACTGGGGTGGTCCAGAGGTATGAGGCCGGCGCCCATGGCCCCTATGCCCCCCAGAGCGAAGGCGATCAGGACCTTGCGGTCCCCGATGGCCTTGTAGAGAACATAACCCGCCGCGAAGTTCAGCAGTCCTATCAGGAACAGGGATGCGTTGAACAGCAGTTCCGATTCTGCGATGGTCCCCAGGTCGCTGATGGCGTTGTCGTGCATGCTGTATCCCGGCGCCATGGACTCCCCCAGCATAAGGGCGATCAGGAACTGTCCTGCCGCCAAGGCCAGAAGATAACCGGCAATGGTCTTGTTGAAGAAATTCATCTAAATCCCCACGCGCTCTGATTTACGCGCTATATTAAAAAATATTATGACGCTAATTGAATTAATGGCGTTAACCAGAGATTAATAACTGTTATCTACAATAAATTTAAAACGTACCTGTGAGCGATTAAACCTCCATGATGATCGGGGGCTCGAGCAAAATCATCCTATATACGTCCTGACCATAATTTCCGGGAGGGGTAACTCGCCCTAAAGGTGCTGTCATGAAGGTGGAACTCAAGGTATTTTCAGCCGTGTCATTGGTCGTGGTATTGCTGTTCGGATTGTTGCCGTTGAACGGAGCGCAGGCCGAACCCATGGAAGGAGCCTGGGACGGCGGCCAAGCTTTACAGAGGAGCATGAACAACGGTTTTGACCCTTGGGTCGCCCAATCATCTAATGGGAACAAGATCGTGGTTTGGATAGAGAGCGACGCGGCCCCGAACTACTTCCTTTGCTTCTCGATGTACACGCCCTTGACGGGTTGGAGCTGGCCAGAGACCTTGGCCGGCAATTGGGGCGGCAATATAATGTCCAATCCCCAGGTGGGCATGAGCGATAACGGAAGCGCGGTGGTCAGCTGGATCGCTTACGGTTGGGAAGATCATGTTTATTCTCGAACTTTTATAGCTGACTTCGGATGGGGTGATACATTCGACCACGGTCAGACCGCTTCCATCAATTCAAAGGAATACAGACTGTCGGTGAATGGCAACGGTGATGCCATACTGGCCCATGAGTCCTTTAACAGCACCGAACGCAGCGTGGCGGTGTGGACATATCATGCAGGATCGGGATGGGATGCCGTCCCGGAGGTCTTGGAGACCGTTCCTTTGGCCACCGATCTGTATTACGTTAAAGCAGTACTGAGCGACTCCAGTCGGGCTGCGGCGGTATGGCAGACCATTGATTCCAATTACAGGGTGATGGTCTCCACTAGGAGCGTGGAAGGTGTTTGGGGGGCCCCCGAGGAGATTGATGACGCTGGAACATGGGACTTCACCACCAGGGTGGGAATCGATGATTCCACGGGAGAGTTCATGGTCACCTACAGCAAGTTCGAGACTCCTTACACCAACACCTATTACAGCGTTACCGACGGTGGTATCTGGTCGACACCGATGCCGGTAGCCGGTGTGACAGAATCCAATTGTTGGAATCAGAACATGGTCATGAACCGCTTAGGCGTAGCCGTCGTTGTGACCACGGAATACATCAACCCGGGTTGGAACGTAAACGCGACCTTTTACTCGAACGGTGAATGGACGACACCGATCTCCATCGCGACCAACCTCACTGGACTTTTCTATCCGGAAGTGGCCATAGATGACCTGGGCAGGGCGGCGGTGTCCTTCACGATAGAGGATGACCGAGTGGTCTCCATATACACCTCAGGGGATGGATGGACGGAACCTGAACCGGTGGAGGCGGATGCTCTTGGAAGCACCTACAGCTTAGGTTCGATCAGTCTGGTATCTGATTCTATCCTTGTGGGATACATCTCCTCCTATGGAGTGGGAACAATATGGGCTAGTTTGTTCGAGGCTCCGGACACCAACGCGCCGACGCTTTTAATCGACCAGGCCCTGACCAGCGATACCGACAGGCCAATGTTCGAGATCACCGGAACGACCGAGCCTGGTGCCACGGTGGATGTGAACGGGAGACCGGTGGCCGTCTCCGCCTCGGGGGAGTTCTCGATACTGGTCGAACTCTCTGCAGGAGAAAACTCGCTGGTGGTCGTCGCTACTGACGAAGCGGGGAACAACGCCACCAAGACCCTGATGGTGACCTACAACGACCCGCTGCCGGGGCTCGAGGAGCGGATCGGTGACCAGCAGGGCGCGATCGACCAGTTGCAGGAGGACCTGGACGCGGCGAACGATAAGATCGCTGGCGTGGAGTCCACGGCCATGATGTTCGGGATATTGGGCGTCGTGGGTCTGATCGTGGCCATCGTGGCGCTGGTCATGATGTTCCTGCGCCGGAAGGGATGAGGACCGTCCGCTAAACCCTTTTCAGTTCTCCTTTTTTTAACCAGAATGATATCGCCATTAAGTTGTGGTATCTGCCCCTAGGATAAAGCCGGAGACCTATCGTTCCTCATCGGGATTGGGTGCGCACCTATCCTCCTTCGAACTGTTCGAATTGCGCATCCTTTTTTCTTTATCCATTATGTAGACGAGCAGGAACAACCCGAGCGCATTGACCACCGTCATGGGAAGGAAGAGCGCCCTGATCGTTTCGAGCACCACCTCTGTCGATCCTCCTTGCTGAAGCAGCGGGAGGAAAAGGAGCAGGTGCATGGATTCCGCGAGCACTCCTGTGAACACCGCTTTCCTGTAGTCGATCCGACCTTTCCAATAACGGGACAGGAGACCGGACACTAGTCCTGCGGAAACAGTGGCGGCGAAGCAGGCGGTGGCTGTCCATCCTCCCATGCTATAACGATAGGCGCCTCCGATGAGACCGACGAACATACCGACCAGCGGCCCTCCCAGTAGCCCGGCCATCATGGCTCCCAGGTCACGGAAGTTTATCACCAGCCCCGCGAACTCGATCCCGGCCGCGGTGCCGAACACGGAAAAGGCGGAGAAGATCAGGATCATCGCCGCCATTCCTTTCATCTTCCGGGCGTTTTTCAACAGCCAGGACAGCGCTCCAAACCTCTGCATCGCATACAGGACCGCTCCGACCGCCATCATCCTGAGGGCCAGCGGCAGGCCGAAGTTCAGGAGGAAGCTCTCCTCCAAGAGCGCCGTTATGAGGAAGAACGAACTGCCTATCAAAGCAACGACTGTCCAGAGCGTCCCTCCGCGCGCATGCTCTGGCAATCGCATGTCTACGTAGATGATCACGAACCCGGCCATGGCGAACATGGCCGCGGAGACCGCACTAACGACCCTCATCACGGTGCCTGGGGCTTCAATTATGATGCTTGTGACGATGATGAGCATGAAGACCGTTATCAGCGCCTGATAGGTCTTGCCCTTATCGCGATTCATGGCCCTGGCCTGTCTGAGCATCTTGCTGACGGCCCTCGCTCTTCCATCCATTCCGGCCATGACCACCCCGAACATCATCACCACCGCACCTATCGGTAGCAGCAAGGATGCCGATGGAAGGCCGTCGCTAATGACCGGATCAACGATCAATAATGTCAAAAAGGTGACCACACCCACGATGAAAAAGCTCAGGCCCAGGCTCCTGCGCACATCCCTTAGCTGATTTTTATAGTCCGCCGCGGTCTTCACGTTCTTGGCCTTATCACTTAGCCAGACCGAATAGAGCAAAAGGGACAGCCCAGAACCACTTCCCGCTGCGAAGAGGACGTCCAATGGCATTGATTTGGGCGGCTCTATCGATGACACGCTTATCGAGGACGCGACCCCGCAGATGAGCACGAAAAGAGTGAAAGAGATCACCGCGTACACTGCTATCTCCATCGCTCGTCTGGACCTGAGCAGGAGAAAGCCGGATATCAGCAGAACGGCAATGAGCGCAAATACCTCCGGGGATGTCAGAAGGTCCATCAAGTCGCCTAGGTTCGAGGTCGCCCCGACCACCTTGCGAGAGTAGACGGACAGTTCTAGAACGAATACTGTGGTCACCGCCCAGACCGCCCAGTTCTTAGGCCCCGGAAGATAGGACAAACGTGCGAACACGCTCTCGTTCTTGAACAATGTATACCTGGCCAACCCATCCACGAGGGCGAACTTGAACACCAGCGAGACCAGGGCCACCGCCATGAGCGATAATCCGTACTCCCCGCCCATCCCATAGTACTCGGAGAAGTTCTTCTCGCTCATCTTGAGAGCGATTATCATCGATGGTCCCAGGAAGGCTGAGGCGCCTAAAAACCAGAGGCTCACCCGACCCCTTCCTGATCCCCCACCGACCATACGGGCCAATTAGGACAATGTTAGAAGAATAAATTATCGCTCAGACTGTGGAATTGCATGATATAATGGTGCGGGGGAAGGGATTCGAACCCTTGAACCACTAAGGACAGAATCTTAAGTCCTGCGCCGTTGGCCAAGCTTGGCTACCCCCGCGCAGTTCGGCCATGGCCGATTTGACATAATAAATTTGCCGAAAGCAACGATCTCACTTGATGAAGGTCCCGGCCTTCAGCTCGCTGAAGGCCAGGTCCAGCTCCTCCCTGGTATTCATCACGATCGGCCCGCCCCAAGCTATCGGCTCCTTCAAAGGTTTCGCCGAGGCCAGGATATACTTGGCCGCTCTCCTACCGGTGCCCAGCTTGTACGTGTCGCCGGGTCCGAACACCGCGACGCTTCCGGCCGGCACCGTCTTGGGGTGCTCATCCCCGATGATGAGCTCTCCCTCATAGACCATCACGAAACCGTTCCTCTCCGCGGACATCTCGTGCTCCAGGAAGGTTCGCGGACCAAGTGACATGTCCAGATACTTGACGTCAACCACCAGGTCCTTGACCGGTCCGACCAATCCCTGCGATTCCCCGGCTATGACCCTTATCTTGGACCCGTTGCCGAGGTCGTATACCGGTATCTCCTCGCTCTTGATCTCCCGATAGCGAGGAGGCATCATCTTGTTGGCCTTGGGCAGGTTCACCCAAAGCTGGAGCCCTTGCATCCAGCCCTTGGCCTTCCTGGGCATCTCCTCGTGCAATATGCCGCTCCCGGCGGTCATCCACTGCACGTCGCCAGGGCCGATGGTGCCGTGGTTCCCCAAAGAATCCTTATGATCGACGTACCCGTCCAGCATGTAGGTTACCGTCTCGATGCCCCGGTGGGGGTGCATCGGGAACCCGGGCATGTAGTCCTCCGGACGGTCGGAGCCGAAATGGTCCAGCATCAGGAACGGGTCGAGCAAACCGGCCTCATCCCGGCTGAACATCCTGGTCAGTTTAACACCGGCCCCGTCGTGAGTCGGATAGCCTTGGATGACCTTGGCCACCTCTCTAATCGATGCCATGAAATCTATTATCGTTTAAGGTGGGATATGAATAAATCGCCTTTCCACCATCTTACCCACGAAATATGTCCAAGGAAAAGGTTCGCAAGATAGCCTGGCATTGCGCTGCCGGGCATGACTTTGAGGTCGAGGTGGAATGGCAGCAAGAGCGCTGCCCGGTCTGCGGGGGGACGGACCTGCACAGGATCGAGAAGTATGGACCGATAGCCCGTTTTCTTGGACTCGATATTAAACGCGAAAGGAGCAAGTTCTGGAGGTGAGGGTTTGGAAGAGGCAAGAATATTTTACCTGCTCTACGAAGGTTATGCTGGTTTCGAACTGGCGTTCGCCGCGAATAACCTCATGCGCTTCAAGACCTCGACTGTCGGTTTCGGTAGAACGCCCTGCCGCTCCCTGGAGAACCTATGGACCGTGGTGGACATGGACGTGGAAGAGCTGGACCCGGAGAAGGTGGACCTCCTGATCATCCCCGGCGGCCATCCGTCGGATATCATCAACGATCCGAAGATGAGGGACAGGGTCAACGTCCTTCTGGAGAAGATCAGGGAGATAGACCGGCGCGGAGGTAAGCTCGCAGCCATCTGTGGCGGGCCGGAATGGCTGGCCGCGGCCGGTGTTCTCGACGGACGAAGATGCACCCACAGCCAGGAACAGCCGGCCAAGGCCTTTGGGAAGGCGATCTTTACGAACGAATATCTAACCATCGACGGCAACATCATCACCGCTCAGGGCCAGGCCTACGCGGAGTTCGCGGTGGAGATGGGCCGGCAGATGGGCATATACAATACCGAGGATGAGGCCAAGGCCGACCTGGATTGGCTGAGGGACCGCAAAAATCAGTGATCGATGCGATGACGCGCATCCCAAAGAAATGCCTTCGAGCCCGAAGCCCATCTATTTTATATTAAATCTGAGATAATCCCACCCATGCATTATCCAGAGGCCAAGAGACCGGTGAACGTTACCGTGCTGTCGGCCTTCGAGGCGTTCTACGGGCTCCTGGGCATCGTGAGCGGGGTCATCCTCATCGCCGACCCGTCAGGTGCGGGAATGGGTTTCACGTCCGATCTGCTGGACAAGATGCCTTTCCACAGCTTCCTACCCGTCGGCCTGTTCCTCTTCATCGTCTATGGCATCGGCGGTCTTTTTCTGGCGTACGGGGCTTTCACCCGCCAGGAGCTTTTTCTGAGATGGCTGAGCGACCGTTCCGGACATCACTGGTCCTGGACCGGGGGCGTCCTGATGATGTTCACTCTAGTCGTCTGGCTCATCGTGGAGGGGAGCCTCATCGGACTGGACTTCGCGGCGACGTATTTCACGATCCTTATCGGCGCGGTCATCTCATCGATGCTGGCGTGGCCGTCCACCAGGGAGCATTTCAAGGTCCGTCGCTGCCAGCTGTGGGATTGAACCGGTTCACATTACCCGGCAGGAGTCGCCGTGACAGGCGAAGAGCACCGGACCTAGTTTTTCGTCCAGTATGTCCTCAAGGTTCGGTTTCCCTATCTCCGCCAGTTCGTAACGCACGCGCACGATTGGCTTGTTTACGTTCATCACCCGCCGGAGGTCCACCGGCGTTCCCGCCACCACGACATCGCAGTCGGCCTGGTTTATCGTCTCCTCCATGTCCCTGATCTGCTCGTCCGTGTAACCCATGGCCGGGAGTATCGGCCCGAGGTGGCGATATTTGTCGTAGAGCTCCTTGATCGAGCCGACCGCGTATGGACGAGGGTCGATGATGTCCAAAGCGCCGTTGTCCTCCGCGGCTATCGTTCCCGCCCCAAAGGCCATCTCCCCGTGGGTGAGCGTAGGTCCATCCTCCACCACCAGGGCCCGCTTCCCTTTCACCAATGACGGGTCGTCGATCTTGATGGGCGAGGCGGCCTCGATCACGACGGCCTTGGGGTTGTACTTCAAGATGTTCTCCTTCACCTTCAGGATGTTGCGCCGGTCGGCGGTCTGCACCTTGTTGATGATGACCACGTCCGCCAGGCGCAGGTTCACCTCGCCCGGGTGATAGGATATCTCGTGGCCGGCCCGGTGCGGGTCGGCGATGACGATGTGCAGATTGCTCTCGAAGAAGGGCAGGTCGTTGTTACCCCCGTCCCAGACGATGACGTCGGCCTCCTTCTCCGCTTCACGCAGAATGCGTTCGTAATCCACGCCGGCGTAAACGACGATGCCGTTGTCGATGAGTGGCTCGTACTCCTCCCGCTCCTCGATGGTGCAGTCGTGCTTGTCCAGGTCGGCGTACTCCCCGAAGCGCTGCACGGCCTGTTTCGTGAGATCGCCATAGGGCATGGGGTGACGTACGGCCACCACCTTTAGGCCACGGTCGTGCAGGATGCGGCAGAGCTTCCGGGTGGTCTGCGATTTTCCGGCGCCGGTGCGCACGGCGCAGACGGTGATCACCGGCTTGTTGCTCCTCAGGGTTATGGTCGAATTGCCCATCAGCCGGAAATCGGCCCCCAGCGACAGCACCCAGGAGGCCTTGTGCATCAGCTCCGAGTGCGAGATGTCGCTGTAGGCGAAGATGACCTGGTCCACCTTGTTCTTGCGGATGATGGACGGAAGATCGTCCTCGGCCAAAATGGGTATCCCGGTAGGGTAGAGCGAACCGGCCAGGGACGCCGGATAGCACCTTCCCTCGATGTTCGGTATCTGTGCGGCGGTGAAGGCCACCACCTGGTACTTTTCGTTGTCCCGGAAGTAAGTGTTGAAGTTATGGAAATCGCGCCCCGCCGCGCCCATGATTACGACCTTGCTCTTCTTCATGTCCCGACCTTCTACCGCAATCGAGACCGTCGATAATACAATTTTCTGCAGTGATCCCGACCTTTTATTATTATATAGTTAATATATTTTTATTTTGAACATGCGGAGCAAAGGAGCACCCGTTCTCTCGAACTGCTAAAAACTGCTAATTACTGCTAAATTAGCTGATTTAACCACTCGGCAATGCAATGCTTAGATTGATGATCGAACTGTTAAAAACTGCTAATTACTGCTAAATTAGCAGATATTTTATTAACCAGCATGAACATACTATTTGACAGAGAACAATGAAGATCCCTGATAGACCGAGGGCATTACAAGATATATTTAAAGATAAGATTATAAAAAATCCGGTCTTCACAGAAGATTCAACTGTTACCGACATTGTGAAAAGATTCAATGAGGACTATCTTCACTGGGAGGAGGTCAGACGAAAGGATTTACCCCAGGATCCCGAGGTCGTTTGGGCATTGATGAAGATGTCGCGACAGGGCCAATCGCGACATGTTACCCTGATGAACACCTCGTTGACCTACAATACGACCAGTCGATCACAGAGGATCATGCATATGCTGGATACCACCGCCTCGGGGTTGTTGGTATTGGAGGAGCCGCTTAATGATTCGGAGATGAAAAGATATGTGATTAGTTCGCTCATGGAGGAGGCCATCGCATCAAGCCAGTTGGAGGGTGCTGTCACCACTACGAAGGTGGCAAAACAGATGCTGCGAACGAACAGAAAACCGAGGACCCCGTCCGAACAGATGATAGTCAATGATTTCTTGACCATGATGCGGGTCAAAGAGATCAAGGACCTACCTTGCACCATTGAACTTATCCTGCAGTTGCACCGTTTGATCACCCATAAAACACTGGACGACCCCTTGGATGGAGGCCGTTTCCGAACCGATGATGAGACGGTGGTCGCCGACCCATTGGAACTGGAAAAGGTGTACCATCGACCCCCGTCCTATGAGAAGATCCCTGGATACATGAAGGAGCTTTGCCATTTCATCAACGGTGAATCCGGAACTGAATTTCAGCACCCTCTGATCAAGGCCATCATCTTGCACTTCATGATAGGTTACGTTCATCCCTTCGTTGATGGTAACGGACGTTTGGCGAGGGCGCTGATGTACTGGTACGCATTAAAGAGCAACTACTGGCTGTTCGAGCATATGGCCATATCCAAGGTCATCAAGGAACACCGCGGAAGATATGGAATGGCCTATCTCTATGCTGAAACCGATGAAAATGATATTACATATTTTATCAATTTCAACCTCCAATGCATGGAGGAAGCCCTCGATAACACCCGGCACTACATCCGTAGAAAGCAGAAAGAGCAGAGAGCGGCAATTAAGATGGTCGAATCGCACCCCGAACTGAACTTCCGCCAAGCGGAGATATTGCGGGATCTAATAAAAAATCGGGGGGGATCGGTCTCTGTTCGGGAGATCGCCACCAAGTTCAATGTGGTTCATCAGACCGCGCGGACCGACCTCCTGTCCTTAACGGAGCTAGGGTTCATCGAGAGCAGGAAGGTAGGCAACAAACTATTCTTCGCATATACCGGAGCATCGAGCCTGAATGACCGCACCAGAGATGCGCTCATCAATGACAGAAAGGAATGATCGCGGTCATCAGGCCGATGTGCATTCCAGCATCTCGTGGACGCCGATTTCCTGGCAGCGATATCCGACCATTCATAGATGGAAGCCCCCGAACCGCACCTTCCGAACCAGTTCCCACCCTGGGCCGCGGTGGGTCAATGACCCTATCGACGCCTCTTAGGAAAGTATTGAGTATTCACATCATAATTCATTTCGGATGGCCTACCGCATACCCTCGGTCAAGGTCCTTGAGGACTCCATAAGAAGGGTGATCCGGGAGCAGCAGAGCATTCCCTCCCAGCACCGCTTCACCGAGCTGGTCCTGGAGGACCTGCGGAAGAAGAACCCGGAGTACAAGGTGGGCGAGGTCCGTCTGCGTCGTATGGCCTTGCACCGCAACCTGGCCAGGGTGACTATCTCTTACCGTGAGACCAAGGAGAGCAGCAAGAAGGGCCGCTGCCCGGTTTGCTGCTCGCCCACCGAGGAGCTGCACAACCAGACCTTGGATGACCGCATGGTCGATCTGGGCTTCAAGTGCACCAAATGCCCGTATTGGACCGGCCCGCGAAGGCGCGTTCCGGTACGTTACACCTTCACCATCTTCGGAGCGATCGTCCCGACGAACAAGAAGAAGGGAAAGTACGCCCAGTGGAAGTTCGCCTAGACCACCGTTTTTTATTTGGCGATGACGTTCCTGGGGACATGTGCCGCTCGACGGTATACATGTCCACCAAGGATGGCGTGCTGGAACTGGTGCAGAACGCGGTCCGGCTGAACCTGGATGACGAAATGTTGATCATCATCGACGACGTCGGCGAACGCCTGGAGCTTCAGAACGTTCACGTTAAGGAGATCAACCTCATCAGCAACAACATCGTGCTGGAGAAGAAAGAGTAGGGCCTCATTTTAGTATCTCTAGCAGCTGCGCCTCGCTGACCCGCAAGGTCCCGTTCACCACCAGCCGCGGGGTCATGACCCTCCAGTTGGGGTTCCTCTCGAAGGCCTTCCTGAAGAGGGGGACCGATTCCGAAAAGCGGTCGTTGTTGGCCAGCCCGACCGCGTGCCAGAAGACCATCTCCTCATTGCGCGGGAACAGTTTCTCCGCCGTAGAGTAATGTTTGAGGGCGGCGGTCATCTCCCCTTTCTCCAAGGCCGCGTCCCCGGCGTCCATGCTCTCGTAGGCCCGGTGGACCTTCAGCAGCCTTGCCAATTCCTTCAGCGGATCGCGGTGGTCGTCCACGCGCAGATCGACGAGACGGTCCCTCCAGACCTGACCGGTGCTTTTTCCTCGAACCACGACCAGGGCGGCGCTCTGCCTTCCCCGGGCGTCCCCGCCCTCCTTCTCCGCGGCGAGCATGGCTGTAATCATTCTATCAGCCAAAGGTCCGTCCGAACTCTCGAACGCCTCGGCCATCGCCGGCCAGACCGTGGCGTTCAGCATCATGTTGGCCTGCACCGAGAAGTTCTTACCGCAGATGTGTCCGGCCTCGGCCACGCACTTCTTTCCGGTGTGAGCGAACGAGCGGCCCTGGGAATCGATCACCGCCAGCTGACGGAAATCTCGCCCTTCGTCCTTGGAGACCATCTCCCCAACGATGTCCTTAGGGGCCATCCCTTCGGAGAGGAGACGCAGCCCCTCCGGCCCGAAGGCGGGATTGGTGAAGGACTGCGTGACCACCGCGCCCACGCCGGCCAGTGCCCAAGGGACCACCGTACCCACGGAGAACCAGTGAGACTGGACGCCAGCGCCGATCTCCCCGGTCCTTTCGTCCCGGGCCACGATCGAATAGGTATGGGCGAACGGTCCGATTGCGACGTCCGGATGGAACATGACGATACCTTCCGGTGAATGGGGATGTTGAAAAATAAAGGTTGGTAAGATGTTTGGAGGCTCAATCGCAGTCCTCGAACTGGCTGTTGTACAGGCCGGCGTAGAAGCCGCCCTGCCTCAGCAGCTCCTCGTGCGTGCCGCTCTCCACGATGCTGCCTTCCCTCATCACCAATATGGTGTCGGCGTCCTTGATGGTGGACAGACGATGCGCTATGATGAAGGATGTGCGGCCGACCGTCAGGTCCTGCATGGCCTTCTGGATGATCTTCTCCGTTCTCGTATCTACGGAGCTGGTCGCCTCATCAAGGATCAGCAGCGGCGCGTTCTGCACCACCGCCCGGGCGATGGTCATCTGCTGCCTCTGCCCCATGGATATCTTGGACTCGTCGTCCAGCTTGGTATGGTAACCGTCCGGCAGCGTGGCGATGAAGTGGTGTATGCCAACCGCCTTGCAGGCCTCCTCGACCATCTCGTCCGTCACGCCCTCCTTGCGGTAGGCGATGTTCTCCCGGATGGTCCCTTCGAACAGCCAGGTGTCCTGCAGCACCATGCAGAACATGTCGTGCACGTTCTCCCTGGTCAGCTCCTTGGTGGATATCCCGTCGATCAGGATGTCCCCGGAGTTCACCTCGTAGAAGCGCATCAGCAGGTTCACGATGGTGGTCTTGCCGGCCCCGGTCGGTCCTACTATGGCCACCTTCTGTCCTTGTCTTACGTGGAAGGAGAAGTGGTGGATGACCTCCCGCTCCGGCGTATAGCCGAAGGAAACGTCCCGGAACTCCACGTCACCCTTGACGTCCGTATGTACCAGCTTCTTGTGCCCCTCGTTCTCCATCTCCGGCTCCTCCAGGAACTCGAAGACCCGTTCGGAGGCGGCGGCCACGGACTGCAGGCTGGTCATGGCCTGAGCCAGCTGTGTCAGCGGCTGGGTGAAGAGGCGGACGTATATCATGAAGGCCACGATGACCCCGATGGTGATGGTGCCGTTGAGCACCTGCACCGCGCCGACGATGCAGACCGCCACGTAACCGAAGTTGCCGATGAAGCCCATCAGCGGCATCATCATCCCCGACAGGAACAGGGACTTGAACGCACTGTCGAACAGCTCATCGTTGATGGAGTCGAACCCCTTCTGGGCGGCCTTCTCGCCATTGTACGCTTTCACGATCACGTGACCGGTGTACATTTCCTCCACGTGTCCGTTCAATCGTCCCAGGTGCTTCTGCTGCCGTTCGAAGTACTTCTGCGACTTGACCATGATGAGCGCCATCAGCATGAAGCCGGCCAGGGCCGCGCCGACGGCGGCGGCCGTCATGACCAGGTCGGTGTACATCATCATGACCAGGGAACCGATCAGCAGCGCGGCGGCGCTCATCAACATGCCTACGCTCTGGTTCATGGACATGCTGATGGTGTCCACGTCGTTGGTCACCCGGCTAAGCACGTCGCCGTAGCTGGTGCGGTCGAAGTACCTCAGCGGCAGGCGGTTTATCTTTTCCGAGATGTCCGTGCGCAATCTTTTCGAAAGCCTCTGCACGATGGTGGCGACGATGAAACCCTGGCCATAGTTCAGAACGGCCGACAGGAGATAGATTATCACCAGGAACGTCCCTATCTCCGCCACACCGTCCAGATCTATCGTTCCGGACATCATGCCGCGGGCGATGAGGTCCGTCAGGTCGCTGAGCCTGTCCGGACCGATGACCGTGAACACCGTGCCGATGATGACCAGTATCGAGGCCACGATCAGAGCCGGGATGTACGGGCGCATGTATGCCAGCATCTTCTTCCAGGCCGTCTTGAAGCTCTTGGGCTTGCCGGCCATCATCGGGCCGTGCCCTGGACCGAAGCCGCCGGGGCCTCTGGGCCTTGGTCTGCTATCGTTCTCGCTCATCTTCTCATGTCCTCCTCGGTGAGCTGGGATTCAACTATCTCCCGGTAGACCGGGCAGGTGTCCAGGAGCTCGCGGTGCTTTCCTATCCCCGCCACCGAGCCGTTGTCCAATACCACGATCTTATCGGCGTCCATGATGGTGCCGACCCTCTGCGCCACGATTATGCTGGTAACGTCCGCGGTCTCCTTCTTCAGGGCGCTCCTCAGACAGCGGTCGGTGCGATAATCCAGCGCCGAGAAGGAATCGTCGAAGATGTAGATCTCCGGGCGCCGGCATACCGCCCTGGCGATGGAGAGGCGCTGCTTCTGGCCACCCGAGACGTTGGTGCCCCCCTGGGCGATGGAAGCGTTGTAGCCGCCGTCCATGGCCTCCACGAACTCCGCCCCCTGGGCGATGGTGACGGCCGTGCGCACCTCGTCCTCGGTGCGCTCGGCGGACATGTCGCCGTAGGCCACGTTGGAGAACACCGTTCCCGAGAACAGCATGGCCTTCTGCGGCACGTATCCCATCTTCCGGTGCAGCGCCTCCTGGGTGTAATCCCTTACGTCCACGCCGTCCACCCTGACGCTTCCCTCCGTTACGTCGTAGGAGCGCAGCAGCAGGTTCACGATGGTGCTCTTGCCGCTGCCGGTCGAACCGATGAAGGCGACGGTCTCGCCCTTGTCCGCCTTGAAGCTGATGTCCTTGAGCACGTAATCCGCGGCGCCAGGGTACTTGAAGCTGACCTTGTCGAACACGATCTCGCCGTTCCCGGGCTGCTCGGCCACCTTCCCGTCCTTGATGGACGGATCGGTATCGATGATCTCCTCGATTCGCCTGGCAGACACCATGGCCCGGGGGAGGATGAAGAACACGATGACCATCATCATGAAGCCCATGACCACCTGCATGGCGTACGCCAGATACACGATCATGTCCGAGAAAAGCGCGATCTGCGCCGGGATCCCGGTCGCCGCGTCAATGAGGAATGCCCCTATCCAGTAGATGGAGAGCGAGAGCAGCCCTATGACCGAGGTCATCACCGGCATCATCAGCGACATCGCCCGGCCGGTGAACAGGTTGTTGGCCGTCAGTTCCTCGTTGGCCTTTTCGAACTTGTTCTCCTGGAACTTCTCGGCGTTGTAGGCGCGGATGACACGGATCCCCTTCAGGTTCTCCCGCATGTTGCGATTGACGTCGTCGGTCAGCCACTGGATCTTCTTGAAGCGGGGGATGACGAAGTACATCAGGATGCCGATCAGGGTGAGCATCACCACGATCGCCACGGCGGTGGCGGTGGTCCACTGCCAGCTCTTGTTGGAGATCTTGATGATCGCCCAGCCGGCCATTATAGGCGCTTTGACGATGACCTGCAATCCGATGGCCACGGCCATCTGGACCTGGGTGACGTCGTTGGTGGCCCGGGTGATCAGGCTGGCGGTGGAGAACCTGTTTATCTCGTTGGCCGAGAACGACTGCACCTTGTGGAACTGCAAGGCGCGTACGCGTTTGGCCAGCGAGGTGGCCACGTACGCGGCGATGTAGCCGATGACCAGCGCCGTTCCCAGGCTGGTGAGGGCCAGGCCGAGCATCGGCCAGCCTTCGCCCATGACCTGCTCCACCGTACCCCCGGTCTGCAGCAGCTTGGTGATGTGGTACATGTAGTCCGGTATCTCTAGGTCTATCCAGACCTGCAGAACGATGAAACCGGTGCACAGGGCGATGAGGCCCCATTCCTTCGCCTTGAGATGTTTGAGGATCATTGCCTCAGCTCCTTCTCCAGCTCGGCTATGTACGAATCGAGCATCCGCACGTTGTTCCGCACCCCTTCCCTGATCTCCCGAAGGTGCTTGAGCCGCTCCTCCGGTGATCTCTCGTCCAGGGGGATGAAGTTCTCCACCTCCCCTTTTCGGGCCAGGTACGCCCTGCCCATCACTTCCATGGTCCGGCTCATGAAAAGTATTCCAGAGGACATGGTGGCCAGGGTCTCGTCCAACCAGGCCTCCCCGTCCGCGGTGAGGGAATAGTGGTCCTTGCCGTCCCGGTTCTCCACGGAGAGTAGCCCGTGCTCCTGCAGCCGGCGGAGAGCGGGATATACGGCACCGGTCTGGGGGTCCCATACCCCCTGGTAGTCCTCGCGCAGCGCCTTCAGCAGCTCGTAGCCGTACATGGGCCGGTCCGCCAGCTTGATCAGCATTATCAGCTGCGAGGGGCTGATGCGGTTGCCCTTGTACATGTGCGGTTTGCCCATCATGATAGTGAACCTCTTAGGTAGATATCTACTAAGTAGCGCGGTACTACGACACCCCTATTTCAAGGCATCGGACATCACCATGGGATTGGTTTAAATGGCCGGAGCCTTTCGGTAAGGGCATGGACATGACCTTCGAGGAGATCCCGGAGGACCTGTGGGACGACTGGGTCTGGCTGGTGTCCCCTCCCGGGCTGATGCGTGCGGTCGAGGAGGAGACCCAGCCGCTGCTCAACAGCCCCTATCAGCTCACCTCCACGTATACGGTGAACATGCCGAAGGTGGTCCTTTTTCACATGTCCTGGGGCTGCGCTATCGATGCGGATGGCGAGGGGGAGATAGGCTCTGACAATCTTCACGTCCCGGTGCACATGGACGTGGACACCGCCCTTAAGGGGCTGCTCTTCCTTCTGAAGAACTACCCCCTGGTCCTGCGCTGGAAACTGGAGGCGGATGAGCGGGCGGCTCTGGCCCCCAACCTCTGGGACGACCTGCAGGAACCGCCGGAGCTGCTGTGGCACGTGCCCCAGGAGCTGGAAGGCCAGACCCTCGATCTGGAAAGCATCGCCATCGAGTTCTTCAACCCCTTCGTGCCCGCTTTGCGTTTGGCGGGCGTTCACCGCTCGGTCATCGGCATCATCTCGCCGGTCAAGAGCCTGGACCATGTCGTGTCCTCGCTCATCCCGGGGGTGGAGAGCAACTGGCGGGAGGCGATGAGGATGGCCATCAGCGAGCTGGAGCGTCGCGGACTGATCGAAACGACCGAGGACGGGCGCCGCCGTTTCACGGAACGCGGCAGAAGAATGGCGGTCACCGAGCCGCTCTCCGACTGCCTCAGCTGCAGATGCCGCATCGAGGAGGTCATGGAGTACGAGCTGGGCGGAGACGACGACTGAACGACGTTCTGCCATCGTTCGCTGCGTTCGAATGGCACATTGCCAATAAAACAGGCCTGTGGGTTCACAATCATTGGGAATATTTTGATTCCCGGGACGATTCGCATGCCAAGCTTTATCAGGGGATAGAATATTTGCCGCTTGGGTCAGCAGATGAAGCTGTGGGATTTCGGCAGGGTTAAGGACGGCAAGGTGAAGATAGGCGAGAAGATCCGCAGGCGCTTGGGCCTGGAGGACGGAAGCCAGGTCTATTCCACCCTCTTCCGCTACGAGCAGAACGGCTCCCGCGGACATGAGATGGTCCTTTCCACCTTCGGACCGGAGAACTATCGCGAGCTGTGCAATCTTACCTTCTATATGATCGACGCCCCGGGCGCCTGCGCCCAGGCCTCCAAGTTCCTGGCCGACCGGAACGTCGACATCCTGAACTCGGTGTCGGTCAGCATGACCTGCGGCATATCCATGGTCTGGAAGATGCTGGTCGACCTGTCGTACTACGGAGACTCCACACAGCTCATGGAGGACTTCGCCTCTCTCAGACGCACCAGCCCCGCGGCCCTCTCCAAGGTGGAAGGACTGGAAATAAATCACTCTCATATCAGCGACCGCTACACCAAGGGCATGACCGGCCCTACCAGCGGAAGGATAAAGGTCAAGCCGCTGCGCAAGGTGGCCCGCTCCCCGTCGCTCATCAGCGACGGCAACTTCGCCATCCCCAAGGACTACCTGGAACACCTGGATGATGTGAAGGAGGGAACCCCGGTGATGATGGTGGGGGACGTGGACTCCTGGGTGCTGTCCATGTCCTTCCTGCCGCAGGATTGCCAGCTGGCGGAGATCTCCTTCGAGATACCGGACAAGCCCGGGGCGATATACAAGGCCACCGAGGCCTTGGCCGCCCAGGACGTGAACCTGCTGGCGGTCCAGTCCCGCGTGGTCGTGTACGGCCAGAGGATGGCCCTGGACCTGGTCGCC
>CAZPFU010000005.1:82439-103215 GCA_964585915.1 uncultured Methanomassiliicoccus sp.
GACCTGCATAAGGCCGGGGACCTGGACCAGGTGGTCGCCAGGACCTTGGACTCCCTGGGAGGGGAGTTCAAGCTCCGCAGCAAGGGGCCGGTGACCTTCTGAGGTCTGCCAGATGCTCATAGGCCGCAAGGTGCTGGTCAAGGGCGAGGTGGACTCCACCAACAATGTCGCCAAGGCCCTTGCCGTCGACGGGGAGCCGGAAGGCACCGTGGTGACCGCCTCCAAGCAGAGCGGGGGCAAGGGCCGCACCGGCCGCAGCTGGGAGTCGCCGGAGGGCGGGCTTTATCTCTCCATCGTCCTGAGGCCGGACCTGCCGGCCCAGGACCTGACGCTCCTGACCGTCCTGTCGTGCCTGCCGGTGGCGCAGGCGATAGAGGAGGTCTGCAAGGTCGTGCCGCGCATCAAGTGGCCGAACGACGTGCGCGTGGACGGAAAAAAGGTGGCTGGAATTCTGACCGAGGTATGCTACCGGGGCGGGGAACCGCGCTTCATGGTCCTGGGCATCGGCATCAACCTGAACACCGAGCCGTCCTCCCTCAGCGTCCCAGAGGCGGGAAGCCTTAAGGACACATGCGGCAGGGACATCGACCAGGAGCATTTCATGAACGTCCTGCTGTTCAAGCTGGACGAGTTCTACGGCAAGTTCCGGAAAGGGGACCGTGACATCGGCCTGTACACCAGGTACTCCGAGTCCCTGGGCCAGGACATCGAAGTTCGTCTCGGCGACCAGAAGGTGAGGGGGCGCGGCATGCATCTGGACCCCGACGGGGCGCTGGTGTTCCGCTCGGAGGACGGGATGATCTATCGAGCTACGTCCGTTCACGACGTGGTGCCCTTGGACCGCGGTCAGGTGAGGTTCGACAGCAAGTAACGTTCATAAATCATGAGCACGCATAATGAGGGGAACAACATGGGCGAGGACAAGGTCAAGGAACTCCGGGAGATGAAGAAGAGGTCCCGGGCGGGTGGAGGAGCGGAGAGGGTGGAGGCGCACCGCATGCAGGGCAAGATGACCGCCCGCGAACGGGTGGACGCCCTGCTCGATCCGGGCTCGTTCTCCGAGCTGGACACCTTCGTGTCGCATCAGGCCTACCACTTCGGCATGGAGAAGCAGAAGGTCCCCGGGGATGGCGTGGTGACCGGAAGGGGGACCATCGATGGAAGGCAGGTGTTCGTCTACGCCCAGGACTTCACCGTCTTCGCCGGTTCCGTCGGCCGCATGCACGCCAAGAAGATCTGCAAGGTCATCGACCTGGCGGTCAAGACCGGCTGTCCCATCATAGCCATTTTCGACTCGGGAGGCGCCCGCCTGCAGGAGGGCGTCGATTCGCTGGCCGGCTACGGGGAGATAATGTTCAGGCATTCCTTGGCCTCCGGCCTGATCCCGCAGATAGCCATGGTCATGGGCCCCTGCGCCGGCTCCGGCGTCTACGCGCCGATGCTCAGCGACTTCGTGTTCATGGTCAAGGACAAGTCCTTCATGTTCATGGTCGGTCCGGACGTGATCAAGGCCGTACAGAACGAGACGGTCACGTTCGAGGAGCTGGGAGGGGCCAGCATACACGCCTCCCGCTCCGGGTCCGCGCACTTCGTGGCCGAGGACGACCTGGACTGCATCAAGCAGGTCAAGAAGCTGATGTCCTACCTTCCGTCGAACAACTTGGAACAGCCACCTAGGAAGCAGATGGGCGACGACCCCGAACGGAGGGAGGATTCCCTGGACACCATCATCCCGGAGGACCCCATGAAGCCCTACGACATGAAGGATGTCATCCGCAAGGTGGTGGACAAGGGGGAGCTGTTCGAAGTGCAGGAGCAGTTCGCCCGCAACATGATCACCGGCTTCGCCCGGATGGACGGCGGTCCGGTGGGCATCGTCGCCAACCAGCCCATGGCCTTGGCCGGAACGCTGGACGCCGGCTCTTCGCTGAAGGCCGCCCGCTTCGTGCGCTTCTGCGACTCCTTCAACGTTCCCGTGGTCACCTTAGTGGACGTTCCGGGCTACATGCCCAGCGTGGACCAGGAGAACGGCTCGCTGCTTCGAGATTCGACGAAACTGCTGTACGCTTATGCCGAGGCGAGCGTCCCCAAGGTCACCCTGGTGACCCGCAAGGCCATAGGCGGCGCGTACTGCGTCATGGGCTCCAAGGCCCTGCGCTCCGATGTCAATCTGGCATGGCCCACGGCCGAGATAGCCATCGTGGGACCGGAAGGCGCCATCAACATCGTGTTCAAGCAGGACCTGATCATGGCCGACGACCCCCAGGAGAAGAGGGACGTCCTGATCTCGGAGTACAGGAAGCTGTACGCCTCGGCGTTCTTCGCCGCGGAGCGCGGCTATCTGGACGATATAATCGAGCCGAACAACACCCGCATGCGGGTGATCGAGGCGCTGGAAATGCTGGACCGCAAGCGCGAGGCCCGCCCGGCCAAGAAGCACGGCAACATGCCGCTCTGAGGTGCCCTCATGAAGATCAAGATCATGGACACCGTACTGAGGGACGCGCACCAGTCTCTGCTCGCTACGCGCATGCGCACCGAGGACATGCTGCCCGCCGCGTCCCTGCTGGACGAGATCGGCTACTGGTCGGTGGAGATGTGGGGCGGGGCGACCTTCGATACCTGCCTGCGCTTCCTGCGCGAGGACCCCTGGGAGCGTATCACGAAGCTCAAGAAGGAGATGCCCAACACCCCCTTCCAGATGCTGCTCCGCGGGCAGAACGTGGTCGGCTACAGGCACTATTCGGATGACATACTGGAGAAGTTCGTGAAGAACGCCTGCCGCCGCGGAATAGACGTCTTCCGCATCTTCGACGCGTTGAACGATCATCGCAACATGCAGATGGCCATGCGCTCGGTGAAGAAGTACGGCGGGGTCGTGGAGGCCTCCATATCGTACACCATATCGCCGGTGCACACCATCGACGGCTACATCAAGTTCGCCCGCAAGCTGCAGGAGATGGGAGCGGACACGATATGCATCAAGGACATGGCCGGAATGCTGGCGCCCATGGAGGCCTATGAGCTGGTCAAGCAGCTCAGGGAGGAGATCGGCCTGCCGGTGCACGTGCACTGCCACGCCACCTCCGGCATGGTCATGTCCACTTACACCAAGGCCATCGAGGCCGGGGCGGAGATAGTCGATACGGCGATCTCCAGCATGTCCCTGAGCACCTCCCAGCCTCCCACCGAGGCGGTCGTCGCCATGCTGCGCGGCACGGAATACGACACCGGTCTGGACCTGAAGAAGCTGACGGTGATCTCCGATTACTTCGATTCCATAAGGCACAAGTACCACGCCTTCGAGAGCGGGTTCACCGGCATCGACACCAACGTGCTGGTGTACCAGATCCCCGGCGGGATGATATCCAACCTCATTTCCCAGCTCAGGGAGGCCAAGAAGGAGGACCGGCTGGCGGACGTTTACGACGAGGTGCCCAGGGTGAAGGCCGACCTCGGCCACGTACCACTGGTTACGCCGACGTCGCAGATAGTCGGGACCCAGGCGGTGCTCAACGTCATCACCGGCGAGCGGTACAAGATGGTCACGAACGAGACGAAGAACCTGGTCCGCGGCCTGTACGGAAAGACCCCGGCGGACATCGATCCCGCCGTGCGCAAGAAGATCATCGGCGACGAGAAGCCCATCACCGTGCGCCCCGCTGACCTCCTCGAGCCGGAGTTCGAGAAGCTGTGCAAGGAGATCGAGGAGTACGCCTGCAAGGAGAACATGACCTGCTCGGAGGAGGACGTGCTGTCGTACGCGCTGTTCCCGCAGGTGGCGCTGGACTACTTCAAGCACCGTCAGATGATGGAGAAGGGCGTCAACTATCGCGACCTGGCGGCGGTGGCCGTGCTCTACATGCGCTCCACGGAGAAGCACGCCTCCTCGAAGGGGCAGGGCACGGGGAACGTGGACGCCTGGAAGTGCGCGGCGATAAACGAAGCTGTGGGCCGCTGGGGGTGGCCGCTGTGAAGCTGCGCATCACCGTCAACGGGCAGGAGTACGAGGTGGTGGTGGAGAAGAACGGCGGCGATTATCGCGTCGCCATCGGCGACCACGTCTTCAAGTGCATATTCAAGGAGGACAGGGTGCTGGTGAACGGCGAGGCCGCGCCGCTGACCATCGAGGGCGACCTGGAGGCCGGAGCCAAGGTGACCTCCGGGGACAACACCATGGAGCTGAAGCTCCAGCAGGTGCGGGAGATCGAGCATATAGCCCTGGAGGAATCGGATGAGGGCGGAAAGGCCGAGGGTTCCTCGGGAGCCGTGCTGTCGCCGATGCCCGGCAAGATCATGTCCGTGAAGGTGAAGGTAGGCGATGCGGTCGCCGCGAACCAGGTGGTCTGCGTCCTGGAGGCCATGAAGATGGAGAACGAGGTGCAGACCGAGGTGGCCGGCAAGGTCAAAGAGGTCAAGGTCAAGGCCGGGGAGACGGTGGAGGGCGGGCAGACCCTCATTGTCGTCGAACCCTAAAAGTCCAGCGAGCCCGCCGCCTCGGTCATCTCCGCCCTCATGGCCCCGGGGGAGCAGATGGTCACGCAGGCCTTGGATCCGGTGAGCAGTTCCTCCGCGGCCTTCGCCACCTGTTCGGCGGTGACCGCGTTTATCTCGGCCAGCTGCTCCTCGATGCTCATCACCCTGCCCTTTTCCAGGAACTGCATCAGGTGGGCGGTCATGTTCTGGTCCGGGCGGCAGGCGTTGCGCAATAAAGATCCCTTGAGACCGTTCTTGGCCTTCTCCAGCTCTCCTTCGCCCAGCCCTTCCTTCTTGAAACGGGAGAGCTCCTGGCCGAAGGTGTCGAAGAGCCGCGGCACCTGCTCCATGGAGGTCGAACAATAGGTCATCAGCGCCCCGCAGTCCTGGAAGGTCAGCGGGTACATGCTTATGGAGTAGACCAGGCCCTCCTGCTCGCGAATGCGGTGGTTGAGGCGCGACGAGGTCCCTCCGCAGAGCACCATGGTCAGCAGGCCCTGGGCCAGGGACATCTTGTCCGAGGCGGCGTAGCCCGGGACGCCGATCCCGATGTACGCGCGGTCGGAGCCCTTCTCGAATAAGTTCACCCCGGTGCGCATCTCCGGCCTGCGACGTCTTTTCGGTGCCGCCTTGCCGCCCACGGCGTCGAAGCGCCCGGCCCATTCCAGAACCCGGGAGAAATCGACGTTGCCCACCGCGCAGACCACCACGTGCGGCGGATGGTAGTGCGTTCGGTGATAATCCAGAAGGAACTCGGAATCGAACCCGTCCAGGTTCTCCGGGGTGCCCAGTATCGAACGCGACAGCGGATTCCCGCGGAACATGGACTCGGACATCCTGGTGCGCAGGTGCGCCGCCGGATCGTTCATGCGCATGCCGATCTCCTGCTTGACGATGTTGCGCTCCAGGTCCACCAGCTCAGGCTCCATGCGCGGATTCAGGAAGACGTCCGATAGCAGGTCCTCGGCGACCTTCAGCGACTCGTCGATGGTGAAGGCGTAGTAACAGGTGTGCTCATGCGTGGTGTAGGCGTTCAGATAGCCGCCGGAGGCCTCGATGCCCTCGTTGATCTCGCGGTAGCTCCTGGTCTTCGTCCCCCGGAAGAGCATGTGCTCCAGGAAGTGCGATACGCCGCTCTCCCTCTTCCTCTCGTCGCGGGAGCCCACCGTGGCCGCAACGGACAAGGCCACGGTATGAACGTAGGGCAGGCTCTCCACGATGACCTTGATGCCGCCCGGGGTGCTTCCGACCTTGATGTTCTGGTCCACCCTCCGGCCGTTGCTGGACCGTTCCATGAGCGGGATATGCCTCCCCCTTATGATAGGTGTTCGCCCTCAGGCCTTATCGGACCTCTGGGCCTTCCCCTGTTCCTTCCTCTCCCGGCGCCGGCGGAGCCAGCGATAGAGATCGGACTCGTAGCCGTTCTCGTGCCCGCACTGCGGGCACCTCTCATAGCGGACGTCCACGGCGTTCCAGCCCCGGGTGCGCTGGGGGAACTGGTGGCCGCATTTCTCGCAAGAACGGACCGTTCTCATTTCTTGGACACCGGTTTCTTGTTGAGATAATCCTTCAGGCCTTCCAGGTCCAGGCGCAGCATGACCATGTCCCCCACGGTCTTGACGTCCTTGGTCAGGATGGTGATCTGCGACGCCGGCGCCAGCCCCTTCTGCAGATCCAGGGACTGCTTGGCGGCCTTGTCCAGTTTTATCCCCAGCTTGCTTATCTCCCAGCTCCTGGCCGTATCGAAATAGACGTTGTCCATGAAACCTAACTGCTTGCCGTCCTGGCCGACCACCTTCTTGTTCAGCAGGGCGCCGGCGGTCACCGGCACCTTCCGGTCGTCCACCACGACCTCTCGTACCTGGTCCATCTTGACCGCCAGGGTGACGGTGTCGCTGACCGAGGATACCTGAGGGGTGGCCACGTAGATCCTCTGCACCCCTATGACCTTCTTCTTCATGCCCAAGGCGGCCTCGTTCCCTTTCCGCACGCTGATCCTGATCGCCGGCACCTTCCAGTTGTCCGAGTCGACCGCGACCCCGTCCACGGTGCCGATGATTATGGCGTCGGAGCTGATGACCTCCTTTCCCATGATGTCCTCTAGTCCTGACATGTTCTCCCTGGCGATGAACTCTCTAGAATGGTATTAATCCTATCGCCCTGAGAGGGGATTTTGCGAATCTGATAAGGGGCGGCGCAGTTTCATATACCTAGGCGGCTCGTTCATTGGCAAGTGCGAAGGACATGAGCGCTAAAAGGGATGGAAAGATCAAGGTCCTGGTCATTGACGATGAATCTGATTTCCTGGACCTCTGCCGGGAGTTCCTCGGCCGGGAGGAGGGCATCGACGCGGCGTACGTTTCCTCGCCCGGCAAGGCCTTGGACATGCTGGCCTCTGATGATTACCAGGTGGTGGTCTCCGATCATAACCTGCCGGGGATGGACGGGCTGCAGTTCATGCGGGCCGTGCGCTCCCTGAGGAAGATACCGTTCATCCTGATCACCGGGCACGGCCGCGAAGGATTGGCCATCGACGCCCTGCGCAACGGGGCGGACTTCTACTTGGAAAAGGCCGGCAGCCCCAAGGGGATGTTCGAGCTGCTGCTTCAGGCCATCCGGACCGTGAGCTCGTCCGCGGGCAGGGTGTCCGAATGCCTTCCCGACCCCTTCCAGGTCTTCAGCGCCGGCGGCACCCTGCTGATAAGCAACGGCGGGGAAAGGGTCCTGGCCGCGGCCAGCCGCTAGCGCGCCACCGTCCGGCTCTGCTGCCTCATGTACTGCGTGAGGTACATGTCCGTGCCGCTACCCAGTCCTGTGGAGCCGCTTCCCTTCCAGCCGCCGAACGGCTGCGCCCCCACCATCGCCCCCGTGGTCGCCCCGCGTCCCCGGTTGGCGTAGCTGACCCCGGCCTCGATGTTCTCGAAGAAGTAGCTCATCTCGTCCTGGTCCTCGGAATAGATGCCCGACGTCAGGCCATAGTCCACGTCGTTCGCCCTGCGCACCGCGTCCTTCAGGTCGGTGAAGCGCTGCACGCACAATATCGGCAGGAACAGCTCGTTCTTGATCAGGAAGTGGTCCTCCGTAAGCCCGGTGACGATGGTGGGGGTGGCGTAGAACCCCTTGGACAGCTTGCCTTTCATGACCTCCCCGCCGGCGTGCACCACGCCGTCGATGCGAGCTCGCTGCGAATATCCCAGATAATCGTCCAACGCCTTCTGGTGAATGACCGGCCCGGTGAAGGTGGCCTTCTCCCTGGGATCTCCGACGCGCAGTCGGGACAGGTGCTTCATCAGGTAGATCATGAACTCGTCGTAGACCAGCTCGTGGACGTACGCCCGGGAGCAGGCGCTGCACTTCTGGCCGGAATAACCGAAGGCGGAGCTGGCGACACCTGCCACCGCCCGGGCCAGGTCGGCCTTGTCGGTGACAATGGCGGGGTTCTTGCCGCCCATCTCGGTTATCACCGGTATCGGATAGCGGCGCAGGGATGATGCCAGAAGTTTGTAACCCACCTCCTTGGAGCCGGTGAAGGCGATGCCGTCGATCTTGTCGCTTCCGACCAGCGCCTCCCCGGCAGTGGAACCGCTGCCGGAGAGCAGGTTGATCACGCCCGGCGGCACGCCGGCCCTCTCGTACACGTCGTACAGCATGTGCACCGCCAGGGGCGCCGGGGTGGACGGTTTCAGCACGGCTGTGTTTCCGGTGATTATCGCCGCGGTCAGCATCCCCGCCGAGATGGCGATGGGGAAGTTGAACGGGCAGACGATCGCCCATACGCCGTGCGGCCGCATCACGCTCATCGGTCTTTCGTCCGGATATGCCGGTTCGGTGTCCTCGCGAAAGCCGTGGCGCGCCTCCATGCGGTCCGCGTAGAACGAGATGAAGTCCACCGCCTCGTCCACCTCCCCCACCGCCTCGTAACGGTTCTTCCCGTTGTCCATGGTGATCGCCGCGGCGATCTCGAACAGCTCGCGGCGCATGATCTCCGCCGCCTTGCGGAATATGACCAGCCGCTTGTCCAGGTCCATGACCGACCAGGTCTGGAAGGCGCGCCGGGCGGAGGCCATCGCTTGACTGGCCTCCTTCTTTCCGCCCAGCGAGAAATCCCCGATGACCACGTCGGTATCGATGGGGCTGGTGTCGGTGAAATATTTTCCCGTGGCCACCGGCTTGCCGTCGATCACGCTCTCGTATGCGGACCGCACCTCCAGGGATTGTACGACCCTCTCCACCGCCCTCTCGTACCTGGTGTGGAAGGACGGTTCCTCTCCCGCTGCGACCATGCTCTCGTAGGTGTTCAGGTTCCTGAAGCTCATTCCCGCGCCCCCGTTACTCAATAGGGCCGATGACGATAATAAGGCATCGAATCGGCCCTTCGCCTTCACCGCTGAAAACCGCACAAATTTATATCGTAGGCAACCTGATGGCCTATGTCGTTCGAAGGAGTTGTTCAACTGTCGTCTGAGCTGAACCGCACTACCGCCGAGGAGATCCTGGAAATGGTCCGATCGAAGCGTCTAGCCCTGCTCTCGGAGGTGGACGGCATGCCGGAGGACACGGTCTCGAAGCTGCGGCGGGACCTCGCGGGGATCCTGACCGAGACCGATCTGTGGAAGGTCGACCTGGGCGCCTGTCTGGACCTGGTGGACCGCGACCTGGCCAAGCGGGCCGGGGTGGAGCCGATGGCCGTACGCGAGAGGAGGGGGTGGGAGCAGGCCGGGCTATTGGCCCCTCTGCCCGCCATGCCTTCCGATGGCGTTTACGCTCTGCTGTCGGCCTTGCGCGAGGCCTTGGCCTGCTCCATGCTGCGCTTCTGCCTGGAGACCGCATCGGAAGATGGGGAGCTGGACCTGCCCAGCTCCGACCTGCGGGAGGGGGTGCTGCGCGGCCTGTCCTTCCAGCCGGAAAAAGGATGGAAGACGGTGGGTCCCGGGACCTGTGAAATCGGGGGCGGCGCTTCCCTGCGTTCGTTCCGCTCGGCGAGGCGCGGGCTCGGCCGCAGCCTGGGGGTATCGCCCGCCCAGCTGCCCATGGGCTTGGTGTCGTCCGATGTCGACGTGGCCCTGGGCGAGACGCTCATGGGGTCCCCGGTCTCGCTGGACGGGTTCGTCTTCGATGAGCTCGCCCATGAGTTCCTGTTCCACACGGTCCGGGACATGTTCGGCGGATGCCTGGTCCCCGCCGGGGACATGTCCATGGAGATCGAGCGCCGGAGGTGGCTGAGCGGGCTGCCGCATAGATATGGACCGCCCGCGCCGGCAACGGCCAGCAATTCCGCGGTCATCGGCCTGGGATTCCTGGGCGCTCAGCTGCTGTCTGCATTGTCCATCATCGCGGTCCGGGCCGCCATGGCGCGCAAGGGCGATGCCTCCCTGGAATACCCGGAGACCGCTTACGCGCTGCCGTGCATCATGGGCTGGGACGGAGAGGAGGTGGCCGACCTGGGCACCTTGCTAAGGGTGCTGGAGAGGCATTCCTCGCTGCCAGCCGGTAGGGGACTGGCGGAGGCCCTGGAGGCGGGACGGGTGGCAATGATCGCCTCCGAAGCCCTGGAGGCCCTGCGCTACATGGACGGGGACCCGCATGCCGGAACGCCTACCGTGGGCTTTGTCCCGGACAAGGTGCTGCGCGAACTTGGTCTAGCGCTGGTCGACGACACCATCCCGGGGGCGGCGGTGATCATGGGCATACCGCAGGACCGCCGTCAGCTGGTCTCCACCGTCCGTGAGCTGCAGGCCCGCGGCATGCTGATCATGGCCGCCGACGAGGTCGTGAAGGTGTTGCAGGAGAACGAGGTGCAGATGGGGCTGGGCATGATGCTCTACCCCCTGGGCAGCTTCACGCAATTGGTGCATTCCCTTGATTTCGTCGTCCGCGCCGCCCTCTCCTTCGGAGGGGTGCAGAAGGGTGATTCGGAGCGATTATCAGCGTATCTGGCGAAAAGGCCAAAGGCCTTCGTGCTGCACTATGGGCCGCTGGACGCCTGCCGGGCGTCCCTGGCCCTGGCGGCGCTGCTTCATCATGTGCCGATCGTGACCGACCAGCTGGTGGAGGGGGTCCCGGACCTGCTGTTCCATAAACAGCCGGCGGACATGCTGCAGGGCGGACTGGAATCCCGGGACATCCGGACGGCGGTGACCCTGGTGGACATCCCGGTGCCCTTCGGCCCGGCGTTCGAAGGCGAGACCGTGAGAAGGCCGGACACCTACTTCGAGGCGGGCGGCGGAAGGACGCCTTCCTTCGAGCTGCTGAAGATGCGTCCGGAGGAGATGGTCAAGGACGGGGTCATAAGCGTCATCGGTCCGGACGTGGACCGCCTTCCCGAGGGCTCGCAATCGCCGTTGGCGATACTGGTGGACGTCTTCGGGAAGCGCATGCAGGAGGATTTCGAATCGGTGATGGAAAGGCGCATACACCTGTACCTGAACTTTGCCGAGGGGGTGTGGCACACCGGGCAGCGCAACATGAACTGGCTGCGCCTGAGCAAGAAAACGTTCCGGGCAGGCTTCCGCCTGGAGCATTTGGGACGGATACTGGTCACCAAGCTCAAGGAGGAGTTCGGGAACATCGTGTCCCGGGTTCAGGTGACCATCGTCACCGACGAGAACGAGCTCAAGCGGAGATTGCCGGAGGCGCTCGCCGCCTATCAGCAACGCGAGGAGAGAATGGCCGGGCTCACCGACGAGAGCGTGGACACGTTCTATTCGTGCCTGATGTGCCAGTCGTTCGCGCCAGACCACATCTGCGTGATCACCCCGGAGCGCCTCGGCCTATGCGGGGCCATAAACTGGCTGGACGCCAAGACCGGGAAGGAGATCGTTCCCTCCGGACCGAACCAGCCCATCGCCAAGGGCGAGGCCGAGGACGTCGGGAAAGGCTCCTGGAAAGGGGTGAACGAGGCGGTGGCCGCCCTCACCCGGGGCAAGATAACCAGGTTCTGCGCCTACAGCATGATGGAGGACCCCATGACCTCCTGCGGCTGCTTCGAGGTCATCGTGGCCATGAGCCCGGACATGCAGTCCGTGGTCGTCGTGAACCGTGAGTTCGCGGAGATGACCCCGGTGGGGATGAAGTTCTCCACCTTGGCCGGGAGCATCGGCGGGGGAAAGCAGACCCCGGGCTTCATCGGCGTGGGACGGAAATACCTGGTCAGCAGGAAGTTCATCTCCGGGGACGGGGGCTTCCTGCGCATCTCCTGGATGCCTTCGTCGCTCAAGGAGAGCATGAGGGAAGAGCTTATTAATAGGGCCAGGGAATTGGGAGCGCCAGACTTCCTGGACAAGGTGGCCGACGAGACCGTGGTCACCGACGCCGAGGGTCTGATGCAATGGATGATCAAGGTGGGCCATCCCGCCCTGGGGATGCCCCCGCTGCTTTGAGGTGTGATGATGGAAGTGCCGGTGCCGAAGGAGAAATGGACGGGTTCGATCGGAGAGATGGAGCTGGGAGCTTCCGCGGAGAAGGGAGGTTCCCGCAGCCCCCTGCGGCTAGGTGGGAACCGGGGTTTGCCGTTCTTGTCCTTCGAGGACCAGGCCAAGCGCACGGTGGCCCTGGCCGGGTTCGTTTCGGATTCGTTGGAGGATGTGCCTCAGCCGGTCAGCAAGGCCTTCGGCGAGGCCGCCAACGACCCGGTCCGCTGGGCCGTCGCCTGGAAGGAGAAGGGCGCAGACCTGATCTGCTTGCATCTTACGTCCACCAACCCGGAGGAGAAGGACGCCTCGCCGGAGCAGGCCGCGGCGACCGTGATGGCCGTGATGAAGGCCATCGAGCTGCCGCTGATCGTATACGGCAGCGGGCACCCGGACAAGGACGCTAAGGTCCTGGAGAAGGTGGGTGAGGCGGCCAAGGGCGAACGCCTGCTCCTGGGCCACGCGGAGGAGGGCGGATACAAGTCCATAGCCGCGGCGGCCATGGCTAACGGCCACTCGGTCATCGGCTTTTCCAATTTGGACATCAACCTGGCCAAGCAGATAGTGATATTGCTGACCGATTACGGCGTCGGACGGGGCGACGTCGTCATCGACCCGCTGATGGCCGCCCTGGGCATGGGCCTGGAATATTCGTACTCGGTCAACGAGCGAATCAGGATCTCCGCTCTGTCCGGGGATTCCATGCTCCAGGTCCCCATGATCTGCGACTGCGTCTCGGCCTGGAAGGCTCGCGAGGCATCGGACGAGGTGCCGCATGCCGGCGATACGCTGGAAAGGGGGATCTGGTGGGAGAGCACTACGGCCTTAGCGGCACTGCTGTCCGGAGCGGACATCCTGGTGCTCGGGCACCCGGAAGCGATGAGGATCGCCAGGGACGCCGTGCAGGGCTTCAGGGGTGAGGCCTGATGGCCACCGCGATCGAGATCTTCAAGCACCTCCCCAAGAAGAACTGCGGGGACTGCAAGTTCCCCACCTGCCTGGCCTTCGCCATGCAGCTGGCCAACAACAAGGCGAAATTGGACGACTGCCCGCATCTCAGCGAGGCGGGGAGGAACGCCCTGGCCAGCTCGTCCGCTCCGCCGATCCGCCTGATCAAGGTCGGCTCCGGAAAGAACGTCGTGGACATGGGCGACGAGACGGAACTGTACCGTCACGACAAGCGCTTCTTCCATCCGGCGGCCTTCGCCCTGCGCATTTCGGACGATCTCAACGAGGACGACCTTTACAAGCGCCTCTCCTACGTCAGGTCGCTGCATTTCGAGCGGGTGGGCCAAGTGCTGAAAATGGACATGCTGGAACTGGAGTGCCGCTCCGGGAAGGCGGACGTCTTCGCCGCCTTCGTCAAAAAGGTGGCCTCGGAGACCGAGCTGCCATTGGTCCTCCGGGCAAAGGACCCGGTGGTCCTATCCGCGGCGGCGAACGCCGTGAAGGACCGGCGCCCGCTTCTGCACGGGGCGGACGCCTGTAATGTCAAGGAGATGTGCGCCGCCGCCAAGAGCCTGGCCCTCCCCCTGGTGGTCGGCGGGGAAGACCTGAGCTCATTGGCCGACGTTGTCGAGGCGGCCCGCAAGGAGGGCGTGGAGGACCTCGTGCTCGATCCCCGCCCCACCAATCTCAAGGACCTGCTGGAGCGATGCACCATCATCAGGCGCAGCGCCATACGCAAGACGTTCCGCGGGCTCGGCTATCCCATCTATCTTTCCATCCCCGCCGGGCGCGACGGGATGCTCATGGCCTCCACGGCCGTGATGAAGTACGGCAGCCTGCTCTCCTTTGAAGATCTTCCGCCATCCAACGCCCTGCCGCTGATGGTGCTCCGGCAGAACATCTACACCGACCCGCAGGTACCCATCCAGGTGAAGCCGGACCTGTATCCCGTCAACAATCCGGGTCCGGAGGCGCCGCTGCTGTTCACCACCAACTTCTCGCTCACCTTCTTCACGGTCATGTCCGACCTGGAGAAGAGCAAGGTGCCGGTGTGGCTGCAGGTGGTGGACACCGAAGGACTGTCGGTGCTGACCGCTTATTCGGCAGGAAAGCTGACCGCCGAGTCGGTGAAGAACGCCCTGACCGCGACAGGCGCCATGGAGAGGTCGAAGATGGGCGCGCTGGTGATCCCGGGCATGGTGGCCAGGATGGCGGTCAAGCTCAACGAGGCCACCGGTCTGCAGATAATCGTCGGTCCGAAGGAATCGTCCGGGCTGCCGAAGTTCCTGAGGTCCTGAAGGGGCGGCCTTTCGAAAGGTATCTGGAAAGGATTATCATCCGCCATGGTGTTGCATTCCCAAAATCTCAAGGTGGAGATCGGATGCAACAAGGACCTTACGACCCGAACCAGCCTGGCCAGCAACCTTATCAAGGCCAGCAGCAGGGGCCGCAGCAATGGCCCCAGCAAAACCCACCCAATCAGTATCAACAACCGCCTCCGCAGCAGCAGTACCAGCAGCAGCCGCAGCAATATCAACCGTACCCGCCACAGCAGTACTATCAGCCGCCCAAGAAGAAGCGGAACACCCTGCTCATCGTGGCCGTGGTCGCGGTGGTGGCGATCCTGCTGATCGCCTCGCTGGCGGTGCTTTTCTGGCCCAGTGACGGGGGCGATGACGGGAGCGAGACCATTGGCTCCCAGGGAGGCGTGCTTTCCATCAACAGCGGCGCCCTGGATGGATTACGCATCGTGGTGCCCTCCGGAGCCTCCGAGGACCCGGTGGACATTGAAGTCACCAGCGAGGAAGTGGACGACCTTCCAGGGCTTCCCGACGTGGGAAGCATAGCCAGCCGGTTGATAACCATCAACACCGATGGTTCTGATTCATGGAACGCCTTCAAGATCTTCGACCGGCCTCTCACTGTTACCTTACCGTACGACGAGGACCTGGTGGAGAACGAGGAGGCGGTGCGCTTCTACGTGTACGACCCGGCCACCGACCACTTCGAGCCCACCGGGTTCCTGGACCAGAACAAGGCGGACAACACCATAACATTCGAGGCCGCCACCTTCTCCAAGTTCGTGGCCATCGAGGTGGCCATGAGCCTCCTGGAGAGCGCCGGCACCTCCTTGTCCGTGGACACCGGGTTCCGCCCGGCCGAGGACGGCTGGTTCATTCCCAACTATGGATCCTACCTGAAGAACGGAGGGATATGCCTGGGCATGACCACCTACGCCAAATGGTACTACACCCACCAGAAGGGTGCCGACGGCACCGGCCTTTACAACAAGTACCGGCAGGGCGATGCGAGCGAGTGGAGGGACGACGCCACGTCCATCGAGCTGGCCACCCGCGTACAGATGGGTGTGGCCGGCATATGGGGGGCGATGACCGCTGAGGAGCAGGCCAACCACACCACCCGGGAGGCCGGTTACAGCATCCTGCACGGAATGCTCATCTCCGGCGAACCTCAGCTGGTCGGGCTTAAAACGGTCTACACCAACGGCAACTGGGCGGCGGGCGGGCATGCCATACTCGCTTACAAGTATGACAACGGCCGCTTCTACATGTACGATCCCAACAACCCTGGAACGGACCCCAGCGCCGAACAGCAGCAGCTGCCCTTCAACTACACCAGCGGCTTCACCAAGGTGTTCAAGTCCGGGCTCAACGCCAACAATCCATTGATCTTCAACGTGTTCTACCACGCCGGAGCGAAGGTGTTCAGCCCTCTGAACGCCTACAAGGGCCTTTACGACAAGGCCGAAGGGGGCTTCAGCGACGACGCGGTGTTCCCGGACATCGAGCTGACCGATCCGACGACCGTGGTCTACGGAGACACGCCGATCGACACCGACGCCGACGGCATCCGCGATACGACGGAAGCGAAGTGCAAGATCACCGGCACCTTCACCGGAGGACAGCAGGCGGTGCAGAAGACCCTGGTGCTCGTTGGAAATAAAAAGTTCCAGGCCACCATCACCGACGGCGCCTTCGAGGTGGAGGTGCCGCTGAAGCAGGGTGTTAATGACGTCGTGATCTTAGCTACGGACGCCAACACCTTCACCAACTGGGCCGGGTTCTATCGCACGGAGATAGAGAGCACCGCGGCCATGGGGGCGCTGACCGTCACCATGAGCTGGGGCGAGGACAACAGCGACGTGGACCTGCACGTGCTGGAGCCGTACGGAAGGCACATCTACTACAGCAATAAGGGCTACGACGCCAACGGTCCGTACCTGGACTTCGACAACACCTACGGCTTCGGGCCGGAGCATTACTACGCGACGGACGACATGGTGATGTACGACACGTCCGGCACGCAGCAGAGCACCGACATATACGGTACGTACCAGATCGCGGTGCACTACTACGCCGACCACGACGACAACGACGAGGAGGACCAGGCCATAACCTGGACCGTGACCATCTCCTACCTGGTGCTGTACATCGAGCAGACCGGGGAGGAGATCTGGGAGGAGGTCACCTACAACGGTTACCTCGGCGGTTCCGACAGATATAGCGCCAGCAGCTTCGGTTCCGGAGGCGGATGGTCCGAGATAATGGAGTTCGAGTGCTTCGAGCCGGACCTGGACGACTACAACATCCCGGACCCTGAGGACGTGAGCTTCCCGTAAACCCCTTTCCAAACCCTTCCTTTCCTTTTTGAAAGCATTATCTATCGCACCGGGGATTCCGTATCGTGAAACGGCTAGCGGCCTGCCTGGTGATCTTGTTCTTCACCCTAGCGATGCTACCGGCGGCGCAGGCCGAGGAGGTCCCGGGGGCGCCCTTGAACCTGGAGGCGGAGAGGGACGGGACCCGGATTTACATCTCCTGGGAGCCGCCGGAGGGCGACGTTACGGTACTGAGGTACAACGTCTACCGGGGGACCTCGGCCGGCGACTTGGAATTCTACGATTCCCTGGACGGAAATTTCACCGCCGGGTACGACCTGGAGGTGATCCGGGACCAAACGTACTATTACGCGGTCAGCGCCAACACAACCGCCGGGGAGGGGGCGTTGAGCGAGATCGTGATCGTCGAGGTCCCTTCCGATGATTATCCGGTGACGGTGATGATCGTCGTCCTCACCGTGATCTCGGCCACCCTCATCTTCGCCTACTGGAAGGGAAGAGGCTCGGAACGAGCGCCCTGAGCTCGGAGGCCAGCTGCTCGTCCCCTTTTACCGGGGTACCTGAGGCGGAGGCGTCTCTAACGGCTTCGTCATCGTGCAGAATGAAGAACTCCAGCCCGGTGCCCTCGGCCAGCTGCTCGGCCTTAGCTTCCCGTCCGGTACGGACGCCGTTGATCAGCAGGACCTTCCTCTTCACCTTGAGGCCCAGTTCGTCGGCCAGTTCCGATAGGCGGACCGCTGTCGCCACCCCGACCGCCGTGGGGTCCGAGACCAAGATAAGAAGGTCCATCTCCTTGGCCGTGCGGCGGGACAGGTGCTCCATGCCCGCCTCGTTGTCGATGATGACGTGCGAATAGGAGTCCATGAGCTGGTCCACGAAGACCCGGAGCAGGTTGTTCACGTAGCAGTAGCAGCCCGGACCCTCCGGCCGGCCCATGGTCAGCAGGTCGAAGCCGTACCCTTCGGCCAGTATCTCCCGCAGCTTCAGCTTGAGGTATTCCTGCTTGCTCATGTCCCGGGGCGGCTGCCCGCCCTTGCTTAGAAGACCTTCGCGCACCTGGCCGACGGTCCCCGGAACGTCCGTACCAAGCTTCTGCCCGAGGTTGCTGTTGGGGTCGGCGTCCACGGCGAGGACCACACCGCTCTCCGATAGAGCTCGCACCAGCATGGCCGAGAGCGTACTTTTTCCAACCCCTCCCTTGCCGGCCACGGCGGCCAGGAAGCTCATACCATTCCGCCCAGGCGGTAGCGCTGCCTGATCGCCTCCACCGTCCCGGTCAGAAGCTCCAGCACCCTCTCCGCCTTCGTCTCGTCCAGGCCCCCGAGGCCGCACTGCGGGGTGATGAGCGAACGCTCCAGCACCAGGTCCAGGTCCATGCCTTTGCGGTACAGCATGTCCATGTAGTCCTCGAAGCGCCGCAGCAGGCTGCCCACGGTCTCCTTGGCGATCTGGTCCTCCATGTTCGGGATCAGCCCCCAGGCGATCGACCCGCCCCGCTCCAGGAAGGCCGAGACCTCCTTCGGGAATAGTGAGACGGTATGCGCGTAATTGTAAGCGTCGAAGCTCAGAAGGTCGATGGACGTCGAGAGCAGCAGAGGCCAGTCGGTGTTGCCGCAGCAGTGCATCCCTTTCACCGCGTCCACGCCCTCCAGCACCTCGTCGGTCCACTCCACCACCTGGCGCTGCGATATGGAGGCGAACGGCGTGCCGATGAGCGTGAGCGAGGGCTCGTCCAGGAACAGGATCGGCCGGTCCGATACCTCGCGCAGCTTCCTGGCCTGCCACTTAGCCTGCATGTTCAGGTTGCGTCTGATGATCTCGCCGTACGCCTCGTCGTAGATGGCGGCCTTGCCGTTCTGGTCCAGGATCTGAAGACCGGCGCTGACCGGACCTGTGACCTGGCCTTTGACCGCCGGTATCTTCTTCCCTTTGTACTTGTCCAGCAGAGAGTAAAGCCCCTGGAAGTGTTCCTTGTGGTGGGCGAAATGCTCCACGTCGTCCGTGACCACCGCGGTGTAGAACGCCTCGGGATCGTAATCGTTCAGATCGACGGTTATCCGTTTCTTGCGCGAGTCGACCTTCGCCCCCGGCAGGGTGTAGGAGAACTGCGCGTACATGTTCTCCCCGAAGCCCAGGGCGGGAAGCTGCGGCCAGTAGGGAACCTCGCTCATGCTTGCCGTGACGATTTCCAGAGCCTTCTGGGGGTCCTTGTGCGGCAGGGAGCCTATCCCGGTGGCGGCGCAGTTCCAGGCCATGTCCTGGAGTTATCGTTCACGTTATAAAATCATTTGGTGGCCCGGATGGTGATGTAGTACTGGTCCATGAACACCGTTCCGTCCGACCCCTCGACGGCCATGCGCGCCCTGAGATCGGATGGCAGCGAGGAAACGACACGTTCTATCTCCCTGGCGTCGGAGGGCTCGGCGTTCCAGGTCATGGTGGACAGCGGAAGATGACGGCGGTACTCTTGAGCTTCGATGCCGGTGAACCCGGCCTTCCCCAGCAACTCCTGCCATTCCCTCAGCCCGTACTCCCGTACGTGGGAGCGGTCGTGCAGAAGGTCCAGATGGTTCATGGTGCTGTCGACCTCGGCATCATCGGGAACGCTGCGGTCGTCTATCACCAGGACGCCGTCGTCCCTGAGCACCCTGGCCATCTCCCTCAGCGCCGCATCGATATCGGGGAAGTGATGAGGGGCCCGGCGGCAGGTGACCGCCTGGAACGAGCGGTGGGGAAAGGGCAATGAGACGACGTTACCCCTTACCCAGAGGATGTTGGTCAGGGAGCGCTTGGCCGCCTCCCGCCTGGCCAGCTCCAGCATGCGGCGGGTCAGGTCCAGACCGACGACCGTCCGAGCCAGGGGCGCCAGGCGCATGGCCACGTGTCCCGTTCCCGTCGCCAGGTCCAGAACGGTCCTTCCCCGCAGGTCGCCGCACAGGCGGCCGACGCGCTCCAGGACCTCCTGGTCGGCGTGAGACGCACTGTTCACGTACCCCTCGGCCCGTTTCCCGAAGACCTCCTGGACCTTTTCCCCGTTCACGCTACCGGATCCCGATGAAATTATTTCAACGTGTTAGGAAAAGATTATGCTCCATTCGGTGAAATTATCACCTTATGCGGCTGATCACCGTCAACCGGGCCAAGCCCAACGCCTCGGTGGAGTTCTACGGATGCCCGATGCAGTGCAAGTACTGCTCTCATACGGCAGCCATGTTCAAGGACTACGACCTGGAAAAGATCATCCTGGCGATGTCCGACAACGGGATCCGCTCCGTGTTCATCGGGGGGGCCGAGCCCGCCTTGCACAGCCGGGAGGCCCTGGAGCTCATCCGCATCCTTAAGGCCAAGGGAAAGGAGATCATCCTCAAGACCACCGGCCATGACCCTGAGTTCGTCGCCGCCGCCAAGCCCCGGGTCTCCCGCTTCGTCCTGGAGGTCAAGGCGCCCCTGGACGACCCGGAGCTGCTGACCAGGCTCACCGCCTACGACCTGGACAAGGCCAAGGAGCAGCTGGAGAACGAACGCAGGACCCTGGATATAATGAAGGGGACCAAGGTTAGGGCGACCCTGCGCATCATTCCCGACCGCTATACGGCGGAGACCGTGGAGAAGATAGCCAAGGACCTCGAGGGCTACGTGGACGAGCTGCAGCTCACCCAGTTCATGTCCAGCCAGAACGACGTGGGCTTCGCCGGGGTGTTCAATCCCGGTCCCGACCAGCAGACCATGATGGACTATGGCAGGATAGCGCGCAAGCACCTTCCCCGCGTCAAGGTCAAAGGAAACGGCTTCGAGGTCATCCTCTGATCTGCTGGATGGAAGGGAACCTTCCCAGATCGGTATGAGGCAGGAAGGACGCCGAGGAGAAGCGGTCGAAGAACCTCTGGTCGGTCGACAGCTCCACGTAGGTGGTGGCCCGGTGCGCCGCCAGTGCCTCCTCCCTTTTTTCCTTGGAGAGCAGGCATAGCTTCGCCCCGTCCAATGAGGCGTTGCCCAGGAATGTGAAGCGGTCCCTGGGCAGGTCCGGAAGCAGGCCGATGGCCACCGCGTTGTCCAGGTCGATGTGGTGCCCGAAGCCGCCGGCTATGTACACCCGTTCCAGGTCGGTGAAGTCGATCCCGGCGGTGTCCAGCAGCACCTCGGCCGCGGCGTAAATGGAGGCCTTGGTGCGGATGATGTTGGCGATGTCCTCCTCCGTGACCGATATGTCCCGGCGCCGTTCCACCTTGTCCATGGGGCAGCAGGTCATCCCGGTGGCCTTGAGGTCGTAGCCGTCCTTCTCCGCGTCCTTGGAATAGACGAG
>CAZPFU010000006.1:0-64188 GCA_964585915.1 uncultured Methanomassiliicoccus sp.
CCATCGTATAACGTGGTCAGCTTCCACGCGGTGTTGGTGGAATACTTCAGACCTTCGCTCGCGCTTCGAGCGTCGAAGTAGGTGATGTGCACCCCGTCCCCCTTATCCAGAGCGAGCGAGCAGAGGTTAGATGCCGCACCGACATAGGCGACCTTAGTGAAGGCCCAGATGCCCCCGGCGTTGTTGGCGTACCCGATCGCGTTATTGGTGGCGTCATAGAAGCCTATGTGAGACTTGCCCTTGGTATCGACCTCCATGGACAAGCCATAGAACACCTCGACACCTGACGCCAGGGTGCTGTTGACCCAGCTCCCTCCGGCGTTGGTGGCATAATGCAGTTCGAAATTTGTATTGTCTAGGAATGCTATGTGAGCCTTTCCGTTGGGATCCAGGCCCAAGTTGGTCCCGTCCCCGAATCTCGAACCGGACGCGGCCACCTCGAAGGACCAGGAACCACCTGTGTTATTCCCGTAGACCACGTCCATTAATGCATTGGCAGTGTTCTTGTAATACCGGGTATAAACGACGTGTATGTTGTCGGAGGCGTCGATGAACAGATCGGGTTCGGTGCCTACCGAGAAGAATGTGCTGGTGTTGGTTCCCTCGATCAAACTAGTGGTCCAAGAACCAGCTATGTTGTTCGCGTACCAGAGGCCTTTGGACTCGTTGACCCCGTTATAGAAGAATATGTGCACATTTCCTTGCGAATCAACCTTCAGCGAGGAAGCCTGAACATAGCTGGAGGTTACCTGCAGGATATCGCTGGTGTTCCAGTTCCCGCCGGCGTTGGTCGCGTACTTCAGATATCCTACGCTGTCGAAATCGTTGGGGGAGGCATTGACCCGATCAAGGTAGGATATGTGAGCGTTGCGCTCACGGTCGATGTCCATGGAGAAGAGAGCCCCAACATCCCCTTCGCTGTCCACGAGCTCCGTCGTCCATGTACCGCCGGAGTTGCTGGCGAACCATAGGTCCTTGTTCTGGAGATCGTTGTAAGCCACATAGGCGTTACCATCATCGTCCAATGCCAGGGAGCTGTATACGCCCATCAGCCTGCCCGAGTGAACGTCTTCGTTCATCCAGATGTCCTCGGACGCCAGGCAGAGGTCATAATAGCCTTCGTCCAGATAGGAGATGCTGACCATGTCGTCAGGGCCTATGGCCAAGGAGCAGAACCTTCCGGCGTACCTGGGGCTGGCATCGATTACCGACGAGGTCCAATCCGTCCCTATCAGCTCCGCCATCTTGAGGGCGCTGTTGCTGCTGTCGCAGTAGGCGATATGCGGTACGCCCTTGGAATCAACATCTATGCTGGAGTACTCGCCCACCTCACCGTCCTCGTCGACGATGACCGGGGCGTCCCACGCCACTCCGTCAAAATATTTGTAGAGGAGATCATAGTTGGTCTGATCGAAATAGCTGACATGTAACTCGTCGCCGAAGACCGCGAGGGATGCGTGATAGCCGGGTTTGTAAACGCCGCCACCATCATCCAGATCGGAGATCGTCCAGCCGCCGCTGGTTGGCTTCTGTGCTAATCTCAGGAACCGGTCCGTTCCCGCCTCTGCTTGGTAGGCGATATAGATGTAACCTCGAGCGCTGACCGCCAAGGAGCAGTACATGCCCACCTCTCCGGCGTTGCCATCCACGACCACCGGGGAGTTCCAGCCTCCGCCTGAGTTGTTGACGTACATCAGGACCTTGCTGCTCCAGGATTCGTCGGACTGGGTGTACGCGATGTGAACGACCCCGTCCTGATCGATGAAGAGGTCATTATACTCGCCGCTGACCTTGGGACCGATTATCTCGCTGGTCCAGCTCCCTCCGACGTTGGTGGCGTAGGTGAGGTTCTCGTACTCATCGTAGTATCGCATGTACAGAACATGAGCATAACCATCAGCATCGACCGCCAGGCTGATCTCCTGCTCGGAGTCCACCAGATCGTTCAGGCTCTCGATCTTCCAGGTGCCGCTGGCGTCCGTCGCATAGTAAATGGTGTAATCATCGTACTGCGCATAGGCGATATGATTGTGCCCGAAGCGATCGATGGCCATGGATGTGCTGAAGCCAGTGTCGTTCCTTCCATCAACCACTTCCAAGGCCCATCCGGTAGAGGTACTGATGGGGCTGACGCGCGCCGCTCCCACCTCCTCAGGCGCGGTCGATACGAATACGATGGTCGACAACAGAAGCGTTAGAACAAGCAATGAGGCGCCCACCTTGCGCCGGACATTGGACGGGGTTCCGACAGCGGACATGCGGAAAATATGCTGTCGGGGGGTATAAAATGACACGGGGTACTTTTTCAGGACATCTGGAATCGTGCTAATTGCTAGCATTTAAATGACCGTTCATGGTCGAATATGACCATCGTCAATGACCGAAAAAAAAAGATGTAAGAAAGGAGTTTAGGATCGCTTCTTCCTCAGGACGAGAAGGGCTACCGCCGCCCCTGCCGCCAAGGCGATCACGGCGATGACGATGAACAGCATGGTGTTGCCGGTCGCATCGTCGTCATCGATCCCACCGTCCGCTGTCGGCGTGGCGTGCTCCACGTCAGAGGAGGGGCCTTCGCCCACCGCGTTCACCGCGGTGACCTTGTAGTAGTAGGTCTGGCCGTTGATCACGGTGTCATCCAGATATGTGTCGACATTGCCCAGGGTGGCTAGGAGAACCTCCGACCCCTCGGTGATGCCGCGATAAATCTTGTAGCCGATTATCGATGTCCCGCCGTCATCGTCCGGCGGGTCCCAGGTCAACGTCACCGTACCATTGCCGGCATCAGCGTCCAGGTCCTCCGGGGCTCCCGGGAGCTCCGCCACCACCTCGACGGTCACCTCTACGGCCTCGCTCTTCAGACCTACCCCCACGGCGTTCACGGCCGCCACTCTGTATGTGTACGTTCCCCCGAGAGCGGACTGGTCAGTGACCTCCCCGACGTCGCCCACGGTGAGCAGCAGCGTTTCATGTCCGGTGCCATCGGTGCGGTACACGTTGTAGTTGGCCACATCATAACCGTAATCCTGCCAGGAAGGCAGCCAGCTGAGCGTGACCTCCCCAACCCCGGCCACCGCCTCGAAGTTCCGTGGCGGCCCGGGCTCGCATAGCAGTTCGGCGTGCTTCAGTTCCAGGGATCCGGTCTTGTCATAACCTTGGTAGACGATCACGGGATGGTCGGTGGGATCCAAGGCAATATTTGTGAAGTAGCCGCTTCCACCCCCGTCCACCTGGTAGCTCTCCCAGAACCCCTGGTGGTAGCGGGCGTACTTGAGGGCTTGGTTGGTCTGGTCGTAATAACTGACGTGTGGCGAACCCTGGGAGTCCAGGGCTATGGACGTATGGCTCCCCACGCTCCCGGCGGCGTCCACTATCGACACCGCCCAGTACCCTTCCACGTTGTTCACGTAATGCAGCTCGGTGTTGGTGCCCTCATAGCAGGTCATGTGCACCTTTCCGTTGGCGTCCACCGCTATGGAGGAGTACTGCCCGGCGTAGAAGGACGCGTCGACCGTCTGGTCGGTCCAGCTGCCCCCGGCGTTCGTCGCGTACTTCAGGTCGCCAACGAAACCGGTCTCAGCATAGCTGATATGGGCCTTGTCGTTGGCGTCCAACGCCAGGTCGATGTAATAGCCAACGGTATCGGTGTCGTCCACCGTGATCCTGTACCAGCTCCCTCCGGCATTGGTGGCGTACTTGAGGTTCTCATGCGTCCGGTCGTGGTAGGCGATGTGCACCTTTCCGTGAGAATCGATGGCTATGGCCGAGAACTCCCCGACGTCATTCACGCCCCCGTCCACCAACGCCGTCACCCAGTCCCCGCTGGCGTTGTTGGCGTACATCAGGGTCCCGTCCGTGTCGTTGTAATAGGATATGTGCACGACGCCCTGGGCGTCCAGGGCTATCGAGGGATATAACCCATCGTTCTTGTTCACGGTGTGGTCCACGCGGTCCCAGAACCACATGCCCCCGTAGTTGGAGGCGTACATAAGGTTCTGAGCGGTCTTGTCGTAATACGCAGCATGGGCGAAGCCCCTATCGTCCAGGGCCATGGAGGCGTACCAGCCAGTATCATCGTTGTAGTCCACGGTGAGCTTCTTCCAGGCGGTGCTGGTGGCGTACTTCAGCACGGAATTCGTGCTGTCCAGGTACACAATGTGCGGATCGCCGTTGCTGTCCATGGCCATGGACGCCGACCTGCCGACATCCCCGACCCAGTCCACGAAGCTTACCCGCCAGTAATCGGCGTCGTTGGTCATGTATTTCAGGTCGTTATTGGTGTAGTCGAGGTAGGCGATGTGCACGTGGTCGGAAGGGTCCACGCCTATGGACGTGTACCACCCGACCGAGGTCAGCGATGTCAGGCTGGTGGTGTGGAAGTTCCCGTCGGTGTTGTTGGCATAGGAGACCCTCCCGTTGGTCTGGTCGTAAAAGCTGATGTGGACCTTGTCGTTCGAGTCGACCGCTATGGATGTGTACTGGCCGACGTCCCCCGAACCGCCGGTGACGGTGACCGCCGCCCAGTCCCCGTTAACGTTGTTGGCGTACCTGAGGTCCATGTTCGTAGCGTCGTAGTAGCTCACATGCGCCTTCCCCTGGGAATCCAGGGCGATTGAGCCGTAATAGCCGCAGTTCCCTGCGGAATCGATCAGTTCGGTGGTCCAGCTCCCGCCCGCGTTCGTGGCGTACCAGATGTCATGGTCAGGATTGACCTGGAAGCAGATGTGCGCCTTGTCGTTAACGTCCAGAGCTATCGAGGGATAGGCGCCGGCCAGCCCGGTGGTGTACTTCCAGGTGGTCCAGGTACCTCCGATGTTGGTCATGTACCAGAGGTCGGAGCCGATGTTCTCGTAGAAGCATATGTGCGCGAAACCCCGGGAATCCATGGCGATCGAGGGGTTCGTGGCATGCACACCATCCCCGGTCGCCAGGGCCTCGGGCGTCCAGACCCCGTTCCGGTTCTTGGCGTAGTAGAGATCGGCAGAGTCCTTCTGGACGTAGCAGACGTTTAGCACGCCGGAGCGGTCGAAGGCGGCGTCGCAATCGCCCTGGACGTTGCCCAGGGAATAGAGCGATTCCCTGATCCAGATGTCGTTCGTGGCGTACCTCAGGTCCATCCAGGACAGGTCGAAGTAGGACACGTGGAGCTGCCCGTCCGGACCTATGGCCACGGAGGCCTCCCCCGCGAAGACCGCGTCCAGATACCCTCCCTCTATGGTGGAGGTGCCCGTGTGGTACGTGTAACGGAGCTGCTGCTCGGCCACATCCTGGAAGACCACGAACACCCGGCCGAGATCGTCGATCGCCAGGGAGACGTGGCGACCGACATCCGAGTCCGGATCGGCGAAGATGGTCTGGGTGGTCCACCCGCTGCCTGACTGCCATGCCCATTTGGGGTTGGTGTTGGTCGCGTCGTAATAGGCTATGTACGCCTTCCCGTCCAGCCTAAGCGCTATGGAAGTGAACATCCCCACGTCCCCGCCGCTGTCCACCACCGTGGTGAAGAAGCTGCCGTGGCTGTTGTTGGCGTATTTCAGGTCCCGATCGAAGTGGTCGTAGTAGGAGACGTGCGCCGCACCGGACCGGTCCAAGGCCAAGGAGCAATATCTTCCGGCGTTCCCGGTGTTGTCGATTATGGAGTAGGTCCATTCCCCGCCGCTCGACCTGGCGTACCTGAGGACCTCGATGGCGTCGTCAAAATATGTTATGTGCACGTTGTTCGAGGAGTCCAGGGCGATGTCCGTTCCATAATTCACGTTGTCGGGGTCCACCACCGTCCGGTCCCATTCCCCTCCCGCGTTGGTGATGTATATCAGGGAATGATTTGTAATGTCGAGATAGACTGCATGCACGTTGCCATAGCTGTCCAGGGCCATGGAGCAGTACTCCCCCACCTCTCCCGACGAGTCGATGGTCGCGATCTGCCAGATGCCTCCAGCATCTGTCGCGTACTTCAGGTCCTTGTTGGTCGAATCGTAATAGACTATATGGGCGGCCCCGTCGGCGTCCACGGCCATGGAGTTGTTGCGGCCGACATCGCCCTCTCGGTCCAGGACCTCCACGCCCCATTTGACGTAGGAGCGGGCCAGGGGAGGGCTGGCTTCGGTCCCTTCGGGCATCTGAACGATGACCAGCAGCGATGAGATCAATAAGAAAAGGATGAGCAAGGAAACCCCTTTCCGGCTGGGGATGGATGAACCGCCTTCCGTCATGGATGATACTACTCTCGGGATGGGGTAAAATAAATGATGGTCCTTGGAAGAAGGGCATCGAACGGGGTAAAAACATTGCCAGGCTAACAACTGAGTGACGGACCGTCCTTGAGAACATGGGCTCTCCTTCGAGCCCAAACCACCGTCGACACAAAAATCCAACCATGGGCTCACAGGACATTCATTCTGCTCGTTCGAAGCTTGACCTGTTAGATTTAATACCGTATGACCGTTAACCCGCAAGACACGGGAGCGGACAGATGGCAGAGGAGATACCACCGACCGGCACCGGAAACCTCGGGGATCACGAGAAAGCGTACGATTCCTTCAACTGGGCATCCCTGAACGGTGAGTTCGACTGGTCCCGGGGCAGCCCTTACAACGTGGCCGCGGAGGCGGTGGACCGCCACGCCCGGGAGCGCCCGGAAAAGGTGGCCATCCATTCCGTGCGGGCCAACGGGGAGGTGCAATCCCTCACGTTCGCCGACATCTCGCGTTCATCCAGCCAGTTCGCGGACGGTCTGCGCCAGAAGGGAGTGGGCCGAGGGGACCGGGTCTTCGTCTACCTGGACCGCCGCTCCGAGCTCTTCATCTCCATAATTGGCATAGCGAAATTGGGTGCGGTGGCCTGCCCGCTGTTCTCAGCTCTGGGACCGGAGGCCGTCAAGGACCGCCTGCATGACGGCGCCCCGTCGGCGATCATCACTTCTGCCTATCTATTTGAGAGGATCTTCCCGGTGCTCAAGGACACCTCGCCCGCCCCCGTGGTGGTTTGCGTCGGTGATAACTGCCCTGCGAACACCGTCCCCTATGCCCGGCTACTAGATTCAGGTTCGCCGGACTTCAGGACCGAGGACATGCGGCCTGACGAACCGTACATCATCCATTACACCTCCGGTTCCACCGGCAAGCCGAAAGGCGTGGTGCTCCCGCACCGGGCCATGCTCCAACAGCTCTCCGGGGCCAAGTACGTCTCCGATCTCCGGGAGGGGGACGTCTTCTGGTGCACCGCCGATCCCGGATGGGTCACCGGCACCTCCATGGGCATATTCGGTCCTTGGTATCTTGGAATCACCATCATCTCTTACGAGGGCCGCTTCGACGCCCGGTCCTGGTACTCGATCGTCGACCGTTTCAAGGTCACCGTGTGGTTCACCGCCCCAACCGCATTGCGCATGCTCATGAAGGCCGGGGACGAGGTGGTGAGGGAGTTCGATCTCTCCTCCCTCCGTCACATGTGCTCGGCCGGCGAGCCTCTCAACCCCCATGTCGTGCGCTGGGGGATGGAAGTTCTTAAGCGCCGCATCCACGATAACTGGTGGCAGACAGAGACGGGGGCGCCGTGCATTTCGAACTTCCCCTGCATGACCGTGAGGCCTGGGTCCATGGGCAAGGCAGTTCCCGGAGTGGTGGCGGCCATAGTGGACGAGAACGGGATGGAGCTCCCTCCCGGGAAGGAGGGTTTCCTCGCGCTTCGCCCCGGCTGGCCGTCCATGATGACCGGGATCTGGGGCAACGTCACCAAGTACCGCGAGTACTTCTACGTCCCCGGATGGTACGCCTCGGGCGATCAGGCCTACCGGGACGATGATGGCTACATCTGGTTCCTGGGTCGGGCCGACGATGTGATAAAGACCTCCGGAGAACGCCTAGGACCGTTCGAGGTCGAATCGGCCCTTATCGAGCATCCGGCCGTCGCGGAATCGGCCGTGGTCGGAAAGCCGGACGAACTGCGGGGTGAGATCGTCAAGGCCTTCATAGTGCTTCGTCCTGGAAACGAGCCTTCGGAACGGCTAAGAGAGGACATAACCAACTTCGTGCGGGTCCGGCTGGCCTATTATGCCTATCCCAGGGAGATAGAGTTCGTTGACGCGTTGCCAAAAACGCGTTCGGGCAAGATCATGCGCCGTGTGCTGAAGGCCAAGGAAGGTGGCCACGAGATCGGCGATCTCTCCATGCTCGAGGACTGACGGCGTCGCTCAGATTTTATTATAAATAAAGAAGGATTAATCACCCTCGGACAATGAGTAGCTTCCTTCGCCGCATAGACCGCCTGGACCTGTGGGCCGCCTTCGTGGGGGTGTTCACCATATGGCTTCTGCAGGTGGTGATATCCGAGACCTGGGAGCAGGGCACGGTCGCCTGGTTGTCGGCGGCCTTCGGGATCATCGTGGCCTTCCTTTTCCTTCACGGCCTGGCCGTGCTGAACCGCGTGCGAAAACAGGGCCGTGTGCGCTTCCTAAGGGTGACCTTGTGGCTCCTGGCCCTGACGTTGCTCTTCTCCCTGGTCGTTCTACCGAGCATCCTTCTCGGGGACGCCGAGCTTGTCCTGGATGGGGTCGAGCTCAATACCCCCCTGGGGGCGGTGACCTCCCTGCTGGTGATCTGGATAGTATTCTTCGTTCTCGCCTTGGCGTTGTTGGCCGCGGCTTGCAGCGCCATGTGGTTCCTGACCAAGGCGCTGCGCTGGTCGGTGCCGGGTTTCTTGCATAACCTCAGGAACGAAAGCTTCACCCGCAAGGCCGGTCTGGTGGTCATGGCCGAGGGTTGGACAGTAGCCCTGCCCAGAGCTTTGGACCCCAAGACCCTGCGCCTGGACCCTCAGCCCCTGGACGGGAACGCCGCCCGGACCCGCTTCGTCCAGGCCATGGTCTGGCAGCTGGTCCTCGGAATGCTATTGGCCGTGTATATCAGCCTCAATCCGGTTCTGCTGCAGTCCATGAGCTTCAGCCAGACATTCAGCCTGGTGTCCATCACCTCCATACTCGTGCCGCTCCTCATCCTGCCCTGGTCCACCCTGGAGGCCCTCGGGGCGAGGGTCGATGGGGTGCGCGAGGATTTCTTCCTGTACAAGGGCGCCCGGACCAGGATGATGCAGACGGTCGTGGCTCTGGGGACCATCTTCCTGATTCTGCGCCTGGCGGTGCAGGAGATAGGCGCCGACGTTATATTTTGGCGGCTGGCCGGGTATTCGCTCACCCTGTTCATCGTCTCCGGGCTGGTGTCCTTCGCCTACTTCAACTATTTCGAGAAGGGGCTGGTCCAGGAGCTGCGGGACAGGCTGGCCCTGAAAGGCATGTGAACCTTGCCGTGAGAGCCTTCCGGGACCGCATAGACAACACCATTTAGTAAGGTTGGACCGCAACCTGCTAATAAGGTCCTTGAGAATCCTTGGTCCAATGGGATTGTTGGACAAGGACCCCTGCTGGTCCCGTCGCATGGCCGGCGCGGTGATCATGGTGGCCGCCTTCATAGTGCTCATGGGCATCATCACCGGGGAAGCCCTCTACCCTGGATACCATACCGGCGAGATGGACATCAGCGATCTGGCCTGGAAGGAACCTTCCGCCACCATCTTCAACGCGGCAATGATCGTGGGAGGGGTGATGTACTCCTTGACGGCCATCCTTCTCCGTCACGCGGGATTGCCCAGGTCGGTGACCGTTCCAGCGTTCCTGATGGGCGTGGGGGGCGCGGGGGTGGGGATTTTCCCGCTCTACACGGGAGCGCCGCACGTAATCGCCGCCCTTCTCACCTTCGGCGCCGGCGCCATCACCGCCCTTATGGCCGGACGGACCGCCGACGCCCCGTTCAAGTACATCTCCCTGTTCCTGGGGACCATCAGCTTGGTATCCCTGGCGATCTTCGCGATCATGTGGAAGACCGAACCCTTCGGACCGCTGGGAGAGGGAGGCATGGAGAGATGGGTGGCCTATGCCAACATGGTCTGGGCCATCGGCTTCGGCGGGTACCTGATGAACAGCGGGAAGGACACCTCGCGGTCGAAGATGAGCTGCAGCCGCCCTTGATGGCGGCCGGCGAAAGGTAGATTACCCGCCACCCGCTAGTAAGGAGCGTAGGGTGGATCCTATGGACCTCGACCAATCCGTGCGATTGTGCAGGTCGACCCGAAGGGACCTGCGCAGATTGATGTCCGCATTGGACATGAAAAGCTTCTACGATGTAGGGCATGACGTAGGTCACGCGGCCGCGCTGGGGGTGGCCTTCCGGGGTATGGACAAGGAGCTGGTGTGGCTGGAACAGCTCATCACCGTGGGGAACCTCGAGGCGATACGGGGGCAGAGCTGGATGGTCTGCGACCTGGTGAACTATTATGACCGCCTCATCGACATGATCCGGGAGAAGGCCATTCCGGTCGGGAAGGCCCCTCCGGTGGCGGACTCCATCCACCTCTGGAGGGAGAACGCCGGGAAGCTGGCGCAGGCGGTGTGCCAGTTGGAGGATGACGAGGACCCGTGACAGGCAAGGATGTATAGGCGCGGCCGCATATGTGAAGGAGTCCATGAGAGAGGTCCGGCTCAGGCATCATCATCTGCTGTGCACCCGCACATTCGGCGGCCGCGGCTACGATTACCGTTTCGTGGCCAACATGGAGGAGGTGGTCTCCTTGCTGCGCTGCCCCGACGATCTGATGGTCCGCCTGGAAGTGGACTGCGATGACATCTGCTCGCATTGCCCTAACGCCGTTCGCGGCCAGTGCAAGGACCACGGATCGGTGTTGGAGAAGGACCGGTCGGCCGCCCTGTTCCTGGACCTCCCGGAGGAAGGGGTATTTCCAGCCGAGCCCTTGTTGAGGAAGGTCGAGGAGCGACTAGGTTCGCTAGACGACATCCGCCTGGTATGCGGGGAGTGCGAATGGGCGGAGCTTTGCAACCAGTGGCTGAGGGCGCGTGACGGTAACATTCGCCAACTGGACAGGACCGTAAAAAACCTTTAGTAACATGGCCTTTTTCTTGATAGCATGGATGCGGAGCTGAGGATCGTTCTGGACATGACCTTGCTCATGGTCATCTCCGGCGTGTGCTCCCTTTTATTCGCCAGGATAAAAATGCCTCCCATCCTTGGCTACCTCACGGCGGGCATAATCCTAGGGCCAACCATGTTCCCCCAGCTCTGGGTGGAACAGACCACGGTGATGGTGCTGTCGAACATCGGTATCGTGATGCTGATGTTCTGGATAGGCCTGGAGCAGAGCGCGTCCAAGCTCAAGCGGGTCGGTTCCAGGCTCGTTCTCATCGTGACCTTGGAGATGACCCTGGTGGTCATAATCGGATACCTCGGGGGCATGGCGCTGGGACTGGGGAGCACCGCCTCCATATTCCTCGGAGCGATCATATCCGGCACCAGCACAGCGGTGGTGGTGGGCGTTCTCCAGACCGTCAAGACCATCGACGGGGAGCAGGCCACCACCATCATGAGCATCACCGTCTTCGAGGACGTGGGCCAGGTCATCATCCTCTCCATGGCCGCTCCGCTGCTGGCCGGGGACTCCCCGGCGCTGGGCTCGACCATCAACATGGTCATCGGCCTGGTGATCTTCTTCGGCCTGTCGATCATGATCGGGCTGGCCTTGATACCCCGGCTCATGGACCGCATCGGTGACCGCTACCCGTCGGAGATGGTGTTCATCGTGGCGGTGGGGATGGCCTTCACCATGGCCCTCCTCTCATCGTCCGTCGGCCTGTCCATTGCCATCGGGCCGTTCCTGATGGGGCTGATAGTGTCCATGTCACTGTATAGCGAGAGGATCAAGGCCAAGGTCATCCCGGTGAAGGAGCTGTTCATGGCCGTGTTCTTCATCTCCATCGGGCTGCAGATAGATCCCCGGGTCATCGTCGACAATCTGCCCTTGGTCATCGCCATCGCCGCCCTGTTCATTTTCGGAAAGATCCTGGCCGTGGGGATCGCCACCTACATCTTCGGTTTCAAGGCCAAGGACAGCTTCGTGATAGCGATATCCCTGCTGGCCATGGGGGAGTTCGCCTTCATCATATCCAAGATCGCCCTGGACGCCGGGCTGCTCTCCCAGGACCTGTATTCATCGGTCATCGGGGCGGCGCTCATCACCATGGTGACCCTCCCCCTGTCATCCAAGTTCCAGGGCCGGATCTACTCCGGTCTGGTGAAGGCGACGCCGGCCAAGGTACGTTCCGCCCTTATCCGAATGGATTCGGTCAGGGAGGCCGCCACGGCCAAGAACGTCATGATGTCCGAGGACCGGAGGAACCTCGCTGGACACCTCACCCGCATTTTCGTTGATTACCTATACATCGTGCTCATCCTTCTGGTTTTCAACCTGGTGAGCGGGGTAGGCGCGGCTATCGAGGAGGCGGCCGGAGTACTGGGGGTGCTGCCAGGCGCCGCCCTGCTCTTCATCATGCTCCTGGCGATCTCCCCTGCGGTGGTCAGCATTTTCCTTCACCTCAAGAAGCTCTCGGCCACCCTCACGGACATGGCCATGCGTTCGAACCGCATCGCCGAGGGCAGCCGTAGGAACGTCTACCGCATGTTCATCGACCTGAACGAGATCGTGATGTTCCTCTCGGTGCTGGCGCTGATAATCCCGTTCGTACCCTCCGGACTGGTGAGCACCCCCCTGGTGTTCCTGGCCATCGTAGTGGCGGTGGCGGTGGTGACCATCCTGGCCTGGGACGCGCTGAGGAACTCCTACGTCCGGTTCCTGGGCATCGTCACCGGGAACGGCCGGATGGACCCCAAGGAATAGAAAAAGAGAGGGGCTTGCGCCCCTTATTCCTCCTGCAGGGCCTTCAGGAACTCATCGACGGGAATAGCTGCCAGGGTCACCGTCTCCAGGGTCCCCCGGGAACCCAGAGCCACCATGATCTTGACCACCGTCTCATTGTCCGGCGCCTCCAGGATGTTGATGAAATCATACTTCCCTAGGAGGGCGTACTGCTGGACGACCTTGGCCCCCATCTTGGTTATCTCCTTGTTCACCTCTTTCAAACGTTCCGGCCGGCTCTTCAGGGTCTTGCGACCCTCCTGGGTCAGTTTAGACATTACCACATATGTGCCCATTGTTACCCCCGAGGTAACCTTGGGCTTGCCACGAAATATAACTTTGCCAAGCTCAGGCCGGAGGCTCCTCGTACACCTTGACGTTGCGGAAGTTGAACCAGAAGGCGGTGACCGCCCCGAGGTAGATCAGCGCGGCCAGCACGAAGGGTAGGGCGAAATAACCGGCCGCCAGCATGGCGCCCCCGATCACCGTGGTCACGCTGTTCGGCACCCTCCACACGATGGAGTTGATGGCGCTCGCCAGCCCGCGGTCCTCCTTGTCCACGATGCCCATGAGGTAGGAGTCCATGATCGGCCCGGCCATGTTCATCATGGCCGAACGCACCAGGTATACCGCCCCGGCGTAGATGGCCCCGGGCACGAAGGGGATGGCAAGCATGAAGATGGTGGAGAAGCCCTGGGTCATCACGATGGCGGGGACCTGCCCGTAGCGCTGGGCCAGGCGGGGGCTGAAGATAGCCGCCACACCTATGGAAAGAGAGGATAGCGCCAGCAGCGGCCCTGAGTACGAGTCCGGGATGCCGTAGCGTAGGAAGAACCAAGTCGGGATCAGGGGGATGATCAGCCCGGCGCCCAGCCCGATCAGGGTATTGTTTATCGAGAAGCGGACGAGGGTCTTCTTGCTCCTCTCCTTGAGGAACGCGCCACGGCGCAGCTTGGCCGAGGGCGCGGTCTCGTGATAGTTCCGCAGCAGATGGTGGACGGTGATCGGCGAGACCAGGGTCACGAAGCCCAGCAGTATGAAGGTCCGGGAGTGCATCTGCGCCGAGCTCCAGCCGCCGAGGTCCATGATCCAAGGGAATGCGAACGGCAGGGCGAAGCCCAGACCGCTCAGGGCGCCGTTGACTATGAAGGACAGGGAGAAGGCCATCTCCCGGTTGTCAACGTTGGTCTGGTCGGCGATCATGGCGTTCCAGGTGGAGAGGATGGCCCCTTCCGCCACCCCGGAGATGATGGCGGCCAGCAGGTAGAGGTTGGGGTCCGTGGACAAGGAGCATATGAACATGGAAAATGGGAGCATGGCCAGCCCGGCCAGCAGCAGCCGTTTCCTTCCTAGCCGGTCGGACATCAGACCGAACGGGATGGCGCTTATGATCATGGCCAGCCCTGAGAGGCCGATGATGAGCCCGACCTGTCCCGAGCTCACACCCTCTTCCGGCAGATAGGCGGCGATGGCGGTGGTCAGGTAACCATAGCCGATGGAGCTGAAGGATGTGAGCAGGATCAGCCATTTGACCTGGGCGGGGACCTTAACCCCCTTCCTCCCGCTGAATCTCGATCTTGCGCTCATGATCTCACCTCCGCTCCTTAGGGTCCTGAACGGCCTTCACGGCGAATAAGATTCTGATATCAGATACTTGCGGTCCTCCCTCTCACGACATATTATTAATCGCCAAGGCGTACTTTGTCCGAACCGATATGCTGCCGATCGCCCCCCTGATGATCGAACATCGCCTGATCGAGAGAATGGCCGCCGTCATGGAGACGCAGGCCGAGAGTCTGCAGGCCGGCCAGGAGCTGGACCTCCGCTTCATCCCGGAGGTCGTGGATTTCATGCGGACGTACGCCGACCGCACCCATCACGGCAAGGAGGAGGACATCCTCTTCAAGGTCCTGAAGGGGAAGAAGCTAAGCGGGGAGCACCGCCGGACGCTGGAACGGCTGGAGCAGGACCATGTCAGGTCCAGGGAGATGGTCTCCAAGCTGGCCGCCCTGGGGGAAGAGCATGTTCATGGAAGCCCCAGCGCGGCCTACCACGCCTCGATGCTGATGAAGGATCTGGTGACCTTATACCAAGGCCACATCAAGCTGGAGGACCAGGGGTTCTTCGTGCCGGTGATGGAATACCTGAATGAAGGAGAGCGCCGGTCCATGCTCGAGGAGTTCCGGGACTTCGACGCCCGGATGGTCCACGAGCGTTACGGCAAGGCCGTCGAGCGCCTGGGAGGAGGGAAGGAGATCCACCTGGCCCATGAGGAAGGGGACCGCTGGAGATGCCGGGTGTGCGGCTACGTCTACGACCCGAAAGAGGGCGATCCGGATAACGGAGTGACGGCTGGTACATCCTTCGCCGACCTTCCCGACGGCTGGGTTTGTCCGGTCTGCGGAGCCGGCAAGGACGCCTTCGAGCACCTATGAGGGAAACGATTATCTCGAACGGGTACCAATAATTTCAGCATGAGCGATGAGCTTGGACGGGCATTCCAAAGGGAGACCAAGCACCGCCGCGACCATCTGGTCGGTCGGAACATGGACTGGGACCGGAAGCCCGGCACCTACAAGGAATACCCGGACCGGCCGAGGTTCCCGCTTCCAAAGCCGAAGCGTCCCGCAGCGATGCTGGACGATCTTCTGAGAACGAGACGAAGCGTGCGGCGATTCGCCGAAGGGCCAGTATCCAAGGAGGACCTGTCCTACCTGCTCTGGGCCTGCGACGGCGTCACCAGGAGGGAGAGGGGATACGAGTTCCGGACCGCCCCCTCCGCCGGAGCGCTGTACCCGGTAGAAACCTACGTGGCCGTGAACGACGTGGAGGGGATTTCGCCAGGCATTTACCACTACTCAGTCGAACGCCATGAGCTGGAACAGGTAAGGAAGGGGCATCTCGGGGAGGAGCTGGCCAGGGCCGCCCTGGACCAAGGCATGTGCGCCACCGCGCCTCTGGTGTTCGTATGGACGGCGGTGTTCGAACGCAGTCGCTGGAAGTACGGGGAGAGAGCTTACCGCTACGTATACCTGGACGCCGGGCACATGGCTCAGAACCTGGCCCTGGCCGCCGTGTCCCTGGGGCTGGGGAGCTGCCAGATCGCCGCCGCCTTTGACGACGAGGTAAACGAGCTGCTGGGCGTGGACGGGGAGGAGGAGAGCGTCCTGTACCGGAGCGTGGTGGGGCGCCCGGCGAAAGGCGCAAACGATTAATCGTCATCCTCCATTCATATCCTGATGCTCTGCCCCAACTGCGGAAACCACCCCTCGCCTAGCGACAATTTCTGCATGGAATGCGGGACCTCCAAGGCCCGTTTCGTCGACGACAGCGTTCCCCAGGCTCCGTCATCGCCCCAGGTCCCGCCATCGACGGCCTCGTCCCGACCGGTCGAACCAGCGGCGAAACAGCCTCAGGCCCCTCCTGCCCCTCAACGGCCATCGTCCCCTTATCAGCCTTCTCCAGCGCAACCGCCGCAGGCGCCCCCGGCGCAGGCCCCTTCGATCTCTGCCTCGCAGCCATTACAACCGGCATATCAGCCTCCGGCGGCCCCGTCCGAACCCAGGCCGATGGACCGGCCGGCACAGCCGCAGGGTCCGCCCGCCTACGCGCCGCCTCAATACCAACAGCCTAACCAGCAGCCATACCAGCCCGCGCCGGCCATGACCCCTTCCCAATACCAGCCACCCTATCCTCCGCAGGCCATGCCGCTTCCGCAGATGATCCCCTATCAGCGCGCCAGCAACGAGATGACCCCCCAGGGCAACGGTCAGATCGGCCAATACCAGGTCTACGTCCCGCCAAAAGCGCCCAAGGCCGATATCCAGCTTCCGGCCGCGTCCTCGGTTTCCTACCAGCAGCCTGTGCAGCAGGCGTACCAACCATCACCGGCTCAACCGCCGCAGGCACCTCCGGCACCATCACCGCAGCCGCAATACCAGCAACCCTATCAGCCACCATACCAGTCTTCGCCGGCAACGACCCAAACGCCCCCGGCCCCTTCACCACAGCCGCCACAGCAGAAGTACCAACCCGCTCCTCCGGCCGCCCCGGTAACGCCGCAGCCTGGACCTTGGGCCAGCCAGCCCCCGCAGGATCGGCCTCCGGTTCAGCCTTACCAGCCTGCGCCTCAGGGGACCCCGCCCCAGCCAGGACCTGGGAATTACCAGCCTTATCAGGCCCCGCAACCGTCGAGCATGCCGCCAGCGCCCCAGTCCCCCAACCAGCAGCCATACCAGACGTCTCCTTCCGCGCCGCCTCAACCATACGGCCCGCAGCCGATAGGAGCCCCTCCGGGCGGCATCATGCTGATGCCCGCGGTGGCCTCGGTGGCCATGCTAAGGCCGAACGAGCGGACGGTGCAGGTCTGGAGAGCGGGATTGGAGAAGGACAGCTACGACCCGGAGGAGAATGAGCACGGGACGTTCAACCTTAGCGGTCTGCTCATCGCCACCGATCAGCGCCTGATATTCGTACAGGAGAAAGGGTTGTTCAGCAAGAGCTACAAGCCCCTGGAAAGCATGGAGTACCGGGAGATCGCGAACTGGAAACTGGGACAGACCCTGCGCATCCGGTCGCTTCAGGTGGACGCGGCCCAGGGCCGGGACCGGCGCAAGGTGTTCAACAACCTGAGCGAGGTGGACCCGTCGACCCTGAGCGTGGTGGCGCCCTGGACCATGGACCAGGTGAAGGAGCTGCTGGGCAGGCTGAAGGGCTCCGCCCCCTGACCACCATCAAGGACCGATGTCCTTCATCAGCCGCTCACGGACCTCGGCGTGCTTGGCCAAAGTCCGTTCCATCACCTTATCGAACACAGCGGGCAGCTCGGCCTCCAGTACTAGCAGCCCCTGCTCGGTCAAGCCCCCTTTGGTGGCCACCTTATCCTTCAGCGAGGCCGCCGATTCCCCGGAAGCCAGAGCCAGAGCGGCTCCCTGCAGGGTCTCCAGGACCATCTCCCAGGCGTCCTTCCGATCGATCCCGTGCCGCATCCCCGCCTCCGCGAACTGATCCATCATCTCGGCGATCAGGGCTGGACCGCAGCTGGTCAGGTCGGTGGCCACGTCCATTCTTTCCTCCGGTACCATGACCACCTTGGAGGCGCGGCCGAGCGCTTCCTCCAGCCTGCTCGCCTGAGATGTGGATACGGACGGACCATGGGATATCAGCGAGACCCCGCGGCCGCGCTCCATGGTCACCGAAGGTATCAGCTTGCTCACCGGGTTCCTGCAGACCTTCTCCAGGACGGAGAGGGGCATGGCCCCGTTGACCACCACCACGTGGACCTTCTTGCCGACCGAGGAGACCTCCCTTAGGACACCTAGCAGCTGGTCGGTGCGCACTGCTACGAAGACCACGTCGCTCGCTTCTGCGGCCATGAGGTTGTTCTCGGCGACCGTCACGCCGGGGTAACGCTTGACGAAAGACTCGGCCTTGCCCGGGCTGCGGTTGGCGATTATGGCGTTCTCAGAGGCGACCACTCCGCAATCCAGCAGTCCCGCGGCGAGCGACGAGCCCATGTTCCCCAGGCCAATGAAACCGAATATCAAGTGAAGACCGTCCGGCACCGGTGAGGCGCCGCGGCGATAAAAGAACTTCGCTAGAGGCCGAGCTCATCCGCCCGCAGCCTCATGCCCTCCAGCGCCACGGCCAGGAACTCATCCCTCGGGATACCCAGTTCCTCGCAGACCATTATCCGGTCCCGGTCCACGCCCCGGGCGAAGTCCTTGTTGCCGAACTTCTTGGCGATCGAGCTGACCTTGACGTCGGCCAGCTTCTTGGACGGGAGCACCAGGGCGCAGGCGATCACCAGGCCGGAGACGGCGTCCGCGGCCAGCAGCGCTCTCTTGAACTGGTTGTCCACCGGGACCCCGGTCGCTTCGTGATTGTGAGCGAGTATGGCCTGCACCATCTCGTCCGGCACCTTTCCCTGCAGCAGGTCCCTGGTTATCAGGGCATGGTCCTGCATGCCGTGGCATTCCTCGAAGTCCAGGTCGTGGAGTATCCCGGTGACCTCCCATAGCTCGGGGTCTTCCCCCAGCCGGACAGCGGCCTGCCTCATCACCGCGCCGACGGCCACCATGTGCTTCAGGTTGCTCTCCTTGCACACGTGGCCCCTGACCAGCTCCAGCGCCTCTGCTCTCCCCATATCGCTCTCACCCTTGAACGGGACCCGCTGTTATCGCTGGCTCAGACTATCAGTTTTCCGGCGGAGGGACCCCACATGGCGTCGTAGACCGCTTCCACCTTGACCACGACCGCGGCCTTGGCCGGAAGCTTGGGATTCACCCCGTGCACCCATTTGCGCATCTCGTCGAACTGCGGACCGGCCTTGTAGACCTTGGTGGACCCTTTGATCTGGTAGGACTTCTTGGTATCACCGTCATAGCACAGCACCGATATGCGCGGGTTCTCCGAAAGGTTGGCGGCGGTCTTCAGGAAGAAGTTGTCGGCCAGCAGCATGGTCTCGTCGTCAAGGATCTTTAAAAGACCGATGAATATCACGTTCGGAGTCCCATCCTTGGTGGCGGTGGCGATCGGAATGGGCTTCTGCTTGGCTAGTGCCTCTTTGACCTCGGGTGGCATCTTGACCATTTTTATCACCGTGATAAGAACTATTTGCTCGCCTAATAAAACTAAGCACTGTCCATTCGTCTAGCGATTAAGGTCGAGGTGAAAGGGTCATATGACCGTTCCAACAATCACTTCCGCATGAGCAACAAGGAGGCCGTGATCATGGTGGGCCGTCTTATGGAGCTGGCAGCCCGTACCGCCCCCAAGGCCATGGGCAAGGATTTCATCGAGACCGTTCTGCTCACGGACGAGCAGAGGGTGAAGCTGGGCGAGGACATGATCGAGGTCGCCAAGGAGAGAGGGATCCCCGGCTACCAGCGGGACGGGCAGAACGTCCTGGACTCCGACGCCGTGGTTCTCATCGGACTGCTTCCGCACCTGGGCGTGGGTCTGGACTGCGGTGCCTGCGGCGTTTCCGGTTGCGAGGAGTTCAACACCTTGTCGGCAAGCAAGGACTTCCAGGGACCGAACTGCGCCCTGAGGCTTCTGGACCTGGGCATCGCCCTGGGCTCGGCGGCCAAGGTAGCGTCGGACCACAATGTGGACAACCGCATCATGTACCGCATCGGGGTCTCGGCGATAAGGCTGGGATACTCGCGCTCCAACATCTGTCACGGCATACCGTTGTCGGCGACCGGCAAGAACATCTTCTTCGACCGGGGTAAGTGATCACCTCGGCCGGAAGTCCTTGCCGAAGTTGAAGGCCTCGGCCACGGTGGCCCCTTTGGTGAAGTAGAGGGCGCCTGAGCTGAGGTACATCAGCAGCTGGAGCTTGTCCATGTCCGGGCGCCCGGCGGTCATTCGGTCCTCATCGACATACACCTCTTCCACCTCCCCGATGACGATATCGGTCCCTTCCAGCTCAATGACCTCGTCCAAGGTCAGCTCGACGTTCACCGGGCATTCGCGGGCCATGGGCGCGGTCAGGGTCTTCCCGAAGAACACGTCGAATACGTGGGACTTGTCCTCCTTGTAACCGGACACCAGCCCGCAATGGTCAACAGCGGCCGCCGTTCCGGCGTCGGGCAGGTTGATGCTGAAGGTCTTGTTCTCCAGGATGCCGTCCTTGGTCCGGCGGTCCTTTCCCATCACCACCGCCATCTTGGGCGGCTCGTCGTCGATCATGGTCGCCCAGGCGATGGTGCAGAAGTTCATCTTGCCCTGCACCTTTGATCCCACGACCACCACCGGCAACCCCATCATGGGCAGGGTCCTGCCCAGCGTTTTTTTAGCCATTTCCATCACATGGACATGACAATGTTCGGATATCAAGAGTGGGGCGATGGTTATCATTTCCGCTTCGAAGTGCGCAACACATAAATACTGCCATGCTATGACATAGCATAGCACAGTAACAGTGCTTAAAACAAAGGAGGAAAGGAAATGGCCGAAGCGAAATCCGAAGACCTACCGTTCGCGGCAGATGCCTTGCACACCAACGCTCTGGCGGCGCCTGTTGACGTCGCCTTCAAAGAGGGCGAGGCGGGTTACTACGGCCTTTCCCAGGAGATACAGAGGATAGGCAGGTCCTGCCTGACCCCCGGGGCCAGGGTGGTCGACCTGCGCTGCGACCTGAACCTGGTCATGCCGCTTATCGAGGAGAACGAGGACCTCTGCCGGTTCACCCTGCTCTCCCCGGACGAGGCCAGCGGTTTCAGGTGCTTCGATAGGATGCGCACCAGGGTGCGGCTCGGTTTCGTGGACGCCGCCCAGCTTGATCTGGGTGAGAGCTTCCCCGAGATATCTGCCCGAATGGTCTTGGCCATCGGAGCCCTGGGTGACCTTCCGGAGAAGCGCCGGACGGAGGTAGTGGAGTCCATGCACCGCCGGCTGGAGAGGAACGGGACCGGGGTGGTCATGGAGGCCATCGAAGAGGAGATCTCGCCGGGCCTGCGCCGCAAGAGGCGCCTGTGGTCGGCGACGGAGTGGGAATCGCTCCTCAAGCAGGCGGGTTTCCGTAGCGTACAGCGGCTGTGGACCGACGGCGGCAGGATGGCCTGGTCAGTTAAAAAATAAAAATCAAGGAGGGGACTGGGGCCCCCTCTAAATCGTTTTTTCTCAGTCCTTCATCAGGTCGTATATGATGGCGGCCAGGGCAGCGCCGACCATGGGGGCGGCGATGAATATCCAGAGCTGCTCGAGAGCCCATCCTCCCTGGAAGAGGGCCGGACCGATGGAACGTGCCGGGTTGACCGAGGTGTTGTCCACCGGTATAGATATCAGGTGGATCAGGGCCAGAACGATACCGATCGGGATACCCGCGAAACCGGCGGCGGCCTTCTTGTCGGTGGTGAACAGGACGGTCAGCATCAGGAGTGCCGTAAGGACAACCTCTATGACCATGACCGCGCCCAGCTCATAGCCGCCGGGGGAGTGGTCCCCGTAGCCGTTGGACCCGAAACCGCTGGCGACAGCGTCGAAACCGGGGGCGCCGCTGGCGACTACGAACAGTATGCCGGCGGCCAGAATGGCGCCGATCACCTGGGCGACCATGTACAGGAGGGCTTCCTTCCCCTTGATCCTCTTGGCCATGAACATTCCCAAGGTCACCGCGGGGTTGATGTGGCAACCGGATATCGGACCTATGGCATAGGCCATGACCAGCAGCGTGAAGCCGAAGGCCAGAGCCACTCCCAAAGCCGTGACATAGGAACCGGCCAGGACGGCGGTTCCGACACCGCCGAAGACCAGGACGAAGGTTCCGATCACTTCAGCAACAAGTTTCTTCATGACGGATTTGTCCATAATATGAACCTCGGCCATTCAGGGATTTCTAAATTATATATCATTAATGCCTGAAAATTAATGATATGGGAGGGTTTACGTTGAGCTGGTCTGAACCGAGCAGCTAACCGATAGTGCATCCCGGACCCTCGCCCAGGCGGAACAGCGGTGAGCTTCGGGAGCCGGACTCGTTCAGGCGGTGCATGATGTCCAGTATCAACACCGAATGGTCCGAGATGCCTGATTCGCGCTCCTGATGGGAATACTTGGCCCATAGGGGATGCTGGATGTGCGGTGACGCCAGTACGTGATCGGTCCTCATGCCCTTGCCGGAGGATGAGTACCAGGAATACTCCCTTGCCACCTGATGGTACTCCCTCCATACGTCCCGCCAGCCCATTTCCAGCAGAGATGCCAGATGCTCCGTGCCCAGGAAGGGCGTCCCTTCGGAATCCCGTTCCAGCCCGGTGCTCAGGTCCCCCACGATTATGCGCCTGTCCCGCAGGTCGGAGGCCTCCCTGGCGTAGTCGAGTATCGCCTGCCAGAACGCCATCTTGCCCGGCAGGTCGGACGCGCCCGGAACGTGCACCGCCAGAATGCGCAGGTCGGAGCCCTCCGGGGATACCTCCATCCAGCGGTGGGGCGATGATCTGGTCCCTCCGGGAAGCTGGACCAGCGGGGATTTGCAGGCGACGAGTATGCCGTTGGTGCGCGGGGGCGGCTGGGAATTGAGGATGTATGGATAACCTAGCGCGGCCAGGGACAGGGACACCTCGATTATCTTCTCCGGACGGAACTCCAGAAATACCAGGAGGTCCGGGTCGTGGCGGCGCACCGCCTCGATGATCCCCGGCAGGCGCTCCTGGGCGCCTCCGTACTGCAGGTTCCATTCCATTACTCGCATCGGCACCGCCCAATCGTCGCCTGGATTAGATGAACGTTGTCCCGTTAGGTTCCTTTTTTCCGCACGTTTCAAGTACCGGCACGCTGATTTCGTATTACTTTTACAATATCTTTTAATACTGCGTATTACTATTCATACAATAAGTGTTACGGCTTCGGTCCACCCCTTGCACCTGGCACCTCCTTCCGCCTTTTCCTCCTAAGAAGGCCGTATGGACCGAGGCCCTATCACAGAACTTGCGAGCGAATCGATTAACTAGGTTCGTTTGAATTACCTCTGCATGGCGAGGGGACACAACGCTTCCAGTTTCCGTTTCCGCCTGAACAACGGCGTTGAGGTCCCGGCATTGGGGCTGGGGACCTACAAGCTGCCGGGCGAGCAGGCCTACGCCCCGGTCCGCATGGCCCTGGACTGCGGCTACCGGCACATAGATACCGCCTCCTTCTACGAGAACGAGAAGGCGGTCGGCCGTGCGGTGAAGGAGAGCGAGGTGCCCCGGGAGGAAGTGTTCATCACCAGCAAGGTCTGGAGGACCGAACAGGGCTTCGAGGAGACCCTAGATGCCTTCGACCGCACCCTGGCAAGGCTGGACACGGACTACCTCGACCTATACTTGGTGCATTGGCCGGTGACCGGCAAGCGCCTGGACACTTACCGGGCCTTGGAACGGCTGTACAAGGACGGTCGCGTCAGGGCCATAGGCGTTAGCAACTTCACCGTGCGTCATCTGCAGGAGCTGTACGGCGCCTGCCAGGTGATGCCGGCGGTGAACCAGGTGGAGATGAGCCCGTTCCTTTACCAGAAAGACCTCCTGGAGCACTGCCAGGCCCGTGACATTTTGGTCACCGCCTACTCCCCCTTCGGCCGAGGGAAGGTGCTTGGAGACCCCGTCCTGGCTGAGGTAGGAAGGAGGCATCGCAAGACCCCCGCCCAGGTGATCGTCCGCTGGTGCCTGCAGAAGGGCATGGCGGTCATTCCCCGCTCTGCTGACCTTGGGCACCTGCGGCAGAACTCCCAGGTATTCAACTTCTCCCTGGACAAGGAGGACATGGCTAAACTGGACCTCCTGCATTCCGGGCTGCGCACCACCACCGACCCCGAAACCATCGAGTGAGACGGCAAAGCATTAAGTCATGGCGTGGCGGATGAAGGGACGATGAACGAACAGGTCCCCAAGATCGCCATCTACCTGGACTTCGAGAACCTGGCAATATCCGCTAAGGAAGTTTATCCCTCCACGCCTAGGCCGCTGAGGATCGACGATATCCTCGATTACGCCAAAGGCTACGGGGACGTTCTGATCAAGAAGGCCTTCGCCGATTGGAACAAGCCGCCCTGCAACCAGTACGTGGAGGACCTGCGGCTTCGCGCTTTCGACCTGGTGTTCCTGCCCCAGACCTCGCTCTCTGGCAAGAACGGCGCCGACCTGCGCATGACCATAGATGCCCTGGAGGACATGTACGACAAGTCCCTGCTGGACGTCTTCTTCCTGGGCACCGGCGATACTGACTTCATACATCTCATCCGCAAGATCAAGGAACGCGGCAAGGAGGTGGTGGTGCTTGGTTTCGAACACTCCATCGGCCGCACCATCCGCTACAACTGCGACCGCTTCGAATCGCTAGAGGACCTGCTCGGAAAGGCACCCGCGCCGGCGGTCAAGGAGAAGAAGGAAGAGGAGGAGCTGGAGGATGACCCGCGGGAGCTGTTCCTGCGCTACATCAAGAACCGCTCCACGGACGAGCCGGCGATCCTCTCGCAGATCAAGAACGACCTGATGCGCCTGGACCCCTCTTTCTCGGAGAAGAAGTACGGCTACAAGCACTTCAAAGACTTCCTCGATTCGTTCAAGGGAGATCTGTTCACCAGCATCAAGATGGACGACAAGGCCGGGCATCACCTGGTCTTCTTCAAGAGCTATTCCGAGCTGACCTCGGACATCAACGAGGCGCAGGTGCGGGACTTCATCGAGAAGGACATGCGGTTCATCAAGGACCGCAACCTGCGCAAGGCGATCTACAAGGAGATAATCGGCCTGTTCCATGCCGACGGCGAGACGACCATAAACCAGATGATCGACGACCTCTGGTCGTTGTTCGACAAGAAGGTGCCCAAGGCCACCCTGAAGCGGTTCCTGCGCACCATGGCCGAGGGCCGCATGTTCAAGTTCGCCAACGTCAATTACACCGGAAACGTCTACACCATGCCGCAGGTGCTGAAGGCCGACCTGCCGTCGATGGAGAAGCTGGACGACATCTATCTGCAGCGCATCATCGACCTGACGCTGAAGAAGCATCCCGGCGTGCCGCAGGAATCGGTCACCAAGATGATGGGGCTCAGCTAGCGGATAACGCGGCACCGGTCGTGCGGCCTATGCTGCGCCCCTTCCCGCCCTGCGGTGAAGCGTCAGGGCCTTGTCCTTTTCCATGGGGTTATCGACCTACGGCGATCATCGCCCTTTGGACAGGGCGGCGAGCATGCCCTCCCGGTCCAGGCGGAAGAAGGTCCAGTCCATCTTCCTTCCGCCCAGCTTCTCGTAGAAGCTCATGGCCCCCACGTTCCAGTCCAGGGCGCACCATTCCATGCGGCCGCAGCCTCTGTTCACCGCCTCACGCACGCAGAACCTGAACAGTTCCCGCCCTACCCCGCTCTTGCGAACGCTCTCCTGAACGTAGATGTCCTCCAGGAACAGGGTGGGGGCGGCCAGGAAGGTGGAGTAGGTGAAGTAGTAGGTGATGTAGCCGACCGCCTTGCCTTCAAGACGACCGAGGAAGGCGTGGAAGAGCGCCGGGTCGGACGTGACATGCCGGCGGAGGCGGTCCTTGGCCTCGGCGGTCGGCGGGTCCAGCTTCTCGAACACCGCCAGTTCGGTGATGAGGGATATCAGCTGGTCGGCGTTCTCCGGGGTGACCCGGACGATCTCCACGCTCTTCACGGCGGCGGACATGCCGCAGGTAATCATCTCTGAATATTTCGTTTTGCCCGACGCCTTTCTGATCGATGACGCCGATCGCCTACGGGGATGGAGGCTTCTTCCAGGTGAACCAGCCGGAAGGCGCCCTGATCACGAACCTGGCGCCCTTTCCCGGCTCCCCCTCCTCGGTGATGGTGAAGCCGGTGGTGGCCAGTATCTCCCTGGCCAGGTAAAGCCCGAGCCCGGTGTTGTCCCCGAAGCCCTGGTCGAATATCATTTCCTTCCTGTCCGATGGTACCCCGACCCCGTCGTCCTCCCAGATGATGACCACCCCCTTCTCGACGTTCTCGCCGCGCACGACCACCTTTGTGACGTGGCCCCCGTGACGCACGGTGTTGTCCGCCAACGTATGGAAAACGTTCTCCAGCATCGGGTCGGCCAAGAGGCGTATACCCTGCACCCGGGATTCCACGGCGATGCCGTCCATGTCCACCTTCCCCAGGACCTTGGCGACGGTCGAGTGCACTTCCTGCCATTCGATGGCCTTCGTGCCCGCTCCGCCCTGCGCGCTGGCGAACTCCAGGTGACCGTCTGCGCTTCTGGCCCGTTCCATCAGCTTGCCGACCAGGTGTCTCTGCCTTTCGCTCATCTCCGTCATCTCCAGGAGCTCAAGGTAGCCCCAGATGGCGGTAAGGTCGTTCCTGATGTCATGCCTGAGGATCTGGTTCAGGGTGCTCATGTTGCGATTCGCCCGTCGGATGTCCTCCTCCAGCGCCTTTCGGTTGGTTATGTCGTGGAGCACCAGGACCACGCCCACCGGCTTCCCCTCCCGGTATATGTCCGAGGTGGACAGTATGAAATGCCTGGAGCTCTCGTCGATGACCATGGCCGTCTCCCACTTGTTGGAGCCAGCGGGGAGCTTCAGTCCGCGGGCCTTCATCCTCTCCCGCATGTAGACCGAGTTCTGGTCCAGGACCTTCCTTCCCGGTTGGTTGGCGTAGACCACCTGTAGGGAGGAGTCCAGTATTATCACCGCATCGTCCATCCCCCCGACCGCCTCCCGGAAGCGGATGATCTCCAGGTTCCCGAAGTCCGAATGCCTTTCCCCGACGAAGACGATCAGGGCGGTCAGGCCCAGGCCGATGGATAGGATGTCCAGGGTGGGATCGTCCCTCGGGCTGAAAACGTATAAGAACCCGGTGACCAGGATGGTCAGCGTGGCCAGCATGAGGGTGCCCAGTCCCGACCGGCGCTCGGAGGAGGTCTCGAGGAGCGCTCTGGCAAGCAGAATGTTCGTGGCCAGGATGACCAGGAAGAAATAGCCGATCCAGATGGCGAACAGTGGGCCGTAGTCGGCCTCGAACATGTAGAACCCATGGCTCTGGACGTTGTTAACGCTGTGGTAGAAGAGATGGTGGTATCCATTTGTGACATTGGAGACTATGGATACGATCGCCGGGATGGCGATGAGCAGAACGTTCCGCTTCGTCATGTATCTGCCCAGTCCGATGTACTGGACGACGAACGTGAGCAAGGATATCAGGATGACCGATTCGATGACGTACTCCAGGGCGACGACGGCGAGTGCGATGTCCATGTCACCGATCATCTTCTCCGCCAGTAGTACCAATGAGTTCAATGAGACGAAGGCGAAGCAGATGGACATTGCCATCCGGTGCTCGGTCCGCTTCCCGGTAAAGACCTTGTAGGCCACCCAGGCAGTGAATGCAGCTGCTATAAGGCTGGGAACGATGACAACTGCCCCGAAGTAGTCCATGATCGACCTAACGGGGGCGAATATGCCTGGAACGGATATAAGCGATGCGGATGACGGTTGTTTGGACAAGAACCCTTGATGGTTCCTACGAGAGCTCTTCTCCTTTCCGCTGGACGTCCTTGGCCGACCCTTTCATTATCTGGTCCTCGATGTGCATCACCGACCTGGACGCCGTGTAGGCCAGGGTCAGGAAGATCATCGGGATGCCGGCCACCAGGTACCAGATCCGGACCCCGAACTCATCTGCCAAGGGACCGGCCAGGAGCAGCCCGACCGGCATCATGGCGGTGGCCCCGGCGCTGATCAGGGCGAACACCCTGCCCTGCATGGCGAAGGGAACGGACGCTTGCATCATGGCCATCATGGAGCCGTTCAGCAGGGATATGCTGAGGCCGACCGCCGCTGACAGTCCATAGGCCAGGAGCAGGTATTCGGCCGGAACGATTCCCAGCGCGGTGATGGCCAGGCTCAGCACCATGGTGAAGACCAGCATGGTGACTATCTTGCGCTTCCCCCCTCCCCATACTCCCAGGAGCACCCCTCCAACCAGCATCCCTATGCCGGCCAGGGCTTCCATCCCCGCGTACTCCGCGGCGCCGCCCTGGAAGTGGTCGATGACCAGCAGGGGCAGAAGGGAGAAGGCGGGGCTCAGGAGCAGGTTGGCGATCATGAACAGGACGATTATCGAAAGCGCGCCGCGCCAGCTCTTCAGGAAGGCCAGGCCTTCCTTCATCTCGTTCCTGAGGGACGGCTTCCTCTGAACGTCCCGCTCCGGCTCAGGCACGGGGATGAAGAGCAACGGAACTATGGCGATGGCGGCAGTGACCAGATCGACCGAAAGCACCGCCCACATCGGGAAGAACGCTATCATTACCGCACCGGCCGGGGCGGCGATCACGCTGGAAAGGCCGAGCATGGCCTGGTTCAATCCCCCGACCCTTCCCAGATGACGCTCGGGGACCATCAGGGACGTGGCGGCCTGCATGGCCGGCCAGTGGAACCCGGAGACGGTGGCCCTTCCGAACATGGCCAGAAGGACCATCCACACCTCGGCGTTGCCGGCCAGGAAGGCCAGCATCAGCAGCAGGGCCATCATGGAGATCAGTGAATCGGCCGCGATCATGGTCCGTCGTCGGTTCCAGCGGTCGACGTAGGCCCCGGCCCATGGTGCTATGATGATCTGCGGGAGCACCCCCATCAGCGTTCCCAAGGCCAGCACGGTGGCCGACCCGGTCTCCACCGTCAGCCACCAGACCAGGGCGAACTGCACCAGGGCGCTACCGATCAGGGAGAAGGCCTGGCCTCCCCAGATGGTAAAGAAGTTCCGCTTCCAAGAAGACCTCTCGCTGCTCAGCATCATGCACCTGATATCGGTGGCCACCGGCCATCAACCGCGTGGACAGAAGTGGCCGGCCCCGGTATCCCCACCGGCCCCTCTAACGCCTTGGGTAAATATATCCTTTCACAAAATTAAAAAAAACGGCCCGAGGGCCGTTCAAGGAACGACCAGGACCGGCACCTTGCCGCCCTGCACCAGGCGGTGGGAGGTGCTGCCGATGAGGGCCTCCTTGAAGGGGCTCAGGCCACGAGTGCCCACGACCAGCAGGTCGTGGTCCTCGGCCAGCTTCAGGAGCTGCTCCGCCGGGTGTCCCAGTTCAACCTCTGAACGGTACTTCACGTTAATTTTCCCCAGGAGCCGCTCCGCGGCCTTCAAACGTTCGCCTCCCAGCTTGGCCCCTTTCTCCATGTAGGTGGCCTTCCCGCTCAACAGGTCGTGATCGCTGGGAGTGATGACCAGTACCAGGGTCACCTCCGAATCGAATCCCTTGGCCAGCGTCCCGGCGAACTCCACGGCGCGCAGGGCGTTCTCGGAACCGTCCACCCCGACCAAAATGCGCTTTAGCGATGTCACATCGATCACCGTGATTTACTAGCAGTTGGTAGGCAATAAGATTTCCTCAGCACCCTTTATTATCGAGGAAGTTCAATCGGCTGGACGGTGAGATAGCTGCGCCTGCTGTGCTGGAACGTGAACGGGATCCGGGCGGCCTACCGGAAGGACCTGGGCGTCCTCCTAGGTCAGGACGGTGCGGACGTCATATGCCTGCAGGAGACCAAGGCCACCCCGGACCAGCTGCCCGACGGTCTCCGTAACCTCCCGGGCTATCATTCCTTTTTTATATCGCCTGAGGAGAGGAAGGGGTACAGCGGGGTGTGCATCTACTCCAAGAAGAGGCCTAACAAGGTGATACCGGGGTTCGGCCAGAAGCGCTTCGATTCCGAGGGGCGCACCCTGGTGGCCCATTATGACGAGTTCGTCCTGTTCAACATCTACTTCCCGAACGGGAAGGCCTCCCCGGAACGGCTGCGATACAAGATGGAGTTCTACCAGGAGTTCCTGGAGGTGGCCAAGGGCACCGTTGAGAGCGGCAAGCATGTCATCGTCTGCGGGGACGTGAACACCGCGCACAAGGAGATCGACCTGGCCCGTCCGAAGGAGAACGGCAAGGTCTCCGGTTTCCTTCCCCAGGAACGCGAGTGGATAGACCGTTTCCTGGCCGCCGGCTTCGTGGACACCTTCCGCCTGTTCGATCCGAACCCGCAAAGGTACACCTGGTGGGACATGAAGACCGGGGCCAGGGAGCGGAACGTGGGTTGGCGCATCGACTACTTCTTCGTCGACGAGGGATTGCGCACCAAATGCCGTGACGCCTTCATCATGCCCGAGGTGCAGGGCTCGGACCACTGCCCCATAGGCTTGGAGATCGACCTATGAGCGTCCAGGTCCGCCGTATGCGTCCCGAGGACTACGCCGCGGTCGCCGACATCTGGACCAGTTCGGGGCTGCCCTACCAGCCCCGGGGGCGGGACTCCGAGGAACGGATAAGGGAGCAGCTGCGACGGGATTCCTCCATCTTCCTGGTGGCCGAGGAGCGCGGAAGGGTGGTCGGGACGGTGCTGGTCACCCACGACCTGCGCAAAGGGTGGCTGAACCGCCTGGCCGTGGCGCCGGAGGAACAGGGGAAGGGGATCGCTAGGGAGCTGGTGCGTCAGGCGGAAGAGGAGCTTGCCGCCCTGGGCGTGAACATCTTCGCCGTGCAGATACACCAGCATAATGATCGTTCGCGCAGGCTGTTCGCCGAGCTAGGCTATCATGAGCATGAGGATATCGCCTACCTCTCCAAGAGGACGGGGCCTGACGAGTGAGCGGTGGCATTGACAATTTTATATCCTGGCAATGCCCATTCTAGGGTTGAAGGGACAAAATGAGCGTTGTTCTGGCAACCGACGGCAGGGCGCACACCTCCAAAGCGGTCGATTACGCGTTGGAGTATGCGCGGCTGCACCGCGAAGCGCTGTACGTCGTTTTCGTCATAGGTCCGAGGCACGCGGAGAACCGGGAGGGCACGGTGGGGGACGCCAAGAAGCACCTCGAGGAGATCAAGACGAGGGCGATCCAGCAGGGAGTGGAGGCCACCACCCTCCTGGAGACCGGTGCCCCGGCCGAGTCCGCCATCGCCGTGGCGGAGCGCGTGAGCGCCTCCGCGATAGTGGTGGGCACCTCGGGCAAGACCGTCCTGGACCGGGTGCTGATAGGCAGCGTATCCGAGCATGTGGTGCGCAACTCGCCCTGCACGGTGATCGTCGTTAAGTGATCTACAGCCGACCAAGCGCTTCCAGGAGCGCCAATACGACCGTTCGCGGGTGCGGCGGGCAGCCGGGGATGAATATGTCCACAGGCAGCGCTTCCGCAACCCCGTTCCCGGAGGCGTACGTCCCGCCGAACGGACCGCCGGAGATGGCGCAGGTGCCCATGGCCGCCACCAAGCGGGGTTCCGGGGCGGCCCTATAGGTCTTCAGCAGGGCCGGGAGCATGTTCCTGGTAACCGGGCCGGTGACCAAGAGCATATCGGCGTGCCTGGGCGAGGCCACGATCTTGATGCCGAAGCGCTCCAGGTCGTAGATCGGGTTGGAGAGGGAGTTCACCTCCACCTCGCAGCCGTTGCAGGAGCCGGCGTCCACCTCGCGGATGTTCAGCGATCTTCCCAGCACCTTGCGGACCTCCTCCCGCAGCTGAAGCTTGAGCTCGGGGAGCGGGACGTTGCGGCGGAGCACCAGCGACGAACGCTGCGAGACCGCCGGAACCTCCGCCGAGAAGGAGATGGCGTCCCTCGGGCAGGCGGGAACGCATTCGCCGCAGAACAGGCATCTTCCGGCGTCCACGCTCCAATCCCCTTCGATCGAAATGGCCGAGGCCGGGCAGGCGGGAACGCATTCGCCGCACAGATCGCAGCGGTGGTCGGCCATGGGGGCGCGGGTGCGGCCAGCCTGCTGCAGCAGCGGCAGCCCCTCGGTGACCACCCTCTTGTCCCGGACCCTCCTCTCGATGATGTCTAACATGGTAACTCCTAAAGATCGTTCCCCGCGTACGACAGGTTGTAGCTCTTGTTGATCAGCGGGAAATCGGGAACGATGTTGCCGAGCACCGCCCTCTCCATGGTCGGCCAGTTGCAGAACGACGGGTCGCGCACCTTGTACCTGACGACCCGTCCCTCTTTGAAGTGCACGCAGTGGGCCAGCTCACCGCGGGGCGCCTCCACCAGTCCCAGGGAGAAGCCCTCCGGCGACGAGACCTCGATCCGCGTTTCGCCGTCGCGCAGGTGGTCCAGGCACTGCTTGACCATGCTGATGGACTCGCGCACCTCCTCCACCTTCACTACCAGCCTGGCCAGGACGTCACCCTCCCGACGCACCGGCACCAGGAAGCCCAACCGCCCGTAGGCGCCGTAGGGGAAGTCCCTGCGGGTGTCCCGGTCCCAGCCTGAGGCCCGGGCCACCGGCCCGGTCGCCCGCAGGTCCTTGGCCATGGGTAAGGTCAGGACGCCGGTGGTCTCCGCCCGGTCCAGGAAGGAGGGCGCTCCCTTCAGGGTGTCCACTAGCGGCTCGAAGGCCAGTCCGAGCTCGACCATCGCCCCCTCCAGCAGGTCCTTCCGCTCCTGGTCCAGGTCCCGGGCGGCCCCCCCGATGGCCACGGCGCCCCAGAGCAGCCGGTGGCCGGTGAGCCTGGCGTTCAGGCGGAGCATGCGCTCCCTGAGCACCGAGGCCTCGGCGGCCGGCACGGCGAAGGCCACGTCCGTGGCCATGCCCCCGATGTCGCCCAGATGGTTGTAGATGCGCTCCATCTCGGCGTAGATGCATCGCAGCAGCTGGGCCCTTTCCGGGACCGGTGCGGCCGCCTCCACCGCCTGGCAGAAGGCCAGGGCGTGCGCCACCCCGTTGTCGCCGGATATCCTCTCCACCAGGCGCAGCGCACGGTTCAGCGGACAGCCTTCCAGGGCCTTCTCGACCCCGCGGTGCACATAGCCCAGGCGGACCTCCAGATTGAGGATCGGCTCGCCGGCGGTGGAGAAACGGAAATGCCCCGGCTCGATCACCCCGGCGTGGACGGGGCCCACCGGGACCTCCAGTATCCCGTCGCCCTCCACCTTGCGGTAGCGATGCGCCTCCCCGGTGAAGGGGACCTTGACGCCCTTCTCGAAGGAGGGCGAGAGGGGATGCAGGTTCCTGGGCCATTCGTGCAGATGCAGAGGGCGGGGGTCGGGGTGGTCCAAGGGGACCACGCCGCTCATCTCCATCATCTCCCTCTCGTACCAATTGGCGGCCGGCACCTCCGGGGTGAGGGAAGGATAGCCCTCCCCTTCCAGCTCGCTCTCCAGCACCACGATGCCGTGGCGAGGGACCAGCACCAGGGCCATCACCTTGTTCTCCCCCGCTACATAGTAAAGGCTGGAGAGCTCGCCCTCTTCCTTGCGCACCATGTGGGATACCAGAGGCCTAAGCAGGTCGTCGGGGACCTTCAGATGCAGACGGCCGTCCCTCTCCGCGAAACCGAACGGGGGGAAGGGCAGCGAATCCAGAAGCTCGACGTTGTAATATCTCAAGCGCTCACCCCGAACAGCTCCACGACCGCGCCCAGGGCATCCGACAAGGTCTCGGGAAGGAACAGCCCCAGCACGAGTATCGCCGAGGCCAGGACCAGCATCGGCAGCATTCTCAGTTTTCCGATCTCCCCTTCGGACAGCCCCTCCTGCGGTCTCCCGGAGACCATCCCGAACACCCGGTAGGTCATGCCGGCGAATATTATGACGATCAGCGTGATGAACAGCCCGGCCACCAGGTACTCGCCCTGGGCCAGAGCCCCGGAGATCATGAACAGCTCGCCGATGAATATGGCGAAGGGCGGCGATCCGGCGATGGCCGCTCCCCCCATGATCAGCAGGGAGGCGGTGGCCGGCATGGTACGACCGAGACCTTTGATGTCCTTCATCTCCCGGGTGCCGTACTTCTGTATGACGTTCCCCGCGCCAAAGAACATCAGGGTCTTGGTGAGGGAGTGCGCCAGCACGTGGAACACCGCCCCGAAGACCGCCAGCGGCCCTCCGATGCCGAAGCCCAGGGCGATTATGCCCATGTGCTCAACGCTGGAGAAGGCCAGGAACCGCTTGAGGTCCCTCGAGGTGAGGATGAACGCGGTGGCGATGGCCAGCGAGAACAGCCCGAAGAAGGTGAGCAGCGAGGAGGAGAAGCCGGGCACCGCCTCGCTGGCCAGGATGTGCACCCTGAGCACGCCGTACATGGCGCAGTTGAGCAGCACGGCGGAGAGCAGGGCGCTGATCGGCGTCGGAGCTTGGCTGTGGGCGTCAGGAAGCCAGGTGTGCATGGGCGCCAGGCCGGCCTTGGTGCCCAGCCCGACCAGGATGATGATGAAGGACACCTTCATGAGAGCGGGGTCCAGCTGTCCGGCGACCGAGCGCAGCACGGACCAGTCCAGGGTGTCGGCGTTCTCCCCCAGGGCATTGACGGACGACGCGTACAGCAGTATTATGCCCAGAAGCGCCAGCGTTATGCCGACCGAGCAGATTATGAGGTACTTCCAGGAGGCCTCCATGGCCTCGCTCTTCTTGTAGAAGCCGACCAGGAAGGCCGATACCAGGGTGGTGCCCTCCACGGCGATCCACATCAGGCCCAGGGAGTCCACCACGACCACCATGAGCATGCTGAAGGCGAAGAGGTGCAGCAGCACGTGGTAGTAGCGCAGGTCCTTGAGGTTGGCCTCGCCCTCCTTGCGGTCATGCTCCAGGTACTGCACCGAATACAGGCTGACCAGGGCGGTTATGGTGACGATCACGGCCATGAAGAGGCCGGACAGCGGGTCCAGGTACCACAGCCCGGTATCGACCGGCGCTTCGAAGAAGGCCTGATAGCAATAAGGGATGGCCACCAGGGCGGCGATCAGGGAACCGGCCACGCTGAACACGTAGATGGCCCTCTCGCTGCGCGAGATGCCGCAGAGCAGGGCGGTGACGAGCGGTACCAGCAGCAGAAGCTCGACCATGTTAACCCCTCAGCCTCCTCATGAAGGTGGTGTCGAGCGTCTCGAAGGTCTGGTTGATCCGGTAGGCGAAGATGCCCATGATCAGCACGGCCATGAACACGTCGAAGAAGATGCCTATCTCCACTATCAGCGGCATGCCGTAGGTGGTGGAGATTATCCCCAGGAACAGACCGTTCTCCATCATCAGCAGGCCTACCATCTGGGTCATGGCCTTGCGGCGGCTGATCATCATGAACATGCCGATGAACACCACGGCCAACGATATGGCAAGGCAGTTGCGGGTGACCGCCTCCGCCGAGGATATCAGCGGCTCGGTGACGTAATAGGCCACGATGACCAGCCCCCCGGATATGAGCAGCGAGGCCGGAATGCCAACCAGCGGCTCGATCTCCCTGCGCACCTTGAGACGGTCTATCGAATAAGTAAGGAAGCGCGGGATTATCATGCCCTTTATGACCAGGGTCAGGGCGGCCACGATGTAGATGTGCTCGGAGCCGGTATAGTGCGCCAGCACCGCGGATATGGCCGCCAGCATGATCGATTGGAAAGCAAAGGAACGGACCAGCTGCCCCATGCGGGTGCTGGCCATGACCAGGAGCGACACGAGCAGTATGGCCGCGGCCAGGAAGTTGATGGTGTCGATGCTCAGCAGGTCGGCCATTCGCTCACCTCACAGAATGTAATAGGACATCACCGCCAGCAACGACAACGTGAAAGAGATGGTCAGCAGGTTGGGCAGCCGGAACAGGCGCATCTTGGCCATGACCGATTCGACCAGGGCGACGCTCACGGAGAGCAGCAACAGCTTAAGGGAGATGGAGGCGACCCCGATGGCGATCTCCCCGGCCCCCGTGCCCAGGGCTATTCCCCAGGGGAAGAACACGTTGCTCAGGATGACCATGAACATGGTCAAACGAACGTAGGAGGCCATCTCCATCATGGCCAGCTCCCTCCCGGAATATTCCAGCAGCATGCCCTCGTGGACCATGGTCAGCTCCAGGTGGGTGGCCGGATTGTCGAAGGGCACCCGGGAGTTCTCGGCCATGAGCGAGATGAATATGGCGGCCGAGGCCAGGAACAAGGTAGGCGATAAACCGTTCAACCCCAGCCCGGCGAAGTGGTCCGATATGGCCGAAAGGTCGGTGGTGCCGGATATGGCGGCCACCGAGAAGATGGACAGCAGCAGCGTTGGTTCGACGATGGCCGAGATCATCATCTCCCGGCTGCTGCCCATGCCCCCGAAGGAGCTTCCCCCCTCCAGGCCGCCGAGGACCATCATGAAGCGGAAGAGGCCGAGAACGTAGATCACCGCCACCATGTCCCCCACGCCGCCGGAGGGGCCGGCGGTGAACACTGGAACCATAACGGCCAGGCAGACCATGGCCCCCAGGCACACGTAGGGAATGATCAGGAACAGCCAGGAGGCTTCGTTCGAGGCCACGGTGGACTTGCGCAGCAGTTTCCAGATGTCGCGGTACGGCTGGAGCAGGCCCGGCCCCTGCCGGCACTGCATCCAGGACTTGACCTTTCTTATGATGCCGGTGAGCAGCGGCGAGAGGAGGAGGATGAACAGCACCTCCGTAAGGTTCAGCAGTAGGTCGCTCAGCTGAATGTTCTCACCTCAGCACCACCAGTAGTATTATCAGGGTGATCATCAGGTAGGCCAGGTAGGCCTGTATGCTGCCGCTCTGCATCCGCTTGACGCGCATGGCGAGGGCGATCGCCCCGGCGGTCAACGGCCGGTAGACATGAAGCACGAAGAGCTCGGGGAGCTCCTGCTCGAAGCGTACCGCCCTGATGTAGGGGGACGGGCGCGGCTCTTCCTTTACCTCGGTGCGCGGGCGGTAGATCTGCTGGAACACCCTGAGCAGCGGCTGGGAGAAACCGGTAGGGGTGTACTGGGTCCGGCGGTCCAGAGGCGTTCCGCAGTCCCAGGTGTCGCCATGGACCAGCCGCCTCTTCCCTGAGGCCCTCAATACCAGGAACACGATCAGTATCGCCACGGCCAGGAGAGCGCTCAGTCCCAAGGGGTTGAGGCCGCCCTGGTGCAGGAAGTTGATGCTGTACCCTTCGATGACCTGGACGCCGGTGGCCCCGACCAACGGGGAGACCGCGGAGGTGAGCTCTTCCAGGAGGGGGAAGGAGGCCACTCCCAATAAAAGACAGAGCGCGGCCAGTGGCACCAGCGGGAACATCTCCACCCGCTCCAGCGGCCGCGGCTGGCAGGCCCCTTTTGACCTTGGACGGCCTAGGAAGGTGAAGCCGTAGAGGCGCAGATAGGCCGCGGCGGCGATGGCCGTGCACAGAGCCATGACCGCTATGGCCAGCGGCAGGGCGATCCGAACCAGCGGATCGGCGATGGGCTCGGCGTGCATCAGGGACTTGAACATGGCCCATTCCGAGACGAAACCGGAGAAGGGCGGAAGGGCGGCCACCGAGAGCGTGCCGAACAGGAAGGCCGCGGAGAGGCCGGGCATGGTGCGGGCCAGGCCTCCAAGCTTCTCCATGTCCCATTCCCCGGCCGCCCGGCGAACCGTTCCCACGCCCATGAGCAGCAGCGCCTTGAAGACGGTATGATTTATAAGATGGAACATGGCGGCCATGATGGCGAAGGCCGCCGGCTCCGCCGCTCCGTAGGACTGGAAGAGCATGGCCGCGCCGAGGGTGAGCAGGATCAGCCCCATGTTCTCCATGCTGGAGAAGGCCAGCACCCGCGAGCCGTCCCTTTGCACCAGCGCCTGCCAGGCCGCCCAGAGGGCGGTGATGGCCGCCAGGCCCATGATCGCCAATGATAGAACGTGCTGCTCCCCTACCCCGACCATGTCGAAGACGACGCGCACCAGCACCAGAACGGCCACGTTGGAGGCCGCCGTGGAGAGCAGGGCGGTGACGGTGGAGGGGGACCGGCTGTACAGGTCGGGCATCCAGATGTGGAACGGGAGCAGTCCGAGCTTGCTTCCGAATCCCAGGAAGACCATGACGATCACGGCCGCCGAGGAGGCCGCGCCCAGCGACGCCGATAGACCGTGCATCTCGCTGAGCCGTACCTCGCCGGAGGATACGGACAGGAAGGCCAGGGCGGCTATGATCAGGGCAGCCCCGAAGTGGGTTATCGCCAGATACTTCCAGCCGGCGGCGGTGTCCTGGTCCTCCCTGGCACCCCAGGCGCCCAGGAAGGAGGTCAGGGACATGGCCTCCCAGGCCACCAGGAGAAGGAGCAGGTGATCGGCCACCATGGCCAGCAGGACCGAGAGCATGAAGAGGTTGAAGAGCGCGGCCCCTCGGGGGGTGATGCCTTCCCGGGAGAAGAGGGAGTACATGGCCACGCAGGCGAAGGTGAGGGAGGTTATGAGTAGGACAAGCGCGCCCAGCCCGTCGAGCCGGATGGCGTAGTCGCCCATGGCCGACGGGAGATCGAGGACCAAGGCGGACGCGCCGTTCAGAAGCACCAGCACCGACCACAGGGCCGCGCTCACCGCCGAGGCCGCCGAGCACAGGTAGCTGTACACCCGCTGAGCCTCGCTCCTCATCAGAAGCGCCAACGCCGCTCCCAGCAAGGGGAGGGAAAGCATCATGACGGGCAATAAGGCTGACAACATGGGAAAGGCCTCAATGAGCTAAGGACGAGAAGGAAATGGACATCATCGCCTCTTAAGGTGCTCGATGGGCGGCGCACTAAAGGAGGTATTATAAATATTTCCATTTGACCAAAAATTCTTCAACGGCGTGGAAGAAGGAACTGGCAAAAGCATTATCAGACCCGCCCGCCATTTTCCGACGGGGAGAACATGGCGGAAAGCGTCGACGTCCTGGGCATTTTGGCGGCAGCGCGGCAGATCGAGGTCTTCGGCATCGAGTTCTACCGCCGATTCAGTGAGTGCGTCAGGGACGAGAACGGCTCCGCCCTGCTGCGGGGTTTGGGAAGGGACGAGGAGCAGCACAAGGAGCACGTGGAGATGGAGATGCGCCGGCTGGCGCCGGACAAGGACCCCGGGAAGGTGAGCCCGGGAAGGTCCTTGCTGGGAATCGTGCCGGAGAACGCCTTCCCCTTCCCTCCGGACCGATGCATGACCCTGGAGGATGAGATCAAAGCTCTGGAGATCGGCATCCAGGTGGAGATGTCCTCGGCCAAGATGTACCGCGGCGCCGCCCTGATGGTCGAGGAGCCGGGGGTGAAGCGGCTCCTGGAGAGGCTGAGCGTTATCGAGGAGGGTCACCGCAAGATCTTGGAGGAGAGCATGCAGCTGCTGCGGGACAAGGGCGCGTGGTACGGATATTCCCCGATATTGGAGGGATGAGCGCTCGGAGCGGGATGGTCCATCATAATAATTTAAATGCACTTATTTTTATTTCCGGCCGCCTTTGGCCATCTCGATGGACGAGCTGAAAAAACTTTAATACCCGTTGGACATGCATAGAGCACAATCTAAACGGGGTTGGCATCGCCAATTCTCCTCACTGGGGCTCAGAGGTATCGCAATGGTCAAATTACCGAACATCGACAGAGAGGTTCAAGCTTGTCTTCAATGCGGCTACTGCATTCGCACCTGCGAGACGTGGAAGCAGACGCCCTGGGAATCCGTCACCCCCAGGGGCAAGGTCTTCTACATCTCCCAGCTGGGCAAGCGCACCGCCATAGACAAGTTGCTGGGCCGCAAGGTCGAGATCGATGACGAGTTCGTCGACGCGTTGTTCATGTGCACCACCTGCGCGGCCTGCGCCACGGTGTGCCACGTGGGCATCGATTTCGCCGAGTTCTGGGAGAAGGTCAGGGAGTGGTGCATCGAGAACGGGCACGGCCCCATGCCCGCCCACATAAAGATAAGGGAGCGCCTGGAGGAAGGCAGGAACCCCTACGGGGAGCCCATGGAAAAGAGGGGCGCCTGGTACCCGGCCGTTCCCAAGGCGGACAACCCGGACGTGGTGTTCTTCGCCGGCTGCACGGCATCTTACCGCATGCAGAACCTGGCCAAGGCCAGTGTCATATTCCTCAACCGCTGCGGCGTGTCCACCAACATCATGGAGGGCGACGAGTGGTGCTGCACCTCACCTGCGCTGAGGACCGGTCAGACCGGGCTTACCTACCGCTTCGCCGAGCACACCATCGGCACCGTGGAGCACATGGGCGCCAAGGCCATGGTCACCGCCTGCGCCGGCTGCTACAAGACCACCGTGCACGACTACGGCAAGTTCTACGCCCACCCCACTTTCGAGGTCTTCCACTTCGCCCAGTACGCCAACAAGCTGCTGAAGGAGAAGAAGGTCAAGTTCACCAAGGAGATCAAGGCCAAGGTCACCTACCATGACCCGTGCCACCTGGGCCGCCACGCCAAGGTCTACGACGAGCCACGAGAGGTCATAAAGGCCATACCCGGAGTGGAGTTCGTGGAGATGAAGAACATCCGCGAGAACTCCCGGTGCTGCGGAGCCGGCGGAGGCTACAAGAGCCAGTACAACGAAATGGCCACCGCCATCGCCGTGGAGAGGGTCAAGGAGGCCATCGAGACCGGGGCGGACATCCTGGCGACGACATGCCCGTTCTGCGTGCTCAACATGCAGCAGGCGGCCAAGAAGATCGGGGCCAAGATCAAGGTCCTGGACGTCTCCGAGATGCTGGCCATGGCCACCGAGCCCGAGGCTCCGGCCGAACCGGCCAAGCAGTGAACCTTTTTTCAAAATCCCTTTCCATTTTTTCATTTTTCATCGACGCCGACAGGATGGGTGCCATATGAACCAAGATGAGCCCGCGGCCAACCGCGCCGCGCAATACCTTCGAAGGGGATATCAGGACCTGGTCACCGAGGACTTCCGGGCCTACCTGAAGAAGTGGATACCTCTATCCGTGCTCATCGGCCTCCTCGCCGGGCTAGGTGCGATGGTCTTCCAGTGGTTGTTGATGGGGGTCTGGCACGCCTCTTACGAGGTTACGGAGCTGCCCTGGTACCTTCGTCTTTTCCTGCCCGCCGCCGGCGGGCTGCTGGCCGGGCTGATCATCTCCAGGCTCTCCCCGGAATCGGCCGGGGGCGGTACTGGATATGTCATCGAGGCCATTCATCATAAGGGAGGGAAGGTCCCGCCCCGTTCTGGATTGTACAAGATCGTGGTCTCGGCCCTGACCCTGGGAACGGGGGGGAGCGGAGGAAGGGAAGGCCCCATCATGCACATCGGGGCGGCGGTGGCCTCCTTCTTCGGCGGGCGGCTGAAACTGAGGAAGGGCGACATGCGCACCTTCGCCATCGCCGGGGCGGCGGCCGGGCTCTCGGCGGTGTTCCGGGCGCCCCTTGGCGCCGCCATATATGCCATCGAGGTCCCGTACAAGAATGATCTGGAACCGGGGGCGGCCATACCCTCGATGATCGCTAGCGTGGTCTCCTACCTGGTGTTCGTATCCTTCAATGGTTACGAGCCGCTCTTCAAGTCGCCGGCCATAAGCGCCGACCTGAGCCTGCTGATCGTGCTGGCCATCGTGCTTCTGGGGGCGGTCATCGGCCTGGCCGGGAGGCTCTTCATACTGACCATGCGCACCACGGAGCGTATGACCGCGCGCAGCCGCCTGCCCCTGGCCGCCAAGGTCATGTACGGGGGGCTGCTGGTGGGCTGCCTGGGCCTCTTCGTCCCCGAGGTGCTGGGACTGGCCGAGCACGAGATCACCATGCTCATCGAGGGCTCCATCACCTCCATCGGCTTCCTTATACTGCTCTTCGTGGCCAAGATGGTGGCCACCAGCCTCACCGTGGGAAGCGGGGGCAGCGGGGGCGTCTTCTTCCCCGCGCTGATGATGGGCGGGGCCCTGGGAACGGCCTTCGCCCTGATGCTTGACCTGGCCCCGGTCCCGTTGTTCGCCATCGCCGGGATGGGGGCGATGATGTCCGGGGTCTCCAAGACCCCCATAGCAGCCTCGGTGCTCATGGCCGAGGTGGTGGGCGGTTACGCCATACTGATCCCGGTGATGCTGGCCTCCGTGATCGCGTACATCGTCACCGGGGACCAGACGCTGTTTCGTAATCAGGTGGCCAGGCGCCCGTTCGTTTACGACCCTGCCGTATTGGACGAGGTGCCGGTGGAAAAGGTAATGAGAGGGGACCCGATCACCCTGACCGCCGAGATGAGCGTGGCTGACGCCCGGAAAGGGACCTCCGCCGAACCTCACTATCTCTATCCGGTCGTCGATGGTCAGGGAAGGGTCCTGGGAGTGGTGCTCAGGGAGGAGCTCGATGACCATGAGCTGCCCGAGGACCTGGTGGGGACGATCATGGTCAGGCATTTCGAGAAGGTCAAGGCCGGGACCTCGTCCTATCAGGCCTTCGAGGACATGAACGCCAAGCAGATCTCCCGGATGCTGGTGGTGGGGCATGACGACGGGATCCTGCTGGGAACGCTGACCAGGATTGACCTCATGGAGTACCTTGAGCACAAAGATGAGGAACATCGGTTATACTGAACGGTAAGGACATGGTATTCGAACTGCTGGACCCCCGCATCCGCAGGGTGCTGGAGGACAAGGACATCAAGGAGCCGACCGGGGCTCAGAGCGAGGCCATACCCCCGGTGCTGGCCGGGGAGAACGTGCTCCTGGTCGCGCCGACCGGCATCGGCAAGACCGAGGCGGCCATGCTGCCCCTGCTCCACAAGCTCATCAACACCTCGGGAAAGGGGGTGCGGCTGCTGTACATCACTCCCCTCCGTGCCTTGAACCGGGACATGCTCAAGCGCCTGGAGGAGTTCGGGGAGGCCCTCGACCTCAGAGTGGCCGTGCGGCACGGGGATACCTCCCAGTCGGAACGGCAGAGACAGTCCAAGTTCGCTCCCGACATCCTGATCACCACCCCGGAGACGCTGCAGGTCATGTTCACCGGCAAGAACCTGCGGGCGCATCTGGCCAACGTCCGCTACGTGGTGGTGGACGAGATCCACGAGCTGGCCAACGACGAGCGGGGGGCGCAGCTGTCCGTGGCCCTGGAGCGGGTGGTCGAACTGGCTGGCGAGTTCCAGCGGATCGGCCTTTCGGCCACCGTCGGCTCGCACCAGGAGGTGGCGAACTACTTGGGCGGCGTCGGCCGCCAGGTGCGAATAGTCCGGGCCAAGGTGGCCAAGGAGATGCGCATCGGGGTGCAGAGCCCCGAGGTCATCGAGCAGGACAAGGATCTGGCGGGAACGCTGCAGAGCGACCCGCAGCTCATCGCCTGCATGAGGCGGGCCAAGGAGCTCATCGAGAAGCACAACTCCACGCTGCTGTTCGTGAACACCAGGGACACCGCGGAGGCACTGGCCGCCCGGTATCACATCTGGGACGAGAAGTTCAACGTGGGCGTCCACCACGGCTCGCTGAGCAAGGAGACCAGGGTGGAGATGGAGGACGACTTCAAGAACGAGCGTCTGAAGGGGCTCATCTGCACCTCCTCCCTGGAGCTGGGCATTGATATCGGTTCGTCAGATTTCGCCATCCAGTACAACTCCCCGCGTCAGGTCTCCCGCTTAGTGCAGCGCATGGGTCGAGCGGGACATAAGATCGGCCGCCGTTCGGAAGGCGCCATAATCGCCTCCACGCCGGACGAGGTCGCGGAAAGCCTGGTGGTAACCAGGATGGCCATGGTCGAGCGGTACGAGCCGCTGCTGGTCAGGCAGGACCCCTTGACCGTGCTGGCGAACCAGATGGTGGCCATGGCCTCCGCCGGACCGGTGCTCATAGAGAAAGCATTGGCCATCGTGCGGCGTTCCTACCCCTTCCGCGAGCTGAGCCGGCAGAAGTTCGATACGGTTCTCAAGCAGATCGCCGAGATCGGGCTGGTCTTCATCAACGGGGACGAGTACAAGCGCTCCGGGCGCGGGCGGAAGTACTTCTACGACAACATATCCATGATCCCTGATGAGCGGACGTACCGCATACGGGACATCGGCTCGCGCAAGATAGTGGGGACCCTGGACGAGAGCTTCGTCATCTCCTTCGCCGAGCCGTTCGCCACCTTCATCACCCGCGGAAGGTCGTGGCGCATCGTGGAGATCATGGACGACGAGCTTCTGGTGGAGCAGGTCAAGGAGATCGGCTCCATCCCCTCCTGGGTGGGCGAGGATATCCCAGTACCGTTCGAGGTGGCGCAGGAGGTGGGCCGCATGCGCCGCGGTTACGATCGCGCCGCGTATCACGGCGACGCCTCCACCTACAAGACCCTGGACGAGTATCTGGACGAGCACCGGGCCAAGTTCCCCATGCCCACCGACCAGCGCATAACGTTGGAAGTAGAAAAGAAGCTGGCCATCCTGAACATGTGCTTCGGCAGCAAGGTGAACGAAACGATCTCCAAGATGCTGTCCGTGCTCCTCTCCGCCCGCCTGGGGGAGAGCGTGGCGGTGACCACCGATCCGTACCGGGTCATAATCGACCTGCCCAGGGACGTGGCGCCCTCCACCATCGTGGATACGTTGCGCTCCATTAACGCCTCGGCCGTGGAGAGCCTCATCCGCCTGGTCATGAAGAACTCCAGCCACATGCGCTGGCGCTTTGTTTTCGTAGCCAAGAAGTTCGGCGCGGTGGAGCGGGACGCCGACTACCGCAACGTCAGCTTCGCCCGTTTGGTCGAGGCCTACGAGAACTCCCCGCTGATGCAGGAGACCATCGATAAGGTCCTGTGGGAGGACTTCGACGTGCGGCGGACGGTCCAGGTCATCCAGGCCATCGAGTCCGGGGAGATGGACATTGCCGTATGCGGCCTGTCGCCGATAGGTCGGGCCGGCCTTTCGCAGTCCAAGGAGCTGATCACCCCGCAGCGCGCCGACCACTCCATACTGATGGCTCTGAAGAAACGCCTGGAGGAGGAGAGCCTTCACATGTCCTGCCTCAACTGCGGTTCGCAGTGGCGGTTGAAGGCCAAGGAGGCCGGGAGGTTCATCGTATGCCACAGCTGCGGGGGGCAGATGATCGCCGCCCTGAACGGCTACAACCGGGACACCATACGCCTGATCAAGAAGAAGGACCTCAAGGATGAGGAGGAGAAGGAAGTGAGACGGCTCTTCAAGAACGCCTCGCTGGTGCAGAGCAAGGGCCGGAAGGCCATGATGGCCTTCGCCGGGCGCGGGATCGGCGCGGACACCGCGGCGCGCATCCTCTCGAACTTCAGCGACAGCGAGGAGGAGCTGCTGCGGGACATCCTCAACGCCGAGATAACCTACGCCAGGACCAAGCGCTTCTGGGACTAGCGCGTCCGCACCGGGTTTCGTATCGTACCGACCCCGTGCACCGTGGCCTCGACCGAGTCGCCGGGCCTCAGCGGACCGACCCCGCTGGGAGTGCCGGTGGCTATGACGTCGCCGGGCTCCAGGGTCATGAACCTGGATATGTAAGAGATAAGCCTCTCCGGCGGGAATATCATCTGGGCGGTGTTGCCTTTCTGCCGGAGCTCGCCGTTCACCCGCAGCTCCAGGTCCAGGGAATGGAGGTCTGGGACGCGGTACAACGGCACCGCTTCTCCCAGGGGCGCGAAGGTGTCCATCCCCTTGGCTAGGGCCCAGGGCAGACCGGCCTTGCGCGCCGCCGATTGGACGTCCCGGGCGGTGACATCGTTGAAAACGGTGACGTGGGAGATGTGGGACAGGGCGTCCTTCTCCGCGATCTCCTTACCGCCCTTGCCGACGATCAGGGCCAGCTCCACCTCGTGATGCACCATGCCGATGCCCTCGGGGATGAGAATGGCCTCCCCGTCCGATATCAGGGAGGTGGACGGTTTTAGGAAAAGCACCGGCTCAGCCGGCTCGTCGGACCTCATCTCCCGGATATGCTCCCGGTAGTTCTGGCCGACACAGACTATCTTGCCGCAGCGCATGATCAGCACGGATCGTTGGCCTCGGCCACGGTCTCCAGCTTGAAGATGGCCCCGGTGCCCTTCAGGGTGAGGTGCACGCGGTCCGCCAGGTAGATGGCGTCGTCCAGGGTGGCCTTCTTGTCCCACTTGAACACGCCGTCGTAGTTCCCGGTGGTCGGCTGGAAGCCCATGTTGTGCAGGGCATCGAATATCTCGGACGGCCGGCGCCCGTCGGAACTGAACATAATGGTGATGTAGGTCAGCATCGCCTCTGCCATGGCCATGGCGGAATAAAAAACTTAGCCGCTTTGGCCCTGCGTACCTTTCCCGAAGCCCTTGGCGACCACGTATATCTCGGAGCTGCTGGAGCGCGACGCCTCCGGCGAATAGCGCTTCACCGTCTCGAAGTGCTTCTGCACCTCGGCGACCAGGTCCCGGCTCATGTCCCCCTCGAACATCTTGAACACCAGCTTACCGTTCCGGGAGAGCGTGGCCAGAGCGAAGGACAGGGCCATCTCGCAAAGCTCGATGGAACGGGCGTGGTCCATGGAATAGCTGCCGGTGATGTTCGGGGACATGTCCGACAGCACCAAATCCACCTTTCCCCCGGTGAGTGCCAGGAGCTCCTCGCGGACCTCCGGCTTTCGAATGTCCCCCTTGATGGTCTGCACGCCCTCGATGGGCTCGATGGGCTGCAGGTCCACGCCCACCACCTTGCCCTTGGGACCCACGCGCTCCGCGGCCACCTGCAGCCAGCCGCCCGGGGCCGCGCCGAGGTCCACCACGGTCATGCCTGGCTTGAACAGGTTGAAGCGGTCGTTGAGCTGGATCAGCTTGAAGGAGGCTCGGCTGCGGTAGTCCAGCTGCTTCGCCTTCCGATAATAGTAGTCGCGCCTGCGCTCCTGCATCCAGTTCTTGGACATGCTGATTCGCCCAAGCCCTTGCAGGATAAAAAACCATTGCCCGACCGATGATATTTTATCGGCAGGGGAGATTCAGCATTGGGAACGGAAATGAAGGACAAGGAGTGGACCTATGCCAAGGCCGGGGTGGACATCGATCGCAAATCGCAGGCCATATCGGCCCTGGTAGGCCATCTCAAGTACCGGCGGACCGGAAGGGGCAGGATGATCGACCTGCCGGGACAGTTCACCGGCCTGATCGACATGGGAGACCATATTCTGACCTTGGCCACCGACGGCGTGGGCACCAAGCTGCTGGTTGCCGAGGCGCTCGACAAGTGGGACACCGTGGGAATAGACTGCATGGCCATGAACGTCAACGACACCATCTGCGTGGGGGCGGAGCCGATCGCCTTCGTCGATTACATCGCGATAGACGAACCTAACCCGGACATAACCGACCAGATCGGAAAAGGGTTGAACGTGGCCGCCGAGATGGCCAACGTGGACCTGGTCGGCGGGGAGGTGGCGGTCCTGCCGGAGATGGTCAAGGGCGTGGACCTATCTGGCACCGCCCTGGGGCTTTTGGACAAGGATAAAATGGTCACCGGGGCGGAGATCGAGGAGGGCGACGTCATCATCGGTCTGTTATCATCTGGGGTGCACTCCAACGGGATGACCCTGGCCCGCAAGGTGCTGTCCTCGGCCGGTATCTCGCTTCATGACGAGGTGGACGAGCTGGATGGCAGTGTCGGCAAGGAGCTTCTTACACCCACTTACATCTACGTCCGCGACGTGCTCAAGGTGGTGGACGCGGTCAAGGTCACCGGCATGGTCGATGTGACCGGCGGGGGCCTGAAGAACTTCGTCCGCCTGAAGAAGGGCTTCGAGTACCGCATCACCGACCCCATCGAGCCGCAGCCGATATTCCAGGCCATACAGCGCATCGGCGGCGTCACGGACCTGGAGATGTACAAGACCTTCAACATGGGCATGGGCTACGGCATCATCCTTAGGCCGGACGGCGTGGAGGAAGCCCTGTCCATACTGAAGGGCAAGGCCCAGGTCGTTGGCAAGGTGGTCAAGGGGTCCGGCTGCGGCATCCCCCAGCTCAAGGTCCATTACGACACTTACTAGAGAAGAAGATAGGGAAGCCCTAACAAGAGCATCGGCAGCCCCAGGAAGGTGATGAGGAACAGCGCGCCAGGGGACCCGAGCCTCTCGACCTTATGCTTCTTGAAGGGACGCAGGCGCCGGTCGTAGGACATCCCCCAGAACAGCGCCGCGGCCAGTCCGGCGGCCATAGCTCCTTGCAGCGACCAGAAGTAGTTGTAGGAGAGCAGGAACCCGATGATCAGCACTGCCGCCAAGGCCACCCCGTAGGTCGTGCGGTTCGTACGGATGGGGTCCACCAGTGCGGTGGCCGTCCAGGTCAGCGAGGTGAGGGCCAACGCGGCGAAGGATATCGCCGGGACCAGTCCGTTGCCGGTCTCCCAGACTAGGCCGGAAACCTCCTCGATCGGGAGCAGGAGCGTGAAGACCTCCGCCGCCGCCAGGTTGCCTAACGAAACGGGAATGGAAATTATTCCCCGCGCTCCGTTGCGGGTCAGCAGCAGCCACAGGCATGAGCAGGAGCCGATCAGGCCGGGAAGCCATATCAGCTGAGCCAGCCCCAGTCGCCTTCCGTCCAGCTCCAGGACCGGCCCGCCCCAGAAGATCATGAGCAAGGAGGAAAGTAACATCAGGAACGAGATGACCGACCACGCCACCACCCGAGACCTCAGCCGGCTATCGTCCACGCTGGAGGAACGTTCCTGGAGCATCATTAAACTTACCTCCTACCGGTGACGGAGAGAGTGTGCGAGCGCTCCGGACACCGCCCCCAGGGCGGTGCAGGTCTCCAGTGAACGGCCGTCGAACGTAATATCGAGATGATGCCTGGCCAGCTCCCGTACTTCTTTGGGGACCCCTTTGGGGCCGGCGCCGAAGAGCAGGCAGACGCTCTGGCCGTTCTGGAGCAGGGACGCCACCTCCACCAACGATATCTTCCTCTGCGGCTCCGGGTCGCAGGTGGTCAATATCGCCAGACCGAGCTGGGGCGGGAGCCCTTTGGACGGATAGGGAAAGCTCTGGAAGCGACCCTTGGCGGCCAGCTCCTTGAGGTAGGAGCCGTCCTCGCCGATGGAGGTGGTGGAGGCCACCCAGTCGGCAAGCTCCGTGGGCAGCCGGAGGTCCTCCGGGAACGGGAAGCCCAGGGTGACCAGGTTGAAATCGTAGGCCAAGGCCAGCGGTCCCGCTCGCGCCAGTATCCTGCGGTGCGCCTCGCGGAAGACGCGGGGGTCGTAGGAGTTGTGTATGGCGATGGTGGCCCGGCCGGCCCTGCGCTCCATCTGCTCACAGACCGAGCGGGGCCTTGGAGACCTTGGTCAACATGTCGTCCTTCCAGGTGTACTTCAGCCGCTTGCGGCCCTTCCAGACCCCGGACTGCAGGATGTACCCGACCATCAGCGACAGGCCGATGGACGCCTCTACGTACGCCACCGACTTGTTGGCGTCGCGGTTGATCTTGCCCCAGGACTGCGCCTCCTCGAAGGTGCAGCCGCTCAGTCCGCCCCACTGCGGGGCGTCCTGGGTGATCTGGATGGCGTAGTGGTGCCCGCCCTTGTCGTGGCCGAGCGTCTCGCAGATGACCTCGGTCTGCTGGATGTAGTTCTTTGGCACCCCTCCGCCGATGTAGATGACCGCGGTCTTCTCCGCGTTGATCTTCAGCTGGGTGAGCTCCCAGTTGTCTCGGATGGGGTCGATGCGCATGAACGGCTCGTCGGCCATGCGCCTCTTGTAGTAGAGTCCGGTAAGGCCGATGCCGATGGACGAGTCGTTGAGCGCCGGAACGAACACCGGCACGCCGTACTTGGCGGCGTTGTAGAGTATCGAGTCCTCATCGTCGATGGCCTCGCCCAGTATCTTCATGAACTCCCGGCTGCTGTATCCCCTCGGCTCTAGTTCACCGGCGATGTTTCCGATGACCTCGTCGGTCTCCCGGAACTTGTCCTCGTCCACCAACGTGTCGTATATGCGGTCCACGAAGACCTCGCGCAGAGCGAGGTCGTCACAGCGCGGCGAGCACTTGTAGTGGTTGTACCCCCGGGCCTGGTAGAAGTCCTGATAGGGTATGGCGCCGATGGTGACAATGGCGTCAACTATGCCGAACTTGATCATGTCGGCGATGACCTTGCGCAGTCCGGCGGCGACGAGCGGTCCAGCCAGACCCAGAATGACCGTCGGACGGGACTTGTCCTTCAGCGCCTTCTCGTAAGCGATGGCGCAGGTGGCCAGGGCCCGGCTCTGAATGGATGAGTCCTTATAGGCCTCCACCAGGTCCTTCACGGTCACTATCTCGTCAAAGTCAATCTGTTTGACCTTCTCTTTCAGAACATCCTTCTTGCTAACCAATTCAAACCCTCGCTGACATTTGAAGCTGAAGCTGTTCCGGTCAGACCTCAGACGCGGCTCTTGACCTTCCTGGGCCGGCTGCAGATGGCGTAATCGTCCCCGTCAAAGAAGACGTCTAGGTCGGGATTCTCCGCTTGGATCTCCTCGATCTTCTTCAAGACCTCGCGTAGCGTGAAATCGCTGTTGCGATCGATCTTGATGTGCACCCTTTTTTCCATCGACAATCCTCTGGCCCAGTCCAAGCTCTTTCTTAGATGTAACGCTGAATATATAACTTTTTATCACTGAAGGATTACATGGAAAATGCTGGCCAGCATGAGCGTCGTAAGATGGAGAAGAATCATCACCGAGGCCGCTTAATCGCGGCGCTGCAAAAATATTTGTAAAATAAATATATATTAAAAACATATTAACACCGGGATCGGGAATGCGGAGAACTAGCTATCCAAGCCGGAGCCGCCTTTGCCCTGTCGAGCTCACTAAAATATTAAATATGGTGCTGGACAGTGTTCTTCATCTTACACGGAAGACCTGCTGGTCAACGGATGATGCATATTGATGGCCAAGCCTAAGGGGGATCCGGATGCTCGGACGGAGCAGGCCGAGGCGAACAGAGATAGTCCATCTTCTGGACAGGAGGATATCGAACGCCTTAGCAAATGGCTTGATGGCGAAGGAGAGGGTTCGACCCTGCTGAACTGGCTTAGTGAAGGCGGGGAGGTTGTTCCGGACGATGAACTGACGGAGTTCAAGGAACGCTTGGGACGTTACGAGGCCGAGCTTGCAGGGGTCAGGGCGCTTCTCGCCGCCGAAGGCGAGGGGGAAGCGGATGTCGGTGTCGCCCAGAGGGTCCAAGACCTCATCAATGAAAGGAACAAGCTCAGGGAGGCGCCCAAGAACGATGCGGGCACCAACGGCAACGGGCTGATGGAGTCGCCGGAGAACGAGCTGCTGGAACGTTATCACGCCGAGCTCAAGGAGAAGGATGACCAGTGGAAGCGGTTGGAGGACGAGATGTCCGCCCGCAACCTGGCCCTTGAAAAGGACCTGGCCAACATCAAGATAGAGCTCAAACTTAAGAATGATGAGCTGACGGTGCTGCGGAACGGAGGAGGAACTATCAGCTCGGACCTCCTGGGTAAGTTGGAGGCGCTCCAGTCGAAGGAGAGGGAATTCCTCACCTTAAAGAACGAAGCGGACGAACTTCGCATTCGTCTCAAGGAGAAGGAAGAGGAGATGGACCGCATCCGCGAGGCCATCGCCTACAAGGAGGACGAGCTGATCCGACGCGAGGAGGACCTGATGTACAGGGAGAAGGTCTATACCGCGGAAAGGAAGAAGCTCGAGGAGATGAAGCGGGAGACCGGTGGCCTGGAGGAGGCTGAGCTCATGAAGAAGTTGGAGGCCCTCAAGGCCGAGGTCGCCAATAAGGAAGATGAGCTGCGGGCCAAGGAAAAGTACGTCCTGGCCAAGCAGGAGGAGCTGCGGCTGAGGGAGCAGGGCCTCATCGAGGACGAGATAACATATCGGGAGAAGGAGCGCGCCCTTGAGCTCCAGGAACGCAAGGTCAAGACCGGCATACCCCGTCTCGATGACCTGCTGCTGGGTGGAATGCCCATTGGTTCCAACATCATGATACATGGCCCCCCGTTCATAGGAAAGGAGGTGTTGGCCAATACCTTCGTGACCGAGGGGCTGAGGAAGGGCATACCCGCCATCGTGGTCCTCACGGACAAGACGCCGAAGGACCTGAGGGACGAGATGCGCTTCATAATGTCCGGATATGAGGAGTACGAGAAGCTCGGCCTGGTGAAGTATGTGGACACCTACAGCCGGGGCATGGGCGGGGACGATGCCGACCCGTACACCACTTATATCGACAGGCCCAACGACCACGAGAAGATGGCCGAGGTCATCGAATCCATGGCCAGGGCGTTCAAGGAGAAGCACGAGTACTACAGGCTGCTGTTCCGTTCGGTATCCACCTTGATCGCCTACTCGGACCCGAACGCCGCCTTCCGGTTCCTCAGCCCGCTATGCGGACGCCGCAAGAAGGACGAGGCGGTCTCCTTGTTCATAGTCGAGAAGGGAATGCACAGCGAACAGGAGCTGCAGATGTTCGGCTCGATCATGGACGGGATGGTCGATTTCAAGGTGGATCAGCTCAAGACCTTCTTCTCCATAAAAGGCATAAGCGATGTGCAGTCCCGCGCCTACATAAGGTACACTGCGACCAAGAGCGCCCTGACCATAGGCTCGTTCGCCCTGGACCACATCCGTTAAGCGACCTCGAAGCCGTCGCTGGGACGGACCTCGGGCTTTTTCTGCATGTTGATGCGAGGTATGGGTATGGGGGCGGGGAGCTTGATCTCCCTGGATATGATTATGGCGGTGACCATGCAATTGCTGACTATGGCGTTGTGCACGGCATTGGCATCGTCCACGGGCAGGTTGCTCGTGCGACGCCATTCCTCCATGACCTTTTCGCCCAGGTCAATGACGTTAAGATGGCCCTCGATCTTGATATAGCCCATGCCGGTATAGTTGGCGGTGAACCTGTAATCGATCTGATAGACCTCACCTTCAGCCTTGGATATCTGGGTGATGGCGCTGTTGTTCTCTATCTTGACGTTCATGACCTTCTCCCCGCTCTTGGAGAAGCGCTTTGCCTCGATGGATGAGGTTTCTAATGACCGTATCTGCATCGCGGCACCGAATCGGTGTCCGGCTTTAAAGAACATTGTCTTGGATGCGATGTAGAAATATGGTGCCGCAGGCCGGGCTCGAACCAGCGACTTCAAGATTTCGATCCCCCGGGCTTGCGCCGTCGGGGACTTCAGTCTTGCACTCTCCCAACTGAGTTACTGCGGCTTAGCCCTCCCGATAATTGAGGACGATTAAATAATTTGCCTAGGAAGAGCCCTTACCTGGGACCTAACAGGGCGCAACAACGTCCGATTATCCTGGTATGGGGCGCGTTTTGACGTCATTCTCTGCCTGCCAGTCCAGGTCCCACAAATTCTTTTTATTCGACATATTTATATAGTCAACAGCCCCTAAATCATCCAGGCGATTTTGAGGTAACCAGCATGGGGGAAGGTAAACGGGCTCGCGGACCTTTTAGCTCGTCAAGCAGGTCGAAGTTCATCAAGGAGGATCGTGAGGGAGTGGCCTCGACCATCGGCACGATCATGGCGCTCCTGGTGTTCCTGACCGTGATCAGCATGTTCACCAACACCTACATCCCTGTCTGGATGAAGGAGAATGAAAGGGACCACATGGATGAGGTCCTCGGGCAGTTTGGCGACCTGAAGGGCAAGATCGACACCTTGATCGTCAACGCCCAGGTGACCCAGCGCCCCACGATCAACATGTTCCAGCCTGTGAAGCTGGGTTCGGACAGCGTTCCTGTGTTCACTTCGCCAACTGGAGGATATCTGTACCTTAAGCCCGGGAACACGTACGACACGGGCGTGGAGGTGGACTTCCGCTACAATTACAGCGGCAACGTCCAAGTAGTACATGTGGAGGGCGGAGGATGCGTGGAATACTATGGACCGAACAGGTACTATGTCCAGCAGTGGTACGCCTATGAGAACGGGGCCCTGATGGTCTACCAGATGGAAGGCATGGCCATGCGGGCAACGCCCTCCCTGGTGTTCACCCCCAACTCGGATGGCAGTGTGAACGTCCAGTTCGACCAGGTGGACCTCATCGGACGCAACGAGACCGTGGCCGGAGCGGGAACGGCAGGTGTGGTCATCGATCTGATATATCACGATTCCCAGGTGTACAGCATAAGCGGGACCACCGGCGCGGAGACCGACGGGGCATTGACCATCACCTTCACCACCAGATATAACTCGACCATGATCTCCTACATCGACGCGGTCGCCGCCGCGGCGGGGCTGGAGAAGGGCGCCGGCAAGAATTACACTCTCGTACAGACGTTGTTGGAGAGCGGAAACCGCCCGATCTACCTGATCACGTTGACGATCCCGAGAACGAACGAGTTCACGCACAACATGGCGTTTGTGAACCTGGACCTGGAGTACTGAGGGGGCGAGGAGATGGAGAACGCTGCAAAAGGGACTGAAGCGAAAGTCGGTGGTTTCCGCACCCCTGAAGAGGGAGGTAAGGACGAGAAGGACTGGGAGGAGATAACCATGGCCGAGAGGGCCAGGAACTCCTATCTGAAGCTCCTGAGAAGGATGGCGCCAAAACGTGCCAGCAGGGTGCGTGTCCCGGTCAAGCCCGCCACGGAGGCGGTGCGCCCCGGCTCGGCGGTTACCTTCATCCCGCCGATCAACGACATCAACGTCGAGGTGCTGGAGACCTATACGGTCGTGCCCGACTATGCGTACGTCCGGATCTCCTTCAACAACGCCACCAGCGAATACATGTATGAGGTCATAGAACCCAGCATGAGCCAGGAAGAGCAGGAGCTGCTCGATCTGATCAAGGACACCTTGCGCCGGACCCTGGGATATGAGTGGGAGAAGCTCACCCAGCTGGACAAGGAGGAATACCTGCGCGAGAGCGTGGATTCCTTCATCCGCACCAGGGGGGTCAAGGTCGAGAAGGTCACCAAGAAGCGCATAGGCTATTACATCATCCGCGACTTCGTTGGCCATGGGGTCGTCGACGTGCTCATGCGGGACGACCTGATCGAGGACATATCCTGCGATGGCTACAACGTTCCGTTGTTCGTATTCCATGGAAGGTGGGAGAGCATTCGCTCGAACATCATATTCACCAACGAGGACGACCTGAACTCCTTCGTGGTCACGTTGGCCCAGAGGAGCGGGAAGCAGATATCCGTGGCCTCTCCTATTTTGGACGGGACGACCCTGGAGGGCCACCGCATACAGGCCACCTATTCCCGCGAGGTGACCACCAGGGGTTCGACCTTCACCATCCGCAGGTTCAAGAACAAGCCCTTCACACCTACCGACCTGCTGCGCTACCGCACAGTCAGCCCGGAGATGATGGCCTATCTCTGGATCGGAGTGGAGAACGGAGAATCGATGATACTCGTGGGAGGTACTGCTAGCGGCAAGACGAGCGCCTTGAACTCACTGGCCATATTCATTCCCCCCGGTGCCAAGATCGTGACCATCGAGGACACGCGCGAGATCAATCTTCCGCACGAGAACTGGATACCTGGCGCCACGCGCACGGGTGTGGGGGAGAAGGACAAGGACGGTCGTGCGGCCGGCGAGATCGACATGTACGACCTGGTTCGCGCGGCCCTCAGGCAGCGCCCCAACTACATCCTGGTGGGAGAGGTGCGCGGAAAGGAGACCTACATCATGTTCCAGGCCATGGCCACCGGCCACAGCACCTATTCCACGATGCATGCTGATTCGGTCAAGAGCATGGTGAACAGGCTGGAGAACCCGCCCATCAACTGCCCCAGGATCCTGCTGACCGCCCTGCGCAACGTGCTGATACAATCGCAGGTAAAAGTGGGGAACGACATGGTGCGCCGCATGAAGCAGATCGTGGAGATCGTGGGCTACGAACCGGAGACCAACGAACTGATCACCAACACGGTCTACGAATGGGACCCGGCCACCGACCGCTTCTTGTTCAAGGGGCACGCTTTCCTGTTCGACAAGATCATGGAGATGAGATCTCTCACCAACGATGAGATGATGGCGGAGTTCGACCGCAGGGTGGAGGTGGTCAATTACCTCATGAAGAAGGACGTGCGCAACCACCGTGAGATCTGGAACATCGTTAATTCCTATTACAAGGACCACGACAAGACGCTGGCCCGCCTGCGGGCCGACCTGGCGGCAATGGAGGTGATCTGATGGCTGGAGAGACCGATATGTTCACCCGTATGGACTCCACCAAGAGGTCCTATCTTCGCACCAAGAGCGCCGCGCCCAAGCATTCCAAGGACGCGGGGCCCAGAGTGGTAAAGCTGCCGGAAGGAGTGGTCCCCGATTACGTCAAGCTGACCCCGTATCAGGAGTTCTGCTGGCGCACCATCGGGAAGACCGTGGTCAAACGAATGAAGCCGAACCCTCGGCTGGAACTGGCCCTCATGCAGGCCCATATGCGGCTACGTCCTGAGGAATATATGGCCTATATCTGGATGACCACGCTGATCGTCGGCGTGCTCACGGGGGTCCTAGGCGCCCTGTTCGGAGGGATCCTAATCGCCTTCCTGGAGATAGAGGCGAGCATGGTGGCGGTGACCACCATAGCCATGATAACCATGCCCATCGTCCTTACCTATGTGGTTCTGGGTTCCATCCCGGGTTCCAGGGCCAAGACCAGGATGCGGGACATCAACAAGAGGTTGGGCGCGGCCATGAGCTTCATATCGGCCATGGCCAGTGCTGATGTGAACATCGACATCATATTCAAGGAGCTGGCTCGCCAGCCCATATACGGCGAAATCAAGAGCGAGGCGGAATGGATAACCAGGGACACGGAGCTGTTGGGGACAGATATCCTATCGGCCATAAGCAAGGCCGCCCAGCGCAGCCCGTCCACGCGCTTCCAGGAGTTCCTGCAGGGAGTGGTCACCACCTCCACGTCCGGAGGGCAGCTCAAGCCTTATTTCCTGCAGAAGGCGGACCAGTTCGAGAAAGAGTCCAAGTTGGAGATGAAGTCGCAGCTGGAGACGCTGGGACTGATGGCGGAGACCTTCGTCACTGTGGTGGTAGCCTTCCCCCTGTTCCTGGTGGTCATAATGGCCATCATGGCCATAGTGCCGGGCGCCGGGGGCAACTCGGACACCACCGTCCTGCTGCTATACCTGGTGGTCGGGCTGATGATCCCTTTCTCCCAGTTCGGATTCATCTTCTTCATTTGGAACATGACAAAGGAGTCCACGATGTGAGGTCTTGACATGGCTGATGGAGATTTGTTGGACATCGGGCAATTGAACCTCAAGAAGAATGACTACAGCAGACTGCTCTTCATAGTGGGTTTGGTCGGCCTGATACTTTGCCTGCTGGTAGGGGTCATCGACGCCATCGGGGGTTTCGAGACCGGACTTATGTGGATAGACTGGTTGGCCATAGGGCTGATGTGCTTGTGCGGACCCTACGGGTTCTACACCAGCTACCGTTACAAGAGGGTAATGGAGATCGAGTCCAGGCTTCCGGACTTCCTGCGCGACGTGTCGGAAGGCGGGCGTTTCGGAATGACCTTGGCCGATTCGATAAAGGTGTCGTCCCGTGGAAGGTATGGAAGGCTGACCCCGGAGATCCAGCGCATGGCCGCCCAGATAGACTGGGGGGTTCCGGCCACCGAGGCGATGAAGCTCTTCGTGGACCGTGTGGACACACCTCTGGTGCGGCGCATGACCACCATAGTGATCAAGGCCAATGAGGCAGGTGGGAACGTCGCTGACGTGCTGGACATGGTGGCGCATGACGCCAGGGAGACCTTGCTGAACCGCAACGAGCGGTCCATAGCCATGTCCACCTACACCGTGGTCATCTACGTGGCGTTCGCCGTGTTCCTGGCCACCATATTCATCCTGAACACCACGTTCCTGCCACAGATGGTCAAGGCCGGTTCCTCGATATCCGAGGGTGCGGAGGACATCGGCGGCAACATACCGGTGCAAGTGCAATCGGACGTGGTCCCACAGATCAATCTGGTGTTCTTCATATCGGTGGTCATCCACGCCTTCGGCGATGGGATACTGGCAGGAGTGCTGCAGGACGGCAGGATAGCTAACGGGTTCCGTCATTCCTTCATCATGCTGTTGATCGGACTGATCGGGCTCAGGTTTGTGTGATGCGATATGACCATGAGCGACAATGAACCAATGAAGGACCTGGACCAGCTGATACAGAAGGGCAATCTGAAGATCGAAAAGAGCAAGAAGATCACCCTGAAGGACCGCTACATGGAGCTCGTCCATCACATGACCAAGAGCCCGGTGCGGGTCGTGGTTCCCTCCGCCAAGAAGAACCAGGACGAAATAAAGGGGAGGATCACGGAGGTCCCCAAGATCGCCGAGTCCTATGTCGACGAGGTGGAGATATCCCAGGTGCTGGATCCGTACTCCTATGTGCGGATCAAGTTCGACAATGTGGCCTCGGAATACCTCTACGAGGTCATCGAGCCCGCCCTCACCGAGGACGAGAGCATCCTCCTGGAGATGCTGAAGAGCAGCGTCGTCCTTACCATCAACCAGGCCGAGGGTAAGCTGGACCGAGAGAAGGACAGCATCCTGCGTTCGGTCACCGACGACCTGCTCAAGACCTTGGGGGTCAATCTGTCCATGGAGTCCAGGGAACGCATACATTACTACCTGCGGCGCGACTTCATCGGTTATGGGGCCATCGACGTCATGATGATCGATCCCAACGTGGAGGATTGCTCCTGCGACGGCGTGCGCATCCCGCTCTACATATTCCACCGTAAGTATGGGTCGATCAAGTCCAACGTCCGTTTCGAATCGGATGAGGAGCTGGACTCCTTCGTGGTTTGGCTGGCGCAGCGCTGCGGCAAGCACATATCGGTCGCCGAGCCCCTTCTTGACGCCACCATCCCGGACGGTTCCAGGCTCAACGCAACGCTGGGCAAGCACGTCACCAAGCGCGGGTCTTCGTTCACGATCAGGCGTTTCAAGGACAATCCGTTCACTCCTGTAGACCTGCTGCGCTTCAAGACCATGAGCACGGAGATGATGGCCTACCTGTGGATATCCACTGAGTTCGGAAACTCCATGCTGGTCTGCGGGGGCACTGCCAGCGGCAAGACCACCACCTTGAACGCGGTCCTGCTGTTCATTCCGCCACAGATGAAGATCATCAGCATAGAGGACACCAGGGAACTAAACCTTCCTCACGAGAACTGGATCCCTGGACTTACCAGGGAATCTTTCGGAGGACACAAGAACGCCTCCGCCGGATCGGTGGACATGTATGACCTGCTCACGGCAGCCCTAAGGCAGCGTCCCCAGTACCTGATGGTAGGTGAGGTCAGAGGAAAGGAAGCATATGTCGTGTTCCAGGCCATGGCCACGGGTACCATCTCCTATTCCACCTTCCACGCCGAGGACGTGCAGGCCATGGTGCACAGGATGGAGAACGACCCGATCAATCTGCCCCGGGCGCTGATAACCGCTCTGGACATCGTTATGCTGCAGGCGCAGGTCAAGGTGGGCACCAAGATGACCAGGCGCGTGAAGTCTCTCACGGAGATTGTGGGCATGGACCCCGAGACCGGGGAGCTCATCACCAACTCGGTGTTCAGCTGGAACCCGGCCGACGACTCCTTCAACTACAGCGGGCACTCCTACATCTTCGAGAAGGTGCGCACGCTCAAGAACTGGTCACCCAGGGAGATCGAGAGGGAATGGAGGCGCCGGGTCGAGATCTTGGAGTACATGAAAAAGATCGAGGTGACCCATTACAAGCAGGTCGCTATGATCATCTCCACCTACTACAAGAACCCCGACAAGGTGATGAAAGAGGTGCGCGAGACGATGAACCAGAACTCGCGCCTCTGAAACCTTTCTTTTCGTTTTCATAGCGCTTGGTAAGGCCGGAAGGCTGTCTTTCCGCATCGCAGGATCAAGAGAACCGGCGTCTGGAAAAAAAGAAAAGGATTAAAAAGGTGGCTGGTCAGGCCACCGGTTTTTTTATGGTTTACTGGGGCTTGTCCCCGCCCTCTTCCGGGGTCACCGGTTTCTGGGATTCGGCCTCCTTTGGCTTCTCCTCGGCGGAGCGGCGGACTATCCGCCTGAAGGTGCTTTTCTTCTCCTTTTCCTCGGCCTTGGAATCAGCTTGCTCAGCCTTGGCCTGTTCAAAGACCGTACCGCAGCGGTTGCACACCTGGGCCTCACGCGGGTTCAAGGTCCCGCAGGTGGGGCAGGGGAAGACGCCAGACCTCCGGCTCATCTCCTCCTTCCTCAGCCACTCCTCGAAGGGCAGATAGTTCGGCTCGGTCTGCAGCCACTCCTGGAACTTCTCCTCTGAGTACTTGACGCCCAGCGCGGTCTTGGCCTGGTTGCGGAATCCGTCGACGTATTCCTCATACTGCTTCCGCATGGCCTCGATGTAGCCAGATCCCTGCTCGCCTTCAAGCGGTTCGGTCATGAACTTCGCGCCGCAATCAGGACAGCTCTCAGCTTTGGCCGGTATCCAGGCTCCGCACTCGCTGCACTTGGCCGTGTCAGCCTCGAACTCCACGCCGCACTTCGGACAGTGCTTGGAGACCTCCGGTATCAGCGCGCCGCAGTTCCCGCACTCCACCATGCGTCCGAGCCCCACCTTATACAGGTAGAAGGAGAACGCCACGATGACCGCGATCACTATGGCCACGATCAGCAGGTATACCCAGTTGGGTATGGACTGCGGGGTGAAGGGGGCGATTATGTTGATGTTGGCGAGGTTGGTGAAGTTGCCGTCAGAGCTGGTAACCGTCGCCCTGACCAGCTGATCGCCTTCCTTCCCGGACGGGGTCTGCAGGACGGCGTAGAAGTAACCATCCGCATCAGTGGTCGTGGTCTGCACGACGGTCAGCGGGAACCCCGAGCTGTCGGTGACCACTACGGAGACCGCCAGTCCAGCCAGTGGCGCTTTCTGGTCTCCCTGGGTCACACGGCCGTCCACCAGGATGGCGTCGCCCGGGGCGTAGTTGACCTTGGACAGCGATATGCTGATGTCCGGGTTCATGGCCGTGACCTCGAAGGCCATCTGGTTGACGTTGTCGGTGATGTTGGCATCCAGTCCCACGTCGGCGTAGATGACCATCTGGTACTCGGCCTGGGACACGTTCACGGTCCAAATCACATCATACTGGGCGCTGCCTCCAATGGCAATGTTGCGGTTCTGTTCATACAGTACCATACGCTCATCGTCGTCCAGGTACACGCCCACCTTGATGTTTGTGGCATCAACCAGGCCGATGTTGCGCACGGTGAAGGAGATCTCGATCTTCTCCCCCGCGACACCGGATGTCACATTTACGTTGTTCGACTGGACGGTGACGTTCGTTACCGCGATGTCCGGCCGGTTGTCCCTGACCACGAATTCCTGAGAGGCGCGGTTGTTGGCGTTCAGAGGATCGTCCATCTCGGTCACATGCACGTAAGTGTCGTTGGTTCCCGGATTTACGACCGCCAGCATGGTTATCTCGTTGATCTGTTCGAGGTCGGGTATGGTACTGGGGTCCCAATCCAGGGATATCGATGTCGTGGTTTTTGAGGCCAGGCTGGTCACGTTGACCGTTCCGATTATGAATTCGCCGTCGAGCCAGAACACAACGTTGAAGTTCAGGGCGGACGAGTCCCCGTCATTATACACTACTGCGACAACGGTGATGTCGTCGTTCAGGTTGGCCTCGTTCTTGGCGACGCCGTCGACCAGGAACCCTACGTCCATGGCCACCAGGTCGGGGTAGTCGGCCACGGTGACCGCCACCTCGGCTTCGTTGTTGGTCAGGTCTCCCTCATCGCTCGTGTTCCCCATGCTGACCTGAACGGTTATCATGCGGTCCCCGGCCGTGAGTGGGGTCCAGGATACGGTGGCCTCCCTCTTCTGACCGGTCGGGATGTTGGAGATCGTGTCATTACCGATGTACCCTTCAACGCTGTCGAAGAATTCGATGGTGATGTTACTGGCGGTGCGGTCGCCCAGGTTGGATATTAAGGCGGTCACAATGCCCTCACGTCCCCTGGCCGGTTCAGTACCGACATCCACATCAGCCGCGACCACGGATAGGTCGGGAACACCGAGCACCTCAACGACCGTGTAGTTGACGTTATTGTTCTCGTTCAGCTCTGGAATCTCGTTGAGCGGGTCCACGGTCACTGTCAGGTTGTGCTCCCCCAGCGGGTAAGCCGCCACCCATGTCACCGTAACGTTGACGCTGGAGAGCGGATCTAGGATTTCAACCACATAGTCCTCGATGATGACGGTCCCCGTCGCGCTCACATCGGAGAACCTTACCACTATGTTGTATCCTGTGACCACACCAATGTTGTTGATGACGGTCGACAGGGTCACCTCGCTGCCCCTGAGCGGGCTCAGGTCAGATACGTAGAAGGGCGGGTCGATGTCCGGCTTGGCATCCGGCAGGTCCATCCTCACGTATGCGTCGCTCCTGATCAGGGCGCGCGTGGATATGTAGAGCACGCTGGCGATGGGGCTTTCGGACGAATCGTACCTGTTCCCGTTGTACCAGAAGGTGGCGTTGAGAACATAGTTGCCGGACAGTTGCGGGCCGGAAGCCGTCACGATGGCGCTCAGCGCTCGCACGTATACGGTCCCGTTCTCATCCGTCATGCCGGTGAAGTACATGGTCGCCGGGAAGGCCCTAACCTCCACATGCACGTTGGCCAGGGGGTGGTCTCCGGTCCCATCGAACACCTGGGCGACTATCCAGCTGTACAGGTGGATCACCGCGTTGTCCTTGGGGGACACCGGGGGAACACCTGCGATGGTGGAGCCCGTCAGTACGGCCACCGAGTTGCCTCCGAAGTCGTTGATGGCGTAATCGAAGGTGGTGTTGTAGGTCACCAGTGACACGCTGGACGTGGAAGGCGCGCTCATGACTCCCCTTACCCTCGAACCGTGCATGAACACTTGCGAATCGTCGTCCATTATCAGGTTGACGTTCGGCATCATAGTTGAGCTGTTCACGAACAGACGGCCGTTGTCGAAGATGTATATCTTCAGGCCGAAGTCGGCGTTCATGATAGCCCCTGCAAGTATGAGGGTACCGTTGTCACGCACCACTATCTGGGTTATGGTCTCGTTCCTGAGCATCAGGACACTGGTGCCCTGGAAGGTCAGGCGACCGTTGCCCTCCACGATTATGTTGTGCTGATGCGAGAAGGTCGGAGATGTCATGGTATACGAGGTGTCCACGACCCAATCGCCATTCTCAGCCACCAGGATGACCTCCAGAGAGCTGGAGGCCATGTTGTTAGCATAGGAGTACTCTATGACCGCGCCGTTGTGGTTGACCCACACGTAGATCGAGTAGCTGCCGATCTGCGTTGGGGTCCACAGGAAGCTCGTGGAGTTGCTGCCTCCAGAGGGCAGGTCGATGCTCGTATTGCCCTGCTTAACGCCTCCCGCCATCGGGTTGCCGATATAGAACGCTACATCTACCCCGTTGGCCGCCTTCTTGCCCAGCACGTTGCTCACTGTCACGTTGATGTACATGGGTTGGTTGGCGTAGCCTTGCGCCTGGGAGAAGGAGATCGAGCCGCTGGTTATGGCTAGGTCGGGCAGGAACTCCAGTACCCTGACGGACGGGGAAAGGACATTGTTGGCCTCGTTCTCCGGCGACTCCAGCACCTGTCCTAGCGAGTCGGCGGTGATCACGATGTTGTGCAGTCCAGCAGCGGTCAGGGTGCCGTCCCAATTCACGATTATATTGCGCGACTCGGATGGCAGCAGGTTGTTCACGGTGATGTTGGCTAGGTAGCTGGTCTTGTTGCCGAGGACATCCCTAACGCTGATAACAAACTCGCTGGCGGTGGTGAGACCGTAATTGACGACCGTGAAGTTGAGGTCCACGTTATCGCCCTGGTAAATGGTCACGGGATCTGTGGCGAACCCTATCACCGCTATGTCGGGGAGCTGCAGCACCAGATCATCGATCACGAACTCCATCTCTTCGACCTGCGGTATGAGGTCCGGATAGGCGTCGAAATTGGTGTGCTTGGCGTCAGCAGTGAAGGTGACCGCGGTAGCGTTCACGTAGGTCACATGGATGCTGTAGGAGTCCATGGGCATCGAGTTGGGAGCCCAGTCGTCGTTTATCACATCGGTAAGCACCGGCAGGATCAACAGTCCAGAATCGTTGGTGACCGCGAAGTTGGTACTGTTCCTTCCCAGATAATCCAATACGCCCTGCGGGGGGACAGTGCTTGCAGTATTGTTGAAGTAGTATGTCGCAGGTCCCATGGAGTTAGTGGCGGTGACCACGGCGCCAGACACTGGCAGATCGTTGGTATCAACTACGTTAATGTCGACCCAGCGGTATACATTGATAGTAGGATCGA
>CAZPFU010000006.1:64288-89436 GCA_964585915.1 uncultured Methanomassiliicoccus sp.
GACGTTGGCCTCAGCCGTTGTATCATCCGCGCCCTGGACGGTCGGCTTGAAGGTGAGATTCTTCCTCACGGTCACGAACGGTTCTGTTCCGTTCTCATCATATTCGTCATCGATCTCCACGCCATATAGATTGGCGGCAGCCAGATCAGTTGCGACCAACTTCCTGTACTCGGGCAGTGTGTAGTTCAGGTTGTTAACGCCAATCATGGTGTTGACGGCGGTCAGCTCACTGGTGCCGGCCAGGGTCATGTTGTGGTAGGCCGGCATGGTCAGTACCACCTCGATCCAGACGCGGTCGATGTACACATCATCAGCGTTGTTGTTGGTCAGGGTGACCGTCAGCAGGGAAATTTCCACCGAGGACAGGGACAGGGACGTTAGGTCCTGGGAGACCACCCTGTCGGTGTTGGTCAGCGCTGGTTCGTTCCCCTCGTAAGTTTCGTACACCTGCATATTTGCAGCCTGGTCCGGCGTTGGGTCCAGGTATTCAGCGTAATAGAAGGTGTCCGGGGTCCCGCCGGCGACGAACTGGTCGCTGGTGCGGTACTCGGCCATGAGCCTTACGCTCATCGCCTCGCCCTCGTCGAAGACCAGGCCTCCGATGTCGAACCCGGATATGGTCATCGATTCAAGGTTCTCTATGGTGGCGTAACCGGAACCGCTGGTGGTCAGGTTGGTGGCATCGTTGTCAGGTACCACTGTCTGGAGGGCGTCGGGGTTCCTCTCCAGGGTGTAGTCGACATCGATGGTGTTGTTGTAGGACGCGGCGAACGGATAGGAGTAGACCTCGTCCACATTGGTCGGCTTTCCCGGGATGCCGTTTATTGAAGAATCGTAAAGCTGGACATCGCTCGATATGGCGGTCATCAGGGGCCCGTAGATCTGGGTGCCCTTGGCGATGAACGATGCATCATCGATCAGCACCTTACCCTGGAAGTCCAAGGCGGAGTTCTCGGCCCAGAGCATACCGTCGTTCCTCACCAACACGCCCAGCGCGTTGTACGCGCCATACAAGGTGTTCTCGACTGTCATAGAAGAGTTCAGCAGCATCAGGACACCGCCGTCCTCTATGGTCAGGTGGTGAACCCGGGATACGGTGGCGGTCTGATAGGACAGGAAGTTCAGGACGCCGTTCTCCACGACGACCATGCCTCCGGTACCTATGGTCAGATTCCCGTTCAAGTTCTGCAGGCCGCTGATGTACCACGTATCGTTCACGTAGTCAGATCCTATGTAATGGTCTCCATTTGCGTCCACGGAAGGGGACAGCGCCTGACCAGCCTCCGGAACGGTGAATATTAACAATCCGGCGAATGACGATATTATCATGCACCAGACGATAAGCAAGCTCAATGCCTTAGATGCCCCGACTCCTATTTTCATAATCCCACCTAAGTTGAAACTAATAATTACGCCAGGTAAAATAGAATGTTCTGATTATAAATAAATATGTTTAACTGAATGCTTATCGGACAGTACGCTGGCTCAAAGTAGAAAAGAAAGGAGGAATTTCACTTCCTCTTGATTATCTTTCTTATCGACACCGGCTTCTTGTCGTCGGCGGCAGGCTGGTGCTCTGGCTTGACCTCGGATTTCTTTTCCTCCTCGGCCTTGCGCTCGGCCTCCTTGCGCTCCTCCTCGGCCTTCTTCTCCGCTTTCTTGGCCTCTTCGGCCTGGCGCTCAGCCTCCTTGCGCTCCTCCTCGGCCTTCTTCTCCGCTTTCTTGGCCTCGAAGGCCTCGATGGATTCCTTGTCGAGCTTTTGACCGCAGGCGTAACATCTCTTGGCCGAACCGTCGTTGATGGTGCTGCAGTTCGGACATTTAATCTCTGGCGGAGCGGGAGGCGCCGATTCCTTCGGCTCCTCATTCACCTTCACCTTTTCTGGAGCTGGCGGTTCGGGTTTGGAGACCTCCGAGACCGGCTTCGGCTCGGCGGCCTCGTCATTTATAACCTCCGACTCCGGCCTATCCAACTTGTAAGGTTTCTCTTCGATCATTTCGGGTTCCACTGCCGGAACGATCGGTTCAGGCACGTCCTCCACCCTGCTCGCCAGGGACTGGGCGACCTTCTCCTCGACGTCCCCTCCTTCGAAGGACTCGGTGACCGCGGGCACGGGGGTCCCCTCGCGCCGTAAAAGCACTGCCTCCCGGGCGGTGAGGGCTTCCTCCCTCTCGGTGAGCGACCTTTCCCAGTCGACCAGGCGCTTCTGCTCCTCCATGGTGACGCGCTTGCCGGTGGCCAGGGCGTCGGCCTGCTCCTCCATGACCTTGATCTTGGCCAGCATCTCCTCCCGGCGGGCGTTGGTGGCCTCCAGCGACTGCCGGACCAGGTTGACCTCCTCGTGCATCTGCTCCTCCATCAGGGCGATCTTCCTGTTGACCTCGCGCATGCTGGCATCGTGCTCGCTGGCCTGCTGGAACAGCGCGCGCACCTGCTCTTCCTGCTGAAGCACCTCGCGGTCCCGCCGCTCCAGGTCCACCCGCAGGCGGTGCATCTCCTCCTCGCGGGTGCGCAGCTCAGCGCTTAGGGCAGCCAGTTCCCGCTCCATGCGGGTGGCCGCCTCCTCGCGCGGCACGACCTTGGCCTCGCGGTCCTTCAGCTCCGCGTCCTTGAGGGCCTGGGACTGCTGGACCTGGTCGAGCTGGTCCTCCTTAGTGCGGAGGGTCGATTCCCACTTCTCCAGGTCCTCCTTGCGCTTTTTGATGTCGGCCTCCTGGACCTTGATCTTCTCCTTGAACTCCTCTATGACTTGCCAGATTGGTATTTGCTCGTCGGACATCTCGTCACCTCATGATCGTCAGGCCAGGGTCGGCCCCAGCACCGTGAGGCCTTTCTCCCCGACCTCCAGGGTATGTCTTTCCATGCTGTGCTCGCAGGCCCTCATCTTCTCCACCCTCATGTACCGTACCAGCTTCCCGCGGGTGCGGTCCAGGCCCAGCTCGATTATGCCGTCGACCAGGAAGCCCTCGTCGCCCAGCAGCTCGGAGGGAGTGTTGGGCCCTCTCTCCATCACGATGAAACAAGTAAGATTGTAGTCCCTCAGGGTCTTGAAGAAGTAGAACATCTTTTTCCGTATCCCTTTGACGTCCTCCATCAGGGAATACAGCGCCCCAAGGGAATCCAGGGCGAACACGGTGAACTGGTCGCCATGCTTCTTCTTGTGATAGCTGATCATCTGGATTATGAAGTCCATGTAATCGGTAGGGGCGTCCACCTCCACGATCTCGTCCAGCTCCCGGAGGTCGGTGAAGTCTGATATCTCCATTTTGTCGTTCAGAGCGATGTTCAGGCTGCGCATGTTGCGCAAGTGGCTGTCCGCGGTCTCCTCCAAGGTGACGTAAAGGCCGAACTCTCCCGATTTCTCAAGATAGTTCGAGATGACCGAGTAACAGAAAGAGGTCTTCATGGAGCCCGGGGGACCCGTGACCAGAACCACCTTCGGCGCCTCAATGTCGGTTCGGAAGACCTTTTCCAGCCCTGGTATCGAATCGCGCAACAATCGAGCTCACCACCGCGCCGGACACGCCCAGATTTGTGATCGGGGACCCTGCCCAGGCTTTAGATGATATCCCGATGGGAGCATAAAGATGTTCGCCCCCTCACTCCACCTCTTCCTCGTGGGCATCGTTCTCTGGCTCCTCCGGCTCGCTCATCTCCGGGAAATCGGTGTCGGAATGCGCCTCGGCCTCCTGCACCGCCTGCTCCTCCTTGCGGCCGGCCAATCTGGCAACGGCGATGACCTTGTCCCCTTCCCGCAGGTCCATGACCGTGACGCCTTGGGTCGCACGCCCCATCACCCGGATGTCCGCGACCCGGATGCGCTGCACCATGCCGTTGACTGTCGCTAGTATCAGCTCGTCATCTTGCTCCACCTCCATGACGGATATCACGTCGCCGTTGCGGCCCTCCGTACGGATGGTTATGACGCCCTTGCTGCCGCGGTGGGTCTTGCGATACGTATCGCGTTCGTCGTCGGCATCCTTCTTGCCCACCACGGATATCTTGCCGTAGCCGTTCTCGGTGACGGTCAGCAGATGCGAATTGGATGTCACGATGGCCATGCTGACCACCTCGTCGTCCTTCTCCGGCCGTATGCCGATGACGCCGTGCGCCGGGCGGCCCATGGGCCGCACCTGCGCCTCGTCGAAGCGAGCTGCCAGCCCTTTCCGGGTGGCCAGGATGATCTCCTTGGTCCCGTCGGTGAGCTTGACGTCCACCAGCTTGTCGCCCTCCTCCAGCCCGACGGCGATGAGGCCGCGGGAACGGATGTTGGCGTAAGCGGATAACGGAGTCTTCTTGATGATGCCGGCCCGGGTGGCGAACACCAGGTAGTGGTCCCCGGACAATTTCGTTATCGGCCGGGTGGCCATGATCTTCTCGCCCTCCTCAAGCTTGGGCAGGAGGTTGACGATGGGCTTTCCCTTGGACTGGCGGGAGCCGACGGGCACCTGCCACGCTTTGAGGGAATACATCTTCCCGAAGTCGGTGAAGAACATCACGTAGTCGTGGGTCATGCTGACGAAGAGGTCCGTGACCACGTCCTCCTCCTTGGTCTCCATGCCCATCAGCCCGAGGCCGCCGCGGCGCTGCTGCTTGTAGGTGTCCAGCGGCATGCGCTTGATGTAGCCGTCCTGGGTGATCATGAGCACCATCTCCTCGTTGGGGATGAGGTCCTCCATGTCCATGTCCAGGGCGTGAGCGACGATATCGGTGCGGCGCTCGTCGCCGTACTTCTCCTTCATCTCCAGCGTCTCGGCCTTGATTATGCCTAGAATGCGCGACTCGTTCGCCAGGATATCCTCCAGGTCGCGTATCAGCCTCTCGATCTCCTGGAACTCGGCCTGGATCGCTTCCAGCTCCAGACCGGTCAGCTTCTGCAGGCGCATGTCCAGTATCGCTTTCGCCTGTTCCTCGTCCAGCTCGAAGCGGGCCATGAGCCCGTCGCGCGCCTCCTCGGGGGAGTTGGCCGACCGGATTATATGCAGCGTCTCGTCCAGGGCGCTGATGGCCTTTACCAGCCCCTGCAAGATGTGGTCGCGCTTTTTCGCCTGAGCGAGATCGAACTTGGTCCTGTTCACCACCATGTTGTGGCGATGGTCGATGAATATCTGCAGTTCTTCCTTCAAGGTGAGCACGCGGGGCTGGTTGTCCACCAAGGCGAGATTGATAATGCCGAAGGTAACCTCCATCTGGGTGTGCTTGAACAGCTGATTGAGGATTATCTCCTCCATGACGTCCTTGCGCAAATCGATGACGATGCGCATGCCATCGCGGTCCGACTCGTCGCGCAGGTCGGTGATCCCCTCGATCTTTTTGTCCTTGACCAGCTCGGCGATGCTCTCCACGAGCATGGACTTGTTGACCTGGTATGGGATCTCATCAACGATTATGCGCTTGCGGTGCTCGACCTCTTCGAAGTGGGTCTTGGCGCGGACCTTGATCTTGCCGCGGCCGGTCTGGTAGGCTTCCACGATGCCGTTGAGGCCGTAGATGGTGCCGCCGGTCGGGAAGTCCGGGCCCTTGATGAACTGCATGAGGTCCATGACGTCGACCTGGGGGTTGTCGACCAGATGGACGATGGCATCCGAGACCTCGGAGAGATTGTGGGGAGGCATGTTGGTGGCCATTCCCACCGCGATGCCGGCGGAGCCGTTGATGATGAGATTCGGCAGCTTGGACGGGATGACCAGCGGTTCTTTCAATGAGGCGTCGAAGTTGTCGCCCCATTCCACGGTGTCCTTGTCCAGGTCCGCCAGCATGTCCTCGGCCCGCTCCTGCATGCGGCACTCGGTGTACCTCATGGCCGCCGCTTCGTCCCCATCGACGGAACCGAAGTTGCCCTGCCCTTCCACCAAGGTGTACCTCAGGGAGAAGTCCTGGGCGAGACGGACCAGCGAGTCGTAGACGGCGGTGTCGCCGTGCGGGTGATATTTACCGAGGCAGTTGTGCACCACTATTCCATTTGCTACAAATTCGTGAGCTCCAGCAACTTGGAGATCGTATGTTATTGCTGGTGGCGCAATCCTGGTTTCTTTTATTTTTATAAAGTATATATTATTATTTATAATATCATCAAATATCTGGGATGTTTTGGAGCCAATGCGCTCCAATTTTGACTGTATACCCCATTCTACAATCTGATTCCGACCCAGAGGCGATTCTTTGATATTGGATGAGTAACGAATCTTACTTCCTGAAGGATAAGTTATTCCGCTCCTGAACTTATTTCCGGAAATATCTTCATACCAACCACCACCGATGTGATGCTCTGATAGTTCTGAAAAAATGATCTCTGATGCATAGGGTATCCTATCGAATTTGCATGAAATCGCTGGTGCATCCACAATTCTGTTCAATCTCTCCTTTTTCAATTCATTAAAAAGGGCGATGTGATTCGCCAATTTTTTAACGAATCTCCCCCTAACCTCGATACAGTGAAGTACAAAATTGTGCCTGAGGACAAATCCATTGAACAGTTGGAGGCTTTGAGTGTTATCTGTCGAATAACGCTGACCCATAACTCCGAGTTGCTGCATTAGAATTTGCATCTCTTCGGACATTCTTTCAGAGACTGTTCCATAATGCAAGACGTTACGGTCCTTGTGAACCGACCCATCGCCATCGATCATTCCGGACAGAAGTGCTCCAATTACCGACCTTGGGGAGCGGTTGAATACCTCCGGAATGTGCTTGGTATCAGCTCTCCAACTACCGTCTATGTTGAAATTTGAGGCCAAATATTCATTCAATTCCGAATCCGTAATTCTAATCTGATTAATCGTCGGTCGATCGGGGCCGAAATTATCTTCCCCAGTGCTTCTGTTCTGGATTGTGGCATCATAGTCAAATTCACTCTTTAAAATCGATTGAACGTGATTAATGACGCTGGAAGAGCAAGAGAAGAAGTTGAATGCACCTGCGTTCTTTTCATTGTCAATTGTGCAATATTTTTCAATGTGCCCATCTGATAAAAATTGACCAATGATGTAAGCGATGCCTTCGTTGACCTTCTTTTCCTTTCCTTTCCAATTAGTTAAAGATGCGTATGGAACATCATCTGGGTAATCCAATCGCATTACTAGATAGTCAGAGGGTGAAATATCTTTCGCCTCTTTCCATTCGTATTTGAATTGGCGATTCAAGATTTTTATGGGCTGTGAAGGAGTGGCTGTTACGAATACCCCGTTCTCTAATGAAATTTTGACCAGTTCGCGTTCCGGCATTTCATAGAGTTCAGTAACTTGGGATTTCCCGCTTTGAGTATACACCTTCTCTCCGAGCTGGACCTCCTCGATTGGGATGAGCCCTCTTTCGGTCAGCACCCTGGTTCCGGCCACGAAGCATTCACCCACGACCCTGGCGCTCTTCTTGTGGGCCTTGTTGTGATTGAGCGACATGTCGTACATTGAGTACAATATGCGGCGGTGCACGGGCTTCAGCCCGTCCCTAGCGTCCGGTAAGGCTCGCGAGACGATGACGCTCATCGAGTAATCGATGTAGGACTTCTTCATCTCGCTCTCGATCGGCTGGAGAACTACCTTATGCGTTCCGGCGTCCGGGACCTTGGCGTCCCCCGCGTTCTGTTCCGGAGCCTGCTGATTGGTGTCTTCGTCGGTCATTTTGGTCACCTCAGATGTCCAGGTTCTCCACCTCGTTAGCGTGGGACATGATGAACTCCCGCCTGGGCTCGACCTCGTCGCCCATCAGAATTGTGAACATCTCGTCCGCCTTCATGGCGTCCTCGATTGTCACCTTCTTCAGCGTTCTCGTCTCCGGGTCCATGGTGGTCTCCCACAGTTGCTTGGGGTTCATCTCCCCCAAGCCCTTGTACCTCTGGAGGCCGACGTTCTTGCCCATCTCCTCCATCGCTTTGGCCAAGGCCTCGTCATCATAGACGTAGACCTCCTTGTTGCCCTTGCTGACCTTGTATAGAGGCGGCTGGGCGATGTAGATGTAGCCGGCGTCGATCAGCGGGCGCATGTAGCGGTAGAACAAAGTAAGCAGAAGCGTCCGTATATGCGCCCCGTCCACATCGGCATCGGTCATCATGATGATGTGATGGTAACGAGCTTTCGAGGGGTCGCAGTCCGGACCGACGTTGGCGCCTATGGCAGTGATCAGGTTGTGTATCTCCTGGTTCTTCAGGATCTTGTCCATGCGGGCCTTTTCCACATTGAGGATCTTTCCCCTGAGCGGGAGAATGGCCTGGAACTCCCGGTTGCGGCCCATTTTTGCCGACCCACCAGCTGAATTTCCTTCCACGATGTATATCTCCGACTTCGCCGGGTCGCGTTCGCTGCAATCGGCGAGCTTGCCAGGCAGGGCGGCGCTCTCCAATATCCCCTTGCGGCGGGTGAGGTCCCTTGCTTTCCTGGCCGCTTCCCTGGCCTGGGCGGCGAGTATGGCCCTCTCGATGCACACCGCGCCAACCTTGGGGTTCTCCTGCAGGAACTCGGCCAGCTTCTCGAAGACCGAGCTGTCGACGATGCCCTTGATCTCGCTGTTCCCCAGCTTGGTCTTCGTCTGTCCCTCGAACTGCGGCTCGGGGACCTTGATGCTCAGGATCGCCGTCAGACCCTCGCGAACGTCCTCACCGCTCAAGGCGTCCATTCCCTTGAGCATGTTCTTCTCCTTGGCATAGTCGTTCATGGCCCGGGTCAGAGCGGAGCGCAGGCCGACCATGTGGGTGCCGCCCTCGGCGGTGTTGATGTTGTTCACGAAAGAGTAAATGTTCTCCGCGTAGCCGTCGGTGTATTGCATTGACAGCTCGACTATCACGTTGTCCTTCTCGGCCATGATGTATATCGGCTTCTCATGCAGCTTGGTCCGGCCGTGGTTGAGGTCCTCCACGAACTCGATTATGCCGCCCTCGAAGTGGAAGCGGTCCTGGCGCCCGGAGATCTCGTCCCTGAACGAGATTATCGCGGTCTTGTTCAGGTAGGCCAGGTCCTTGAACTTCTCCGCTAAAACGTCGTACTCGAACTGGACCGTCTCGAAGATGGTCTTGTCCGGCATGAAGGTGATGGTGGTGCCGGAGCCTTCAGCAGGCCCCAGCTCCTTAAGGGGAACGGTTACGACTCCTCTTTCGCATCTTAGGTAGTGCTCCTTGCCCTCTCGGCGCACCTTAACGTCAAGCCATTCGGAGAGGGCGTTCACTACCGACATCCCGACACCGTGCAGACCGCCGGAGACCTTGTAGCTCTTACGGTCGAACTTGCCGCCGGCGTGAAGAACGGTCAGCACCATCTCCACCGCCGGCCTCTCGTACTTGGGCACCAGCCCGGTAGGTATCCCGCGCCCGTCATCGGCCACGGTGACGCTGCCATCCTGGTTTATCGAGATGTCGATGTTGTTACAGTAACCGCCCATCACCTCGTCTATGGCGTTATCGACGATCTCATAGACCAGATGGTGAAGGCCTCTGGTGTCGGTGCTGCCTATGTACATGCCTGGCCGCTTGCGAACGGCCTCCAGGCCTTCCAGCACCTGTATGCTGTTGGCGTTGTAGCTCGCGTCCTCCATATCGGATACCCTCTGTGAATCGATGAATGCGATACCGTCCGGTCGAGACTATGAGTTCGACCGCATCCCATCCGCTTAGTTAGAGTATAGCATCTAAGTATTAATACCCTGGGTTTACCATCTGGCTATATAAGCAAACAGGGGGTTTTTTCACCCCATTTTGCATGGCTTCCGGCCACGTTCCGGGGGCAGGGAAACCTTCATATCCGACCAGGCTCGAGAGGTAAGCAATAAATGAGGAAAACGGGTTGGTGGCGGCGATGAGCATCATGTTCCGGGCGAGGGCCGGTCCCTCCGAAGAGGTCAAGAGGGCGGCCAAGGCGGAAGGGGCGGACCCCGAGTGGATCAGACGCATGCTGGCCACCGGCCGGGCGGTCATCCCCTGCAATCCCATCCATTCGCCTGAGCCTTGCGCCATCGGCGAAGGGCTCACTGTCAAGATCAACGCCAACGTCGGCACCTCCCGCGACCTTCCGGACCTGGAGCCGGAGCTGGAGAAGGCCCGCGTGGCCGTCCAATACGGAGCGGACGCCATCATGGACCTAAGCACCGGCGGTGACGTGGACGAGATACGCCGCACCATACTCAAGGAGGTGCGCGTACCGGTCGGAACCGTTCCGATCTATCAGGAGGGGCTGCGCGCCGCCCGCCGCAGCGCGGTGGTGGACATGGACGAGGACGATATGTTCTCGGGCATCGAGCGCCACGCCAAGGACGGAGTGGACTTTATGACGGTCCATTGCGGCATCACCCTGGAGTCCGTATCCCGTCTGCGTAACTCCGGACGCCTGACGGACGTGGTGTCCCGCGGCGGTTCGTTCCTCACAGCTTGGATCCTGCACAACGAGATGGAGAACCCGCTGTACGAGAACTTCGATTACCTTCTGGAGCTGGCGGACAAGTACGAGTTCGCCCTCAGCCTTGGGGACGGGCTGCGCCCGGGATGTGTAGCTGACGCGACCGATAGAGCGCAGATCCAGGAGCTGATCATCCTCGGGGAACTGGTGCAGCGCTGCCGCGAGGCTGGCGTGCAATGCATGGTCGAAGGTCCCGGCCACGTTCCGCTGTCGCAGATACAGGCGAACGTGCAACTAGAGAAGCGCGTCTGCGACAACGCCCCCTTCTACGTGCTCGGTCCTCTCGTAACGGACATCGCACCGGGGTACGATCACATCGTCGGGGCCATCGGCGGCGCCGTGGCCGCCCTCGCCGGGGCGGACTTTTTGTGTTACGTAACGCCTGCCGAACATCTCTCCCTCCCGGACGTGGAGGATGTCAAGGAGGGCGTCATCGCCAGCAAGATCGCCGCGCACGCTGCGGACCTGGCGTTAGGCCGCGGGGCGGAGCGGGACGAGCGCATGGCCCGCGCACGTAAGAAACTGGACTGGGAGGCGATGTACCGCGAGGCCCTCGATCCGGAGAAGGCTCGCCGTTACCGCAAGAGAGGCAAGACCGCCGAGGACGAAGGGTGCTCGATGTGCGGGGACGTATGCGCCATCAAGATGGTGCAGAAGTACCTGGAAGAATAAGTGGAGCCACTGGAGGGTATTGAACCCCCGGCCTGCGGTTTACGAAACCGCCGCTCTATAGCGGCCCGGTTGAGGGGCTACCGCTGAGCTACAGTGGCGCAAGGCGACATCAATCGCTACGCCCATTTAAAATTTGTTGTCGTCTCCGATCACGACCTTTCATTTCCACTCATATTGTCCAGTCGGATCGTGTAAGGGCGTTTTCCCCGGTCGATAATGACGTCGCCCGCGGCTTCCAAGGAGGCGACGAGGGCACGTACCTCTCGCGGGGACAGCTCTAGAACATGGCAGATATCCATTACTGTCGTGGGACCTTTCTCCAGTTCCTTGCGCATTAGATGCAAGGCGAGCCGAGATCGCGCGGTCCTCTCCAAGCGTTTCTTCCAGGGGACCGCAAGTCCGTACCTGTCCTCCATCTCCTCGACCTTCGCCAGCAGGAAAGCTTCCCATATCCTTTCGTCATTGCTCGATGCATATGATGCCTGCTCGTGGCATTCCTGGAGAATGGTCTTTCCATCCAATCCCTGACGATACAATGCCGCCATGTCATCCAGGTCTCGAGGCCTTTCTGTGACGCTCTTCAAAAGGAAGATGTCCTCCCTTGAGCACATCCGGAGAGAGATGGGGCCATATTGGGATACGGTTTCGGACCTGGCCTTCATGCCTGAGCTTAAGGTCAGTTTATTGCATACCTTCTTAACGAACAGATCGACCCTCATCCCCTGAGGTGACGTCATGATCTTGGCATCGATCAAGGCGCTACATTCCAGAGGAGGTTGTAGATTGACCTCGAACCCGAGGCCGATGAGCGCGGCCCTCAACGCGATGGCCTTGACCTCGTCCTCCACTATCAGGTCGACGTCTTTGGTGGCGTCCTTGTCCCCTCGCAAGGCCATGGCCCCTCCACCTACCAGATATAGGGTCGTTTCCACAGAGCAAATGGCCCCGGCTTTTTCGATAGCGGCCAGAACGTCTCCTTTGCCGAAATGGCCTCGTTCCATTTACAACACCCCATACTGACGGAACAGATCTTTTAGTTCCGCCTCATTCGGAAGGAAAGGATGGTTGGAGGGCCGCCCCTCCATCCGGTCAATGGCGGCGGAGACCGTGTCTTGTATTCCAGCATGTGCAGATGTCTTCAGGAGCTGCCCCCTGTCATACCCCGCCTTCTTCAGCAGAAGGATGGAATGACCGATCCCGCGAGCGCTGTGAGGATCGATGAGGATGTTATGGATGGCGATATCCTCTACGCCCGGTTCTTCATCCCAGTATGAACAATGATAGTATCTTTGGCTAGAGATCAGTTCGACCCCGTGTGAGGTCATTGCTGACGGACCGGTCAAGCGTACGCTTGCGGGCACCGGATCGGTCTTGCTGGCGAATATGAACTCCAGTCCGCCGGTCCAAAGCATGACCCCGTCCTTAACAAGGCCCTTCATCGCCCGATCATTGACCCCCGCTGAGAACCCGGTCAGGAACTTGGATAGAGCCTGATAGCCCGGGGAGATGAACACGGAGTCGCCATCTGTTGACAGGGCGCCAAGGGTCCTGAGCTTCCAGGTCAGAACCCTCACCGTCTCTCTTTTCAACCTCGTCTCCATTGATATCCTCTCAAGGTCCTTGGGAGCGCTAAGAAGAGACAATAGAACCAGTAGCTTTGCCCCGATGATCACTTCCAAGGAGCTTTTTTCGGCCATGATGAATTGGCGGAGAGCCACCGCCTGGCCGCTGGTGGCGGGCTCGATTCTGATCGGCCTTTCTCGGTGGGTTAGGACCAGGTCTAGATCGTGCATTTGGTGGACCGCCCTTTGCACGGTTATCTCGGAGAGCCCGGTCGACCTGGCGATGATGGATATGGACGAGGCGCCATGGCACATCGCTCTGAATATGTTGAGCCTGTTCTCACTGAAGGTCGGGATAATAAATGTCATCTGTTATCAATTTGGTATTTGATTTATATATTATATATCATTTTCATTACACACAAACTATGTACCGGGCGATATGCCCGGTTGATGGACGATATGCCCCCTATTGGCCCCGGCCAGATTTACCTCGGTCCTGCGGCATGAGTCAATTATATTATCTGGCATTTCCCTTCGTCATCAGGGTCACATGATTTCTGAGATGCGTCTGCCGTCCGCGGAGAGGGAGGAGGAGCGCAAGGGCGGGCAGGCCTCGCTGCGCGATCTCCTGGATACCATCAAGAAGGGGGAGTTCACCGGGTATCTCCGCACCGTGCTGACCTTGGATGGGGATTCATCGAACGGCGTCCTGGTCTTCGATCAGGGCTCGCCGACCGTGGCCTTGTACAGCTTCAAGCCGGCTGGGAACAACAGCGTGGAGATGATGTATCGCGGAGAACGCGCGGCGGAGTTCACCCTAGGTGATTCGATCTTCCCCGACACCTCGATATCCCTGATGAGGGTCGGCGACCGGAACGCTCTGGCTTCTTTGATCGAGGACTACCGGCAGGACCGGGCGCCCGACCTCACCGAGTTCATCATGCACTTCTACCGCGACAACCTGCGGACGGAGAGCGCCGGGGAGGGCATCGGCGAGGACGTCAGCATCCTGGAGCTCAAGCAGGCCATCATGAAGTACCACCGCGAGAAGTCGCTGGAGATGGCCGGCAAGCGCGACCTGCGGGACGTCGAACTGGAATTGGACGAGGGGGAGAGCTATCTCGTCGAGGAACAGTCCCGGGACTTCTCGCACGGCATCTTCGTCGGTTATCTCGCCAAGGGCTATGCCGGTCTTGCCATCTCCCGCACCAATCCGCGCATGCTCCGGAAATCCTACAACGAGATACAGGCGGACCTCATCTGGCTGACGGACCACGAGTCGGAGGCGGAGCGGACCATCCCACCCTCCCTGGAGAAGATCGTGGTGGTGCTGGAGGAGTTCATGGAGGGGCGGGAAAAGGTCATCATCCTGATCGACGACCTGCAGTACCTCATCAGCAGCAACTCCTTCGAGGGGGCGTTGCGTTTCATCAGGTCCCTGGTGGACCGCATCAGCGAACGGCAGGCCCTGTTCCTTTTGTCGATAGACCCGGCCAGCCTCAGCGCGCAGGAGCGCTCGATACTGGAAAGGGAGATGCGCCTGGTCCGGGAGCGTTAGAGCCTCTTCAGCTCGTCCTTGAAGTCGCCCAGCAGCTCCAGGGCCTGGTCATAGCGCTCGCGGTTCATGGCCACCCCGGCGTCCTTGAGCACCTTCACCAAAGTGCGCACGTCCTTTCCGTCGGCCTTGGCGTCCAGAAGCTGGTTCTTCGCCTTCCGCATCTCGCCCCTGGTGGCCTCCGGAAGCGATCTCATCAGCTGCTCGCGGCCCTTGCGGGCCAGTATCCCCATCATCCCCCAGTCGCCGTGATCGCCGGCGTCCCGGGCCTCGTTAAGCATGCGCTTGGCCTCCCGGGAATCCAGGTAGAACTGGTCGCAGACGTCTATGAGCCGGGAGAGCGATTCGGCCAGGTCGTTGGCCTCCAGGAACTTTCCCGAGGAACGCTCGGCGGCCTTGCGGCCCTTGGCCGCGACCTGCAAGGCCCCCTCAACATCCCCTTCCTCGCGCATGGTTCGCAACGCCGTCAAGGATTCGGAGACCTCCTTGGGGTCCACCCCGGAGCGGGAGACCACCCCCACTAGCTTCTCCAGGTTCCCTTCCTCGAGCACCAGCCGCTCGTCCAGCGCGGCCTTGATAGAGGAGCGCGCTTCCTTCACCATCTGCACCGCGGTGGCCAGGTCCCTCTGCTTTCCCGCCTGCACGGCCTTGTCTATGAGCCGGCGGCCTTCCCCGACCTCCACCTCGTAGTCCTTGGATATTATCAGCAGGGGTTTGACCTCCGCCACCAGCCTGGGGAACTCCTGGCGCAGCTCGTCGCCGTCGTCCGCCATGCTCCTGCCGCAGGACGGGCACTTGTCGGACTCCAGGGGACAGGGCTCTCCGCAGTACGGACACTCTGCCATGGGTACCTCCTCGATGACGAACTCCGTGCCGCAGCCCGGGCACCTGTCCGCCTCGCCCACGATGTGCCTGCCGCATTCGGGGCAGTCGAACTCGAAAACCTCTTCCTCGTTGGCCTCGCTCCGGTCCTCTGGCATATGACCCACCCTGCTGGCGTCTGATTGTATTGTGGTTATTTCAAGTTGTTTATTAAATGGTCTGGCTCAGGTGACGGAGCATGACCTGGGCGTCCTCCATGGGGGAGGTGGACTCGCAGATCACGGCCCCATCGATGCCGGATTCGCGCAGGGCGTCGAGGACCATGAGGTGGTCCAGCCCCTCGCCGAGCCGCAGGTGCTTCCTCTCTCCGGCAGCAGTGAACTCGATGCCGCTGAGATGGCAGTGCAGGCGGGGCACTTGGGAGAGCGAATCGAGCAGTGCCCGCAGACCTTCTGGGTTCAACGGCGGCCCCCTGGCCTGCAGGTGGGCGAAGTCCACCACCGGCAGCACCCCCTGGACCTCCCGCATCACCTCCAGTATCTCCGGGACGGTGCCCCAGGCGGCCTTCCTGCCCATGGTCTCCAGGCCGATGACCGCCCTGAGCGATTCGGCGTCCGCGGACCCCTTGACCCTTCTCAGGGAGTCGATGACGTTGGTCGTGCAGCGGCCGGCGTCCTCGCCGTAGGTGGCGGCGTGCACCACCACGATCCATGCGCCGAACGCCTCCGCGCCGCGCAGCGCCCGCAGGACCCAGTCCTCGCTCTTGGCCCGGGTCTCCGGGTTCGGGGAGCTCAGGTTGATGTAGTAGGGGGCGTGCACGCTCAACAGCACCCCGCTCTCCTCTGCCACCGAGCGGGCCTCCTCCGCCTTGGCCCGGTTGAAGAGAACGTTGCGCACGAACTGTATCTCGAGCGCGCTGAGACCGGCCTTTCTGACCTTGAGCACGGCATCCGCCGGGGAGCGGGAGCCTTCCGGATATCCGGCCGGGCCGATGCGTATCATGCCCATGAATCGCATGGCGGAATAAAGTAGATTGCCGCGGCGCACAATGTAAATATCCGGGTGCGGATTGTAAGACTGGGAGGAGAATGAAGCAGTACAACGTTCCGGTGGAGAAGCCCGCCGACACCAACATCATCGTCGGGCAGTCGCACTTCATCAAGACCGCTGAGGACCTCTACGAGGCGATGGTGAACTCCGTGCCGCAGGCCAAGTTCGGCATCGCCTTCTGCGAGGCCTCCGGCGATCGTTTGGTCCGAGTTGAAGGCAACGACCCCGAGCTTCGGGATTGCGCGCAGCGCAACGCCCTCAAGGTCGGCGCCGGCCACACCTTCTTCGTGGTCATGCGGGACGCTTATCCTGTGAACGTGTTGCAGAGGATCAGGCAGGTCCCCGAGGTGTGCTCGATATTCTGCGCCACCGCCAACGAACTGGAGCTGGTGGTGGCGGAGAGCGCGCTCGGGCGCGGTATAATAGGCGTGATCGACGGACAGATGCCAGTGGGAGTTGAGCAGGATGAGGACGTACAGAAAAGAAGAGGCTTCCTCCGGAAGATCGGATACAAGCTATGAGGAGCCGGACCTCTACGAGGTCCTCGGCAAGTACTACGACGTGTGGTACGAGGACCAGGTGGAGGACACCCAGTTCTACCTGCGCCTGGCGGAGCAGGTAGGGGGCCCGGTGCTGGAATGCATGTGCGGCACCGGCCGCAGCCTTATACCGTTGGTGGAGGAGGGGTACGAGGTCTGGGGCTTCGACCGCAGCGATTCCATGCTGGACCGCCTCACCGCCAAGATGGAGCATATGGACGATGATGTGCAATCACGGGCCAGCGTGCACCACGCCGACATGAGGACGTTCGAGTGCCCGCGCCGGTACCGTCTGATCGTCGTGCCCTTCAACGCCTTCCTGCACCTGCTGGAGAGAGAGGGGCAGGAGGCGGCGCTGAGGAACGTTGCCGAGCATCTGGAGGAGGGCGGGCGCTTCGTGATGAGCATCTTCAACCCGCGCCTGGACCGCCCGGAGGAGCTGGTGCGCCATCGCGGTACGAAGACGATGATCAACGGGGAGATCGTCTCCAAGTTCGAGGCGCAGACCTTCGATCAGCCGAGGCAGCGCACGACGGTCCACTATTTCATCGACATATCCCGCCAGGACCGGGAGATGCGGCGGGTGACCGCATGCTTCACCATTCGGTACATGGCCTATCAGGAGGCCGTGGATCTCATGGAGTCCTGCGGGCTGGAGGTGCTGGAGACCTACGGTGATTGGAACTTCGGCCCGTTCACCAAGAACAGCGACATGATGGTCTTCGTGGCGAAACGGTCCCCATGATCCTGGACCTGGACCACACCCTGGGCTGCGGGCAGGTGTTCCGCTGGCGCAAGGAAGGGGACGAATGGAGAGGAGTGGTGGACGGCCGACTGGTCATCCTGTGCCAGCGGGGGGAGCGCGTTGCCGCCAAGGGCATGAGCGAGGAGCGTCTCGAAAGATACTTCCGCCATGATGACGACCTGGAGGCGATCTACCGGGATCTGGAATGTGACGAAAAACTATCCTCGTTCTTCCGCGATTACCGCGGGCTGAGGCTGATCCGCCAGGACCCCTGGGAGTGCATGGCCTCTTATGTTCTGGCCACCAACGCCAACATCCCGCGCATCCAGGGGATGATCGAGCGGGTGTGCCGCACCTTCGGCACGGAAATGGACGATCACCACACCTTTCCCACCCCCGGCCAGCTCCTGGACCGCTGCGAGCGCGCCGAGGGCTGCGGTCTGGGATACAGATGCAAGCGCTTCATCGAGCTGGCCCGTCTGGCGTACCGGGAGGAGATAGACTTCCCCGGGCTGATGGCCATGGACTACGAGGACTGCGTACGGGAGCTGGTTAAGCTCCCAGGCATCGGCCCCAAGGTGGCCGACTGCGTGAGCGTCTTCTCGCTCGAACATCTGGAGGCCTTCCCGGTCGACGTGCGGATAAAAAGGGCCATGGCCGAGCTCTACGGGATCGAGGGTAATTATAGGACGGTGAACCGGCTATCCAGAGAAAAGTTCGGACGCTGGGCGGGCTACGCCCAGGAGTACATCTACTACGCGTACGGAAGATGATCAATCGCACTGCGGGCAGACGCAGGCCGGAGCGCGGAGGCCGGTCTGCGTTTCGTATATGCCGACCAGCATCCCGCTCTTCTTGACCATCTCGCAGATGCGGCACGTTTCGACGACTATGTCTGAGCCGTTGATTATGCGTATGGCGGAGATCTCCACCTCCCGCTTGAAATCCTCGTACCGTCCGCTGTTCTCCAGCTCCTTGTTGGTGCCGCGTTTCGCTTTCAGGTACTGGGAGATGGCGGCGTCGGTCACACCGAACTTGCGGGCCACTTCCGCCTGGCTCAGATGGTGCTTCTGCACTAGCTCCCTGGCCAACTCGCGCCGTATGGAAGGCAGCACGTACCAGACGATCAGCTCGCAAGGTATCTTCATTGCCCCATTCATCGGCTTAACGATTCTTAAAGATTGCTATGGACTGGCTATGTCCCTTAATGTCCAATCGAGGAGATGAGATAGGTCTGCAGCATCATGACCTACGTTTTCTGATGATCGCTAGCGTAACGACGATCGCGATGGCGGTGCCGATCCCGATCGCAGCTCCGAACAGGATCGGCCCTTGGAGGTCCCACGGGGACGCCTCAGTGTCCTCCCAGGTGAAACTGGATATCATCCTGTCGAACACCGGCTTGATCTCTGGATAGGAGAAAAGGTCCGTGGTGCAGGTGATGATGAGATACCTATGGTCGCCCTCGTTGACGATGACGGTGATGTCCTGGATGATCGTCGTGTCCGTCCATCTCAAGGTGAATGTGGCGGCGGTGTGATTGGATATTGTCGAAAAGGTGGGATCCCCCATCAGGGTCACGTTGATTCCAGCCTCCGTTAGTTCCTCCACGGTGGCGGCGGCCTGTTCGTCGAGATACTGATGGTCCTCTCGGGCCGACCGGTCATATCCGGAGATGACCTGGAGATTGGTCTGAATGCCGTCGTTGATCGGACCCCTGACGAGCAGCTTCACCTCCTGCTCCGCGATGACGATATCATTCTCGATCGGCCATGAATCCGGGACGAGCATGGAGAAGACCACATCGTCATCGTGATCGCAACGAACGAAGGAACCAATGGTGAACTCTAGAAGGGCCTCATATACCCCCAGGCTGGTCGTGGCGTTGAAATGAGCTACGTGCAAGCCTTCAGGCAGCTCGGAAGTGAGGTTCACTCTGAAAAGGAGGCTGGACTCATCGGTACGCCATGAATCGTACTCGTAGGGGACGCCGTCAATGGTCACCTCCATCTCCTCCACGCTCACCGCCGGTCTTCCCTCATAGTATACGGCCTCTATGTGGCTGGGAGAGATAGGTAGGTACGATCCGGGGTTTGGAAATCCGCAGGAGATCGATGGAATCATCTGAGAAACGCAGGTCCAAGACCAGGTGCGACTTCCATTGACCCATTCCATGGTGGCGTTGATTAATAATTCGCCGAAATCGAAAAATGACGGCATTTGGGCGAACACCGTGTTGGGATGCGAATCGTCGGTGTATGTCTCCAGATCGATCCCGTTGACCTCCAATCTGATGGATAATCCGATGGGGCCCGGTTCGCCTGGTTCATAGGCCACGGCGATCTGGGATGGTAGTTCGAGATAGATCGATCCGTTCTCAGGGGAGATCAAACGGGCCTGCGGAAATATCGCTAACGTGGAGTTCGGTTCGATTCTGAAGGTCCAAACATCTTGAATTCCCCCTAAGCACACCTCGACATCATGGTGTCCGGACGATAGGGGGTCTTGCATCGCTGCTCGATATCCTCCGTCCTCCACCTGCTCGACCTCATAAGGCGTTCCGTCGATGAAGAGCGCCACCTCGTCAGCCGGGATAGCGGGGATGATGCTGTCGTTGAAGGTGAAGCCTACGTAGCTGGGTGCGTATCCATATATCGACCCGTCGGCCGGTGATTTGGGACTGATCGCCAGTTCCACCCCGATCCTCTGCAGGGGGGGACTCACGAACACCGCCCCGGAGTCCAAGGAGGTGGTTATCGGCCCCATCTCCCCGTTGATTGGTTTCATCCCTTCTAGACTGAAGGTTTGGGCGTCAAGGATGAAGATCATCGACATCCACCTCTCCAGATTCCTTCCTCCAGGGAGATGCCAGTAAGTGCCGGTCGCCACACCGTAGACCTTGCTCTTATCGAGCGAAAGGGCGATCCCGTTGGGCGACGAGGGCGTCCCCAGGGATGCCGTGACCTCAAGGTCGTCCAACGACCTCATCTGAAATCCGCCCAGGCCTTGCCCGGCGATGAAGAAGCTCCCGTTATCCCAATCCACAACGGTCTGGGAGAGGATGACGGAACCCATGCTGCTGACCGCCATGATGGTGGGTGACGGCCCGGACGTGTTGTAGAGAGATATGTTTGCAGGTTCGTCATCCCACAATTGGGCCACCGCTAGAAGCCTGGAGCCGTCCGGACTGGAATCCAGTATGGCGTGAAAGCCCGGGTCGAACGCTGATGAGATTGCCATCGAAGGAAGCTCCACGGTTCTGATCAGGGTATCGTTCCTGCTACTGATGAACAACCTTTCCGTTCCGGAGACGGTGATGCTGAGGGGAGTGAAGTCCAGTTCGACGCTATGGTTCACCTCAGCCGTCCGGACATCTATGACGGACAGCGACCTGTCACCGTCCGCGGCCACGAAGAGCAGGGAACCCGTGGTGTCCAGGTCGATGGAGATGGGGTTCAGTCCCGCCTCCACCTGACGGAGATCGCCCGAGGAGTAGTTCCAGATCAGTAATTCATCACCCTCGTGGTCCGCCCAGTAGATGACCGGCCTGAACGGGTCGCCTAGGATCTCTTGGTTCCCGTTGATGCTGGACCCCTGATTGAGGTGACCTTGAACGAGGGTGTTGAACGGAAGTAGCGATGTTGATAGCACCAAGAATAAAGCGACCGCGAAAATGACACAAGTCCAGAGATACTTCCTGATCATATCATCAATGCCATCGATTTATTTTACATGTTCATAAAAGATATTAAAGGGGATACCCCGGTTGGTCAGTTGGGATAGTGGACGCCGATCGGCCATACCGGACCAAAGGAATCGATCACTGGTTTGATCAGAACCAAATTCCATCGATAAGGCCATCGAGGCTTTCCCCGATGATATAAATAAAAACGCTGAGATAGGGGGTGCGCAAGCGCCCTTGCAATCCCTGTTTGAAGAGGAATCATGATGGAGATCGATGAGGTTCTGGTCACCCGCAAGATAGTGGAGAGGTACACCGAGGAGTTCCTGGAGAACGTGGACGTCGACGTGGTCATCGCCGGCGCGGGACCGTCCTCGCTCACGGCCGCGCGCTACCTGGCCAAGGCTGGGCTCAGGGTCGTCATTTTCGAGCGGAAGCTTACCCCCGGCGGCGGCATGTGGGGCGGCGGCATGACCTTCCCGATAATCGTGGTCCAGGAGGGCAGCAAGGACCTGCTGGGGGAGATCGGCGTTCGGCTCCGGGACGCTGGTGACGGTTACTTCACCGCCGATTCCGTGGAGGCCTCCGCCAAGCTGATCTCGGCGGCGGTGACCGCTGGGGCGAGGCTGTACAACACCATATCCGTCGAGGACGTCATGATCCGCCAGGACAGCATCTGCGGCGTGGTCATCAACTCCTCCGCCGTGGAGGTCGCCGGGCTGCACGTCGATCCTCTGGCCGTTCGTTCTAAGTATGTCATCGACGGCACCGGGCACCCCGCGGAAGTGGTCCACGTGGTGCAGCGGAAGGTCGGAAGGCTGAACACGCCCACCGGCCAGATCGAGGGCGAGAAGTCCATGTGGGCCGAGGTCGGGGAACAGATGACCGTGGAGAACACGGTGGAGGTCTACAACAACCTGTACGTCTGCGGCATGGCCTCCAACGCGGTCATGGGCGCGCCGCGCATGGGTCCCATCTTCGGCGGCATGCTCCTGTCGGGCAGGAAGGTCGCCGAGATGATCATCGCCCGCGAGAAGAAGAAGGGCAAGAAGAAGTAGTTCAGTCCTCCTCGCCCATCACCTTCCCCAGGAACTCCTGGATCTCCCAGTCCGGGATCTCCTTGGAGGTCTTCTCCCTCACCGTCCAGCCCAGCTCGGAGACGAAGTCCTTGACCACGGCCTTGGCCTCCTTGCCCCCCTGCAGGTCGATTATGGTGAGGTCCTTCCCAGCGTGCTTGGAGCGGAAGCAGCCTATGACCTGCGGCCCGCGCATCACCAGGCTGCCCATGCCCCCGCATCTCTCCCGCACCTCGTCGTAGAGGTAATGGGACATGTTGTCGAACTGGTAGAGCACCAGCTCCCGGTCCGGCACCTTTCTGTCGATATCGCCCAGGTCCTCCCTCAGCGTCCAGTGCACGGCGTCCCCGCCCTTTTCCAGGAAGCCTTTGGCCAGGAACCCTTCGTCCGTAAGTTCGGACAGCAGGGAGCGCAGCTCCCGCATCGGTATCTCCAGGCGCAGGAAGCGGGACAGGTTCTCGGCGGTGAACACCCCGTAGTTGCGGAAGAGGATACGCAGATGTTCCAGCCGGGCCTCGTGGACGCTGAGGCCGGAGGGCGGGACCAGCGTTATGCGGTTGTTGCGGCCGTAGGCGATGACGGTCGCCCGGTTCATCTCCCGCAGCGCCTCCTGCGTTCTCGACGGACCGAGGACCGATCGCTCGAAGAAGGCCCGCCTGGGCATGGGCAGGTTGCGTTCAAGCATGCGCACCATCGCTTTCGCGTCGTCGCTCAGCTCCCGCCCCTTGGCGTCCCGGAACAGCGAGGCGTACTGCATGGTGGTGTACATCATCTGCTCCGGAAGCCCGGTCACCAAGTACAGCAGCCCCTGCTCCACCAGGCGTTTCAGCGGTACCTTGACGCGGCAGCGGGCGAAGGCCGCCGGGTCGCCGCGGAAGCTTCCGCTGCGCTTAATCCCTTCCATGACGTTCGGGTAGGCCTCCTTCGGCAGCAGCCCGGAGCGGCGCATGGCGTAGCGCAGCAGGTCCTCCTTGCTGAACTGACGTTCGACGCCTCCGCGGGTCCACATGCCCTCCATGCGCACGTAGCCGGCGTCCTGCAGCGCCTTGGCCGCCTCGCCCTGGACCTCGTCCGCCGGAACGCCCAGGACCTCCTTCACCCGCACCATGTCCAGTCCCTGGGAGGCCTGGAAGGCCAGCAGCCGGTCCAGGGCCTTGAGGACCTTGGGAAGGTAGGACGGCTCGTCAAGGTCTATCGCTCGAACGTCGACGCAGCCGCCGGCGTCCCACTTCTCCACGCCTCCCACCACCATCCCGTCCCGCAGCACCGGGAACACCCAGGCGTCCCCGAAGCGGGCGTTGGTGTCCGCCCAGCGCGGCTGAGCGGTGGGATCGTAAAGGCTGACCACGCCCCACTGCTCCTCCCCGGTGCGGAAGGAGCGCAGCGCCTCCAGCTCCTCGGGCATGATCACCATCTCCGCGGCCGTTTCGCCCACGGTGATCCTCTCCACCTTCAAACGGTCCAGGGCCTCGTCCACATCGTACGGCGAGAGGCCGGTGGCCATCCTTACGGCCATAGATGGCACCGGCCCGTAGGCGCGCACGAAGCGGCGCACCAGCTCGTCCACAGGATCTTGGTCGTAATCGGGAACGTCCACCGCCTGGTAGAAGTTCTCCCGGGACCAGTCCTCGCCCTCCTCGTACCTCCGAACGATGTACATGTTGCGGTCCAGGCGGTCGAGGGAGTCCTTGATCGATTCCTTGTCCTCCGGCATGTCCCGGACGAGGTCGCGCATGCTCGCTCCCCCGAGGTCGCGAATCCTCTGCAGCACCCTTCCGTCCAGATCGTTCGGGGCCAGGTTGCGGTATGCCTTGACGTACAGGGGCGCGTCCTCCTCCAGCACGTAACGAACGCGGCCGCGCACGAAGCGGCCGTTGAGCACCCGCCCGCTCTCCCGCAAATACCTCCACTCCTCCAGGCTGAAGTCCTCCACCCTGCGCCAGATGTCGTAGAGCAACCCCATCTCGCCGTAGAAGCGGATGCACTCCTCGATGCTCTCGAACTTCCGTTCCAGCTTGGACCTCTGGTAGCCGTCGACCGTCCGATGGTCGAACACCTCCGAGCCGTGCTTCAGGCGCAGGTGGTCGCGCTTGAGCATGTACTGCTCCCGTTCGCCCACGATGAAACGCCCTTCCTCCAGCAGCCCGTCCTCGGTCATCTGCTTTAAGGCGGTGGCCACCTCCGGCTCCGGAAGATGCAGGGCGAACGCCGCCTCGTCGGCGGTGGCCGGGGCCCACAGGTCCAGGTGCCTCAGCAGGACCGAGTCCACCGCCTTCTGCCTGGGCATGCGTTCCAGCGTCCGAGCGCGATAGGAGAACCGCCCCTTGTCGTACGCCACCCGCCCGATCAGGTTCCTCGACTCCAGAGAACGCAGCAGCTTGCCGACCGCCTCCCGGTCCTGTTCTAAAAGCTTCTCGAGCTCCGAGGACGTTCGCGTCTCGCTCAGCAGCGTGAGCGCCGCCGCCTCGTCGTCCTTTACCTCGGCCAGATCGGCCAACGATACGTAGGCCGAAAGCTGTTCCGACGCCACGTAATAAACGTCGTCCAGGTACACCGAGGATATCCTGCCCTCGGCTAAAAGCTCGGAGGCCCACTCGTCCACCTGCTCCCTTGCCGGCCGGCAGTAGGGGTAGACGCTTCTGCCTTTCTCCCGGAAAACGTGCAGGGGGCCGGCCTTGGCGATGAGCTTGAGCAGTTCGTCCTTGTTCTCGGCGATGCCCCGTTTCGAGCGGAAGTGCGCGCTGACCTTCTCCTCCTCGAACTGGAACCTTTGCTCGTCGCCCAGCACCTTCGACAGCACCTTGCGGTGCAGCTCCCGCAGCAGCGAGGAGCGGTCCTCCATCATGACGATGTCCGATATGCCGGCCAGAACGATGTTGTGCCCGAAGGGCGAGGGGACCGGCGTATAGGGGATGGTGTTCAGCACCATCTCCCCGGACTCCATGGAACGGACGATGAGCTCCGCCTTCTGGATGTCCATGACGTCCTCCAGGACCTCGCGGTACGTCTCCTCGATCACCGGTACGGACTCCAGCGAGGCCAGGTAATCCAGCAGGTACTGG
>CAZPFU010000007.1:0-10966 GCA_964585915.1 uncultured Methanomassiliicoccus sp.
GGGTGCAGGGGTCGGACCTCCTCCACGTCCCTGATTGACTGGAACCCATAAGGCTTGGCCAGGTCTCTTCCGCTCGAAAGCATGTACCGGCCGGTGACCTGCGGATAACGGTCCAAGACCTCGACCACCCGGCGAAGGTCCAGCTTCTCGCAGACCTTGCGGTTGACCGGGTCCAGCACCAGTCCGACGTCGCAGCAGTCATGCTCCCTGGTCAGGATGTCAAGGACGAACTCCAGCGAGGAGGCGCTCACCCCCGGGTTCCTCTCCATCACAAGGGCCCCCATCCCGTCGGTGCGCACCTCCCCCCTCCCCGGCACGCCAGGGAAGGCTGACATTCTTACGGCCACGCGCAGGGGATCGAACCCCAGCCCCTTGACCGAGGCTAGGGCGCAGGCGAAAGGCAGTGAGTATGCCGAGGAAAGGTATCCTCCTGATAAGGGAACGATGGTTTCCGCGCCTTCGCACCTAACAGTCAGGGTCGATCCCTCTCCAAGCTCTCCGGGGCGCACTTCCGCCTCCACCGTGCCCCCCGGCCCGAAGGAGACGATCTCCTGACATCTCGTCGTCAGAGGCGTCCAGATCCCCTCCTCTTCCTTGGGAAGGACCAGGCACGCCCGGGCGGAGGTGGCCATCTGGGCCTTGCCATGGAAGGCACGTCTGGTCCCCGCGGCGATCGGATAGTCGTCCTGCAGGCCGGTTATCACTGAAACGTCAGCCAGACCGGTCCCGCCCAGGCTGACCTCGAACACCCCGGCGTCCAGGTCGGGATAACGCTTCGATAGTCTGAGCAGGGTGGATGGGGCGATGGAGACCTTCTCCTCCAGCAGGACCTCCTCAGCGCCGAGCATGCGCAGGCCCGAGCTGCTGAGGGAGAGCACCCTCTCATATTCCCGGCTCAGAAGGAAGGAAAGCACCTGGACCGTGCTGGTCTTCCCCCGGGCCCCGGTCACCTCGACCACCGGGGCGCTGAAATGCGCCAGCTCACCGACGGCCTGATGATGGGTTATGGTCCTCCTCGGTCTCGCCGATCCCAGGTAACTTTCCGGTGCATGGATGGGCGCCACCGCCAGGTCAAATTCCTCATCCGGGGATGTATCAAGGCACCTGACGCCCATGCGGCCTAGGTCGGCGACGATGACCGGCGAGTTGCGGTATATGTCGACGGCGGTGACCGAGCACCCCCTCTCCAGGTATTCCCGGGCGATGACGTCCCCGCCATGGGTGAGGTCCAGGATCAGCACCCTCATGTTCACATCTCGGCCTTGATGCGGTCGGCCAATATCTCCGCCAGGCGCGGGTCGTCGCCCATGGGCTGGCAATATCTGACCTCGACCGTGCGGCCTCCCGCCTTGATCTTTCCGGACCTCTGCCCCTTCTTGAACCCCAGTACGCCCGGGATGTCCTCGGTGGTATGTATGCCGGTGGCGAGGAAGCAGGGGACCACGTAGATGAGGTCAACCCCTTTCGCCGCCACGTTCGCCAATCCCGTGGGTATGTCCGGCTCGTTGAGCTGCATGAACGCCGCCTCCACCGGACCGAACTCCTTGCGCGCCTCCAATCTCTTGGCCATGGCGACGACCAGGTCCTTATTGTGCTCCAGCTTGCTTCCGTGTCCCACTACCAGTACTCCGTTCTTCAAAGGTACTCACCTTGCGGGGTCATATCTCGGGTGCTTGATAAATATTACTATTGAGTACAAAAATAACATTAATTATATGTTTGAAATTCATATTAAAAATAGAAGCATTTTTATTACGGTATGCATTGAGGGTGAACCGAGGGAGTTCGCTGATACCTCTTTTTCTGGACCTTGAGGGCAAGAGCGCGGTGGTCTACGGGGCCGGGCCAGTTGGTTTTCGCAAGGCCTCCTACCTGGCCCGGGAGGCGAGGGTGACGATGGTCGACCGGCATGCCGCGGTCGTGCCGGAAGGGGTTCATCTGCTCATCGGAGAGGCCATGGAAAACCTAGATCTCATCGAGCATGCGGACATCGTGGTCGCCGCCACGGGCGATCCCAAGGTCGATGATGAGATAACTCGCAAAGCGGCAGGCCTGGGCAAGATGCTCAACCGGGCGGATCGACCGGGCAACTTCCTTATCCCTTCCCTGATCTGGAGAAGGAACTTCACGGTGGCCATCTCCACGATGGGGCGGAGCCCCGGCATGTCCCAGCACATCAAGGGCGTGATCGATTCTTCCCTACCCTCCGTCCTGGAGGACATGGTCGACCTCACGGAGAGGCTGCGGGAGCAGCTGAAGAGGTCCGTTCCAGAGGCTGCGGAAAGGGAGGGCAGGGTCCGCCGCATATTGGAGGATCCAGAGGTCTGGAAGGTCCTGGAGACAGATCCGGGGAAGGCCTTCGAACTAGCTGTCATGAAGGTGATGGGATGAGCTTCCCACTTTTGAGCGCGCACATCACGCACAAGGATGCCAGCATGCAGGACCTGGGCCGTTTGGGGCAGATGGGGGCGGCCGACCTGTTGCGGGAGCTTCGCAAACAGCCAGGGGTGGAGGAGTGCATCGTGCTCAAGACCTGCAACCGGGTGGAGTTCTACATGGTGGCCAGGGACCGGGAGGCCATGCGCGAGGGGATGGAGACCTTCGTAGCCTCCCTGCTCCCTTACGAGAACCAGGGGAGCCTGGTGCGTTACATGGCCGGCAAGGACTCCCTGCACCACGTGCTGCGGGTGGCCAGCGGACTGGAGTCCATGATCGTCGGGGAGGACCAGGTGCAGGCACAGGTCAAGGAGGCCCTGGAGCTGTCCTGCCGGGAGGGCGCATGCGGACCATTGCTGGCCGAGGTCTTCCGCAAGGCGCTCAACACCGGCAAGAGGGTGCGCACCGAGACCCGGGTGAACAAGGGCAACGTCTCCATCGGTTCCGCGGCGGTCGACCTGGCGGAATCGAAGCTTGGGGAGCTCAAGGGCAAGACCGTTCTGGTGGTGGGGGCGGGGCAGATGGCCACCCTGATCGCCAAGCACCTGGCAGGTAAAAATCCCGAGGCGGTCTTCGTCTCTAACCGCACCTACGCCCGGGCGGTGGAGCTGGCCTGGTCATTGAACGGCAAGGCGGTGCGCTTCGAACAGCTGGGGGACTTCCTGGTCAAGGCGGACGTGGTGCTATGCGCCACCTCGGCGATGCATATCGTGCTGGGAATGAAGGAGATCGCCCCCGCGATGGAGAGGCGTTCCGGGCGCCGGATGTTCATAATCGACGTTTCCTTCCCGCGCAACGTGGCGGAGGAGGTGCGAGGGGTCCCCGGCGTCGAGCTGTGCGACCTTTCCGCCCTGAACGATGTGGCCAGTGAGAACCTGGAGAGGCGCAGGATGGAGGTCTTTAACGCTGAGAGGGTGGTCAAGGATGAGCTTGAGCTCCTCTCGAACCGGCTGGAGGAGATGAGGGCCGCCGAGCTTCTCCGTCTTGTACATACGAAGTATAGGAGCATGAAGGACCGGGAGGTGGGCAAGGCCCTGGGAAGGCTGCACGGGGGAGAGAGCGCGGAGGAGGTCCTGGAGGACCTCGCCTCTTCCCTCATGGGCAAGTTCCTGGCCGATCCCACCGCGGCGGTCAAGAGCGCCAGCCGGCAGGGGGACCGGGGGCTGCTGCGTAGCACGCGCGAACTGTTCGGACTGGAGGTCATGCAGGATGTTCCCGCAGGAAAGGATGAGAAGGCTTAGGACCACCCCGGAGGTCCGGAGGATGGTGAGGGAGGACGCCCTGCGGCCGGAGCAGCTGGTGCAGCCGGTGTTCGTGGATGAGAGGGTGAGCGAGGTAAGGGAGGTCGCGTCCCTTCCTGGACAATGCGCGTTCCCCCCGGGGGAGGCGCCATCCGCATGTCGGTCCTTCGCTTCGGACGGCGTGGGAGCGGTGCTGCTGTTCGGGATCCCGAAGGCCAAGGACCCATTGGGCCGCGGCGCGTACGCCAAGGATGGCGTGGTGCAGAGGGCGGTGAAGGCCATCAAGGAAAGCTCGTCCATACCGGTCATCACCGATCTGTGTCTCTGCGAGTACACCGACCACGGGCATTGCGGGGTGATCGCCGATGGAACTGTGGATAACGACGCCACCCTGGAGCTCTACGGGAGGATCGCGGTATCGCAGGCCGAGGCCGGGGCGGACATGGTCGCCCCCTCCGGAATGATGGACGGCCAGGTGGCCTTCGTCCGCAGGGCGCTCGACGAGGCCGGGTTCGTAGGCACGGGGATCATGGCCTATTCGGCCAAGTTCGCCTCCTGCTTCTACGGCCCCTTCCGGAACATGGTGGGCAGCGCGCCCTCCCATGGCGACCGCCGCTCGCACCAGATGGACCCCGCCAATGCCCGCCAGGCCGTGCGCGAGATGCGTCTGGACGCGGATGAGGGCGCCGACATGCTCATGGTCAAGCCAGCCCTTCCCTATCTGGACGTCATCTGTCGTGCCCGGGCCGAGCTTGATCTGCCCATCTGCGCCTATCAGGTCAGCGGGGAGTACGCCATGATCAGGTCGGCCGCGGCGAGCGGCATGATCGACGGGAAGCAGGCCATGATGGAATCGCTCGCCTGCATCCGCCGGGCCGGGGCCGACATCATAATCACCTATTTCGCCGCGGAGGCGGCCAGGGAACTGAGGTGCGGAAATGGGGCATGACGTCTCCTCCGGACTTTACGATAGGGCGCTATCACTGATGCCCGGGGGGGTGTCCAGCCCGGTGCGGGCGGTCAAGCCCTATCCATTGTATCTCCGCCAGGGCCGCGGGGCGAGGGTCGTCGATGCCGACGGCAACGAGTACCTGGACCTGGTACTCGGCTATGGGCCGCTCATACTGGGCCACGCGCATCCTGCCGTGGTGAAGGCGCTCCAGGAACAGGCCGCCCTGGGTACGCTGTACGGGGCGCCGCATGAGAAGGAGGTGCTGTTGGCTGAAAAGGTCAGCAAACATTTCCCGGGTATGGAGATGATGCGCTTCGTGAGCAGTGGGACCGAGGCCACCATGCACGCGCTGCGCCTGGCCAGGGGTTGCACCGGTCGCCGGAAGATCATCAAGGTCGACGGGGGCTTCCACGGGGCGCACGACGCGGTGCTGGTCCGTTCCGGTTCCGGCGCCCTCACCCACGGCTCCCCGGACTCCGAAGGGGTCCCGGAGGAGGTGGCCGCCAACACCCTGGTCGTGGATTACAACGATGTCGCCCAGATGGAGATGGCCTTGAGGGCCAATACCCGGCAGGTGGCGGCAATAATCTTAGAGCCGATGCTGGGGAACGTCGGTCCCGTACCGCCTGGACCCGGTTACCTGAAAGAGGTGCGCCGCCTCGCGGACGAGCACGGGACGGTGCTGATCTTCGACGAGGTGATAACCGGACTGAGACTGTCGCTGGGTGGGGCCCAGGGATTCTATGGCGTGCGGCCCGACCTCACCGTGCTGGGCAAGGTGCTGGGCGGGGGTATGCCCATGGGAGCCTTCGGCGGCCCGCGGGAGATGATGTCGCACATCTCGCCTCTTGGCAAGGTCTATCAGGCCGGGACGTACAGCGGGAACCCGATGAGCCTCAGCGCCGGACTGGCCACCATGGAGGTGCTGGAGGCGCACGGCCTGAACGGTCTGAACGAGAAGGGTAACGGCCTCCGCGACCGTCTAACTGGGATACTGGCGAAAACAGGGACGGAGGCATTGGTGCAGGGGGAGGGTTCCATGTTCCAACTTTTCTTCGGAAAGGGGCCGCTGCGCAACGCAAGGGAGGTGCTGGCCTGCGACCGTTCCCGTTACATGGACCTTTACCGGCGGATGCTCGAGCTGGGGGTCATCATGCCGCCCTCCCAGTTCGAGACCTGCTTCCTGTCCCTGGCCCACGGAAAGGAGGAAACGGAGCGGCTGCTCTCCGCCTTCGGCCAGGCCCTGGAGGGACCACGGTGATATTGGGCACCAGGGGAAGCCGCCTGGCCATGGCCCAGGTTGACCTGGCCCTGCAGGCCATCCGGAGCCTCCCGGGGAACCTGGACCCGGAGGTCAGGGTCATCACCACCTGCGGCGACCGCGACCGCCGCACCCCCCTGGAGGACATGGGCGGTTACGGCGTTTTCACCAAGGAGCTGGACCATCGGCTTCTTTCCGGGGAGATCGACCTGGCCGTCAACTCGCTCAAGGACATGCCGTCCGCCCTCGCTCCGGGCACCCGCCTCGTAGCAGTCCTTCCCCGAGGGCCGGTGGCCGATGTCCTGCTGTCAAAGGTCCCCCTGGAATGCCTTCCTCAGTCGTCAGTGGTCGGAACCTCCAGCGTCCGACGGAAGGCGCTTCTAAGGCACCGCCGCCCCGACCTGCAGGTGGCCGACCTGCGGGGAAACATAACCACCCGGGTGAACAAATTGAAGCGGGGCGACTATCAGGCCATAGTGCTCGCCGAGGCGGGGCTGCACCGCTTGAACGATACGACCCCGCGCTTCGTGATCGATCCCGTGGATTGGGTCCCGCCGGCCGGGCAGGGGGCCATCGCCCTGGTCTGCCGGGATGATGACGAGAGAATGAACGCCCTGTCCCGACTGGACCACGCGCCCACCCGCAGATGCGTGGACCTGGAGAGGGAGGTCATGAACGGCCTGGGCGCCAGCTGCCAGGTCCCGATAGGGGTCTGGGCCGCACCCTGCCCCGACGGCCTCCTGCTGCGCTGCCTCTGGCTGGCCTCGGACGGGTCCTGGGCCAAGAGGTTCGAGAGGGTGGTCAAGGAAGGGGAGGACATGAACGCGCTGGTCAGGGAGATGAGGAGGCAATGGAAATGGGAGGATTGAGCGGGACGGTGTATCTTGTCGGTGCGGGGCCGGGCGATCCCGGAATGATGACCGTGCGCGGCCTGGAACTGCTGCGCCGCGCCGAGGTCGTGGTCTTCGATTCACTGGTGGGAGAGGAGGTCCTGCGGGAGGCTCCCTCAACAGCGGAGATGCTGGACGTGGGGAAGCGGGGCGGCCGACACAAGGCCGAGCAGTCGGAGATAAACGAGCTGCTCCTGGAAAAGGCGATGCAAGGCCGCATGGTGGTCAGGCTGAAGGGGGGAGACCCATTCCTCTTCGGCCGGGGAGGGGAGGAGGCCGAGCACCTGCGCGGGCATGGAGTGGAGGTGCACGTGGTCCCCGGGGTGAGCGCCAGCATCGCCGTGCCTGCCCTGGCCGGAGTACCGGTGACCCACCGGACTCTGTCCTCGTCGGTGACCATCATCACCGGGCACGAAGGTGAGCACAAGGAGGAGGAATGGCTGGACTGGGCGGCCTTGGCCAGGGGCGGAGGCACCCTGGTCATCATGATGGGCATGTCCAACCTGGGTCGTAATATGGCGAGGCTCATGGCGGGCGGGGTGAAGGACCATGTCCCGGTGGCGGTGATCCAGGACGGATCCTCCCCCTCGCAGAGGATCGTCATATCCTCGGTGGGCAGGGCCGAGGAGGATTGCCGCCGGGAAGGGCTGGGCGCGCCGGCGGTCATAGTGGTCGGAAAGGTGGTCGACCTGCGCTCGGTGCTGGGGGACCTGCGATGAGCGTAGTGCTGGTTCTGCGTCCTAAGGACAGATGGAAGGATTCACGTTCCCTGGTGGAGGCTTCCGGACATCACGCCCTCTGCGCCTCGGTGGTGGAGGTCGCGTACCTGACCCCGCCGGAGCTCCCCGCGGTCCTGGATGCGGTCCGCAACGGTGAGTTCCAATCCATGGCGTTCGCCAGCGTGACCGCGGTGAAGGCCCTCTCCCGGGTCCTGCCCGATCTGATCAGGGCGATCCCACCGGAAATCGAACTGGTGGCCATAGGGCCGCCGACCGCCCGGGCCCTGCAGGAACTGGGAGCTAAGGACGTGGCGGTGCCCGACGAATATACCTCGGAAGGGTTGGTCTCTCATCTCGCCAAGGGCAAAGGTAACGTCCTGATGCTCCGGTCCGACCAGGGCAACGACGTGCTGCGACTGGGGCTTCAGGGCAGAAGGGGCCTGATGGAGCTGGCCATTTACTCTCTCAGGGAAGGGAATGACGATTCCCTCGGCAAGGCCCTGGACGAACTTCGCTCTGGAAACGTGGATGCCGTCCTGCACACATCCTCCCTGTCCGCCCGGCTGCTGGTGCAGAGCTATCGAGATCGATTCGGCCATGATGCCGAATGGAACGCCATCAACGCGGCCATAGGGCCGCCGACCAGGGACACCCTGGCCTCCATGGGGCTGAAGGTCCAGGTGATGGCGCGTCAGGCCACCTTCCCCGACCTGGTGAAGGCGGTGGAGGAGCGCCTTCGGCAAAGTAATTAAGCCGCGGGTCACTTCGAGTGGTCATGAGAAAAACGGTGGCCATACTTGGTCCTCCCGATAGGTGGGTCCCCCTGTTCCGCGAATACCGGCAATTGGCCGACTTCATCTGCGTATCACCGGTGCGGGCCGAGCCCATAGACGATTCCAACTTCTCCCTGTTCCTGGTCGACCTGTTCTCCGGCAGGTTCGACGTTCTCGTGGCAACCTGCCCCACCGTCATAGAATCGATGGTATGGATGGCCGAGGGCCGTAAAATGCTGGATAGGATGCGGGAGGCCATCTCCCGCACCGAGCTCGTGGTCATCGGGGAGAGAACGTCCGATTGCGCCATCCGCCATGGGCTCAAGGTGGCATCCACGGCCCCGGAGGCCACCACCGATTCGCTGGTCGAGCACATCAACAGGCTGTCGCGGCGGGGCACTGCCGCTCTCCTGCGCTCCGACCAGGGCTCCCCGCAGATGGTGGAGGACCTGGAGAACACCGGGTGGAAGGTGGAGCAGTTGGCGGTATATTCGATCCTTCTGGACGAGGGGGAGGAGATGGAACAGCTGCTCGACCGCCTGGAGGAAGGACGGATCGACATCCTGGTTTTCCCGACCCCTGCCCACGCCAAGGCTTTCATGGTTCATCTGAATGAGCGGGGAGGCAGGGAGAACGCGCTGCTCCTCCTAGAGGGTGTGGCCATCGCCGCCATGGGGCGGGAGACCCGGGAGTTCCTGGAGGGGTATGGTGCGAAAGTATCCCTGGTGCCGGAGAGGGCCAGCGCCGAATCGATGGTCCGGTCCCTGCTATCTCGCATCGAAGATTGAGGGACCTCGTCGGCAGCCCGTAAGAGGAGTTCTCCATTGATTTTGGTGCAACATGTGTCCCTAGTCCATCTGTCGATATCAATGGATAGCACAAATTTCTAAATAGTGTTACTCGATACCTCTGGCAATGCGGTCCCTGTCATCCAGGTAGCCGTGTTGAACGGGGGGTTCTGAAAATGAGCAAAAAACAGTGGTTCGCGATCGCAGCCGTGGCCATAATGGTGGTGGCGGCGGTCGGCGCCGTGCTGATATTAAACGGATTGGACAATGATATGGAGGGCGATTTCACCGTCACGGACATGCGCGGCCGGACGGTAAACATCAAGAACGACGTGGACAGCATAGTCTGCCTCAGCGCCAGCTCGCTGCGCCTGATCAGCTATTTCGGCGCCGTGGACATGGTCTCAGGAATCGATTCCTTTGACGCCAAGAGCATGGGCTCTCCGGCGAACTACTTCAAGGCCACATATCGCATAGCTTACCAGAACATATCCTCGATCAACTCGGTGGGGAGCGAGTCGAACTTCGCCGACATCAACGCCACCGGGGCCGATGTGATCTTCTCATCGATAGAGGACGTGGCCGTGCTGAACGACCTGCAGAACAAGACCAACATACCGGTGGTCGCGCTCAACGCCCAGGGATCGTTCGACATCGATGACATGGAGGCGTTCGGACAACAGCTCACACTGATCGGCAAGGTCCTGGGCATGGAGGAGAGGGCCGAGGAGCTCATCGACGGAATCAACGACCTGCTGGAAGAACTGGAAGGATATAAGGCCGAAGTACCTGGGGCCCAATACAAGAAAGCCTACGTGGGTGGGATGTTCTACTTCATGCAGGGAGGTCTGTACAAGACGACCGGCAAATACCTGCCCTTCGACCTGACCTGCGCGGACAACGTCATGCCTGATGTGAACAATGGCAATCCCTACGACACCTCCCTGGTGGACCTGATGGATGCCGACCCGGACTACATCTTCATCGATTCCATGACCTACGCTGCCAGCATGCAGACCTTGAATAACGACAACGCCTCCCTGGCCAATATGAACGCGATCGTGAACGGGGACGTCTACTCCACCCTGGTCTACAAGTATTACGGTACCAACTGGGAGACGGAGATCATCAACGCCTTCTTCATCGGTTCGATCCTGAACCCTGATGTTTATGACTACGACATGGAGGACAAGGCCAACGAGATACTCGCCCTTTTCTTCCCAGGCGCTGACATAAACTATGAGGACCTGCAGTCGATGCAGTCCCCAGGATGCGGACAGGTGATGCTGGACTGAAGTTCGCGGAGATCTGAACTGACGCAAGGAGGTGATGGGTTGGAAGGTGGCGGAGATCGGTATCGCATATACGACGATGACGACCAGGGTACCGTCTCCGAGAGGTCCTACGGTGACGAGGTGCGCAGAAGGGCGCTCATCATCTCCGGGGGAATAGCGGGCATGGCCGTCTTGGTCATATTGGCCCTGATGGTCAGCAATCCCACGGTCCCCCTTTGGGACCTTCTGGTGAGCTTCGTCACCTTCGACACCGGGACCATGACCGGTTGGAAGATATGGCGCATCTACATGCCCATCATGGTGGCTGCGCTGATCACCGGCGGAGGGTTGGCGCTATCCGGCACCGTGATGCAGAGCATATTGCGCAACCCGCTGGCCTCGCCTTATACGCTGGGACTTTCCAGTGCCGCCGCCTTCGGGGCGGCCTTTGCCATACTGTTCCTGGACAGCGGCTCGGCGACCTCCCGATATATATCGGTCAGCAGTCCCTATGTCACCACCCTATGCGCCTTCGGGTTCTCCATGGTGGCTACCGGGGTGATCCTGCTTCTGACCAAGGTCACCAGGGTCTCCGCCGAGACCATGGTGCTGGCCGGAATAGCCATAAGCGC
>CAZPFU010000007.1:11066-79839 GCA_964585915.1 uncultured Methanomassiliicoccus sp.
AGGTCACCAGGGTCTCCGCCGAGACCATGGTGCTGGCCGGAATAGCCATAAGCGCTATCTTCTCCGCCGGCCTGACCCTGATGCAGTACCTGGCCGATTCAGTGCAATTGAGCGCCATCGTCTCCTGGAGCTTCGGCAACCTATCCAATGCCAGCTGGGGCTGGGATATTTTGATATTCCTGGTGTTCCTGCCGATCCTGATTTACTTCGTGATGGTCCGCTGGGACCTGAACGCCATTGACTCCGGTGACGAGGTGGCCAAGGGGCTGGGCGTGAACACTGAGCGCTTCCGGTTGCTGGGCTTGGTTCTGACGGCGCTATTGTCCGCGGTGCTGGTGTCGGGCTTCGGGGTGATCGCCTTCGTTGGCCTCATCGCCCCGCACCTGGCGCGCATGGTCATCGGCAGCGACCATCGTTTCCTCATCCCCATGTCCGTGGTCACCGGTGCGGGGATACTGCTTCTGGCCAACACGGTGGCCATCAACGTCCTGCGCCCCATGGTGCTTCCGGTCGGACTTCTCACATCCTTGCTGGGCGGCCCGATGTTCATCTATCTTCTGGTGCGGAGGTACCGCCGATGATCTTGAGGGTCAACGGGGTGGAGTTCGGTTATGGAGATGAACCGACCATAGCGGACATCAGGTTCGAGGCCGGAGAAGGAGACCTGGTGAGCATCGTCGGTCCCAATGGGGTGGGTAAGACCACCTTGCTGAAGTGCCTGAACCGGGTGCACCGCCTTTCTTCCGGCACGGTGATGGTCAACGGGGACGACGCCATGGGCTTGGACCGTAGGGAGCTGGCCAAGCGCTTCGGGTACGTGCCTCAGAGGGCGCACACCTCGGGGAGCACGGTGTTCGAGGCGGTGCTGCTGGGCCGAAGGCCATACGTGGACTGGGATGTGAGCGAAAGGGACCTGAGGCTGACCGGCAGGGTCATACGAATGCTGGGGTTGGAGGGCATATCGCAGAAGCACGTGGATTCCATCAGCGGTGGGGAGTATCAGCTGGTGCAGATCGCCAGGGCCATCGTCCAGCAGCCCAGGGTCATGCTGCTCGATGAGCCTACCAGCAACCTGGACCTGAGCAACCAGCACCGCATCATGGGCGCCATTTCCCACATCGTCCGGGAGAACGGAATGTGCGCGGTGATGACGAACCACGACCTCAACCTCTCCTTGAGGTACTGCAATCGCTTCATAATGATGAAGGGGGGCAGGATCCATGCCGCCGGAGGACGGGAGGTCATCAACCCTGGCAATATCCATGAAGTCTACGGTCTCGAGGTCTACGTGGAGGAGATGAACGGGATACCCCTGGTAATACCTAAGTGATGTGATGATCAATATGACGGCCAAAGGCGATGCGGTAAGCGATTTCCTTAGCAGAAGGGCGTTCAACCCCAAACAGATGGACTTCTTCGAGGAGCGTGCGGCGATATGGGACAAGATCACCGTCCACGACCATCAGAAGGTGGAAAGGATAACCTCGCTCCTGGGGATGAAAGGTGACGAAATGATACTGGATGTGGGAACGGGGACCGGAATAATGATCCCCTTCTACGAGAAGCATCTCACCACAGGAAGGGTGTGCGCGATAGATTATTCCGAGGCGATGATCGAGCAGGCCCGAAAAAAGTATCCCGAGCTGGATCACCCGCTGGTTTCCTACCGGGTCCTCGACCTGTATCGGGCGGACTTCGGTCCCGTGTTCGACCTTGTCGTCTGCTATTCATGCTTCCCTCATTTTCCAGATCCGCTCAAGGCCATCAGCGTCCTCGGGGGATGCCTGAAAGAAGGTGGAAGGCTGGTCATCGCCCATTCCTCCTCCAAGGAGCACATCAACAAGGTGCACATGGACGGCGGAGAGGAGATAAACACCGATTTCCTGCCTGAGATGAAGGTCATGAGGGCCATGATGGAAATGACTGGCATGGGTATGGAGTTCGAACAGGACGACTCAGAATACTACATCGCGATAGCCAAAAAGGGCTAAAGGTCTGAGGTAAAAAAATTAAAAAAAGGGTTTTGGGACCGGATACGATGGCTCGCTCCGGCATATGGTATCTGGTGACCCCAACCCGTGTTCGTGCTCACGCGGTCTGGGCCGTTGGGGTCTCCACGGAATACCTGTTGTACAAGAAGACCATCCCCGCCCAGACCAGGACAGATCCCACCAGCATCGCGGTCCCTATGGTCGCCATCTCCCCGAGCATGGTGGCGGTGTCCGCCGCGCTCTCCATCGCTGAGAGGAACGGAGGATAGGGAACGATCTCCTCATGGGCCACATGCTCCAGGGCCAAAGCGATGCTTCCGCCCCATAATAGCATGTTCAGCCATGCTATGTGCAGTCTTTCCGGAATCTTCTTTCCAAAGGCCGTGGTGAAGATCGCCGCGGTCATCGGTACTAAAAAGCATGCCATTTCATTTCACCCCTTAACCGGTTCTCCTTGCTCCACTGTCTTCGTTACGGCCAGCTCTCCCCTTATCTTCGCCTTTACCAGTACGGCCTCCCAAAGGGTGAAGATCGGTATCAGCATGGCGATCCCGAGCACGACGCCGCTGGTGATGAGGCCGTCGGTCTCCATCTCCAGGAAGGCACCGCCCTCATAACCCAGGATATGATCGATCAGGATCATCACGGACAATCCCCATAACATCAGGGCAAGGAAATTCAGCTTGTATTTTTTAGGCGCGATCAGCCACGCAAGTGTGACGGCCAGCGCCGCGATCAGAGTCGTTATCAACCACATTTGAATCACCTATCTCTTTTGCGTAACACTTTTTTTATATTTTTAATACGCTAAGGCGATCGAAGAATATGTACTTTCCCATGAGGTCGGTTGTCCATGCAAAGAAGAGATGAGGCGATGGAAGGAACGATTCATCACGAAGGGGAGCTAGTCGCGAAGACCGCGTATTCCCCAGAAAGGATCAACCTATCCCCGGGTCTCGATATAATCGCCGACTCCGTCGATGATGAAAGATTGGTCTCACTCCTGTCCGAGGAGGGACGAAGCGGATTCCTAGCGGCGACAGATCGGTTCCAGGCCCAGTTCCTGGTAATGAACCCGGACCTGTATTCTGAGGAGCATGCGCATGATTATGACTTCATCATCTATACGATGGAAGGAAGATGGGTCCTCTGCAGCCAGGGAAGGCGCTGTCTGATGTCCCCCGGTTCCATATGCGGGGTTTCCGCCGGCGTCCCGGTCGGTATGGAAGCTCCCTTCGAAGAACCGGCCCGCCTCCTCTTTTTTCTGGCCGGAGGCATCTCCACGCAAAAGAGGTATGAGGAGTACCTGAGGAAGGTGAGCGATGACAAGGCGGCCGCGCACGGGAACGAAATGAGGCGGATCTCCGACCTGCCTTCTTCTCACCCTGCTCGGACCTTCGCTCGCTCAGTTACCCCTAAAGAAGAAAAAAAGTGCTGGATACCGACCAACGTTTGTTCGCCCTAGGCGAAGCGCTCCCTGGTGAACAGCGCAGCCAAGGTTGCCATGGTCATTCCTGCCAGCATCAAAAACCAGACCGAGCGATACTCCGAGAGCGAATTATTGGCTATCATGTACCCGGAGACCATCTGCAGCAGCGCCCCGCCGGCGAAAGGGAAGATGTTCAGGGAGGCTATCGCCGTACCGGTCATGGACCGGGGGAAGGCATCCTTCACCTGCCCGTAGATCGGCACGTACCAGCCGGCGAAGAAACCGAAGACGAAATGCAGTGCGGCGTAGGCCGCATGGTCGGTCAGGCGGCCGGAGGCGAACCACATGACACCCCACATGAGCGTGAAGGCCGCCGTCCCGAACACCACCACCTTGCGGCGGGAGCGCAGCACCCGGTCGGAGATGAAACCGGAGACGGGGCAGCCAGCGATCATTCCCAGCCCGACGAAGGTCAGCGAGAAGCCGTACTCGGCCTTGTCCCAGCCAAGCACATCACGGAAGAACGGGCCGCCCATCAGCCCCTGGTACACCATGAGGCTGCCGTACATGAAGAAGAAGATCACCGCGAAGGGCCAGAACCTGATGCCCGAGCCGAAGACGCGGCGAAGGGAATCGATCAGGGGCAATCTCTCGCCCTCCTCATCATCCAGAGCCTCTTCCGCCCCGGGCAGTCCCACGTCCTGCGGCCGGTCACGGACCAACAGCCACATGAGCCACGTCAGTACGGCCGTCAGGACCGCCAAGGCCAGGAACACCTGCCGCCAGCCGGCGTAATCGGACATGGCTGCCAAAGGTCCTGCGGCGGCTAGGCCGCCAACGTTGCCCACCATCAGCAGTATGCCGGTCAGGGTACTGAACTCGTCCCGGTGGAACCAGGAGGAGAGGACCTTGAGCGTCGGCACGTATACCATGGCCACCCCCAGGCCGATCATCACCCTTCCGGCGACGACCATCTCGAAGCTTCCCGCCAGGGCAGTGACGAAAGCTCCCAGGGCGGACAGGGCGGTGAAGGCGCAGACGGTGCGGCGGGGCCCCCAGCGGTCGGTGAGCACCCCGCAGGGCAGCTGCATGACCGTGTACGCGTAGAAGTAAGCGGAGCTTAGGACGGCCACCGCGGTCAGGCCGACCCCGAAGGATTCCTGAAGGTCGGTGGCCAGGACGGCGGGCGACACCCGGTGGAAGTACACCAGGAAGTAGGTGAGGGCCATTATGCCGAATATGGTCCAGCGGTTCCACAGATGATGCTCCTTCATCGCCTTCCCCTCATCTCCCCTTCCAGCACCGGGTGCCGGTCGCCCACGAAGGTTGAGATGAATCCTCTACCGGAGGTTAATAGATTTACCGCGGCCCCGTTCTCGAGCTCGTTCAAGGCGGTTCCGGCGAGCGTCTCCGCCATGAGCTCCGGGGCCGGTTCATTGACCGCCCGCAGATCTTCCACTGCATGCTTCGAAAAGCATTCCCACCTTTTTCCTCATGTCCTCTGGGGTCGCCTCGTCGAGGGTCAAAGCGACGAGCGCGCTCCCCACCACCGCCCCGTCCGCCCCCGCCGCCCGCACCGCCCTTATCTGCTCGGGATGGGAGATGCCGAACCCGGCGGCCAGGGGCACGCCGGGATCCATCTCCCGTCCTCGTCGCACCATCTCCTCCAGCTGACGGCCCAACTCCGTTTCCCTGCCGGTCACCCCGGTCCTGGTCACCAGATAAAGGAACCCTTCCGTCGCCCGCATCAGCTCCCTCTGCCGGTCCGCGGGCGTCAGCGGGGTGCTCAGCTGCACCAGGCACAGCCCCCGCTCCCGGCATATCTCCCTCAGGCTTCCGCCCTCATGCAGCGGCAGGTCCGGGACGATCAGTCCGTCGGCGCCGGCCTTCAGGGCCTCGTTCACGAAACGCTCCTCCCCACGACGGAATATGGGGTTGTAGTAGCCCATGAGCACCAGGGGCTTGTCGGTACGCTTCCGCAGCTCCCTCACCATGTCCAGGACCATCGGCGGGGTCACCCCGTTCTCCAAGGCCCGCACCCCGGCCTCCTGGATCACCGGGCCGTCGGCCACCGGGTCCGAGAAGGGCACGCCGACCTCCAGCACGTCCGCTCCCCCCTCCAGGCAGGCCAAGGCCATATCGATGAAACGCCGCGGGTCGGGAACTCCGGCCATCAGATAGCATATCAGTGCGGTCCTCCCCTCCTCCTTGGCGCATCGGAAGGCGCTCCGCAGCCGGTTCATCCCACCACCCCCATGTCGAACACGGTCTCCAGGTCCTTGTCCCCCCGGCCGGAGATGGTGATGACGACCACCTCGTCCCTCTTCATGAGGGAGGCCTCCCGCATCCCGGCGTGAACGGCGTGGGCGCTCTCCAGGGCGGGTATGATCCCCTCCACCCGTGACAGCGTGACGAAGGACCTCAGGGCCTCATCGTCCGTCACCCCCACGTATCGCGCCCGGCGCAGGTCCTTCAGCAGGCAGTGCTCCGGACCCACCCCCGGATAGTCCAGCCCTGGGGCGATGCTGTGCGCCTCCTTTATCATGCCGTGCTCATCCTGCAGCAGATAGGCCTTGCAGCCCTGCAGCACCCCGACCTCCCCGCGGCTGAGGGAGGCCGAATGATGCTCCGTTTCCAAGCCCTCGCCGGCCGCCTCGGCCCCCAGCAATCGGACCCCCTCATCCTCTAGGAAGGGATGGAAGGTCCCAATGGCGTTGCTGCCGCCGCCCACGCAGGCCACCAGCAGGTCCGGCAGGCAGCCCTCGGCCTCCTGAAGCTGTTCTCGTATCTCGCGTCCGATGACGCTCTGGAAGTCCCGCACCATGGCCGGATAGGGGTGGGGGCCGGCCGCCGTGCCCAGCAGATAGTAGGTGCTCTCCACGCTGCCGGCCCAGTCCCGGAACGCCTCGTTTATTGCGTCCTTGAGCAGCTTGGAGCCCGAACGTACCTCGTGCACCTCGGCCCCCATGAGCCTCATGCGGAACACGTTCATGCGCTGCCGGGCCACGTCCTTCTCGCCCATGTAGATCTCGGCCGACATTCCAAGCACCGCGGCGGCCATGGCCGTGGCCGTGCCGTGCTGCCCGGCCCCGGTCTCGGCGATGAGGCGCTGCTTCCCCATGCGCCGGGCGAGCAGCGCCTGGCCCATGACGTTGTTGAACTTGTGCGCTCCGCCGTGGCAGAGGTCCTCGCGCTTCAGGTAGATCTTCGCCCCGCCGCACATCTCCGTGAGCCTTCTGGCGAAATAGAGCGGGGTCTCCCGTCCCCCGTAATGGCGGTTGTACATATCCAGCTCCTCGATGAAGGCCGGGTCCCGCCTGGCCTGTTCATAAGACATCTCCAGTTCCTGCAGCGCAGGCACCAGCACCTCGGGCACGTACTGCCCTCCATACTCTCCGAACCTGGTGTTCATTCCTCGTCACCTCTGATCGCTTCCATGATCATCTTGACCTTTCGGAAGTCCTTCCTTCCGTTCTCCTCCGCCCCGCTGGAGATATCTACGGCGAAGGGACCTACGGTCTCGATCGCCCTCTGGACGTTCCCGGCGTCAAGTCCCCCGGCCAGCACCACCGGCAGCGGTTCGACCTTCTGCCGCAGGTTCCGGCTCAGGGACCAGTCGTGCGTCATCCCGTTCCCCCCGACCCGCGGACCGGGGGAATCCAGCACCAGCGCCTCCAGGTAGGACAGGGCGGGCAGGTCAACCTCCGTGCCCCTGCGCATGGGGAGCATCCCCCACAGCGGAACGCCGAGGTCGGCCGTCTTCGACAGCAGCTCCCGGTCCAAAGGGGTGTGCAGCTGCAGGACGTCCGGCTCCAGTCTGCGGACCATGTCCTCCAGCGCCTCCGGGCGCCTTTCGGTGGTCACCGCCACCTTGCGTACATCGCACATGGGCATTAGCTCCCTGGCCCGATCGACCTTCAGGCACCTTGGCGAGTCGGAAAGGACCACGAACCCCAGATAGTCCGCCTTGCGACAGACATCCAGGTCCTCCGGGGTCCGCATCCCGCAGATCTTCAGCTTGGTCATCTGGTCATCCTCAGGGAAAGCAGCTTCTCCTTCGGGCAGGGCGAACCGCTCAGGGCTGAGCCTATGAGCACCCCGGAGGCGCCCAGGTCGCGCATGCGCCGCACGTCCTCGGCCGAATCCATCATGCTCATGGCCAGGGCAGGTCTTCCGTCCGACCGCATCAGTTCCAACGCCTCCGGCATGACGTCCGGGCCCGGATGGAAGGTCCGAAGGTCCCTCCGATTGTAGGCGAGGACGTCCGCCTGGGAGGCGAACGCCCCTTCCAGTTCGTTCAGGTCGGAGGATTCCAGGACCACTTCCAGGCCCAGGTCGTGGGCCTCCTCGATCAGAACGTCCCTGCCGGTCGCCAGGTCCCGATCGAACACCCCCTGAATGAGCAGGACGGCCGAGGCTCCCCGACGTGATGCGGCCACCACCTGCTCCCGGTCCACCACGAAGTCCTTCATCATCACCGGCAAGCCGGTATGAACGGCCATCTCCAGATACCGCAAGGAGCCTAGGAAGTAGCGTGGTTCGGTGATCACCGACATCGCCACCGCCCCTCCCAGACGATAATCTTCGATCAGTTCCTCGGCGACATGAGGGCCCAGCCTTCCGGCGGTGGGCGAGGCCAGCTTGACCTCGGCCACTATCGGGAAACATTCAGGGGTGCGCAGGGATTCCGCCATGGACGGCCGTTCGGGGCCCATCCCCCTGGCATACTTTACCGCGCCGTCGGAATAGAAACCGCAGTCCACCAGCTCCTGGGCGTTGCGCACCAGGAGCGACAGGCGGTCCTCCACCCCGCTTAACATCAGGCCTCACCCCGGCTGGCCCTGATGTAATCCCTCATCTTGGCGAAGGCCCTGCCGCTGTCGATGGTCATCTCGGCCAGGGCGACCCCGGAGGCCAGGCTGGGCGCCTTTCCGGAGATCAGCAGCGCGCAGGCGCTGTTCACCAGGACCGCGTCCCGCCGCGGCCCTCTCCTTCCGCGAAGCACCTCGTAGCTGCAGCGGGCGGCGGCCTGGGGGGACAGCTCGGCTATGTCCTTGGGGGAGCATCTCATTATTCCGAAATCCTCCGGCGCCAGCTCGTATCGTTCCACAACCCCGTTCCTCAGGTGGGCGACCAGGGTGACGTCGCAGGGCGACACCTCATCCATGCCCGGAAGGCCGTGCACGACCATGGCCTCCTCCACGCCCAGCGAGGCCAGCACCCGCGGGACCACGTCCAGCAGTTCCCGGGCGCTCACTCCCATGAGCTGACGGCGCCTGCCCAGGACCGGGTTCATCAGGGGCCCCATGACATTGAACACCGTCCGGCAGGGGACCATCCGGCGGGCCTTGGAGGCTTGGCGCATGGCGGGGTGGTAGAGGGGGGCGAAAAGGAAGGCGAAGCCCAGCCGGTCCAACATCCTGGAGGAGGTCTCCAGGCTCGGGGATATGTTGGCGCCCACCGCCTCCAGGAGGTCGGCGCTGCCGCAGCGGCCGATGGAAGAACGGTTGCCGTGCTTGGCCACCGGGACCCCGGCCGCGGCCAGGACGAACGAGGCGGTGGTGCTTATGTTGAAGGTGCGCACGGCCGCCCCGCCCGTCCCGCACAGGTCCATGACCATGGGGTGGGAGGTGGCCAGCCTCCGGCACTGGGGATAGAAGACGGAGATCATGCCCATGATATCCTCCGCTCGGTCCCCCCGGCCCTTCATGGCCTGCAGGCGCTCAGCGATGTCCCGGTCGGACATCCTCCCCTCCAATATCTCGCAGGCGAAGGTCCTGGCCTGTTCGAACTCCTCCGCCTGGCTCATGCCGTTTCCTCCAGGGAACGAACGTAATTGTCCACCAGGTCCTGCCCCCGGTCGGTCAGGATGGACTCGGGATGGAACTGCACCCCCTCGATCGGATATCGGCGGTGACGCAGCCCCATCACCGTGCCGTCCTCGCTGCGGGCGGTGACCTCCAGGCATTCGGGCAAGGTGTCCTCGAGAACGCACAGGGAGTGGTACCTGCCGGCCATCATGGGGGACGGCAATCCCTTGAATATGCCGCGTCCATCGTGCAGCACCAGGGTGCCCTTTCCATGCAACGGCAGGGGAGCCCTGACCACCTGGCCGCCGAAGGCGCAGGCTATGCCCTGATGCCCCAGGCACACCCCCAGGGTGGGGACCGAGCGGGAAGCTCCCCTGATCAGTTCGGCACAGAGCCCGAAATCACCCGGGTTCGAGGGATGCCCCGGCCCCGGGGATATCACGATTCCTTCATACCGGTCCAAAACCGAATCCAGGTCCAGCCGGTCGTTCCTGATCACCTCCGGTTGCGCACCGGCGGCGGCCAGGGACTGTGCCAGGTTGTAGACGAAGGAATCGTAGTTGTCCACCAGCAACACCCGCGGCCTCATCTTCCCGCCTCGCACATCCGCAGGGAGCGATGCATGGCCCCCAGCTTGGCCTGGCATTCCAGGTATTCCCGTTCCGGCACGGAGTCCAGCACTATGCCCGCCCCGGCCTGCAGGCGCATCCGGTCCCCGATCACGAAGGCCGAACGGATGGTTATGGCGGTGTCCAGGTCGCCGGAGTCCGAGATGTATCCGACCGCCCCGGCATAGGGCCCCCGCCCGCGACCCTCGAGCGATTCTATGAGGCGCATGGCCCGGTGCTTCGGGGCTCCGCTTACCGTGCCGGCCGGGAACACCGCCGCCAGGGCGTCCAGGGCGTCCTGGTCGCTCCGGAGGATACCGCGCACCCTGGACACCATGTGCTGCACGTGGCTGTACTCCTCCACCCTCATCAGGTCGGCCACCTCCACCGTTCCCGGCTCGCTCACCTTGCCCAGGTCGTTGCGGGCCAGGTCCACCAGCATGAGGTGCTCGGCCCTCTCCTTCTCGTCCGCCAGCATCGATCTCCGATTGCTCCTCCGTTCCCGCAGGTCCGCGCCAAGCGGTCGGGTGCCGGCGATGGGAAAGGTCACCGCCTCCCTCCCCCGCACGGTGACCAGGGTCTCCGGGCTGGACCCCAGGACCTTGCGCTCCCCGAAGTCCAGATAGAACATGTAGGGGGAGGGGTTCACCTGGCGCAAACGCAGGTAGTATTGGAAGGGATCGCCCTCGAAGCGGTGCTCCTCATGCCCGGACAGCACTACCTGGAAGGCCTCCCCCTCCTCGATCCTCCGTTTGAGGTCTTCCACCCCGCTCTCGTAATAGTCACTCTCGGTCCCGGAAAGGCGCTCCCGCAGGCGGAAGGGCTCCATATCCGTATCGGCCTCCAGCCCAGGAAGGCTGTTCTCCTCGTCCTCGGGATAGAAGTGGTACACCTTGAAGGCCGAATGGTCGTAGACCAGGCCGCTGTCGTATAGTCCTAGCTCGTAGGCCGGGAAACCCCCGTCCCGGAGGCGCAGGTCCCTCTCCAGGGAGTTCACGAAATGGTACGAGAAATATCCGACCAGGCCACCCATGAACGGAAAGGGGGCACGATTCATCGGACGGGAGCGCATGACCTCACGCACCTCCTGCAGGTCCTGACCGTCCTGACCGCGAAGCACCGTTATCGGGGAGCAGCCCAGGAACGAGTAGGCCACGGTCCGGGAGGACCCTTCGGCGCTCTCCAGCAGGAAGGAGGGCCGGCCTGGCACGCGCATCCTGGCGTAGGCCTCGGCAGGGCTGAGGTTCAGGGAGACCTCCTCAAAGACGATCTTCGGCGATTTGCTCATCGTAAAACTTGCACAATAATGACCATATATAAGCATTATTGAATTTAATAATACGATATAAAATAATAAAATACATTAGCGGGACCGGCCGGAGAAGGCCGTTCAATGGAGGATGATAAACGAGCCGTGCTCATATGGTCAGCAATATCTGCACGCCCAGCAGGATGACGATGGCGTTGCCGATCAGGACGCTGGCGGTCATGAACCTCGGCGTCAGGTGCCTCCGGGCCAAGGCACCCAGTCCAGCCAGCAGCGTCTCCCAGGTGAGCGAGGCGAAGGCCACCCCGGCCACGAACCACAGGCAGTCCGCGAGCGAGAAGGACCAGGAAGGGCCTTTGCCGATGATCAGGGCCAGGAAATAGGCCACGGTGAAGGGGTTGAGCAAAGTGATGGCCACGAACTTGAGGTATATGGCCAGGTCTCCCTCCTTCTTCGGCTGGACCACGGCGCTCTCCTTCGACCTTCCCCGGCATCGCAATATCCCATAGATTCCCATGGCCATCAGCACGATCGCGCTGGCCACCTGCAATGGCGTCGAGTAGGGGGCGATCAAGGCCACCACCGCCGCGCCGGCGAACACGGCCAGGGCCGCGCAGACAAGGTCCACGGTGGCCGTTCCGGCCCCGGCCGCGAAGCCTTTCCTGAACCCATGGTCCAAGGAGGTATTGATTATGAGTATTGCGACCGCCCCCAGGGGGATGGCGATGCCGTACCCTGCTATCAACCCCTCCAAGAACGCTCCCATGTTCGGCCCTCCACCCTGAAACGCGGGCGCATAGAAGAAATCATTGGTGCGCGGAATAAATGAAAAACGATAATACGTAGGGCAGTATTGGGTCAGCGGAGATATCATGAAGGTAGTGGCGTTCAACGGCAGCCCCAGGGTCAACGGCAACACCCATCAAGCGCTGGAGCTCGTTCTCGAGGAGCTGCGGAAGGAAGGCATCGAGACCGAGCTTATCGACATCTGCCGGGAGGAGCTCAAGCCTTGCCGGGCCTGCGGCACCTGCGGCAAGAACAAGGACGAGAGGTGCGTGATGGCCGAGGACCGGCTGAACGAGTACGTGCAGAAGATGAAGGCCGCGGACGGGATGATCATCGGTTCCCCGGTGTACTTCGGAAACATGACCGCCCAGACCAAGGCCTTCCTGGACCGGGCCTTCTACGTAGCACGTGCCAATGGTGACATGTTCCGCCTCAAGGTCGGCGCAGCGGTGGCGGTAAACCGCCGCGCAGGGGCGCTGGACACCTTCGACGAGATCAACAAGCTCTTCCTCATCAGCCAGATGATAGTTCCGGGCAGCAGCTACTGGAACACCATCACCGCCCTGAAGCCTGGTGACATCGCCACGGACGAGGAGGGCATCAAGACCATGAAGACCCTGGGAAAGAACATGGCCTGGCTGCTCAAGAAGCTGAGATGATATGGCAGAACTGGGGCTGGTCCACGTCTACACCGGCGATGGGAAGGGCAAGACCACCGCCGCCCTCGGCATGTGCGCCCGGGCCGTGGGCCACGGCTACCGGGCGCTGATCGTCCAGTTCATGAAGACCGCCGGGACCTACGGGGAGAACTTCCTCTCGCTTTCCGGTCTGGAGGTCGTCGCCTCGGGACACGACTGCCTGGTGTTCTCCAACCAGGTCACCCAGGCCGACCGGGACAAGGCGGCCGAGGGAATGAGGACGGCGGCCGAGGCCTTGCGTTCCGGCAAGTACCGCGTCGTGGTCCTGGACGAGGTTAGCGTGGCCATCAAGTTCGGCCTGCTCGGGACGGAAGAGGTGGTCAGGGCGATCAGAGAACGGGGGCCCGGGGTGGAGGCGGTCATCACCGGAAGATACGCGCCGCCGGAGCTTCTGGAGATCGCCGATTATATCACGGAGATGAGGGCCATCAAGCACCCATACCAGAAGGGCGTAACCTCTCGGAAGGGCGTCGACCGTTGATCTGGACGAAGGAACCTCTTCGTGCATTGTCGATTTGTTCCTAACCGTGTTATTACGAAACATGGGAGCAGGCAAACATCTATTATCCAGGGCGTTGAACGAAGTTGTTCTGGGGAGCTCATTGTTACCCAAATCCGCCAACAGGGGACGATATGCGGGCGTGAGGGAGCTCAGCGAATGTTGGATATGCGTCTGCGACAGCACCAATCTTAACCGGCAGAACCGATGCTGGTGCTGCGGCAACCCCCGTTTCGTCAGCGAGGGGATGCAGGTCGCCAACGGTGATCGGACCGATTGAGATCGTGATCGTTGAACCACTCCGCAAAACAGTTATCTAGCGGAAGCTGAAAACGTTCATATCATGAGCGAGGCGAAGCCCGGGGAGGGCAAGCCCAAGTGCACCATCTGCGAATCCTTCAATCTAAAGGGCACCTGGACCTGCGAGTGCGACGCCATCAACATCTCCCGCGACACCAAGTGCTGGAGATGCGGGCGGCCGCGCATCGAAGGGGATTGAGCTCAGAAGAGCTCGTCCAGCTCCTTCATGGTCAGACGCAGCTGTATCACGTCTCCCACCACCGCCACCAGGTCGGTGGAGACGTTGATGATGATCGGCTTGAACAGCTTCTTCTTGATATGCAGCTCCTTGGCGGCGTCCTTGTTGACGTTGACCAGTATGTGCAGGACCGTCCACTTCTCGGTGTTGATGGTGCTTCCAAATAGGATGCCGAGCTCGCGGCCGTCCTTGCTGATGACCCTCTTCTTGTCCACGCTGCTTAATTCCATTGAGGAGAACCCCGTTCAACATGACCATGAACGGAGATAAGGGTTTCCTCATTTGGCGGCCGCCATAATGATGGCCACCACCAGGAAGGCCAGCCCGGCCAACAACCAGTTGCCGGTGAACATCAGGACGAAGATGGCCGCCAGGGTGGCCGGGAAGAACCTGATCAGGCTGCCGATGATCAGCAGGATGACCACGCCGACGATCACCAGGAACAGGAAACCCGCCAGTATCCAAAGCTCGATGATCATCGCCCGTCCATGGACGCCCCCGGTCAAGTAAGTTGCGACGCCCCTCCACTTCGGCGCAGAAGAATTTAATGGCACGATTGCCGATAGGTGCCCTCGATGGTCAGGGCTTGGGAGGAGGAGTACAGATCTAAGGTCCTCACCGCCGAGGAGGCGGTGCTGAAGATAGGTCCCGGGAGGACGGTGTTCCTGGGAACGGCCTGCGGGGAACCGCAGGCTCTAGTGAAGGCTTTGCTCGCAAAGTCCTACGCCATGATCGACAGCGAGGTCATCCAGACCCTATCTCTTGGCCTGACCTTCTACGCCGAGGACCAGTTTCGCGACCAGTTCCGCCTCAACGCCTTCTTCATCGGTCCGAACGTCAGGGGGGCGGTGAACGAGGGCCGGGCCGATTACACCCCGGTGAACCTCTCCGACATCGAAAGGCTGTTCTCCAGCGGGCTCAAGCCGGTGGACGTGGCGCTCATTCAGGTCTCCCCGCCCGATGAGGACGGTTATTGCAATTTGGGCGTGTCGGTGGACATCACCATGTCCGCGGCCATGCATGCGGACGTCGTCATCGCGGAGGTCAACCCCAACATGCCCCGCCTGGGCGGGGACAGCAGGCTGCATCTGAAGGAGATCGACCACTTCGTGGAGAACGACCAGCCGATACTGGAGTTCATCGGCGACGGCGAGGTATCGCGCACCGCGCCGCGCATCGGGAAGCACGTGGCCGACCTGATCCCGGACGGGGCGACCATCCAGATCGGTTATGGCAGCGTGCCGGACGCCATTTTGGCGTACCTCGATGAGAAGAAGGACCTGGGAGTTCATACCGAGATGTTCTCCGACGGGATCATCGACCTGGTGGAGAAGGGGGTCATCACCGGAAAGCGCAAGGGCTTCCACGACGGCAAGATCGTCGCCTCCTTCTGCATGGGCTCCAAGCGTCTCTACGATTTCATCGACGGGAACGAGATGTTCGAGATGTACCCGTCATCGTACACCAACGACCCGTGCAACATCTCCCGCAACCGCAACATGATCGCCATCAACTCCGCCCTGGAGGTGGACCTCACCGGACAGGTGTGCACCGACCAGATCGGGCACCGCTTCTACTCCGGAATAGGCGGTCAGGCCGACTTCATGCGCGGGGCGGCGCGCTCACCGGGCGGGAAAGCGATAATCGCCATGCCCTCCACCGCCCAGCATTACACCATCTCGCGCATCGTGCCCACCCTCTCCGCCGGAGGGGGCGTTACCACCACGCGCGGGGACGTGCAGTTCGTGGTGACCGAGTTCGGAGTGGCCGACCTGCGGGGCAAGAGCATCATGGAGCGGGCCTTGGCGCTCATCGGCATCTCCCACCCCCGCTTCCGGGCCGAACTGCTGATGCACGCCAAATCGCTCCATTACGTCTACCAGGACCAGATGGAGGCCGGATACGTCGGCATGTACCCGGAGCAGTACGAGCAGGTGCGCGTCGTCGCTGACCAGGAGATGTACTTCCGGCCGGCGAAGCCGACGGACGAGCCGATGCTCAAGGAAATGTTCTACTCGCTCTCCCGCGATACCGTCTACAACCGGTTCATGGGGCTCAAGCGCAGCATGCCCCACCGCGAGCTGATGCGCATCGTGAACATCGATTACGACACGCGCATGACATTGTGCGGCTTCGTCAACGAGGACGGGGTGTGGTCCATGACGTCGTTCGCCATGTACGACCTGGACAAGGCCAGCAACACCGCCGAGATATCCTTCGCGGTGAGCGACCGATGGCAGAACAAGCGCATCGGGACCATGCTCATGGACATGATGATCGCCATCGCCCGGGAACGCAAGATACGGGCGTTCACGGCCGAGCTCCTGGGGGAGAACATGCGCATGCTGGACCTCTTCTACCGCACCGGCCTCAAGGTGGAGACCAGGCTGATGGAGGATACCTATCTCGTGACCATCGACCTATGGACCAAGTGAGCCGCAGTCCGGGCATGAGGGGTTTCGGGCGAACACCACCTCGTCCACTTGCCAGCTCTTGAGGTCTATGAACAGCGCCCGTCCGTTGGGCGCCTCCCCGATCCCGGTGATGATCTTGACCGCCTCCGCCGCCTGCATCGAGCCAATGACGCCGGCCGCCGCGCCAAGCACCGGGACCCCGCTCCAGCGGTTCGGCAGCGAGGGGAAGGCGCATCTCAGGCAAGGGCCTCCGGGAAGGACGCTCATCACATGGCCGGTGAACCCCTCCACCGCCCCGTGCACCAGGGGTATCCTTCGCCGCAGGCAGATCCGGTTCAGCAGGTAACGTCCCTTGGGATTGTCCAGGCAGTCCACGGCCAGGTCGGCGCCATCCATGATGAAGGGGGTCTCCTCCTCCAGCCTCATCGGCAATGCTTCCACGTCCACCTCGGAGTTCAACGCCTCTATCTTGAGGCGCGCCGACTCCACCTTGTAACGGGGAAGCAGCGCGTCCTCCTCGAAATGGATGACCTGACGGTTCAGGTTGGAAGGTTCCGCTTTCTGGTCGTCGATCAGTATCAGCTTCCCGACTCCGGCCGCGGCCAGGTATTGGCACACCGGGGAACCGAGACCGCCTACCCCGACCACGGCCACGCTGACCCCGGACAGTTTCTCCTGCGCCCTGGGTCCGAAGCCGGGTATCGCCAGTTGGCGGGCGTAACGGTCCTTCATGGGGACCAGGATGGTCATGGGCGAATATAACAGGTGCTCCCTTGAACCGAGCAAAGATCTCCATTGATAAGATATTTAAATCAAAATTTCTTCACGCAGTACGGGGGGCGGTTCGTGGAGACGGTGATAGAGGTCAGGAACCTCGTTAAAAGGTACGGCGACCTGTTTGCAGTGAACGGAATAGATCTGGACGTTAGGGCGGGAGAGGTCTACTCCATCCTCGGTCCCAACGGCGCCGGGAAGACCACCTCGGTGGAGATCATGGAATGCCTGAGGATGAAGACCTCCGGGGAGGTGCGCATCCTCGGCCACGACATAGAGAAGGGGCAGAAGGAGATCAGGAAGCGCATCGGCGTTCTTCCGCAATCCTTCAACGCCTTCGATTATCTCACCGTAAAGGAGAACATCGAGTACTTCGGCGGGCTGTTCGAGAAGAACATCGCCACCGACGAACTGATCGAGGCGGTCCATCTGGAGGACAAACGGAACGTCTGGTTCACCAATTTGTCCGGGGGTCTGAAGCAGAGGGTGGGGGTGGCCATCGCCATGGTCAACGACCCCGACCTGATATTCCTGGACGAGCCAACCACCGGCCTTGACCCCAAAGCGAGAAGGGAGGTCTGGGAGGTCATCCGCAAGCTGAAGTCGCAGAACAAGACCGTGATACTCACCACCCACTATATGGAGGAGGCGGAGATCCTCTCGGACCAGGTGGCCATCATGAACGACGGCAATTTCATAGCCATGGGCACCCCCAAGCAGATCATCGACCGGTATGGTTCGGGAAGCACCTGCGTGGTCAAGGGCGCCAATGCCGCCGCGGCAACCGCGGTAAATGCCGCGGGCATGTTCCATGAGGCCCATAACGGCGATCTGATGGTGAAGCTGGACAACAAGGGGTCTCTGCCCAGGCTCATCGGCCTGCTGTCCGGGCCCGAGGTCACCTATGACGAGGTGCTCATCAAGGGAAGCACCCTGGAGGACGTCTTCCTCAAGCTGACCGGAAAAAAGCTGGCGGAGGTGGAGCAATGAAGCTCAAGCACGTCATGGTGGACCTCAGAGGACAGGCCCGCTCCTTCTTCAGGGTAAAGAGCAACCTTTTCTGGGTCTTCGCCTTCCCATTGCTCCTGATCATCATATTCGGGGCCATCTTCTCAAACCTAGGGTCGGGAACGGTGACCCTTAGCGTGCAGAACCTGGACGAAGGTCCGGGTTCCCAGCAGCTGCTGGCCGCTTTGAACGAAACAAGCATGGTCAAGATCGAGTTCATATCTCCGTCCGCAGACCTGGAGCAGCACATCAAGGACAATTCACTGACCTATGTCATGGTCATACCAGCGAACTTCTCGGCCAATCTGGCGTCCAACGTCACGGCCGGGGTCGAGCTGCGCCTCGATGAGACCGTGTCCACATCCAGTGCGGTGTTCAACATCGTCAATGGAGTGGTGAACACCATGAACCTGCAGATGGCCGGCGGGGAGCAGCACATAACGATCGAGGTGGGAAGCATCGTGCAGAAACGCTTCACCTTCCTGGACTTCTTCGTGCCCGGAATAATCGGCCTGACCATCATGACCACCTGCGTGTTCAACGTGCAGGGCACCATCTCCCGCTTCCGCACGAACGGCATATTCCGAAAGCTGGCGACGACCCCGATGACCCCCTTCGAATGGCTGCTGTCCCGCATACTGTGGCACCTGTTCATTTCCTTCCTCACGCTGGCGGTCATCATGGGCTTCGGGATGCTCATCTTCGGAATGAACATGAGCGTCAACCTGCCGGTGGTGCTGATGATCGTGGCCGGGAGCGCCATGTTCTCCGCCCTGGGCATGATGGTCGCCCGCTTCGTGAAGAACGAGGAGACGGCAAGCATGGCCGCCAACGCCATCACCTTCCCGATGATGTTCCTGTCCGGCACGTTCTTCCAGCTGGAGATGATGCCCTCCTACCTGCAGCAGGTGGCTGCGGTACTGCCGCTCACCTACATGAGCCAGGGCCTGAGGGACGCCATGGTCTACGACAACCAGGCCGGGGCATACTTCAACCTGGCGGTGGTGGCGGTCATAGGCGTTATATTCGTGATCGTGGCCGTGCTGATCACCAAGTGGGAGGAGGAATGAGGCGACTCAAAGTTAAATATCAAGGCGCATCTTTCCAGGCGATCACGTGCTAGGCCGAAAGTCGTTCCTACTGTTCATCTCCAGGATGTTGACGGCAGCCCTTGCCTACGTGGGGCTGTACTTCATGACCCGGCCTCCTCTGGGACCGGAGATCTACGGTACGATATCGTACACCATGGCCTTCGTGGCCACCTTCAACGCGGTGTCCGATCTGGGCTTCTCGAGCGCGCACATCAAGAAGGTGTCCGAGGGCGAGGACCCGGACGAGTGCATCAGCACCTTCGCCGCCATCAAGCTGGTACTCACCGGTCTGATGGTGGTCCTGATACTGTCGTCGGTGTTCATCTGGACCGGTCCGATGGGGAACGTCCTCACCGACACCAGCATCGACCTCATCCTGCTGTTCGTCCTCTATCAGGTGCTTTACGACATCTCATCCATAGCCACCTTCACCTTCCAGGCCAAGATGGAGATGGCCAAGATGCCGCTGGTGACCCTGGTCGACCCGGTGGTCCGGCTTCCATTGGTCATCATGGTGGCCCTGACCGCCGGCGGGGTCATGGACCTGGCGTACGCCTATGTGCTGGGGGCCATAGCCGTCGTGCTGCTGGCCATGTACCTTCTCTTCCGGGAGGGCATCAGGTGGAAAAGGCCGGTGCTATGGCGTTCTTACTACAAGTTCGCCCTTCCCCTGATAATCATCACCCTGGTCAGCGCGGTGAGCGCCAGCGCCGACAAGCTCATCATCGGCGCCTTCTGGACCACCACCGACGTGGGCCTGTACACCGCGCCGGTGGTCTTCTTGAGCGTTTTCGCCACCGTGAGCACCGCGGTCTCCACTCTCACCTTCCCGTCCTTCTCCAAGCTGCACGCCGAGGGCAACCTGGAGGAGATCCGTCAGATGTCCAAACGGGCGGAGCGCTACATAGCCATGATCGGGCTGCCGATAACGTTGCTCATCATCATGTTCCCATATGCGGTTTGCGAGGTGCTGCTCGGCCCGCTATTCATTGATTCGGGCGATGCCATAAGTATCATGGCGGTGACCAATTTCCTGGTCATGCTCAACGCGGTGCACAGCTCGCAGATAGTCGCCGTCGGCCGTCCTGACATATCCGCTCGCATAACCATATTCGTGGTCGTCCTGAACGTCACCCTGATGTTCCTCTTCATTCCCCAGAACGGGTTCGGCCTCGGGTTCGTAGGGGCCTCCCTGGCGCTCCTTATCGGGAACATAATCGGTTTCGCCCTGGTCCGATACTCGGTATGGCGCCTGACCCGGACAGCTCCGAACGTCCGCCTAGGCTTCCACATGTTGGCCGGCCTGGTGGCCATGGGGGCCATGTTCGCCCTGAACCTGTTCATACCCATCGATCGTTTCTACACCCTCATCCTCTACGGGATGCTGGCCTTCGCGGTGTACCTGCCGGTGCTCGCTGTGCTCAAGGAGTTCACCAGGGAGGACCTGGACTACTTCCTGGAACTGATCAACCTCAAGAAGATGTTCTCCTACATCGGCAGCGAGCTCAAGGGAAAGTGAAAAAAGAGGGTTTGAGGGAAAGGATTTCGCCGATCACTTCTTATGCAGGGCGCGGGAGCCCTGGATCAGCACGTCCAGGATGCCGGGGTCGGCCAGGGTGGACGTGTCGCCCAGCTCCTCGGCCGTACCGGTCGCCACCTTGCGCAGGATGCGGCGCATGATCTTGCCCGAGCGGGTCTTGGGCATCCCGGGGCAGAACTGAATGACCTCGGGGGTGGCGATGGGACCCACCTCCCGGCGGACGTGCGCCACCAGCTCCTTGCGCAGCTGGTCCGTTTCCTCTACGCCGCTCTTCAGGGTGACGAAGGCATAGATGGCCTCTCCCTTGATGGCGTGCGGCACCGGAACGATGGCCGCCTCGGCCACGTTGTGATGCGATACGAGAGCGGACTCCACCTCCGCCGCGCCGATGCGGTGGCCGGAGACCTTGATCACATCGTCCACGCGGCCCATGATCCAGTAGTATCCCTCGTCATCGCAGCGGGCGGAATCGCCGGTGAAGTACTTACCGGGGAAGCGGACCCAGTAGATCTCCTTGAACCGCTCGTGCTGCCCCCAGACGGTGCGCATGATGGACGGCCAGGGCTTTGTTATGCATAGGTATCCGCCCTCGTTCACTCCGGCCTTGCTGCCGTCGTCCTTGACCACCTCCGGGCAAACGCCGAAGAAGGGCAGGGTGGCCGAACCGGGCTTGGTGGTTATGGCCCCGGGGAGCGGGGTGATCAGTATGGAACCCGTTTCCGTCTGCCACCAGGTGTCCATGATCGGGCACTTCTCGTTGCCGACGTACTTGTGGTACCACATCCAGGCCTCGGGGTTGATAGGTTCGCCGACGGAACCGAGCACGCGCAGCGAGGAGAGGTCGCGACCCTGCGGCCACTTCTCGCCCTCCCTCATCAGGGAACGGATCGCGGTCGGAGCGGTGTAGAAGATGTTCACCTTGAACTTCTCCACGATGTTCCAGAAGCGGTCCACCTGCGGATACGTGGGAATGCCCTCGAACATGAGCGTGGTAGCCCCGGCGCAGAGCGGTCCGTACACGATGTAGCTGTGACCGGTGATCCAGCCGATGTCCGCCGTGCACCAGTAGGTGTCGTTCTCGTGGTAGTCGAATATGTACTTGAAGGTGACGGACGTCCCCAGCAGGTACCCGGCGGTGCTGTGCACCACTCCCTTGGGCTTTCCGGTGGAACCGGAGGTGTACAGGATGAACAGCGGGTCCTCGGCGTCGCACCAGACGGCCTCGCAGGAGCGGTCGGCCTTGGCCATCTCCTCGTGCCACCAGATGTCCCGGCCAGGCTCCATCGGGCATTCCGCGCCGGCGCGCTTAACGACGATGACCTTCTCTATGGACGTGCCCTTTTCCAGGGCCACGTCGGCATTGGTCTTGAGCGGGACGAACTTGCTGCCGCGGTGGTTGCCGTCGGCGGTGATCAGGACCTTGGACTCGCAGTCGGCGATGCGGTCCTTGAGCGATTCCGAGCTGAACCCTCCGAACACGATGCTGTGCACCGCTCCGATGCGAGTGCAGGCTAGCATTGCGATGGCCAGCTCGGGGATCATGGGCAGGTACAAGGAGACCCGGTCACCCTTCTGCACTCCCAGGGACTTCAGGACGTTGGCGAAGCGGCATACTTCGGTGTGCAGCTGCTGGTAGGTGTAGGTCTTGACATCATCCTCGTTCTCCCCCTGCCAGATGATGGCCGCCTTGTTCTTGCGGCCGTTCTCCAGGTGGCGGTCGAGGCAGTTATAGGATACGTTGAGCTTCCCGCCCTCGAACCACTTGATGACGGCGTTCTCCCTGTCCCAGCTGTGAAGGTTGTTCCACTTGGCGAACCAGTGCAGTTCCTCGGAGGCCATCTTGCCCCAGAACCTCTCGGGGTCCTCCACGGACTCCTTGTACATCTTCTTGTACTGCTCGAGGCTCTTTATGTGCGCCTGCTCGCTGAACTCCTTCGAGGGCGGGAAACGCCGCACCTCCTCCATTACGCTCTCGATGGTCTTTCCGTCGCTCATTAGCCGCTTCCTCCTAATATGGGATGCCGGATCAGGGCAAACCGCCGTGCCCTCTTCCGTAAGATGATTAATAAAGATTATGGAAAACGCATAGTACGGGCGGAATTAATTATAATTTCCGACCAATCCTACTGGAATTGTCGATTATTTTGCGGTATGTGATTCCTTGTAAGAATCTTCGAATTCCGAACGGAATAAAAAGGAAAAGGAAAGGGATGGGGAGGGGCCAATCAGGCGTGGGTCTCCCTGAACATCATTCCCAGGTCGATGTCCAGGCAGTCGTCCGTGCTGCTGCCGTCCTCCATCTCGATGCGGGCGCGGATCTTGTTGCGCTCGAAAGATATGTTGGCATTGCGGACCATCGACTTGTACATGCTCATGCGCTTGCCCGACTGGGTCAGGCGGCGTTCGCTGCACTTGATCAGTCCCGCTTCCTCGAGCACCCTGATCTTGCGATAGCAGGCGGCTATCGGAATTCCCAAAGCATCGCTCAGCTCGAAGGCGCTCTTGGCCCGTCCCATGGTGGCCATGAGGATCTTGGCGGTGTACTCCTCCGTCAGCAGTCTAGAAGTCTCCAAGACGTGCATCTTTCCCACGACGCAGATTAGTGCGAAGGAGGATATATAAATGGAATCTTCATAGAATCACTATTGATTTTTGATAATCACGGACTGCCAGGATGCTTCCTGCAAGCGATTCTGACCGATGATTTATCGCTATAGGTAAACACCGAACCCGGTCTTGCGGATCGGTTCGCGTAACAATATTGCCAGCAAGGTGTTATTTCTCAAGTATTTTTTTAACATTTATTTTACTGTTGAGATAACATTAATATACGGACCGCAACAATTTCATCATTGTGGGTCTCCCCCATAGGAGGTTAAGCATGTCCTGCGGAAAGTGCGGTCCCAAGGGTGAGAAGAAGAAGGATGACAAGAAGAAGAAGTGAGCTTCTTGTCCGTTCCGGAACTTCAAACCCTTTAACCTTCTTCTGTTGCCGACGATCAAATCACGGTTCTATTCCGACCTGGCCATCAGCAGGATGGCGGTGAATATCATCAGCGCGCCGGTGACCACGTAGGCGTCGATGACCTCGCCGAGGAACATCCAGCTGAGGAAGACCGCGAAGGCGGACTCCACCATCAATATCGTGGCGGAGGTGACCACGCTGATGTGCTTGAGCGCCGAGGTCCACAGCACCGTCGGCACGGTGGTGCACACGATGCCTATGAAAAGCACCGCCGGCAGGTCCGCCGGAGAAAGCCCGCCGTCCATGGGAACGACGAAGTACAAGGCCAGCAAGACCGGCGGCAGCAGCAGGTGCAGGCTCAGGCTCCACTGCTCCGCGGAGAGGCTGCGCAGCGCTATCCTGGAGGTGACCACCGACACGCCTATGCACACCGCCGAGAGCAGCACCAGCAGGTTGCCGGTCATGCGCGAGCCGTCCAGGACCGAGAGGTCCCAACGGGTGGTCAGGGTGATTAATCCCAGGAGCGCGATGCCCAGCCCCAGCAGCCGCCGCCTTCCCAGTCTTTCACCGAACAGCAGACGGCTGAAGAAGGCCACGAAAACCACGTTGGTCCCGATTATCAGGCCAGCGGCCGAGGCGGTGGTCATGGTCAGACCCACGTAGGACGGGGCCACCACCCCGATGTTGACGATCGGCCCGGCCCAGAACTCCCAGCGTTTCAGCATCCCCGCGTCGAGCATCCCATTGGCGACCATGTACGCCAGCAGGACCGCCGAGCCCACGGCCATGGTGGCCGCCCCCAGCAGGAACGGGTTCACCTCGCCCACGGTCATCTTTACCGCCACGTAGGACGTTCCCAGCATGAGGCTGGACAGCAGGGTGGTGAGCACTGCCCCGGTCCTCTTGTCGGTCGTTCCATCCAAAGCGGCGGTCATACGGGCGTTCCAGCATGGCGGTGAACAGGTACCCGGTCATCAAGGTTGCGGGAGCCTGCCCGAAAATGTCCGTCCTATCGCCTTCGGAAAAAACCTAATATCCTAGTCCCTGGGTTATAGTAACGCCTCATGTTCAAGAAGCTCTTGGTCCCGGTGGACCTTTCACCGCAGTCCATGATGATGGTCGAGATAGCCGCCCGCATGGAAAGGTACGGCGTGGAGGAGGTCATGATCTACTCCGCCCTGGACCACGTCTCCAAGCGGGACCCCCTGCTGAAAGCCTTGGACGACAGGGTGGGCAAGGCCGGTCTGGAGCATAAGCTGGTGACCGAGGTCCGCAAGGAGCCGGCGCTGGCGATATTGAAGGCGGCCGACTCGCACGGCATCACCATGATCGCCCTGGCCGCCTCCGGGAAAGGAAGGGTCAGGGAGTTCATAGTCGGGAGCACCTCGCTGGGGGTCATCCGACGCTCCAAGCTCCCGGTCCTGTTGGACAAGTTCCCCCTGGAGGCCAGCGATGACCCGCAGCGCTATTGCGAGGAGTGCCCTCCCCTGCTGGAACGGGTGTTGGTCACCATCGACCTGAGCAGAGCGTCCAAGGTAATGCTGCCTTTCGTGCAGCAGCTCATAGACGCCGGGGCCAGGAAGATGACCCTGTTCCATGTGGTCCAATCGTCCAGGTACAGCATGACCGACGACAAGCGCTTCCAGGAGGTCAAGCGCAAGATGGAGGCGTACCAGGCCAAGCTGGACGCCAAGGACTGCGAGATCGACGTGCATCTTCATTTTGGGACGACGACCTACAACATCCTGGAGGCGGCGAGAGAGATAGACGCCACGTTGATCGTCTTGGGGACCACCGGAAAAGGATACCTTCGCGGCGCCACCTTGGGTTCCACCTCGGAAGAGGTGGTGAAAGGGTCCACCAGGCCGCTATTGCTCATTCCATCCTGATCAGAGGAAGTGCTCCCGTTCGTTAAGCTCCCGGATGCGCTGCCTGAGCCTCTCCCCGTAGACCGGGTGCTGGAGGGCCAGTTCCAACTGCGAGTTCAGCCATCCCGGGATGTCCCCGATGTCGTAACGTTTCCCCACGAACTCCCAGGCCAGCATGCCCTCCTTCTTCTGCAGTAAGCGCAAAGCATCGGTAAGCTGCACCTCCCCGTTGTGCCCGGGCGGGGTCTTCTCGATGCATTCGAATATTCCCGGCGTCAGAACGTACGTCCCGGCGATGCAAAGGTCGGAGGGGGCCTCTTCCGGTCTAGGCTTCTCCACCAGGTCCTTGATCTCATACAAGCGGTCGTCCAGCTTGACCGCGTCCAGCACGCCGTAGTCCTTGACCTTCTCTCCAGGCACCCGTTCCGCGGCGATCACGGATTTACCGGTGCGGACGTGGACCTCCATCAGCTGCCTGACCACCGGCACCTCGGACACATGAATGGTGTCGCCGAGCATCACGGCGAAAGGTTCGTTCCCAACATGGTGCCTGGCCTGGTACACCGCGTCCCCCAGGCCGCGCTGCTCGTGCTGGCGTATGTAATGCAGGTCGGCCAGCTCGTGCAGACCGTTTATGCTTTCCAGCAGCGTCCTGCGATTGCCGTTCTTGAGAATGCTTTCCAGCTCGAAGGAGCGGTCAAAATGGTCCTCAATGGTCCGCTTATGCCGGCCAGTGACGATTATGATGTCCCTGATGCCGGCCTTCACCGCCTCCTCCACCACGTACTGGATGACCGGTTTGTCGATGACCGGGAGCATCTCCTTGGGCTGCTCCTTGGTAAGGGGGAGGAACCGCACCCCCCACCCAGCCGCCGGAATGACCGCCTTCATGGCTACCAGCATATCCCTTCGTAGTTATTGGTTTTTGTCACGCCGCGGCCGTCCACAACCAGCAGGCTGCCGTACAGCGCGGGGTCGGAGAACTCCTGCCATTCTGTAAGTACGAGAACGGAATCCGCCCCCTTCAGGCATTCCTTGGCCGTATGGCAGTAGGTGATCTGCGGGAACTCCTTTCCGAAGTTGTCCATGGCCTGGGGGTCGTACGCCCTTACCTTCGCACCTTTGCGCAGCAGCTCGGCCACCACGGTCAGCGAGCTGGCCTCCCGAATGTCATCAGTTCCGGGCTTGAACGCCAGTCCAAGTACGGCGACAGTGCTCCCGTACACCTCGGTATGCCTTTCCAGCAGTTCGATCACTCGCCTAGGCTGTCTCTCATTGACGGAAAGGGTGGCGTCCAGCATGTCCGTGCGGACGCCCAGCGAGCGGGCCTGCGCTCTGATCGACTTGACGTCCTTGGGGAAGCAGGAACCGCCGAAGCCGCATCCGGCCTTCAGGAACAGCGGTCCCACCCGGGGGTCCATGCCCACTCCCTTGGCCACCTCGCGGAAGTCCAATCCCAGCGATTTGCAGAGATTTCCCAGCTCGTTCACCAGGGAGATGCGGGCGGCCAGGAAGGCGTTGGAGGCCAGCTTGATCATCTCCGCCGTGGAGGGATCGGTGCGCATGACCGGTGCGTCTATCCCCTGGTACAGGGAGGCCACCTCTTCGTACGTCCGGTCGTCCATGGCCCCCACCACCACCCGGTCCGGGTTGAGGAAGTCCTTGACCGCCATCCCCTCCTTCAGGAACTCCGGGTTCATGGCCAATCCGAGCGTGTCCGGCGATCTTCCGGAGGCCTTGAGCAGCAAAGGTCCCACCACGTCCTTGGTGGTATTGGGTGGTACGGTGCTCTTTACCACCACGGTGTGCCTTCCCTTCTTCTTGGACAGGGACTTTCCCAGGTCCTCCGTGGCCTTCAACAGGTACTTCAGGTCCAGCGAGCCGTCCTCGTGCGAGGGCGTTCCCACGCACAGGAAGGTGACGTCCGTCGCCGGAACCTCGGAGTAATCGCTGGTCGCCCGGAACGAGCCGGACGCCAGGTGGCGCCGGAGCATCTCCTCCAGGCCCTCCTCGAATATCGGCGGCGCGCCGGCGTTGATGCTCTCTACCTTGGCCTTGACGGTGTCCACGCAAAGCACCCGGTGGCCCAGCTCCGCGAAGCACACTCCGGACACCAGCCCGACGTAACCAGTACCGATTATGGAGACGTACGTTCCGCTCACCCGCTTTGGGAACGCCCTCGGATTATATAACCTGCACCAGCCCTTTTCCCAGATGATCGAATGCCGCATCTGGCGGGGGTTTTCGCTATAATCTATAAATTCTCCATGGCGGTTAGGGTAGAAGTGGATAGGACTTGAACGAACTGCAGCAGGTTCAGCTCTCCATACTTCAGGAGATGGACAGGGTCTGCCGTAAGAACGGCATCAGGTACTTCCTGTTCTCCGGGACCCTGCTGGGCGCCGTCCGTCACAAAGGGTTCATACCCTGGGACGACGACATCGACGTGGTGTTGCTGAGAGACGAGTACGAGCGTTTTGTGGGCCTTCCACCAGAGGAGTTCGGTCCGAACTTCTTCCTGCAGACCAGCGATACCGACCTGGAGTACAACAACGTCTACGCCAAGGTCCGGCGTTCCGACACCACCTACGTGGAATCCTACATGGACCACAAGCGCATCAACCACGGGGTCTTCATAGACGTGTTCCCGCTGGACGGCGTTCCGTCCAACCGGTTCCTGCAGACCATCTTCTGGTATCCCATCTCTGTTCTAGGTTACACCGCCAGCCTCAAGGCCTTCAAGAAGGAGCCCAAGCCGCACCTCATCTTCCCCTTCGTCCTCCTCAAGACGCTCAGCCCTTTGAGCGGTGGAACGCTGATGAAAGCGTACGGCAAACTGATGGGGATGTTCGATATCGGACGAACGCAGAAGGTCGGCTTCCTGACCCACGCCGGCTTCCCTCTCGGTCACGTGGTCTACGAAAAATCGTGGTTCGACCGCACGGTGGATCTGGAGTACGAAGGCCTGTCGTTCCCGGCGCCAGGCGAGCATCACAAGGTCCTCACGCAGCTCTTCGGGGAGTACATGAACCCGCCACCAGAGGACAAGCGGGTGTCGCATCACGGGGCCACCCTTATCGACCTGGAACTCCCGTACCAGGAAGCAATCCACGAGATTTAATTATCTGGAACGGGATTGTCCCGCGTACCATGATCGTGACCGCCATAATCCTGGCCGGCGGCGTCGGCGAGCGCTTCGGGACCGAGGTGCCCAAGCAGTTCGTCAAGCTCTCCGGCAAGCCGATAATCGGGCATACCTTGGACACCTTCGAGGCGAACCGTTCCATCGACCACGTGGTCGTGGTGGTCAACCGCCGCTACCTGGAGCAGACCCGGTCACTGGTCAAGGAGTATGGTCTGCGGAAGGTCAGGTCGGTGGTTCCCGGCGGCGCCACTCGTCAGGCCTCCTCCTTCGAAGGGCTGAAGGCCTGCCCGGAAGGCACCACCCACGTTCTCATTCACGACGCCGTCCGCCCCTTCGTGGACGACGACATCATCGACCGTTGCGTATCAGCGTTCAGGGAGCACCAGGCGGTCGACGTATGTCTGGCCTCCACCGACACCATCGTGGAGATCGACGGCAACCAGGACATATCCGGCATTCCCCTCCGATCGACGCTCCGCCGCGGGCAGACCCCGCAGGGTTTCCAGCATTCCCTGATACTCAAGGCGCACCAGCTGGCCTTGCAAGAAGGGTTCACCGACTCCACCGACGACTGCAATCTGCTGGTCCGTTCCAGGCTGGCCCCGGTGCACACCATCGAGGGTTCGGCCTACAACATCAAGATCACCAACCCGCTAGACATATTCCTGGCGGAGCGCATATTCCAGCTGCGGCGGCGCAACCTGTCGCCGTTGTCCCGGGAAGGGCTATCATCGTATCTCCAAGGCAAGGTGCTGGCGGTCTTTGGCGGCAGCTCCGGGATCGGTAAGAGCATCTGCGGACTGGCCGAGGAATGCGGAGCCACGGCCATCTCGCTCTCCCGTTCCAGTGGGGCGGACATAACTGACGCCGGGCAGGTGAAGGCCGCCCTAGACAAGGTGGCCCGGGACCACGGCCGCATCGACGCGGTGGTGCTTTGTTCGGCCGTCATGCACCGCGGGAAGCTGGTCGACGCCGAGGACTCTCAGGTACTGAACCAGGTGCAGGTGAACCTGGCCGGGAACATCCTGGTCTCCAAGTACGCCATCCCGCATCTGGTCAAGACCAAAGGCAAACTGGTCTTCTTTGCCTCCAGCTCCTACACCAAGGGGCGGGAAGGGTACGCGGTCTACAGCGCCACCAAGGCGGCGATTGTGAACCTCATGCAGGCTCTGGCGGACGAGCTTAGCGGGCAGGTGGACGTGATCGCCATCAACCCGCAGCGTACCAGAACCCCATTGCGAGTCTCGAACTTCGGGGAGGAGGACGCTGGCACCCTGCTCAGCCCGGAGTTCGTGGCCCTGCGTACCCTGGGGGCCATGGCCTCCGGTCTCACTGGCAGCGTGTTCGACATCTCGCTGACGGACGAAATCGGTCGGGGAAAGTGATCGTTCCTATCGGAAAGTTCACTCCTCCTTCTTGGCCTCCGGCTCGGACTGGTCGCCCTCCTTCTTCTCCTTGGCGGCCTTCTTCTCCTCTTTAGCCTTGTCCCTTGCCGCTCTGTTCTCCTCCTTAGCCCTTTGCTTGGCGGCATCGCGTTCTTCCTTGGCCCTGCGCCGGGCCTCCTTGCGAACCTTGCGCTCCTCGCGCAGGTCCCTGGGGAAGCCGGCGGCCTTCCAGTCCGGGCGGTAGAGCAGCAATTCCAGTACGTAGTAGACGATCCACAGCCCGGTGCCGACCATCAGCAACAGGAGCAGCTTGGAGAAGTCCAGGTTTATCGATATCTCCTCTATGGAATCGAAGACGAACTTGCCTCCCAGGCCGATGACCCATATCCAGTACAGGGTTATGAGGACCATTGTCACGGCCGGAACGAATCTGGACACCGAGCCTTTGGGATAGAACCCCTTGAAGAAGGCCAGGGCGGCCATGGGGACACCGAGCATCACCATGAACGAGGAAATGTCATCCAGGTTGGACATCATGGAGTCCACCTCCTCCACGTTCAGGCTGGAGAATCCCGCCTTCATGAGGATGATGACCATCAAGGGAATGATCACGAACCCGATCAGCGTGGAACGGGCCAGCTTCAGCCCGTTGAACAAGGAGCCGTATCTCAGCCGGAAGTCGTGATAGAAGCGGTGGTCCCCCGGCTCCTCCGCAGGCTTGGCCTCGATCGTTCCCTCCTTCTCCAGGAACGGCCGGCGGTGGTCGGCGAACTCGCCGAACTGCATCAGCACCGCCAGAAGTGCCGGGAAGAAGTACAGGGCGAATATAGAGTACAGGTCCAGCTCGAAGGCTTCCCTGGATATGACGTCCTCGGTGCGTCCATTAAGCAGGAGCGAAAAGACGTAGACGATCACCAGCACCGCGGCGGTCAGGCCGAACAGGAAGCGGGAGTAACTGCCCTTAGGGTAAGCCCCCTTGAAGAATCCCAGTACGGTCAGCACGATACCGAAGATGAGCACCATGGTCTGAAGGTCCCCAAGGAGGTCGCCCACCCTCTCCGGCCCCTCCTGTCTGGCCAGGACCATCATTCCCACGGCGAACAGGATATACGGGATGACCAGGTACTTCAGGGCGCTCCCGACGGCTCCGAACGCTCCCTTGACCGGGGAGAAATGCTTCTTGTCGAACTCTCCGATGTTCAAGGTCACATCCCCCAAGGCTCGTAGTAATCCTGTTCGCTGATGCCGGTCCACCACTGGTAGTACAGGGTGACCTTGACATGCACCATCTCGTTTCCGGTGTTCACGGCGTCAAAGGCCTCCTGCGAAAGCCAGATCTGGGCCCACACCCAGCCGTTCTCCTCCAGGAAGACCATCTGGTTGATGTTGGTATAGAAACCGTGGGAGTCCGAGTATTCGATGAATGCATTGGCGTACTGTCCCTGGTGCGCGGGATCGGTCTGGAAGCTGAACGGTATCATCACGAAATAGGAACCGCCCATGTCCTGCAGGTAGGAGGCGCCCATCTGCAGCTGCAGGTTGTAGATCGGATCTCCTCCTCCGCCGCCCCCGCCCTGGTTCAGCTGCCCCTCCTCATAGGTGAAGCAGTCCAGGACGTACAGGGTGGTGCGAACGGTGGCGTTGGCCGTGCCGTTGGTCAAGCGCCCGTAGGCCTCCTGGGAAAGAGGTATCTTCGCCGACTCATGCACCTGCTGCGACAGTTGAACAACCTGCGTCGCATTGCTGGTGTACCCTTCCTCGTCCCTGTATTCGGTGACCGCCACGGTCTGCAGCCCATCGAGCACATCATCGGCCCGGAAGGAGAACGGCACGACCACATAGCGGTCGTCGCCCTCCTCCTGGGTCTGGGCGTTCCACGTCTCCACCTGCAGGTCGCTGATGAACGGCCCCCAGCCCATGTCGCTGGCGGCCTCCACGCTCAGCTGGACCATGTCCAGGGTGTACTTGGCGGAGATCTTGGCGTCGAACATCATCTCCGTCCCGTTGAATATCAGGTCAGAACGGACCCTCTGATCAAGGTCGTAGAGGTCCAGCTCGATGCCGATGGGCACCTCGGTCTCCTCCCCGGCGGGTATGTCCATTGGTTCACCCGCGCTCTCCGCCAGCAGGTCCCCTTCCTCGTTCATGAAGATGAACGATACGGTCAGGTCGTTGATGTCGAAGAACCCGTCATTGCGGACGGTTATGGGCATCTCCGCCCGGATGACCCCGTCCTCCAGGGTCATCTCGCCCTCATCCCCGCCTTCCAGGTCCAGGCCTATTCCGCCCGTGAGGAGCGGCAGGATGCTCAGAACGACTATCGCCGCCACCATCAGCTTGAAGGCCACGATGCCCAAGCGGGTGACTACCAGGGGCCACTTCATGCAGGGACGCAGGAACATGATGACTAATGAATCTATGCCGCTGCCAGTTCCCCGGCGGTAATCAGGGCGTAAAGTTAATTGGCGCCGTAGCGTTAGGGATGGTCGTGAGCGAGATCAGGGTTAGGAAGCGCAAGAGGCTCCGGGAGAAGGAGCTGAAGGCACTGGCGGAGAATCTGCTCAACGCCACCGGCGTGGAGATCATCGGCCCCAAGGACACCGTGGACACCGCCGAGGGGCCGGAATGCGAGCTGATCATCATCAACAACGTCATCGAGGGCATGATGGTCGACGGACGCCCGTTCCCCACCATACGCGGGCTTCTCAAGCACAAGGCCACCAAGGGCTACGTCTCGGTGGACATGGGCGCCGTTCCGTACGTCACCAACGGGGCGGACGTCATGGCCCCGGGCATAGTGGAGGTGGACCCGGGCATAAAGGAAGGCGACCTGGTCTGGATCAGGGACATGACGCACAAGCGGCCCCTGGCGATAGGCAAGGCCCTGGTATCCGCGGAGGTCATGGCCGCCAAGGCCCCCGGCAAGGTCATCAAGAACCTGCATTTCGTGGGCGACAAGATATGGAAGTACGATGAAAGGTGAGCCGCCGGCCGCCTGCTGGGGTGCGATTCAGATACATTAATATTGATTAGATGCCATAACTCTGCCAACCGAGGGATGCAATGCCGATTCTCAAGAAACCGCTGGGAAAGGGGAAGGAAGACGTCAAGAGCGTGGAGACCGACCAGTACATCGACCTGGGGGCGCTGTACTTCCAGGACGAGAGCGTCATCTCCGCCGGGGGCATCAAGATCGCCGAGATCTACCGATACGAGGACGTGGGTCCGATAACCCAGCCGGTCTATCAGGGCAACATCCTAATGATCGACTACTCGCCGATCGCCAACGACCAGAACACCCTGAAGCGCATCACCAACGAACTGAAGTCCGTGGCCAGGGACACCAACGGCGACGTGGCCGCCATCGGCAACAACTTCATCGTGGTGGCGCCCAACGGCATCCGCATCGACCGGAAGAAGATAAAGGGCGGCTACCAGTAAGCCCTTGGCCCCCATCCCGGGGCCCCAGCTCACTTTTTTCATGTCCGGGCAGAAGATAATCCACGACAGCGTGCACGGCAGCGTCAAGGTGGACGGCGCCTTCCTGGAGATACTGCACCGCCCCGAGATGCAGCGGCTGCACGGGGTGAAGCAGCTCGGCCTGGCGCATCTGGTGTTCCCGGGCGCCAACCACACCCGCTTCGAGCATTCCCTCGGCACGTACCACGTGGCCGACCTGATGTGCGAGGCCTTATCGCTCAGCAAAGAGGACCGCGACCAGGCCTTGGCCTCAGCGCTGCTGCACGACCTGGGGCATGCGCCCTTCTCGCACACCCTCGAGGAGGTGCTGGAGAACCGCTTCTCCCTGGACCACATGGAGATCGGGGCGGCCCTGATAGATGGGCGGCGCAGCGTGTTGCGGGAGGGCGAGAAGGAGCTGATCGGCTGTCACGGCACCATATCCGAGCTGCTGGAGCGGAACGGCATATCCTCCGAGGCGGTGGCCGATATCATCGTATCACCGGGGCACAAGGCCCGCCGCGGGCAGCGCATGATCACCGAGGACAGCGGGCAGTCCCATTTCAATTCGCACGATTACCTGAACCAGATGTTGCACGGTCCGGTGGACGCCGACCAGATGGACTACCTGCTGAGGGACGCCCATTACACCGGGGTAGCGCACGGCACTATCGACATCGACCGCATCATTCATACGATAGCGCTGCACCACGGGGACATCGTGGTCCGCAAGAACGGCATGGTGGCCGCCGAAGGCCTGATGGTCGCCCGGGCGCTGATGTACACCTCGGTGTACTTCCACAAGACCGTGCGCATCGCCGAGATGATGCTGTGCAAGGCCGTGGAAGCAGCGGACGACTCCATCGCCGACGGATTGCAGAGGGAGAGCGACGCCTCCCTCGTTGAGCGCCTGGTGGCCCAGGGCGGGCGCCCCAAGCGCATCGTGACGCTTCTTCGTTACCGCCAGCTTTACAAGCGCGCCTTCTCAGTCTACGTCCCGGACATGAGCGAGGAGGATGCGGAGCGTTTGCTGCCGATCACCGAGTACCGCCGCCGCAAGACGGTCGAGGCCACGATCGCCGACCGGGCCGGGGTGGACCCCTCCGAGGTCATTTTGGACGTTCCGTCGCGCCAGCTCATCACTGGCGAGGTGCGCCGCGGCAAGACGGAAGTTCCTATCCTGAACGGCGAGAAGGTCAGGCCGCTCACCAGGCTGAGCCCCATAAGCAAGGCCCTGCAGTCCCGCGGAGTTCACGACTGGGCGGTGATGGTCTCCTGCCCGGAGCGCCAGGTGGAGAAGGTCGAACGCGCCGCCTCAAGGACGCTCGGCGACCTTTAGCCCTTCATGACCCCGATGGGGGTCAGCTTGGCCACCGGGCGGGACAGTCCGGCGCCCACGACCACCCTTATGACGTCATCGATGTCCTTGTACGCCCCGGGCGCCTCCTCCTGGATGCCGTCGCGGGTGCTTCCCTTGAGATAGATGCCTTTGGCCTCCATCTCCTGGGTTATAGCTTTAACTGAATAGGAGCGGATGGCCGCCTCCCTGGACATGACCCGGCCGGCCCCGTGGCAGGTGGAGCCGAACGACTCCTGCATGGCCCTCTCGGTACCCACGAGCACGTAGGAGCCGGTGCCCATGTCCCCCGGGATCAGGACCGGCTGACCGATGGAGCTGTAGATGGACGGGACATCCCGATGCCCGGCCGGGAAAGCTCTCGTGGCGCCCTTGCGATGCACGTACACCTTACGGCGCTTACCTTCGTAAGCATGCTCCTCCACCTTGGCGATGTTGTGAGCGACATCGTACACCAGGTCCATGCCCAGGTCCTCCGCGGAACGGGCAAAGACCTTCTCGAAGGATTGGCGTACCCAGTGCATGATCATCTGCCGGTTCGCCCAAGCATAGTTCGCGCCGCAGGCCATGGCCGCGTGGTAGTCCTGCCCTTCCTTGGAGTTCACCGGGGCGCAGGCCAATTGCCTGTCCGGCAGACGCAGGTTGCGGTCCTTCACCGCCCTCTCCATCACCTGCAGATAGTCCGTAGCGATCTGGTGCCCGCAGCCGCGGGAACCGCAATGAATGGAAACGGTGACCTGACCCTCTTCCACCAGCCCGAAGGCCTTGGCCGCCACGGGATCGAAGATCTTCTCCACCTTATCAACCTCCAGGAAGTGGTTGCCCGATCCGAGCGATCCGACCTGGGGCACGCCGCGCTGCTTGGCCTTGGCGGAAACCTTGGAGGCGTCAGCGTTCTTCATGCGGCCGTTCTCTTCCGTCCGGACCAGGTCCTCGGACCAGCCGTAGCCTTCGGCGACCGCCCATTCCGCCCCCTCCTCCAATATGCGGTCTATTTGGTTCGCCGCCACGTCGACCACGCCCTTGGAGCCGACCCCGGCCGGGACGTTCTGGAACAGGGTATTGATCAGCTCCCTTATCTTGGGCGCCACATCGTTCGTCCGCAGGTCGGTGGTTATCAGTCGAACGCCGCAGTTGATGTCGAACCCGATGCCGCCCGGAGAGATCACGCCCTCCTCGGCATCCATGGCCGCCACGCCGCCGATGGGGAAACCATAGCCCCAGTGGATGTCCGGCATGGCCAAGGACCTTCCTACTATCCCGGGAAGGCAGGCGACGTTGGCCGCCTGCTCCGGCGAGTTGTCGGAGACTATGGTCTTTATCATCTTATCGTCTGCGAAGATGACCGCGTCCGCGTTCATGCACTCCTTGTAGGAGCGGGGGATCATCCAGCGATAGTCATCGATCTTTTCCAGCGGACCGTTCCAGCTCAAATCTTTCACCTCGGGCTCGAAAACCCATGCAGCTGCCCTGATTTATAGGAAACCCCCAGGGTGGTTCCCAACTATGATAATCGGCGAACATCATTAATAGCCATAGGATTCATAGTCCAACAAATCCCATGCTTGAGCTAGGACCTCTAACGCCAGCATTCCTTTCGTTGGCCATATCCGAGTTCGCTCTGGGGGGCTATGTGCTCCTCAGGGGGCGTTTCTCGCCGGTCAATAGGACCTTCTTTTGGCTGGCGGTACTGGCGGGGTTGGGCAGCCTGTTGGACCTGATGGTGGCCAGCCTGAACTCCCAATCCCTGGCCGGTTGGGCGATAAGGTCCCTGGTGTTCGTGGCGATCCTGGAGATGGGCGTGGCCTACCGCCTGAGCATCCTGGTCCCCCATCCAAGCCAAATGCTCCTATTGAAGGACCGCCATGGGGAATACAATCTACTGGTATTGGCGGTGGCGGCGATAACCGCCGCTACAGTATGGGACGTGGTGAGGGACGACAATGGTTGGAAACCGGTCGACGACCTCCCATTCGCAGTGCTCGCCATACTGATAATCCTCTATCTGGTGTTCCTTACCACATCCCTCTTGAAAAGGTGGGGAAAGCTGAAGGGTCTACAACGTAGGCAGGCCGCCCTGTTCAGCAGCGCCCTGGCCATCCCGGCCGTGCTTATGATACCCGTCATGGCCACGGCGATGACCGGGACGGAGTTCCCGCGCATGTACGGGCTCGGGGAGATAATCTCGGTGGTCATCGTGGCCTATGCCATCCTGCGCTATCAGCTTCTGATACCCCTAAGGGTCAGGGAACCGGTCCTTCCCCACCGCCAGGTCCCCTCGCTCACCAAGGGCCGGGCTTACCTCTTCGAGTCGGCCTCCCCCGACCGGATGTTCGAATCGGTGGTACAGGAGATGGGGGACGGGATGTCGGCGCTCATAGTTACGCGCATTCATCCCGATCAGTTGAGGGCGCGGTACCAGCTCACCCAGACCCCCATAATATGGCTGGCCATGAGCCCTGGTCCGGACAGGGTCGACCCCTCCAACATCCAGCTTCTGACGCACATGACCATGGAGTTCGTGCGCAAAGGACCTTCCTTAATCGCCCTGGAGGGGCTGGAGTACCTGATGCTGAACAACGACCTGAACAAGGTGCTCAAGTTCCTCGGACAATTGAGGGACGAGGTCATCGTGGAGGGCTCTATACTTCTGGTCTCGGTGGACCCCCGCACGCTCACGGAGAGGCAGAAGGCCATACTGGAGCGGGAGCTGGAAGTGCTGAAGGAATGAAAAAGGGGCCGAGAGCGCGATTTGAACGCGCGTCCGGGGATCCACAGTCCCCAAGGATAACCAGGCTACCCCATCCCGGCCATGATGGGATTTCAGCATTGCGTCAAGCTTAATAAATATTCGCCCTGTCACTCGAACGGGAACACCGAATAGAGGATGGCGAACTTTGGTTTTCCTTCCTCTGGATGCTTGTCCGAGAGCTCCTTTAGCCGGTCATCAAGGTCCGATATCAGCTTTTCCGCGTCCTGGGCCGCGGAATCGCTGACCGGCAGGATGACGTAGTTCGCGCCGAACGGATAGTTAGGGCGGTCGGCCACGTTCACGAAGTAATCCTTCCGCTCATCCATGGTGCGTATGCCGCGGTTGAGGATGCCCTTGATGGCGCCCAGGGCGGCGAACACGATGTTCAGTCGTTCGGCAATATCCACGGAGCTGACCCCGGCGGCGTCGCCCATGATCCCCGGTTCGAACGCGGAGCGATAGTACTTCTCAACAAGGTTCCCGACCAGCTCAGTGCGCGTGGGCACGATCAATCCGGCCTCCAGCAGCTTCTTGATGTGGTATTGGGCGTTCTGCACGCTCAGGCCCAGAAGGTCGGATATGGCGGTGGTGGTCATCTCTCTAATGGCAAGCAAGGACAATATGGCCAGACGGTTAGGGTCCGACAGCACCTTGATCTGTTCAACACCTATCTCGTTCATTTTGCACCACTAAAATCGTTTTTTAGCGTTGTAGTAGCAAGATAATGATTAAATATTATTTCAATCATCGTTCAAATGCGATTATACCGATAAGAACTCACTAAAGAGGTGATACATGTGAAGAAGAACCAAGGCCAGCCGAACTTTGTCATAGTCAACGGCAACATATTTTTCCTGCGCGCTTAGATCACCGCTGACGATGACCAATCCTCCTTTTTTTTATTTTTTCGATTCACCAGACGATAGTAATTAATCATGCGCCCCCGATGAAGGGCCGATGCGGGACAAGGCCGGGCTGCTGCTTCCGTTTTTCATCATCGCCGTAGCCGAGGCGTTGTACTTCGACGGGTCGGTGGAATCCTGCCTGGGATTGCACGCCCTCAACATTTTCGTGTGCATACTGGTGCCGATCTGGTCGGAGAAGCGCATGCTCCTGTACCAGTCGTTCGCCCTGGTCTCCCTGCTGCGCGTGCTGAACATAGGAATGCCGGTGTTCTTCACCGAAACGCTGCTCTGGATGCCTTTCGTTTACGCCCCGATCATCGTGGCCGGCTATATCGTGTGGAGGCAGACGGTGGTGGACGCCGGCAAATTGCATTGGCGCAACCTGCTGCGCTTCCTGAACGGACACGGGCTGCGGCCGGACGTCAAATGGAAGTGGGAGTACCTGCTCATCGCCATAATATTCGGTTACCTGGTGGCCAACCTGGAGCACTTCGTGCTGGACAACACCGCCTTGGTCAAGGACCTGGGCCCCCTCGACCTGGGCAAGCTGCTCCTGGTCATGGTGGTCTTCGTCGGCTTCGGCGAGGAGCTGATATTCCGCGGATTGCTGCAGAGCTCGGTGGAGAAGCTGCACGGAGGGTACGTGTCCATAGTCGTCTCCGCCCTGATGTTCTCCGTCATGCACTCCGGCTATCACAGCGTTCCCTACCTCATCTTCGTCCTGGGGGTCGGGCTGGTGCTTGCCTATGCATACGAAAGGACCGGCAGCCTTGGTCTGGTCGCCTTGATGCACGGCATACTGAACTTCTTCCTGTTCTCCTTCCTGTCATTCGGCTACGGGCTGCTGCCTTAGGCCGTGAGCGGTCCTTAAAAAATTTTGGCGACCGTCTAGGGACAATAAAGCACGCCTTTGTTGATTTCGAATCATCCCCTTTATTATCGAAGGCGGAATCCTACAGCACCCCGGCGATAACAATATCATCGCCGTGGCGAATGTTAACGACGGTGCAAAAGATGAAGCGGGACCTGACCACCATGCTGGACGTCCAGGACGATATACTGGACATATTGGAGACGGCCGAGGAGATGAAGAAGAAGCGGGACCTGGACGACCAACCGCTGAAGGGAAAGGTCCTGGCCATGATATTCGAGAAGTCCTCCACCCGCACCAGGGTCTCCTTCGAGGTGGGGATGATCGAGCTGGGCGGTTTCGCTGTGACGCTCAACACCAAGGACCTGCAGATGGGCCGCGGAGAGACCGTGGCGGACACCGCCCGGGTCCTCTCCCGCTATGTCGACGGCATCATGTACCGGGCTTACGAGCACGAGATGGTCATGGAGCTGGCCAAGCATGCAACCGTTCCAGTCATCAACGGCCTGGACAACTTCGAACATCCATGCCAGATCATGGCCGACCTGCTTACGGTCAAGGAACATATAGGCAAGCTCAAAGGGATCAAGATGGCCTATGTGGGCGACGGCAACAACGTCTGCAACTCGTTGATGCTCGGCTGCGCCATGGTGGGCATGGACCTATCCTGCGGCTGCCCCAAGGGGTATGAGCCGGATCCCGGAGTGACGAAAAAGGCCAAGGCCATCGCCAAGAAGAACGGCTGCAAGCTCAGCATCGTGGAGTCTCCCAAGGAAGCGGCCAAGGATGCGGACGTCGTTTACACGGACGTCTGGGTGTCCATGGGCCAGGAGGAGGAGCAGAAGCTGAGGGAGAAGATCTTCAAGCCCTACCAGGTGAACGCGGACCTGATGTCCGTGGCGCATAGGAACGCCATAGTCATGCACTGCCTGCCCGCTCACCGGGGAATGGAGATAACCGACGAGGTCATCGACAGCGAGGCGTCGGTGGTGCTGGACCAGGCGGAGAACCGCCTGCACGCGCAGAAGTCCATCATGGTCGCCCTGATGGGCTGAAACGGGCCTTCTGCTCGCCTATCTCTTTATCCAGGGCCTCCAGGAAGGCCTTTATCTTTCGCTTAGGGACGGTAGCGCCAGCCGCCACGTTGTGACCGCCCCCCACGCCTTTTACCTGCAAGGCGGCCTGCTTCATCGCCTCGCCAAGGTGGACCCCGTTCTCCGCCAGCTCCCGTCTCATTCGGCCAGATACCTTGATCCTTTCGCCCAGCCTACCATTCTGTTTCTGGGTCCCCCCGTCCTGCTCGAGCATGTCGGAATCGTCCGAGACCTCGGCCATGGCGATCAGGGGCATGTCATCGCGAACTGAAAGGCGGACATCATCGTCACGGGGTCTCTGGTCCAGGACCATGCCGACGATGATGCCCAGGATGGTATCCTCCGCATTGAGGGTATATTTGGGCTTGTTCTTGTGCTCCCGGCTGTCCATCCTTCCCCTTATGTACTGGATGTGGTCCAGGGCGACTATCGAATGGATCTCCTCCAATCCCTTTTTCAGGTTGTCCCGGTGGTTCCCGAGCTTGGCCATGGCATCCGAGGAGAAGGACACCGGGTCCAGGCAGGCCTTTATGATCAGCTCCCCTTGGAACCCTTCGCTGATATCGTTCCCCTCCGTCGACACATTAGGCTCGACGACCGTTTCCACCGGTTCGGACCCGTTCTTGGAATGAAGGTATCGACCGGAGGCGTTAAGCATGGTGGCGAACTCCTTGGCCTCCCGGCTGGCCGATCCGATCGGGAACTTGGGGAACAGGTATACATCCCCCATCATGTCCGCGAGAATGGCCGGGTCCTTGCCCATGTCGAGAAGGGATATCTTGAGCGCATCGATGATATCGCTTCTTTGTTTCTCCTTAAGCTCAGACCAGCTGTAGAACTTGCTTAGGTTGTCGTCCTTGATGGACAGGTCACGCCGGCCCCGGTAGGTGCTCACTCCATTGTCCTTGAACAGTTGGCTCACGTCGCTGAAGGAGCACTCGCAACCTATGGCCTTGAGGTCATTGGAGAAGGCGATCATGGCCACCGCGGTCCGCGTGACCCAGCCGAAGAAAGGCAGGTCGTTCTTGATCTCCTTAAGTACTCCGGTGCTCAGGGCGTCCTTGATGACCGATGCGTGCAGAGGGCCATCCAGCTTTCGAGCCTTCTTATCCTGCAGGTCGCCCACCGCGCCCACGATGGCCAGATAGGCCAGGTCCACGTTGGTCGGATCCAGTTCCCTGGCCACGAAGTAGGTACACCCAGCCCCGCTCAGGTGCGTCGAGCCTTCAAAACCAAACTCCAAGGGATTGAGCATGTTATCCATGCCCCCGAAGAACTCCAGGAAGGATTGCCCGCTCCCGAAGATGTGGTGATGATCGGTTATGATGCAGCGAGACCGGTCGATGGATTTGTACGATCCAGCCCCCAGGTCACATATCCACACCAGGTCCTCGCTGCTGGAATTTATGAGATCGATGTCCTTCTCGCTAAATGATTTCAGGAAACGGACCCTCGGTTGCGCCCCCGCCCTTTCCACGGCCCGGTATGCTATGGCCGCCGATGAGACCCCGTCCGCGTCTATATGGGAGAATATGGCCACGGACCTGGCCTTTCTGACTCGGGCGGCAAGCTCCTTGGCCCTCTGCCCGAATCCTTGAAGATCACCGCTCACCTGCCGCACCCCACGAGCGCCCTCTCCTCCAGCCTTCCGTAGACCACCTCGGCCAACGGCTCCAAGTTCCTGGTGTCCTCCTGGTTGTAGCGGCGCAGCAGCTTCAGGGCGTTCTCGTTGCCCTTTCGTTCCCAGAGATGCCAGAGGTACACCGCCTCCTCCCCGGTGACGTATTCCACCTCCTGCGGGCGGCGGTAGCCGAGCAGCACCTCCACCTGCTTCAGACCGCCGCGCAGCCCGACCTTGGGGCAGGCGTGCCGCAGGTCGTAATGGGGAACCTTGGGAACGGTGAATGGAAATTCCCTCTCGATCATCGGCAGGTCGAAGGTGCTGCCGTTGAAGGTGACCAGCATCTTGGACCCTTCGAGCGCATGCGACAGGTTTTCCGCGCTGAGGTCCATGCCCCTGGTCAGAGTGGTGGTATCGCCGTTACGGTGAACGGAGACCATGGTGATTATGGCACCAGGCCCAAGTCCGTTCGTCTCTATGTCCAAGTAAGCGGTATCTTCCTTCAAGCGCCGGTACATGCGCCAGTGCTGCCCTGACGGAAGAAGTCGGGTAAAGTATTCGGTCCGTCCCCGGTCCCAGAACTCTTTGGCCATCCCTAGCTCCTGGTCCAGGTCCTCCTTCTTGTGGATGGATACGCCGGCAAGATGTCTCCTCTCCAGGAACTCCTCCCAAGAGAGCACGCCGGTCTCCCAGAGCCTTCGCTCCTTCAGCTGTCCGATGCCCGGAAGTAGAAGGAAGGTGCGCCTGATCATCACCCATTCAGCGGAGCATCCGTATAATATCCTATCGTTCCCAGCTCCGAAAATGTGCAAGGGATTGATATCCCTCCTACGGCTTTCTGAGGTCCATGCAGCATATCGATGTCGCGCCCGACCTCCGTCTGCTCAACGGACGATGCGCGATGCTCATCCGATCCCGGACCCTGATACTGGGAGACCTTCATCTGGGCATCGAGGCCAGCCTGGAGCTGGACGGCATGCAGCTGCCGCGTGCCCAGGCCCGGGAGATGAAACGGAGGGTCGACGAGGTGGTGAGGGTGCATCCACCGAAGCGCATAGTGGTGCTCGGCGACCTCAAGCACGAGTTCTCCCGGAACCTGGACCAGGAGTGGTCGCAGGTGCGGGACATGCTGGAGCATCTGGGTTCCATCGCCGAGGTGACGGTGGTGCGCGGCAATCACGACAATTATCTGGCGACCATCACCTCCCGGCTGGGCCTGGACCTGGTGGACGAGGCGGTGGTGGACGGCGTTCACCTTTCGCACGGCCACATCGTCGATCCCGGGCGGCCGCTGGTGCAGGGTCACGAGCATCCCTCCGCCCGCCTCTTCGACGGCGTCGGCGGCTACGTCAAGCTTCCGGCCTTCCTTTATCACCAGCAGGCGGAAGTGCTGATACTCCCGGCCTTCAGCCCCCTGGCCGCCGGGAACGATGTCAGTACCCTCCTGGCTGGAGATGTGCTGTCCCCCGGTCTCCGGGAATTGGACATGGGCGAGGCGGAGGTCTTCGGCTGCAGCGACATCGGGTTGATCCGCTTGGGCAAGGTCAGGGACCAGTCGAAAGGCCGCCGAAGGGCATAGGTTCAATAGCGACCATGTTTTTTCCATTACGGCCATGCCAACCATCAAGCAGAAGAGGGTGCTCATCACCGGCGGCGCCGGTTTCATAGGCTCCAACATCGTCCAGGCGCTTCACGATAAGAACGAGGTGCTGGTCCTGGACGACCTCACCACAGGGAAGCGCAACAACCTGGAAGGAATGGACGTCGAGCTGGTGGAGGGAAGCATCCGGGACGCCGACAAGGTCCGGGGGGTCATGGAGGGCGTGGATTACGTTTTCCATCACGCGGCCATCGCCTCCGTCCCGCGCAGCGTGGACGATCCGGTCTCCAGCAACCAGGTGAACGTGTGCGGCACGCTCCGGGTGCTCATGGAGGCCCGGGACGCCAAGGTTCGTAAGGTCGTTTTCGCTTCATCCTCCGCCATCTACGGCGACGCGCCGTCCGAGAGCAAACGAGAGGATGATCTGCCCGCCCCGATATCCCCGTACGCGGTCACCAAGCTAACCGGGGAGATGTACTGCCGGAACTTCTGGCTGAACTATCGCCTGCCGACCTGCAGCCTGCGCTACTTCAATGTTTACGGACCAAGGCAGGACCCCAATTCGGATTACGCCGCGGTCATCCCGCGCTTCATCTCCGCGGCCAAGGCCGGCAGGCCGCTCACGATATTCGGGGACGGGGAGCAGACCAGGGACTTCGTGTTCGTCAAGGACGTGGTTCAGGCGAACATACTGGCCGCTACGGACGAGAAACATCACGGCGAGGTGTTCAACGTGGCCAACCAGGAGAAGGTCACCATCAACCTGCTGGCATCGCTTGTTCTGTGTTCATTGGGCCTCGAGGAGAGGGGGAACATGGTCCATCTGGAGGAGAGGGCGGGGGACGTTAAGCATTCCCTGGCTGACATCGGGAAGGCCCGTCGGATGCTGGGCTACTCCCCCGGTTACCGACTGAAGGAAGGGCTCTCGATTACCGGGGCCAGCATGAACTAGGCCTTCGGAGTTCGCCGAGAACCTTTCCTTCTCCTTTTTATGATTCGGACCGAAACTTAATTACCATCAGAAGTCCTATATTTTCCAGAGGGTTAGTTTGGTGGAGTGCATCGTCTGTGGATGTATCTTGAAGAAGAACCAAGATAAGTGCCCTGTTTGTGGTGCATCCCAAAGTGAGGATGACGATTATTGATCCGCGGTCGATAGGCGGGATTCGGCCGGCGCGGTGGGGCTTTTCAGAGGGTACCAGCGTGGCCTGCGGCTTATGCCCTCATCATTGCACCCTGTCCGAGGGCGGTCTGGGGAGGTGCCGGGCCCGCGGGGTGGTCGATGGAAGGCTGGTCACCTTCAACTACGGACACATACGAGCCCAGGTGGTGGACCAGATCGAGAAGAAGCCTATCTATCACTACCGCCCCGGCAGCAAGCTCCTGTCCATAGGCACCTTCGGCTGCAATCTTGACTGCGACTGCTGCCAGAACGCCGCCCTGGCATCCTCCGGCCCGTCCGGCAAGGAGGAGCCGCTGACCTCCCCGGAGGAGGTGGTGGGGTTCGCCCTGTCCAAAGGGGTGCAAGGTATCGCTTTCACCTTCAACGAGCCAGTGGTGTGGAGCGAGTTCATATTGGATGTCTCAAAGATCGCCAGGACTGGCCGTCTCTACCTCATGATGAACTCCAACGGCTTCGTGGAGGAGGACCCGCTCTCCGAGCTCCTGAAAGCGGTGGACGCCTTCAAGGTGGACGTCAAGGGCTTCACTGAGGAATTCTATCGGAACAACTGCGGAGGGACCCTCTCTCCGGTATTACGCACATGCAAGATGATAAGGGACGTGGGAAAACATCTCGAACTGGCCTATCTAATCATCCCTGGGTTGAACGACGGGAAGGAGGAGATGAACGACTTCTTCGGCTGGGCGGCAGAACTGGGCAAGGAGGTTCCCCTTCACCTTTACCGTTTCATGCCCGCCCATCGCCTTTCCCATCTCCCGCCCACCGGGATGGGGGCGATGAGGGACGCCAAGGCATTGGCGGTCTCCCACGGGCTGAAATTCGTTTACCTGAGCGGCATGGTCGAGGGGGACGAACATCAGACCTTCTGCCCCAAATGTCGTTCCCTGGTCATCAGCAGGGCCGCCAAGGAGGTCTCGGAAAAGGTGGTGTACGAAGGCAGCCGGCTGAGCAAGTTCTGCCCCTCATATTCAGAAATCGATGATCGTACCAAAGAAGGCCGATGCCCGTTCTGCGATGAAATTATCTATAAAAGTCCATGAATGTAAACGGATTAAACGGCCTTAACGATAGTGCATGGCATGAACGAATGGATGTATAATCCATCCATTCAAAACCATATGGATGTTTCATCCATCCATCCAAGGCTTTATTAGTCTAAATTGAAATTTGGACGCAGAAAACATCTTTGGAGGAAATCTAAAATGGCAAACATGGATCTATTGATTGACATAGTGGTCAAGGGGAGGATCAAGGAAGCTAAGGGGGAGACCCAGAAGCTCCTTGACAGCGGAGTCTCCGCCAAGGAGATCATCTTCAACGGCTTGAGCAAGGCCATGGAGATCGTCGGTGAGAAGTACGAGAAGAAGGAGTACTTCCTGCCCCAGGTATTGCTGTCCGCTCAGACCCTGTACCAGGGACTGAACCTCGCCCTGCCGAAGCTGGACACCGCCTCTGCCGAGGCCGCCGGAAAGATCGTTATCTGCGTGGTCGAGGGAGATGTGCACGACATCGGCAAGAACATCTGCAAGGCTCTGCTGACCGGCGCTGGGAACACCATGTTCGACCTGGGCCGCGACGTGCCCCTGAAGGACATCGTGCAGAAGGCCAAGGACGAGAACGCCCAGATCATCGCGACCTCCACCCTGATGACCCCCACCCTGGCGGGCATGAAGGAGATCGAGAAGATGCTGGCCGAGGGCGGCCTGAAGGGCAAGATAAAGACCATGGTAGGCGGCGGTGCCACCTCCGCGGACTTTGCCAAGAGCATCGGTGCAGACGGCTGGGGCTACGACGCCAACGAAGCCGTTCGCGAAGCGATCAGGCTCCTGAAGCACTAAAGGGGCATCGCCCCCAATTCCTTTTTTTTATGACCCTTTTCTAAAATATACATTTTTATATAATATTATTAGTGCATAATCTTATACCTCTTGGTCATTATTATGCATCGGTGCGAGATGACTGTCAGAGAGGATGCCGTCAGTAAGGAGATCTTTGAGCTGAAGCAGAAGGTGGAGGAGATGGGACTCGAGCTCCGTTACATAGCCGCCCTGCTGCAGGGCTCGCAATCCCTGGACCTTGGGAGGCCGGAGATGTTCGAGCTCCTCCGGGACGAGGCGCGACAGAAGGCCGAGATCCGTTTGGATGCCGGCATGGCCAAGAGGTGCGAGATGCGGCCGGAGTGCAGACAGAGGTTCATGCAGCTGCTGGACGAGAACCTGAGGCTGCTGGACCGGCCCCGGGTGACCGAGGAGGACCTGGAACGACAGAACGAGAAGCTTGAATCCCTGAGGTCCCAGGCCATGGCGGGCAGATGCGACGGTTGTTTCAAGGAGGTCGGTTCGCTGTTCCAGGACCAGACCGAGCTGATGCGGCAACTGGGCTTGTATCGAAGCAAGGAGGAGATCAGGAACAGCATCGACCTGATGCCGGAGGACGTCATCGTGCGAGACATACTTGAACCGCTATCGAACCCGCAGCGCATGCTGATCATGAAAGCGCTGAGCAGGTCCCAGCGCTCCTTCACCGAGCTATCCTCACTGACCAATCTGCGGGGCGGGAACCTGTTGTTCCATCTGCAGAGACTCACCGGCACCGGAATGGTGTTCCAGAGAGGCGGCCGCGGCGATTACGCCTTGACTCCGAAAGGGCAGAGCTCGCTGGAGACCGTGAACGACCTTTATATGCGGACGAACAATGCCGAGAGGGAGAGAACCGCCTCCGTTGCCAACAGCGGCCGCGTCAGCACGATCTCGAGCTCGGATTGAATGCGCAACTTGTATAATCGATGAGATAGGTATCATGCAGAACCGGGGGAGTGGATGAAGGGTATATCCAGCCGCACGCTGCAAGGGGTCCTGTTAGGCTGGGCCATAGCTTTCGAGGGCTTCTTCGCGCTCAGCCTGGCGAACGTGACCAGCATAGACGGCATCGGGACCATCATGGCCTCGACGTTCCGGCTGGCCGCGGTCCAGCTGGCCGCCCTTGGAGTGTTCATCTCCGCGGTCTGGGCCTTCAAGATGGCCTTCCCCGACCTGGAGAAATCCATCCTCATCAAACTGTTCAACCTTTTAGCCTATCTCGCCATGGCCGTAGTGGCGGCCGAGGGGATCGCGATGGCGGTGCTCGCCGGCGACATCAGCATAACCGATTTCGGTGGGGTGGGAAAGAAATGGGTCGTCCTGGTCGGCGCCCAGCTATTCGCCGTCGGCCTGATCTCCCTGCGCCTTTGGAGGCTCCGCAACGTCACGCCGGAGAACTGGCTGACCGATTCATCAGGTCAGGCATCCGCCGCGCTCATCGCCCTGGAAGGTTTGGTCGCCTACGGCATCGCCGGCACCACCCGGGTGATCGGCATCGCCGGCTTTCAGGAGAGCACCATCGCCAACGGCGGCCTCCTGTTGATGGCCATCGGTCTTTCCATGTTCATTCTGTGGACCTTGCCCTATGATCCCTGGTTATCGCTCAAGCTCCCAAAGAAGCTCATGCGATGGCCGAGCATGTTGGCGATGACCGTTCTGGGCGGGACCATCGCCGCCGGCTGCGTCTTCGCCACCTATCACGTCGGACCGGTGGACGTGGAAGGCGTGGGCAGCGTGAGCAAGATCGTGGTGGTCGCCGGGGTCTCCCAGCTCTTCGCCCTAGGTCTGGCCGCGCCCATGCTCTGGAAGGTTCGCAAGGAGCCGTTCGACCGTAAGTACCTGGGCGTGCTGATGGTCACCTTGGCCCTCTCCCTGCTGGCGTTGGAAGGGGTGTTCGCCATGGCCTTGGCCGCCAACACCTATATCGAAGGATTGGGCGGGATACTGGAAAGCACCTTCCGCCTGGCCGGCGCCCAGCTTCTGGTCCTATCGTTGATCGCCATCTTCGCCTGGCTGGTCAAGGACAGCCCTCTGCTGTCCACATGGCCCAAGCGCATAATGTCCTCGGCGTTCCTGGTCGCCGCGGCGACGATCGCCCTGGAAGGTCTGGCGGTCATCCTGATGGCCGTGAACATCCGCATCGACGGGTTCAGCGGAGTGGGGGAGAGGTACGTCCTGCTAGGCGGCCTGCAGATGGCGCTTCTCGCCTCCATCGCCCTGGTGTTCTGGGCCAGGACCAGGGGCATCACATCGAATTTCAGGTTGGCCGGTACCGCGGCCGCGGCCTTCGTGGTCCTCCTGGTGCCCATCGCCCTGTTGTTGTGAGAATTACGGCAATTCTTATATTCGGGCTGCACAGATTCGGTGGTTTGATATTATGGCAACAAGAAGACTGGGATTGGGTCTGGACACCGGCGGGACCTACACCGACGCGGCGATCGTGGACATGGACAACATGGAGGTGCTGTCCAAGGGCAAGTCAAAGACCACTTATCATGACCTATCCATAGGCATCCTGGGGGCCATCGATGAGGCCTTAAGGAGCGACGCCTTCGACCGGTCGGACATCCAATTCGTCGGCCTATCGACCACCCTCGCGACCAACTCCATCCTGACCGGGAAGGGGGGAAAGGTCGGACATATAGGCATAGGCTGGACGCCAATGGGCGATTATCGGTCAGGAGCGGACCTGGACGTCTACATCAAAGGCGGCCATGGGGTATGGGCTCAGCAGGTCGCTCCCCTGGACACCGCTGCCCTGGTGGAGGCCGTGGAGGATATGCAGACAGAGGTCGATTCGTTCGTTGTCTCCAGTCATTTCAGCGTATACAACCCCGCGCACGAGCTGGAGGCCGCCCGCATCATCAAGCAGCGCACCGGACTTCCGGTAGTGCTAGGACATCATCTCACCTCCCAGCTCGGCGTCCCGGAGAGAAGCGTGACCGCGGTGCTCAACGCCCGCCTGCTGCCGATAATCTCCGATTTCCTGGACGGGGTCGAGCGTTCCCTTAAGGAAAGGGGCGTCGACGCCACCATCCTGGTGTTCAAGGGGGACGGAACGCTTATGAACATCGAGAAAGCCCGCGAGAGGCCGGTGGAGACCATCCTCTCCGGACCGGCGGCCAGCCTGATGGGCGGCAAGCTGCTCTGCAGGGAGGACAACTTCATCGTGGTGGACATCGGAGGCACGTCCACGGACATCGCCTATCTGGACGAAGGGTTCCCGCGCATCTCCAAGGAAGGAGCCACCGTCGGCCGCTGGCGCACCAGAGTGCGTGCCATTGACATCTGGACGGTGGGATTGGGCGGCGATTCCCATGTGGTGTCCGATCAGAGGGGCAACTTCAAGATCGGGCCGGAGCGGGTGATACCGCTCTCGGTGGCCTCCTCGTCCTATCCCTGGATCAAGGAGAGGATGAACGCCACCAGCGAGACGAACTACTATCTTCACGTGGAAAGGGCGGTAACCAAACTCTCCCCCAAGGAGAGGTCGGTCTACGAGTTCGTCAAGGTCCATCCCATCTGCACCCTGGAGGAGATACGCCTCGGCAATCCTGAGGTGTACACCTATCGGGACGTGGTCAAGCACCTGAAGGACCGTGGGTTCCTGCAGATGACCGGCCTCACCGCCACCGATTTCATGCACGTGCAGGGTTACTTCGACCGCTTCGACGTGGAGGCCGCCGCTCTAGGCGTTCAGTTCATGGCCAACTGGGGGCACAAATCCTTCGAGGATTATGTGGATTCCTTCCAGCAGGAGTTCATCACCAGGGTGGGCGAGGAGATCATGCGCAAGGTGGTCCTTGACGAATCGGGGGATATGGAGGGTACGCCCGGCTTCAACTACCTTCTGCGTTCCGCCGTCAACGGCAACCGCGGCAGCAGCATAACCTCGTTAACCGGATTGGACCGGCCTCTGGTGGGCATCGGCGCTCCGACTCACATCTATATGCCGTCCCTGGAGAAGCGTATGAACGTCAAGGTCATCATGCCCCGGGACCACGACGTCGGCAATGCCGTGGGAGCGGTGTGCAGCCAGATCTCAGAGACGGTCACTGCGCAGGTCTTCCCCAACGCGGACAACGTCTTCTTCGTCCTCGGTCCTTTCGGCACGCCGGTCACCTACGGTCATCTGGAACAGGCCGTGAGCGCTGCCCGGCGGCAGGCCGAGGAGTACGTGAGGAACAGGGTGTACGAGGCGGGAGCGGAGAACATCCGGGTCCGCAGCGATATAAGCGAGAACAAGTTCTACGGCGGGGACAACGTGGAAGGGGAGCAGACCGCCTGGGTGGACATCGTGGCCAGGGCTACGGGGGATCCCGCGCCCAAGCTGAAGAAGGCGTAACGGCGTCCCCACGGTGATGCGGCGGTGACCTTCAAATGGTCATGCTGGACCACACTCAGAGGGCAAACTGTTTCTAGAATATTTTAAATAGTATTTATTGTTTACCTCCTGTAATTACAAAATAAATTGAAATTGAAGGTGGTCCGACGGAAGGCATGTTGTTCGGGGCTTTGCAGAGCGGCATCGACGGTTTGATCGAATACGTTTCACAGCACACCTTGACCTGTCTGATACCGGCGTTCTTCATCGCCGGGGCGATCGCGGCCTTCGTCAAGAAGGAGGCCATCCTGAAGTACTTCGGGCCGCAGACCAAGAAGTACGTATCTTACCCGGTAGCCTCGATCTCCGGCCTGGTGCTGGCGGTCTGCAGCTGCACCATACTTCCCCTGTTCACCGGGATCTATAAAAAAGGAAGCGGTCTCGGTCCGGCGGTGACGTTCCTGTTCGCCGGCCCGGGCATCAACATACTGGCTATCATATATACCGCCCAGGTGTTGGGTTACGACATCGGGATCGCCCGGGCGGTCGCCGCCATAGGCATGTCATTGCTGGTCGGTCTGATCATGGCGACGCTGTTCCGCGGAGAGAAGCATATGGGCGAGTTCAAGCTTCTCTCCAGCGGCGGGGACAAGCCCAAATGGGTCATCCTCAGCTTCTTCCTCCTCCTGGGCCTCATACTGGTCATCGGCGCCTCCCAGCTGGATTGGCTGGTGAAGCTGCCCATCGTTTACGCCTTGACGTTGGTGGTGGCCTACCTTGCGATATACCATTTCGAGAGGGATGAGATCACTGACTGGGGAATGGAGACCTGGGACCTGACCAAGAAAATATTACCGATATTGCTCATAGGAACGTTCGCGGTCGGGGTTCTCGCCTATTTCCTGCCACCGGAGACCTTCGCCCCATACCTGGGGAACAACTCGATCTCAGCGAACCTCATAGCATCCGTACTGGGGGCCATCCTTTACATGCCGACCTTGCTCGAGGTGCCTATAATCGGCACCACGTTCGGATACACCACCGGAGCGATGGCCGCCGGTCCGGCTCTAGCGCTACTTCTGGCTGGTCCGACGATAAGCGCTCCTTCCCTAGTGGTGTTGGCCCGGGTCATGGGTGTGAAGAAGACGCTGACCTATGCGGTCCTAGTTGTGATCATGTCCACCATCGCCGGAATGATCTTCGGATCATTGGTCGGGTGATCTGGATGACAAATTGATAGTTCGTTAAACACAATGAGGACAAGTGAGAACGATGAGGATAGAGGTGTTCGGTACTGGGTGCGCCAAGTGTAAAAGGCTTGAGAAGAACGTCCATGAAGCATTGGCCAAGAGCGGGATCAAAGCGGAAGTGATCAAGATCGAGGACATCGACGCCATAACCGACCGCGGTATCATGGTCACCCCGGCGTTGGCCATCGACGGTGATGTAAAACTGATGGGCAAGGTACCCTCGGTCGATGAATTGGTAGAATTTTTCAGGGCGTGACGGACATGGAGGAGATAAAGTGTTCCTGCCAGGGCGGAACGGTCATCATGTACTCCTGCTCAGGTAACGCCAACCTGGGCCAGGCCTGCAATGAGCTGGCACAGCGGCTCATGGAGCGGGGTGTGGGAAGAATGGGCTGCCTGGCCGGCGTGGGTGGGCATGTGCCGAACATGGTCCTTTCAGCCCAGAGCGCGGACGAGATCATCGTCCTCGACGGATGTCAGATGGGCTGTGCTTTGAAGATTATGGAGCACGCCGGGGCCAAGGCATCCGTTCATCTGGTGGCCACCGAGATCGGTCTGGTCAAGAAGAACGGCAAGAGGTGGACAGAGGACGAGGTCCAGGCGATGGACGAGGCCCTAGCTCAACTCAGACCTTCTCGAAACGGGTTCGTACGAATCGAGTGATGTCCTCCCTGGCCTGACGGAAGGCAGCAAGCCTTTCATCATGATCGCCTTCCACAGCTGACGGGTCTGGGAGACCGGCATGCTCATGGTCCTTGGCCCCGGAAAAGAACGGGCATATCTCGTTCGCCCCGTCGCATACCGTGACGGCCAGGTCGAACCTCTCGTTCTTGAACTCGTCCAGGTGCTTGGACCGGTTCCCGGAGATGTCTATCCCCAGCTCGGACATCACCTCGATGGCCAGATGGTGAACAGTTCCTGGTCTGGTGCCCGCGCTTCGGGCCTCCACCCGTCCGGAGAAGAGCGAGTTGGCAATTCCTTCGGCCATCTGACTCCGGGCCGAGTTGTGGGTGCAGATGAAAAGAACGCGGTAGGTCATGGTATCCTATTACGAAAAGCAAAGTATTTCAATATATTTTGAACTATCTCCTATTAGAGCGTGAGACCTCTGACCGAGCAGACCGCCAAGCTGTCTTTCCTCAACAAATTCCTGACCGTCTGGATATTCCTAGCCATGGCCTTAGGGGTTGGACTCGGCATCACCATTCCCGGGCTGGCCGAAGCTCTTGATTCCTTAAGCGTAGGCACCACCTCCATCCCAATCGCCATTGGGCTGATCTTGATGATGTTCCCGCCTTTGGCCAAAGTACGATACGAGGACCTGCCCAAGATCACCGGGATGCCCGAAACCAAGAGGATGTTCTCCGTCTCGCTTTTGCTCAACTATCTGGTCGGTCCAATGCTCATGTTCGCCCTGGCCTGGATTTTCCTGCCCGACCTTCCGGAATACCGCATCGGTCTCATCCTAACCGGCATTGCCCGCTGCATTGCCATGGTCCTGGTCTGGAACCAACTGGCAAAGGGGGATTCAGAGTACGCCGCCGTACTTGTGGCCTTGAACTCCCTATTTCAGATCGTCCTGTACGCTTTCTACGCTTACTTCCTGGTCTTCATGCTCTCCGACGCCCTCGTACCCGGTTCGGGCGTGCAGGTGGACATCACTATGGTGGAGGTCGCCATCACCGTGCTGATCTATCTGGGGATACCCTTCTTCGGAGGGATGCTCACCAGGTACGCCCTCCGGAAGCGCAAAGGGGCGGAATGGTACGACGGGCGGTTCTTGCCGGTCACGGGCAAGGTATCGCTGCTCGCCCTCCTATTCACCATCATGATCATGTTCTCTCTGAAAGGCGAGTACCTGGTGCAGCTGCCTCTGGACGTTGTGCGCATCGCCATACCTCTGTTGATCTACTTCCTGACGATGTTCCTCCTCTCCTTCTATCTCTCCATAAAGTTGCGTTTCGATTATCAGCATGCCGCGGCGCAATCGTTCACCGCCTCCTCCAACAACTTCGAGCTGGCCATTGCCGTGGCCATCGGAGTGTTCGGGATCGGATCAGGAGTGGCCTTCGCCGCGGTGGTAGGGCCTCTGGTGGAGGTCCCGGTGTTGATAAGCCTAGTCAATATGTCGCTGTGGTTCAAGGGACAGTACTTCGACCAGGATGGAAAAATAAAGAAAAAGAAAGGATAAAAAAGGGATTTGGGGCGTTTAGCCCTTGACGGCCTTGACCACGGCGGCCAGGTTGTCGTCGGATATGAGGGCGGACAGCCCGCATCCCGGGGAGATCACGTCGAAACCGGCGGCCACGCAGCGCTTGGCATGGGCCATGCAGTCCGCGGGGGTTCCCTGCAGCAGCGGGTTGACGACGCCGATGTTCCCGATCAGGGCGGCGCGCTTGTTGACGATCTTGACGCCCTCTTCCGGAACGACCTTCTCCTCGATGGACAGGGCCTTGCATCCGGTCTTGATCATGTTGTCCAGGATGTCGGTGGTGTTGCCGCAGATGTGCAGAACGCCAGTGGCTCCCTTGACCGGGGCCAGCGAGTCAGCCAGGTAGGCACCCGCGTACTCGTTGAACATGTCAGGGGAGAGCAGGTCGGTGCTGGCGGACGGCTCGGACATCTGAACGACGTCGGCTCCGGCGTCAGCCAATGCCTGGCTGTATCCCTTGCATATCACGTTGGCGGCCTTGGTCCACTTGTGCACCAGGTCCGGGTCGACCATGATGTACAGCACGAGGTTCTCGGTGCTGACCAGGTGACCGGCCAAGGTGAACGGTCCGGTGTTGCCGGCGATGACCGGGTACTCGGCGCCGAACTGGGCCTTCATCTTCTTTATGGCTTGCTGGCAGATGGCCGCGCGGCCGCTCTTCAAGAACTCATCGACCGACATCAGGGCGGGGTCGTCCTCGAGGGCGAAGGGGTGTCCCTTCACCATCGGGGTCCTGTCCTTGCGGCCCTGCTCGACGGTGGTGACCTTCAGGCTGTCTATCTCGGCGGTCAGGCAGAACGGGGCCCTAACGGCCTCGAACCCGAACACCTTGGCCTGCCCGGATCCCAGCTTGACCATCTTGTCAACGTCGTAGTGGGCTTCCGGCCAGGAAACACCGAGCTTGTCCATCTGTCCCATGGTTGCGCTCTGGGTGAACACGGCGACCGGCGGCCGGTCGTGCTGCTTTCCCTTCAACGCATCCAACACTCTGTCCCTTGGAGTCAATTTTTCAGACAAATTCATTCCCCCTATAATCCAGTAGGATTCTGACCTGTTCCGAGTATCTTATTTTCCGTACATTAATCTATCGGGTATGGATGCGAACGCAGCATCCTTTAACAGTAGTTGAAAATATTCTCCTGGCTCGACCGCTAACAGGTGAAACGATTGTAAAAAATCTTAACAAACGTTCAACCATCGGACGGCATACCGGTTGCGCACCTCGCCGTCGCCTCGCGCAGGGCGATGATGTTCTCCACCGGGGTCTTGAAGGCCATCTCGCATCCCGGGGCGATCATGTATCCCGGACCGCCGCCCCAATCTTTCATCATCGCTTTGACCTCGTCCGCCACCTGCCCCGGGGTGCCTTTGAAGAGGAGGAACGTCTGATCAATCCCGCCTATCATAGTGGTTCTGGAACGGAACTTGTCGTAGATCTCCTTGCGGTCCATGGCCTTGGGGGTGAGATGCAAACCCTCCATCGTCATTTTCAGATAGCCGTCCAGGTAAGGGTTCGCCGCGCAATTGTGGACGATGGACCTTATACCGTTAGAACGGAAGGAGGATAGGAGCTTGGCAAGATACCCCAGGTCGAACCTTTCCAGCCCCTCGATGGAGTTGACGTCCGGCGAACAGGTGCCGTCCTCTATGAACACATAACCGACGCCCGATCCAGAAAGGTGCTCGCCGTACATGCGAGATGATTCAATGATGCGGTCCATAAGCTGGGCGGCCAGGTCAGGCTCGGACCAGGTGGACATGAGCAGATTCTCGTAACCCATGACCTCCCCGCTCATCATCACCGGTCCGTTTATGCAGCCGACCACCGCCACCTCGTTGCCGTGGCGTTCCTGCAGCAGCCCCGCGGCCCTGAGCGGAACGGACCAGAACTCGTCCTTCATCGGATCGACCGGTTGCACCTTGTCAAGTTCCTCCAACGAAGATATGGCGTAGCCGTCCGCTCTCGGATAATAGTCCTTCTCCGGCCACCTCCACCTGGTGCCGTGAGCCCTGGCCTCCACCAGGATGTCGCCCCAGCCGGCCATGACGTTGTCGAAGCCGGTTATCCTCTGGGCCATGAGGCAGATCTTGGCGAACTTCTCCGGGTCGTGGAAACCCTCCCGCATGGTGAGCCCGGCGGCGTTCAGAACGGTGCGGGCGGCGCCCAGGTGCTGGTACATGATCGGCGGTCGGTCGTAAGGCGTCCTCTCGAAGGCCGCTTCGAACCTCTCACGCGGGAACATGCGCCCTAATGCGCATGCGTTTTAGATATCCTTTACCTGTTCAATCCTTGATGCGTTTCTCCTTCTCATAGAAGTCGTTGATCACTTCGTAATCGATGCCGTGCTCGGCCATGAACCCCTTGGTGTACTCCAGCGACGTCTCGCGGACCTGGGGGTCCCACATGCCGTGCACTATGACGTGGACGATGAGCTCCCCGCGCATCATCTTGCTGCCGTCGAAGCGGTTCTGCACCGTCGGCGGGATGTCCATATCGATCAGGCTCACCGATATAGTGGAACCGCCCTCAGCGGTCAGGAAGGACTTGATGTGCCCGATCATGTCCGCCCCTTTGGCGAAGCACTCCTTGGTGATGCCGTTCATCAGGTCCAGGACCATCCTCTCGGACCGTTCCCCGTCCAAGGGTTCCCTGATGTAGAGCCGCAACCACATGGAGAACTTGCCCAGCTCGTCAGACGCCCGGTGGGTGAGCAGCTGCCTTTCCTTCTGGTCCATCCCCTCACTCCCCGTACTTCTTGTCGAAGCGTTCCTCGGCGTCCGAAAGGTCGTACACCACCGCCTTGCCTTGCACCATGAGGTCGGCAACCTCCTTGATGCCCTGCCCGGTCCGCGAGGAGCCATAGTACAGGCGCACCTCCGGGTTGAGGCCTCTGACCATCTCGGTGACGTGATGCAGGCGCTCCTCGTTCACCGCGTCTACCTTGTTGATGAGGACCGCATCGGCCTCGATGATCTGGGTCTCGACGAGCCGCCGAACATTGTTCATGAGCTTGTCGATGCGTATGGCGTCCACGAAGGTGACTATCGGCGACTGCTCCAGGATCCTGGGCATCTTCTTGACCGTCTCCGCCGCGGCCTGCTTGAGTCCGAGGGGGATAGCCACACCGGTCGGCTCCACCAGGATCACGTCCGGCCTGTAGCTCATGTAGATGTTGGTCACCGTGGTGGTGAGGGTTCCCTGCACCTCGCAGCATATGCACCCGCCGGAGATCTCCATGGTGTCGATGCCGTGCACCTCCATGCACTTTCGGTCAACGTTGATGTGGCCCACGTCGTTCACGATGGTGGCCACCTTGAGCCCGCGGGAGTTCAGCTCCTTGGCCACCTCGATCAGGAAGGTGGTCTTGCCGCTCCCCAAGAAACCAGTTACCTGGGCGATCCTCATGCAATCACGCTAGCGGCGTTAAGGGTCTTCCGAGTATAATTTCATTGTCCCGTGAGCGGTCCGGACGGGGACGCCGCCGGTCGCAGGCTGGACGACCCTTCGTAGGGTGTGAAGAACGGGAACAGTATTATAAATCCGACGATGGCATTCTCCCCTCGAGGTTATCCATGGCATTGGGAGTCGCGCTGGATTTGGGAACTAGCGGTTACCGGGGGCACCTGGTAGATCTGGACAAGAAGGGCAAGATCCTGGCTACGGCCATCACCATGAGGCACCCGCTTCCCGGGGCCAACATCATGGACCATCTGCATTTCTGGATGGAGAACGGTCCTGAGGTCGGGCACCGCATCGTCATCGAGACGGTCGACAAGCTGATCGAGACCTTGGGGGCCAAGCCCGAGGAGATCAACCGCGTTTCCGTATGCGGAAACCCGGCCCAGATGTCCATGTTCGAAAAGATCGAGATACGCGACCTGGCCTTCGCCGGCCAATCCATCCTGAAGCGCCTTAACGTCAAGGTCCCGGAGCGCAAGGCCCATTCCATCAAGGCCGAGGAGCTCGGCATGAGGTCGGTCAAGCGCACCGCGGAGGTCCGAATCCCACCGTCGATACGCCACGAGATCGGCGCGGACGCCCTGGCCATGATCATGAAGACCGGGCTCATGGACAAGAAGGAGACCTGCATGGTGACCGACTACGGCACCAACGCCGAGATGGGCCTGTTCTACAAGGGCGAGCTGTACACCGGCTCCGCCGCCGCCGGTCCGGCCATGGAAGGCCAATCGATCGACTTCGGCATGCTCGCCGCACCGCAGGCGATCTCCGACATCGTGCTCGGGGATAACGGCAAATGGTACAACCTGGTGCTCAACGAAAAGCTGCACCCGGTCAAGTCCGCCCTGGTCGACCCGCGCAGCGGGGACGAGCAGCGCCTGGACGGCGTCGTCGCCCGCGGTATCACCGGCACCGGCACCGTGGCCGCCATGGCCATCGGCCTGGAGACCGGAGTGATCAGGCTGCCGTACGTGGACACCCCAGACCGCAAGATACATCTCACCAATGGGATCACCTTCAGCGAGGAGGACGTACGCGAGGCCGGCAAGGCCACCGGGGCCATCCGCGCCGGGCACCGCACCCTCATCGAGGAGGTCGGGGTGGACGACACGGAGATCAAGACCATGTACATGGCCGGCGCGTCCGGTACGTACGTGGACCCGATCAAAGCGCAGACCGTGGGACTAATACCCAGGGTCCTGGAGAAGACCGTGCAGGCCGGGAACACCTCCCTCATGATGTCCTACGACATCCTGGTGGACGATGACGGCCTGGACAAGATGCAGGACGTGGCCAACGCCATCTCCAGCAAGCACATAATGTTCGCCACCAGCAAGGTCTTCGAGGACATCTACGTCAACGAGATTGCCTACTGGACCGAGGGCATGAGCATGGAGATGTATAACGACATGGTCAAGTACGCCGGGCTGCGCCCGCTTCCGGATATAGTTCGTCCCAAGGAAGTGGTCCGCCTGGTGATGTCGGATATCCCGGTCATCGGCGCTCGGGGACTGAAGACCCTGGACGATGTGGGCGTGTACCTCATGGGCTCCTTCGAGGGATGCATCGGCTGCAAGAAGTGCCAGAGGGAGTGCCCGGAATGCGCCCTGCAGGTGTCCACGCTCGGGGATAAGAAGGACAAGAAGTGGCTGATAAGGGTGAACACCGAACACTGCCTGGGAACGGCCTGCAAGAAATGCCAGTCCATATGTCCGGAGGGCGTGTACGACTTCAGCGCCCTGAAGATCGTCAAGAAGGGAGCGGACGTTTAGTTGCGGCTCACCTGCCTGGTGGATGATAATTCAGGCACCTCAAACCCCTTATCGTCCATTTCCAAGGCGCCCGGCAATTTCCTCGCCGAGCACGGTCTTTCCCTTCTGATCGAGACCGACCAGGGAAAGAAGGTGCTGCTGGACACAGGTTCCTCGGAAGAGGCGTTCCTGCACAACCTCGGCCTGGTCGGCCTGAGGCCCAAGGACATCGACCTGGTGTTCATCTCCCACGGCCACTACGACCATCTAGGCGCCCTGCCTCTTCTCGTGCGGGAAGGCGTCCCGGTTCACACGCATCCCCTGACCTTTCAAGGCCGTCGCTTCGTCGAGGCCTCCGGGGTAAGGAAGGAGATAGGGCCTTCCGCCGAGCTGCTCTCCCTTCTTAAAACAAGCCCGCCGGTGTATGACGACAAACCCCGGGAGCTGGTGAGCGGGATCAGCACCACCGGGGAGGTGTTCAGAAGGACGGACTTCGAAAGGCCGGCATCCTTCCTCATCGAAAGGGAGGGCGAGGTGTCCACCGACCTCATCATGGAGGAGCAGGCGCTGTGCCTGTCCACCAGGAACGGGCTGGTGGTGCTCACCGGCTGCGGTCATCCTGGCATAGTGAACATCCTCACCCAGGTGGGCATGCACACCGGTCGCAGGTTGCTCATGGCCGCCGGAGGGTTCCACCTGTGGAAGGCGGATGCCGAGGTCCTGCTGAAGACCTTGGAAGGGGTGCGGCGGGCGGGAGTGGAAAAGGTGGCTCCGATGCACTGCTCCGGGTTCACCGCCACCAAGCTCTTTTCGGACCGCTTCCCCGGTTTCCTGCTCTTGGGAACCGGTTGCTCCATGGAGCTATAGGTCCCGCACCGCCTGCTCCATCATCATGTCCGCGAAGGACGCCACCGGCATGGCGCGCCTGGCGTATTCCATGGGGCCGTATACAACGTAGTCCGCCCCCGACATGATGCTTATGGCCACCGCCGAGGCGTCCACGCTGCGCCGGGCCTCCTTGGGGTCCTCCAGGCCTTCCAGGCGCAGGCACTCCACGGCGTTGTGCAGGGCGCATCCGGTGGGCAATCCCCACTTGGCCTTGGCCACCAGGATCGAGCGCAGGGCCGACCCGGCGCTCAGGTCCGGCGAGGTCACCGCGGTGTCTATGAGCAAGTTCCTGACCCCTAGTTCCTCCGCCTCCGGTATCAAGCCCTGAGGGATCAGGTCGTCCCCGCTGTCCAGTATATAGATCCTTCCTTTGACGTCATCCCCGCGGGGATTGAACGCCAGGACCACCGCGTTCACCGGCGGGCAGTCGCGGAGCGCCTCCCTCTCCTGGTCCGACAGGCCGACGTTGATGGTGTTGTACACCACCCGGTCGAGTATGCCCATCTCCCGCGCGCTCCTCAGGAACGATAGGCGGACCTCGGCGCTTCCGGAATCGGCGAACAGCGGTCCAGGTACCTTGTCGCAAACCGCTTCCAGGTAGGCCCGGGCCGCATCGCAGCTTTCCGCGTAGAGCATCAGCCCGGAGGGGCAGCCGCAGTTTCCCATGGTCGCGAGGTAGCTTTCCAGCCTCTCGTTCAGCTTTGGCATGTCCAGGGAACCGCAGCGGGGGTCCAGGACCACCGTGTGCCTGGGGTAGAAGAGGGAACCCACCAGCATGGTCCTTCTCCTCCCAGGCTGTCCTCCTATTTTGACGCCGCCGATGCTCAGCTCACGTTGCGCGGTCTGGAACTTGTACATGTCAGAACCCCGTCAGATACGAACGCAATCTCAAGGCCAGTTCCACGGAAGGCACGGTGATGACCCTGCCCTGCAGCGGCTCCAGGACCACCCCGAACTCCTGGTCCAGCAGGACCATGCCCATGCTCGTGTTCAGCCCGTCCGAGGGGAGCCGGAGCATGGGGGTGATGAAATCGTCAGAGGCCTGATGGAGCTGCTTGGCCACGTTGCCGCCCTCGCCGGCGAAGGCCTTGGAGCGGACGATGATAGCCTCTCCCGGGTACGGCGGATATGTCCTTTTGGCCAGCTCTCGCAATGTGGCCTCCAGCCGGTCCCGGCTCTCCACCTCGAACTCGTAGATAGGGTCGTAGGCGGCGATCTCCTGCGCCGGCGTGTCGTCCATGATGTCCACCAGAACCACCTGTGCGCGGAACCTTTCGATGGCTTCCAGGGGCAGGTCGCACAGGAACGGGATGGCCGATCTGGTATCACGTATACGACGGTGCTCGTCTACGCCGTTATCCATCAGCGCGTGAATGGCCGCTCCCGGGAAATGCCCGAACTCCTCCTTGCCGCAGAGCACCAGCACCCTGATCCTGGGATTGGATATGATGTTGGCGATGACCCGCTCCAGCCCTATGTTCTCCGTCTTCAGGATGCCTTTGATGCAGTAAAGCTCGGGCGGGACCTCCACCGCCCCTCTTCCGACTATTAGCACCGCCACAGGCGAAGCTTCGTCGCCCAGAACGTAATCACCGCTGGCCGTAGGCCACGTATACGTTTTCGTCATTGCCATTTCCCCGGAGTATTCAATTTCAATAATATATAAAAAGTGTCATGGCCAGCTATCACCCGTTAACATCGTTTTGTCAGACAAAAATCAATTTCGGGGTTATGGGGATAAGCGATAAATACCGCCCCTTTTGTAATACGCGGCAGGAAGGGATAGAATGGGAGTCTCAATAGCGATATGCGAGATAGACAGCGACTGCGCGTTGTGCAAGATCGGAAAGACCACCTTGCTGAAGGTCAACCTGAAGGACGTGTCGGGGTTCGAGGACCTGGCCGAGTTCGATCTGGTGGTACCGATCAGCCAGGCCAAGATGCTGATGGGCGAGAACTGGGAAGCGTTCCTTAAGCGGAACCGCCTGGACCCGGAGATGGAGACGCTGTACCTGGAGAAGGTCAAGAACGAGGCGGACCGACAGCTGCTCACCGCCGAGAGCCAGAAGCTCTACACCGGTTGGATATCCCTGGACAAGGTGCCCGCCGACCGCATGAACGCCCTGATGGAGAAGGCCGGCAAGGACGACCGGCTGACCGGCTGGGACATGCTGTCCTTTGACGACATGGCCGCCACCTGCGCCCGTTGCACGCTCTCCTGGGACGAGGGAAGGGGCTGCATGGGAACCTTCGGACCGGAGAACAGTGCCCTGCCCGGCATCGCCCAGAAGTACGGCTGCGCCATCGTGGCCAACGTCCCGGCCTCCGTGGAGAGCAAGAAGTTATTCTCCGTGGAGGACGCCAAAGCGCTCCTGGCCGAGGTCAAACTGCTGAGGGAGAAGCTTCCGGACGAGGGGAAGGTCATGGTCCGCCGCTACTCCGGCGTGCTGGACCGCCTGGAGAAGATGGGCAACGTCTGTCTCACCTTCAACACCCGGTTCTACTTCCTGTAGACCGAAACCCTTTTTTTCCCTATTTGCCTTCTTTTAACGAATTGAGATGAGCGGAGAGGATTCCAAACTCAACTGCGTGGGCTGCGATACCGGACTGTCCTTGAGCGAGGGCGAGAAGCTCCTGGTGAACGGCCAGCTGGTGGAGCTGGTCGGATTGGACGAGATCATGGAAGAGGTCCGCAAGTTCAAGATACCTCAGCGCAAGCTGGTGGCCGACGAGCTGTTAGCCCGGGCGAAGGCACGGAACGCGGTCCCGGAAGGCTCGGAGAAGCAGTACCGGGACGCGCTGATGGACGAGTACGACAGGCGCTACCTCAGCGTGATGTGATCACGCCGTCACACGCAGGTTGAGGTTCAGGCTCTGCACCTCGTTCTCCACCGCGCCGATGATCCTATTCTCGGCGGAGGTTCCCGTGTACTCCATCATCGGCGAGGGGGCGAAGGGAAGCGCCGGGGCGCCGTCCTTGTAAAGCAGGAACCAGAGCTTGAAATTTCCACCGATCGTCACATTGAACCGGTAGGGCAGCTCCCATTGCGGCTGCCATTCCCCTTCCAGATCGACATCGGTATGCTCCAGGGTGACGTTGAAGGAATCGAAGAAGTACATGGCGTGCACCTGCGTGGCGTTGTCCACGAAGCTCATGTTCACCAGCCAGAGCTCGACGGTGTACTCCACCTTCCTATGCTCATGATTGGCGATGCCGATGATCACCGAGGCGTCCTCCCCGACCGTGAGGTTCCTGGGGTATTCGGTGGCGTTGCCTCCCGGCCCAAGGATGTAGAACTCGGTGAAGCTCTCCCCCTGGCGAGGGACGGCCACCACGTAGACCAGGGCGATGACCGAGGAGAGTATGGATATCACCAGTACGATGGTCAGGACCTTATCGACACCCTTCTCCGCCTTGAACTGCGATGAATATCTCCTCCAGACCGCGCTCGGATCGAACGGCAGGTACGGGAGCTCGGCCCTTTCGCGGCGATACAACCCTCCGGCGCTCAGGGCGATGTTCAGGGCGGCCAAGGAGAACAATATCGGAGCCAGCCTGATGCCGAACGGGGTGTAGTTGAGGCCGAAGCCGACCAGCGGCGATATGGCTATGCTCAATCCGAAGGATAGGGCCACCCGCTCGATTATCTCCAGGTCCTTGCTCTCCGGGAACAGCACTGACAGGGCCGCATAGCCGGGGAAGAACAGGATGAACGGGAGCCCGATGACGATGCGCAGGGCGCTGTCCGGCAAGGCGTATATCACCAATATGAGTATGAGTGAAAGGATCCCGATGGACCAGAGGTCCCAATCCCTCCTGGGCTGCGCTCTCATCCCTCACGGGGAGTGAGTGAGCGTATTTATCGGTTTGTGGATTTCCCGCGTCCTAGACCAGTTATTAATAATCCCGGGTTCGATACCCGCCCGCCATGGCGCTATGCGAGCTATTCGAACTGGAGGACCTTCGACTGCTGGAGAACACCCTGGAAGACCTGGGGAACGAGGTCTTCCTCTCCCAGATGCTGCGCGGGTCGGAACAGGTCCGCCTGCTGATCTCGCATGACGAGACGCCCTTGGCCATGGCCAGGCGGGATGAGGGCGGCTGGAAGGCGGTCAGCTTCCTTTGGAAGGAACCTTCCGACGAGCTCATAGAGATACTTCCTGAGCTGGAGATCATGGTCTATACCTGCGATACCGAGACCTACCGGGAGGCGGTCTACGATCACTTCAGCCGCCGGATCTTGCAGGAGGTCGAACCTTCCCCGGAGGACCTGCCGGAGGACCGTGCCAAGAAGGTCTCCGACCTGGTTTGGAAGGTGTGGGACTTCAAGCCCGGAGAGCTGTGCTACGATTGCTGCTGCGGCTCCGGCGTGGGCAGCCTGGCCCTCTCCAAGGTCGGACTGCGCTCCTTCGCCTTCGATATCGATGCCGGTCTACTCAGCCGGGGGATGCGATCCGGGCGCCTGCAGACGTACAGCACCATCCAGATGGACGCCACCAAGGCCTCGCTGTTCTTGGACAGAGCTCCATACGCCCTGATGCTCATGGCCGGCGACATACACGTGGGCAATCACTGGATATGGAGATCGATCTTCGAGCAGGTCCTCCTGATCGCCGACCGCATCCTGGTGACCGTCAGGACCCAGGAGGAGGCGGACCAGCTGAAGACCTGGGCGGACGCCAAGAGCCGGGATTGCCAGGTCTTCGAGAACGAGCGCGACCCCTTCTACGACCGGTGGGTATGTTCCATAACCTGACCTGGAACGAACTAAACAATTAACTATGTTAAAATCAATTTTCTCCGCGGTGTTACATTGACCGATTACGCCAATTGTTCCCGCATCATAATGGACGCGCTAGATCTGCAGACCGAACCCGTGGCCATCACCCTCATCAAGAAAGGACAGCCCCTTCCCCAGGGCTACCAGGTCCCCGAAAAGAACATCCGCCACTGCCAGTCGGTCATGAGGGCCAGGAGGGGGGAGAAGCTGCTCCTTACCGGCGACAAGCACGCCTGCCACGTCGGCGCATCCGCCCTGGGCCTGGTGCCCGTCCCGGACAAGGTCAGGACCGGGGAGTTCCATTACAACCTGGGAATGTTCGACAGCGTGGAGGCGGCCAAGAGAATGATCGAGGAGCGCCCCCAGCTGGAATTGGGCAGCGTGATCGCCACCGCCGTCTCCCCGCTGAGCAAGACCGAGCTGCCGCCCGACGTGATAGTGGTCACCGGCACGCCGGAGCAGATGTATTGGCTGCTCCCGGTCGCCGCCAAGTTCTTCGACGGCGGCAAGATAACCGTGGAACTGGAGCCCTTCCAGGCCAGCTGCGCCTATTCCACCGTCTATCCGTACATGCACGACACCCTGAGCCTCTCCATAGGCTGCTACGGCTGCCGGAAGTCCACCGACCTGGAGCCGTCCGAGATGCTGGTGGGCATCCCGGCCACCAAGCTGGAGTCGGTGGTCAAGGTCCTGCAGAAGGTCAAGCCGGCAAGGGAGAAAGGAAAGATCAAAACCGGTTGAAAACCTCTTTTTACAATTATTTTTAACTTTTTTTCTATTTATGAAACAAAGGTCAATATATTAGCTTCAGCATTGCTCATTTTGCAAAATATTTTCAGGAGCAATCATGGACCTGATCGACCTTCAAATACTTAGGATGCTCAGGAAGAACGCCCGGGAGAACTTGGGCACCATAGGCGACGGCCTAGGTGTTTCCAAGGCCACGGTCAGCAGGCGCATATCCCGCCTTGAGCAGGACGGCTATGTGAACGCCTACACCATGCAGGTCAATACCGGCAAGATGGGGCTGATGCGGGGCTTGATAGGTCTGCAGGTGGTGGGGACCCCGCTGAGCGTGGTGATCGACGAACTGAAAAAGTTCCCCGGTATACAATACGTGTATAAGGTGTTCGGAGACCACTCGCTGATCTGCGAGGTGTACGCGACCAGCGTGGACAGTCTGTACGACCTTATCCAGGATAAGATCGTCAACATCCCCAACGTGCAGAGGGTGGAAGTGGACATACTCATCGAGAGGATACCGATAAACGAGGATGCCATGTTCGATCTGGCCCTTCCGATGGCGGAGAGCGAGGGTTCCAGGGACTGACACGGAAAAGCTTTTTGATTTCTCGGAGGTTCTCCCCCACATGGAACTCCATCCCGCCCCCAAGACCTACACCAAGGACGGCCATCGGGCCATAAGTCCCGAGGCCACCCTAAAACGGGTCGAACCTCTTCTGGCGACCGCAGGGGTGACCCGAGTGGCGGACATAACCGATCTGGATCGGATCGGGATACCGGTCTTCTCCAGCATACGGCCCGGAGCCAAGGAGGGGGCGATATCGATATACAACGGCAAGGGGGCCAGCCGGGAACAGGCCAAGGTCTCCGCCATAATGGAGGCGATGGAGCGTTACTCCGCGGAGCCGCGTAACGAGAAGCTGCGCACGGACATGATGGAGGACCTGCTGTCCAGCGAGAACGCCGTGGACCCCCGCTCGCTCATACTTCCCCAAATGGTGAACATGCATGTCCACTACCATCCCATCGCCTGGGTCAAGGGCTACGACCTGATCGAGGGAGAGGACATATGGGTGCCGGCCGTGGCGGTTTATCATCCTTACGAGTCCAAGAGGGACCTGCAGCTGTTCCGGAGCAACACCAACGGTCTGGCCTCAGGGAACAACCTGGAGGAGTCGGTGCTGCACGCCATGTGCGAGGTCATCGAGAGGGACGCCTGGTCCATCTGCGAGGCCAGGCGCAAGCCCCGGGGGGAGATAGTCGTGGAGGACGACTGCCCGGTGGTCAGCGATCTGCTGGACAAGTTCGCCAAGCAGGGGGTGGAGGTCCACCTCAAGGACCTCACCAGCGATGTCGGCATACCGACCATCGCCGCCGCCGCGGACGACGTCAGGTTGAAGGACCCCGCACTGCTGAACCTGGGCGTGGGCACCCATCTTAGCCCCCGGGTTGCGGCCATCCGGGCCCTCACCGAAGTGGCGCAGAGCCGCTGCACGCAGATCCACGGCGCCCGCGAGGACACCACCAAGGCTGACCTGAACCGCACGGTGGGCTATGAACGCATGAAGCGCATGAACTCCATGTACTTCTCCCCGTCCGACGGCATCAGCATGTCCGAATTCCCGGAGTTCGATACCAAGGACCTGTTGGAGGACATCGAGGTGGTCCTTGACCATCTGGTCGGCCAAGGGTTCGAGAAGGTCATCGTGGTCGAGCTGACCCGGCCTGAGCTCGAGGTCCCGGTGGTGCGCGTGATCATACCCGGCATGGAGATCTACGCCATGGACATGGACCGCCTGGGCCCGAGGTTGGTGGCATGAGGCCGGTGGTCTTCCTGGGCCCCAGCCTTCCGCGTGAGGAGGCGGAGGCGGTGCTGGACGCCGATTATCGTCCTCCGGTCAAACGGGGGGACCTGTCCGGTCTGGAGAACGTGGATGTGGTGGGGATCATCGACGGGGTCTTCCTGCAAAGCTGTTCCGTTGGCCACCGGGAGATACTGTCCCTGCTGAACCGCAAGGTCAGGATGATAGGCGGCGGGAGCATGGGGGCCCTGCGGGCGGCGGAGATGAACCACTACGGAATGATCGGCGTGGGCCGGGTGTTCGAGATGTACGCGAAGGGCGAGATACAGGGCGATGACGAGGTCGCCCTGGTCTTCGACCCCGAAACCATGGAGCCCCTGTCCGAACCCCTGGTCAACATGCGATTCTTCCTGGACCAGGCGGTGGCCGATGGAACGATAGGTCCCGAACAAAGGGCGAAGGTCCTGGAGAAGCTGCGTTCGGTCTACTATCCCCGCCGGACCAAAGAATCGTTCGAGCGCAGGGCCGCCGAGGTTCTTGACGAGAGCGAGCGGGAGGCCTTCCAACGCTACTTTATGATTTATTACCGAGATATTAAAAGGGAGGACGCGTTAACCGTCCTCGATGCGGTGAAAAAGGCGTGCTCCGCGCCTTAAATATATTTATTTGCTATTTTCAAAATTATTGTAATCCGGAAATGCAATTTATATAAAATAAAAAAATATTAAAAAATTTTACAATGTTAAATAATGTGCGATTTTGTCTGGGGTAGGACAAAAATTAAGCTATTGTTTAACATGGATGGATTGTCCATCCATCATCAAGCTTATATTCTAACTAGACATTGTCGAGACCGCAAGGGGTACCGGTTTTCTCAAGATTGATGCAAATCTGCTTGAGGGGACCGAGCTATTGAAAGGAGGTAAAAAATGGCAAAATACAAGGACAAGGTGGACTTGTATGACGACAGAGGCAAACTAATCGAAAAGGACGTGCCTCTCGACGCATTGAGTCCGTTAAACAACGCCGCCATTAAGCGAACCA
>CAZPFU010000008.1:0-54687 GCA_964585915.1 uncultured Methanomassiliicoccus sp.
AGGCCGCGCAACCGGGACGACGACATCGACTTCGTGCGCTGATGCGGAGGGGGTCAACGAGGGCTGCGCCGATAGACCCGGCCACCGTCCACTATATGTCGCCGGTGGCCTCTAAAAGTCAAAAGCGGCGTCGCCGAAGCTGATCGCCGGGCAAGGCTCGAAGCAATCCCCGCAATGGATGCATCGAGTCGCCTCAACGCGAACCTTACCCCGCATCAGCACAAGTGCACCCTCTTTGCATCTGGCGATACACACCCCGCACCCGACGCATTCCTCGGCCTTAACCACCGCACGGCGAACCCTTTCCACTTCCCTTTTTATTTTCTCCTGGTCCGCTCCTTTGGCGATCAGCGCGCCCTCTCTGAATATCGTGACGTTGCCGACCGAGCACCAGCCCTCGCCGGAACCGACGTCCACCTCCCCGACCATGTTGAGGACGCTGCTGACCTGTTCCAGGTCTAGATCGCGTGAGAACGCCCCCTCGATACTGAAGCCAAGCGTGCAGGGCGAGAAGCCGTCCTGCATCTTCAGGCGGAGGTTCCCCTCGCCCGTGCGAGGAACTTCCTTCCTCATCAGCTCGAAGCCGGGGATGTTGCGCTTGAGCTCCTCCATGACGGACGGCGGAACCCTCTTCCACCGCCACAGCCCGTGCTCCACCCATTCCGGTCCCAGCCCCTTCCTTTCCGCGTAGGCTTTCAGGAACGCTTCCCAACGCTCGTAGGTCGGACTGGTGCGGGCGATGTCCAGGTCGCCCATGTCCGAGGCCGGGCAGAGGAAGCAGCCGATGCGGTCCAGCCCGTTCTCGTACCAGGGGTTATAGCTGACGCCGCTCTTGAAGGTGTATAGCCACACGTGCAAAGAGGTCCAGTCCTGGATCGGCGAGGCACCTATCTGTCCGGGGGTCCAGGGGTTGCGCCACACCCGCGGTTTCGCCGAGCGCTGCTCCGATTCGTAGCGCCGCTGCCCGATGAACGACAGCACGCCGTTGGGATAATGCTCCACGATCGCCTTCACCGTCGGGCCCAGCTTATTGGTCTTACAGCACCAGCGGTAGTCCTTGCCAGGCGGCCCGAAGAACTCCAGGTTGCCGAAGAAGGCGTCCTCCTCCGCCTTCCCGAGCACCAGGTCCAGATTCAGCTCTTCCTTCAAACGTTGGACATAGCTTACCGTCTCCGGGAACTCCAGACCGGTGTTGATGAAGAAGACCGGCAGGTTCAGCCCGGCCTCTCTCGTGAGCAGTAAGGTCACCAGGGAGTCCTTGCCGCCGGAGAAGGAGACCACCTGCGGGATGTCCCTGTGCTCCTCAACGAGCTTCAAAATGAACTCCACGCTCTCCTTGACGCGTCTGTCCATGACCTTGGCGTTGGCCTCTATGGTGATGTTCCAGTCCGCCTTCGGACCTTCCGCCGGAGGCACGCTCCTCTCGGCCCAGCGGACCTTCACCGCCGCTCCCCGTTCGGCATCGTGCATCTCCTCCGAGGACATGCGGGCGACGCCGGTGGCCAGGGCGTTTCCCTCGGGGTCCAGGACGATCACTTCCTCGCCCTTCTGGAAATCACCCACGACCCGGTTCACGCCGGGCGCCATCAGGCTCTGGTTCCCCAGGATCGGCTCCACCGCCCCCTGGTCGGCCCAGACCAGGTTCTTGCTCGCTTTCCGAACGATCTTCGCCGCGGCCTTCACTCTGGGCAGCGCCCTCCACCCGATGCCCAGGTCGTAGCGCATGGTGACGATGACCTCGCCATCCGCGATGACCTCGTCCATACGGTCCAGGGCCGGGACCTTGTTGAACAGGTAGACGTAACCGTCCGGCAGCAAAGCCTCTCCGGAACCCTCGCCGAACTGACGGTCGATATGATTACGCACGAAGTCGATATCATGCTGGAAGGCCGGCCTGGCGTCCCCCGGAGGGGTCATTCCCACCTGGCGCGTTCCGCCGCCGCAGCGGGCGCAATGGGCATCCTCCAGCACCGGTACGTTACATTGGTCGCACCACCGAAGGTGCATCTTCCCTAGCCGGACCTCGGCCATGCCTGCGGCTAGTGCGGGAACCCCTATAAAATGTATGTTCTCACGAATTACTGACGAATGTCGGCCCTGGCTCCGGGTTCCGGCATAGTGTCGGAGAATCGAAGGCTAATATAGCAGTAATTTCATCATCCCGCCTGATACCATGAAAGCCACCGCGCGCACAATGGGTATCAGCTACGCGATCCGGGAGATGCTGCTTCCAGCTAGGGAGCTGGAGAAGCAGGGTCACAAGATCATAAAGCTGCATATCGGGGACCCCAACAAGTTCGACTTCGAGACGCCGAAACATGTAAGGGACGCCCTCTGTGCCGCCGTGGAGAAGTGCGACAACGGCTATGAGGAGTCCGAGGGCAACGCCGAGCTGAGAAGGGCCATCATCGAGAAGGAGAAGAAGAAGAACGGGATCGATCTGGACCTCAAGGACATGGTGGTGACCTCCGGCGTCACCGAGGCGCTGCAGATGATCTGCGCCGCCACCATCGATGTTGGCGACGAGGCGTTGGTCCCCGGTCCGAGCTACGTGTCCTACCTGGAGTTCCCCAAGTTCTTCGGCGGGAAGGCGATCACCTACCGCACCATCGAGGAGGAGGGATGGCAGCCGGACATAGACGACCTTCGGAAGAAGATCACCCCCCACACCAAGTTCATCGCCGTGATCAACCCGAACAACCCCACCGGCGCCGTGTATAGCCAGAAGAGGCTCAAGGAGATCGCCGACCTGGCCGGGGAGTACGGGCTGTTCGTCATCTCGGACGAGATCTACGACCTGATGACCTTCGAGGGCGAGCATCATTCCCCGGCGTCGCTGGCCAAGGACGTGCCTACCATATTGGTGAACGGGTTCTCCAAGGTGGACCTGCTGCCCGGCTGGAGGCTGGGATACGCGGCCTTCCATGACACCACCGGACAACTGGACGAGATCGAGGAGGCCGTGCACAAGCAGGCCCGCCTGCGCCTGTGCGCCAACGCCCCCTGCCAGATGGCCGTCATCGAGGCGCTCAAGCACCCCAAGGACCACCTGGAAGGCATGCGCAGCAAGCTGAAGGCCCGCGGTGAGTACGCCTGGAAGAGGGCCAACGAGATCCCGGGGATGAGCTGCGTAAAGCCCAACGCCGCCTTCTACATGTTCCCCAAGGTCGAGTCTGACCACTGGAAGACGGACAAGGACTTCGTGCTGGACATACTGCACCAGTGCCATGTGCTGCTGGTCCCGGGCAGCGGCTTCTGCCCCACCTACGGCAAGGACCACTTCCGCATGGTGTTCCTGCCCGATGAGGAGATACTCGGAACGGCGTTCGATCGCATCGAGACCTACATGAGGAAGGTGGCGTGAGCCACCCCTCAAATCATTTCCATCTTTTATCGAACTGCACTACGGCCGCCACGCCCAGGACCGCCAAGGGAACGATATAAGCGAACATCAACGGTTCTCGGCTTAGCTCCGGGGTCACAAGATAAGTCATGTACCCATAGGTACCCCATTCGTATCCCATCATCATCGCCCCTTTCTCGTCGGCGCCGATGATGAAAACGTCACCGTCCATGCCGTCCGGCAACTCGATACGCTCCTCGACAACATTGTAGGAGCTGTCCATTACCAGCATCTTATCGGCCCACTCCCAACCGTTGGTGGCATTTGTGAACGTCGGAACGATTATCGTATCCCCGCAGACGGTCATGGGCAGGTTGAAGACCATGGCGCAACCTTCGTAAGCGCCGAGGGTTTCTATCTTGGTGACCTCTCCCGTTAGCATATCGCATTCGAGGCAATCGGATATTGAATTGGGATCGAACGCCAACGCCACGTCCCCGAAGGGAAGCACGTACATGCCGCAAAGCTCTTCGGGCACCTTCAGAATGTCGATGAGCTCGCCGCTTCTTAGGTCCAGTCTAATGATATCGTTTAATGCTGTTCTCTCGAACGATGTCCAGTTCCATCCGTAGGTGGGCATCAGATAGAGCACTCCGTCTCTCTGAAATATCGGACGAACTTGAGGGTCGCCAGGCATTGAGATCGTCCACGATTCGATGGCGTTCATGGTGTGGGGGTCGATCTCAAAGATTGCAAGCGATATGGGGTCGCCTAAATTCGAGTGATCGTAGAACCATCCTTTCATGTAAATGCGGCCATCATCCTCGAGCAGGTCGTAATCCATGAGATATGGCCAATCAAGTTCCCCGTCGTTCCTGATCCAGGACCATTCCCTCCTTCCATCGAGGAGCCCGAACTTCTCTATGATGTATCGGTTGGTGCGTTCATCGCCGAATTGGGTGTAGGACAGGACATAGGCGGTATCGCCCATTTTGATGCACTCGCCCGATGAAAAGCTAGACGCGGATGAGGAGAAACCTTCCTCCACATCGACCCCCTCAACATTTTCCAGATATCCGAACGGTGTTAATGCCAGCATCAAGAACAACACCGCGGCTGCTACGGTCAAAGCTATCGTGGTCCCCTTAGGCAACTTCCCCCACCGGCGATTGATTGGTTCGGTCACCCTAAAAAACTTAGCATGGAATTATGAAAAGAGAAAGGCGTTTGTCCCTTTTTACGGGCGTAGCATGGATCAGTATAACCGCTTGAGCAGCTTGACGCAAGCTTCCATGGCGTTCTTGGCGTTCTCGATGCGGTCCTCGGCCTGCAGCCTGGTCATTCCCGGGCCGGTTATTCCCAAGGCCACCGGCTTGGTGAACTCCAGGGACAGGTCGGTTATCTTCCTGGCCGCGTTCTGTATGACGATCTGGTCGTGCTCCGTCTCTCCCTCGATCACGCAGCCCAGGGTGACCACTCCGTCCACGCTGTTGTCCTTCAGCAGGATCTTCACGGCCAGCGGAATATCGTACACGCCGGGGACGTTGATGACCTTGACCACGTTCGCACCAAGGAACTCGGCGTGCGACTTGGCCCGCTCCAGCATCATGCTGGTTATGTCATAGTTGAACTCCGAGACCACTATTCCGATGTTGTACCTTGTCATTTTCATCTCTCCCTTACCGGGCCTACGTCCTCGTAGCCCTGCCTAAGTCCCCGGCCGGCGTTCTTGATCAGCCGCTCGGGCTTGAATATCATGTCGTAGGCGTTCCGGGCGTGCTCCCTGGCCCGCTGCTCCATGAGCCAGGCCAGCTTGCCCTCCTCCGCCTCGTCCTCGTGCACGAACACCTCGATGATGTGCTTGTTGGTCGCCAGCTGGGCGGCGATTATTCCCGTCGACGCCTCGTGCGCGCACATCTTGTCGGTCGGCTTGGACCCGGGCATCCCCAATGCCATGACGATGTCGCAGCCCTCGTCCAGAAGTATCTTGGACGCCACCGGCAGGTCCTTGATCCCCGGAACGGTGCGCCGGACGATCTTGTATCCGGTGCCGTACTTCTTCAGCTCGTCGATGGCCGCGGCCCCCATGTCCGTGCGGGCAAAGGTGGTGTCCACGATGCCGATGGTCTTCATCATTCCTCCTTGACCTTGGACTGGTTCTTGCTGTACCAGTCGATGATCTTCCCGATGATCTTGCGCGTCCCGTTGAGGTCCTCGCCGTGCTTGGAGAGGCGGACGACCTTGACGTTCATTCCCCGCTCGCGGAGCACCTCCTCGATCTTGCGCTCGTCAAAATCCTGATCGTAGCCCAGGGCGATGATGTCCGGTCGGATGCGTTCCACCACCCCGAACATGTCCCCGTCGCTTCCCAGGTAAGCCCGGTCAACCATCTTCAGGGCGGAGATCAGCTCCAGCCGCATGTTCTCCGGGGTTATCGGTTCGTGCTTCCTCCTCCGCACGGTGGCGTCCGTGGCCACCACCACGACCAGCTCGTCGCCCTGGTCCTTGGCCTCCTGAAGATACCTCAGGTGCCCCGGATGCAGGATATCGAAGACGCCGCTGGCCATCACCCTGGTCATTTCCCGTTACCGCCCCTCTTCCAGAATTCGATTATGTCCTTTCCTTCCAGGAAGCAAAGGTCGAAACGGTCCGCGTACCTTTTAGCCTTTTCTTTGCTCAGAGCGTTGCCGTCGTCGCCCATCATCTCGCAGATGGTGGCGGACGGCGTCACCCCGGCCATGACCATCATGGCCGTGGCCAGTTCCGTATGCCCCTTCCTCTTGCTGAGCAGCTGCGGGGTCGAGTTCAGCAGATGGATGTGCCCCGGTGCTCGGAACGCCTTGCCGAAAGCGTTCCTGGCATCTTCATCGCTCATGGAATAGCATTCCTTGGCCAGCTTGGCGAACTCCGACACCGTCAGCGCCCGATCGTTGTCAGTGATGCCCGTGAACGTCCTGCGGTGATTTATCGTGATGGAAAAGGCGGACTTGGTATCGTACGGAATGTCGTTCGGCGCCAGGTTCTGCAGAACCGGGTGGCGGTCGTGGTTACATTCCAGAACGTCCGCCAGGAACGGCAGGTCCAGTTTCTGGCAGATGTCGTGATGGGCGGTGGTGCATATCAGCCCGCCAGCGTTCTTGCGCATCTCCCGGATGGAGGCCGGGGTCACGAACTGGGAGGCGACGGTCATGTCCGTCTCCCGCTCCCGGTCGTCGGAATCGAATATCAGGACCATCTTGCCCTTGCGAATGTCCTGCAAAGCCCTCTCTATCAACTCGTCGCTCATGATGGCCACTCCAAGACGGAGGTAATAGTATATTTCTTGCGTTACTACAACTCAAATGGTAATCGAACCCGGCCAGTCGCGGGTCAGTATAAAATATCCCTAGCTCTTTCAGTTAACGATGGCAGAGCGACTGGACGATATCTCGGGAATGAGGTCGCTGGACCCCTCGGACATTCTGGGTCAGCTCACCGCATTCCCGGACCAGCTGGAGTGGTCCCGGGATATGGTAGTTCCAAACATGACCGGCGCCAGTAACGTGGTGATCTGCGGAGTGGGCGGTTCGGCGATCGCCGGGGATGTTCTCATGGACCTTCTCGTTACTACCAGCCCTGTCCCGCTGGCGGTTTCTCGCGACGTGGTCCTTCCCGGTTACGCCGATAAGGGCACCTTGGTCATCGTGGCCAGTTATTCCGGCAACACAGCGGAGAGCCTGGACCAGTATGAGGACGCCATGCGCCGGGGATGCCGCATGGCCGCGGTCACCTCCGGCGGGAGGCTGGAGGAGCTGGCGCGGAAGAACTCCCAGACCCTGATCAAGGTACCGGCGGGAAATCAGCCGAGGGCGTCCATGGGATACCTGCTCGGCTCCCTGGCGCTTTTCGCGCAGCGGGCCGGTATGGGCGCAGTCCACGACCAGCTCATGGCATCCGTACCAAAGTTGCGCTCCTTCATGGACACGCTGGCGCCCGACGTTCCCTCGGCCAGGAACCAGGCGAAGCGGATAGCCAGGGCCATGACAGGTCACGTGCCGGCGGTCTACGCCCCCCGCACGGTCCGTTCGGTGGCCTTGCGATGGCAGGGCCAGGTCAACGAGAACGCCAAGATGGTGGCCTTCAGCGGCGAGATCCCGGAGATGGACCACAACCAGCTGGTGGGTTGGCTGGAAGGCGGGAAGGGCTGCCACTGCCGCCCAGTGGTCCTGATGCCTGCCGATATGAGGCCGACCGTGAGGCGCATGGCCGAGGTGACCCTGCAGATGCTGAACGAGCGCGGCCTCGACCCCGTTCTGGTAGCGCTTCCCGGGAGCGATCTGATGAGCAACGTGCTGCAAGGCTTGGCCCTGGGGGACATGACCAGCTATTACCTGGCCATCCTGAAAGGTGTCGACCCCGCTCCCGTGACGCCCATCAAGGAGTTCAAGGCCCGCATCAGCCAGTAGTCTTGGCGGCGCGCAGGGCCTCCTCTATCCGGTCCAGCTCGCCCTCGGGGTTGCGGAACCATTCCACGCTCCAAACCCGGTGCAGCTTCCACCCCAGCCTCCTGAGCTGGCCCTGCCTGGTGCGGTCCCGGTCCCGGACGGTAAGGCCGGAAACGTAATGCGGCCCGTCGCACTCTATGCCCAGCAGGAACCGGCCCTCTTCGTTCGGATCCTCGATGGCCAGGTCGACCCTGTAATCGGAAGTGCCCACGTTCATGCGAACCTTGTGACCCCTGGCCTGCAGGGCCTTGCACAGGTGCTCCTCGAAGGGAGAGGGCTCTTCCTGTTTACCGGAGGTAGGTGGCAGAGCCCTCCGGTCCCCGTCGGACTCCGCGAAGGCCAGGTACTGCTTCAACAGCAGCGCCCCCTTGCTGCGCGACCCGGAAAGGTCGATGTCCTCCGAGCTTATGGAAGAAACGATGTCCAGGGACAGCTTGGCACGGGTTATCGCCACGTTCAGGCGGCGTTCCCCGCCGTCACGGTTCAACGGTCCAAAGTTCAGGGCGAACTTCCCGTTCTCGTCCTTCCCGTAGCCGACGCTGAGGATCACGCGGTCCCTTTCGTGGCCCTGCACGTTCTCCAGGTTGTACAGCAGGAAAGGCTCCCCCTCCTCCGAGGAGAGCACCTCGTCCAGCTCCTTGTCCTCCCTGCGCATGTCGTCAAGCACCTGGTCAATGGCCTCCATCTGCGCCTCGGAGAAGGCGATCACGCCCAGGCTCTTGCCGTCCTTTCTGGCGTAGTGGTCCCGCACCATCTTGGCCACCACCTCCGCCTCCGCCCGGTTGGTCCTGCTCCGCCCGCGATCGAACACCCCGTTGGGGACAAGGACGTGGTGCAGGCCGAAACCCTCCCGGCCGAATATCGAGCTGGGGAAGGTGTTCAGCCTCCCGCCGTAGAACTGGTGGTTGGAGAAGGCGATGAGCGATTCGTCCTTGGAGCGGTAATGCCACATGAGCATACGGCGGGACATGCCGCACGTTTCGCACTCGTCAAGGATGCTCTCCAGGTCCGGCTCCCCGTCCTCATCCTCGGACGACAGGGCGAAGAATGAGGTGGGGGGCATCTGCTTGCTGTCCCCGACCACGATCACCTGCTGCCCGCGGGCTATCGAGCCGATGGCGTCCTCCGGGCAGATCTGCGACGCCTCATCGAATATCACCGTATCGAACCTGGTACGTTCGCGGTCCAGGAACTGGGCGACGGAAAGCGGGCTCATGAGCATGCACGGTTTCAGCAGCCCGATCAGGTCCCAGCAATCGCTGAGCATGACCCGCATGGCCTTGCGCTGCCTTTTCAGCTTGGCCAGCCGGGCGATCTCCGTCTCCTGCTTCAGCAGCAGGTTCCTGTCGGCGCCATCCCTCCGTTTCCGGAGGTTCTCATCCACCCGGGCCTGAACCCGGTTCCTCCCTCTTTCCACGTGCAGCTTGTCCAGCTCGTTGAAACGGTCGATGAGGCCCATCTGATGGTCCCGGCGGAAGCGGCTCAGCACCGGATCGGACGCCAGCGCCTCCTCCGTCCACAGCCGGCGAAAGCGCCTCTGGAAAGCTTTGACCAATCCCTCCGGCGGCACCTCCTTCTCCCTCAGCTCGCGGATAAGGTCCTCCAGGCCCAGGGCCCTCATCCCGTCCAACAGGGATGCCAGGTCCAGCCATTCCTGGTATCGGTAACGGGAGACCCAGGCCTGCTCTGTCCATCTCTCGAGGTCCCGCAGCACAGCGTCCCGCAGCGGCCGACCGTTGAGGCGGTGCTCTATGGAAAAGCGGCCGGCGAAGACGTTGAGGGCGGAATCGAACCGCCCCAGGTACATCTCCAGGTCCACCGCCCCGTCCTGGACGTGCTGCGGTACGCTCTCCGAGGTCAGGTCCTCCATCACCTTGCCGTTCAGGAACAAAGCGTGCGCGGAACGGAACCTCCTGGTCCAGTTGACCCTTTCCGATAATGATGCGAGCTCATCGCCGTTACCGGTGAATGCGCCGCGGTGCGCGGTCATCAGGTTGTCCCTCTTGACCTTCCAGTTGGCCAACGCGGTCTGGAAATCGTCCACCGCCCTCACCATGAACTTAGCCTCTTCGTAACTGAGCTGGCGTCCGGAGATGGCGCGCAGGATCTTCATGTCCCGGCGGAAACCTCCGTTCAGAACGCGCAGCGCTCCGGCGTATCGCACCTCGAAGCTGTGGCGGAAGGTCCTCCCGTCCAGGTCCAGGATGTCCCGGGAGCCCATGCCCAGCAGACCCTTCTCCCTCATCATCAGGTCCTGATAGGCGGCCAGTCCCTCATCGGTCATCGCCGTCAGGGAGTCCAGGTCGCCTTCCAGCCATTCCCTTCGCACCACAGGCCTATCGGCCATGTCCCGGTAGAGCTGCCTCAGCCGCCTGAGGTCTGGAAGCGACTCCATGGCTGGAAGCTCCAGGGCGGAGGTGAGCGACGGAATGACCGCCCAAAGCTTCTGCCGGGCCTCGATCACCGCTGACAGCTCCTCCTGGACCTTCGACTGCAGGCGGTCGCTCCATTCGGTGACCAACGCTCCGGACCAAGGATGCGCGGGATCGCGGAAGGCGGAGGTCATCTGAGACAATCGTAGCACCATCCCTTCCATCCGACCCAGGCGCTCCTCGTCCACGTCCAGCACTGCCGGCAGCTTGAAATTGATGTCCTTGGCCTCGCTGAGGGAGACGTACTGACCGATCATCCGGTAGATATCGACGCCGAGGCGTCCGCGGGGAGAGTGCACCCCCTTGACGTAATCATCAAGCTCCTGGCGGACGGCGGCCAGGTCCCGGACGTCTGCCGCTGCGCCATGCGACCGGTTCAGGTTCTCCAGGCTGCCCGCGATCTCCTTGATGATGTCGGCCCTGCTCTTCTTGGGGTCATGCAGCTCCAGGCAGCGATCGCCCAGGCCGCACTTCTCCAGGTTCCCCTGCACCACGTCCAGTGCGGCCATCTTCTGCGATACGAAGAGAACGCGCTTGCCGTTGGCCATCAGCTCGGCGATCATGTTGGTGATGGTCTGGCTTTTACCGGTCCCGGGCGGCCCCTGCAGCACGAAGCTGACGCCGGCCAAAGCGGCCTGCACCGCCTCCTGCTGGCTGGAGTCAGCGTCCAACACCTGGAAGGAATCCTCCGGTCTCAACTTGGCATCGAACTCCTGCGGTCTTGGCAGACCAGCAGGCTCGGGAGGCAGCGCCGCCGGATCGCCCGCCAGAGCTCTTATCACCGGCTGCGAGTACAGGGACGAGATCCCCTGGTCAAGGTCGGAGTACATCAGAAGTTTGGAGAAATGGAACAGCGCCAGGTGACAGGTGGCGTTCACCTGCCAGCCGGAGCTGGGCGGGATCGCTTTCCTGAGATCATCGAAAGCCGCCGGAAGTTCGAAGCCATTGTCCAGATCGAACTCCGGCAGCTTGAGCCGGTAGTCCAGCTCCAGTCTCTTCCGCAGGGTGGGGTTGAAAACCGTGTCCTCGTCCAAGGGCTGCAGGCGATAGGGCGAGAACGAGTTCTGTCTCTCCAGCGCCACCGGCACCAGGAACAGGGGCGATTCATTGAACTCCTCGCAGCCTATCTCCTTCCAGAGCAGCGATCCGACCGCCACGAAGAGGATGTTCACTCCGTGGTCGCTGCGGTAGGTGCGCGATTTGCCGCGCAGGTTGTACAGGACGCGGTCCACCGGCTGGTCAGGGACCTGGGCGGTGACCAGCATACGTCCGGTCCCCGTCTCCTCCTGCCCCTGGGGCTCGGAGACCACCGTGAACTGGCGCCCCTGCTCCAATTCCTTGAACAGGGTGGCGGCGTCCGGCAGGGCGACCGTCAGCACGGAGGCCTTGTGCTTGCGGAACCTCACCAGCGGGTTTCGGTTGGACACGTCCAGCAGTTTGCCCTTCCATATCTCAGCCTTCCTGGAAACCAGCTGCTCCGAACCGTTCATCTGTATCCCAGCAAGTCAGGGGTTGCCAGCTAATAAATGATTTGACCCCTGTGATTCTTATAGAAATCGGAGAAGGCCAAGCTATTTAATCCTCCCTTTTAATGGGGTTGCAAGTGACCTTATGAAAGAGGACGCCTACTGGATCCGGGACCAGGTGCAGCAGCACAACAAGTGGTTCGAGGAATCGATCCCCATGATCGCCTCCGAGAACCTAATGAGCCCATTGGCCAAGGAAATGATGATCTCTGACTTCCACGACCGCTACGCCGAGGGACTCCCCGGCAAGCGCTACTACAACGGCAACATATTCGTCGACAAGGTCGAGATAAAATGCCTCGAGCTGGCCCAGCGCATATTCAAGTGCCAGTTCGCCGACGTCCGCCCCATATCGGGCACGGTCGCCAACATGGCCGCGCTCATGGCCCTGATGCAGCCGGGGGAGACCATGACCTGCACATCGCTGGACCATGGCGCGCACATCTCCACCGCCAAGTTCGGGGCGGTCGGCCTGAGGGGCGTCAACACCGCCACCTATCCCTTCGACACCCACGACATGGTGATAGACGTGGACGGGGCGGCCAAGCTCATCCGCGAAGTTAAGCCGAAGGTCGTTCAGTTCGGTCTTTCCGTGTTCCTGTTCCCCGCTCCGATCAAGGAGCTGAAGGACGTGGCGGCCGAGGTCAACGCGCCGATATGGTACGACGGGGCGCACGTTCTCGGCCTCATCGCCGGCGGCAGGTTCCAGGACCCCCTGCACGAAGGAGCGAACGTTCTCACCGCCTCGACCCATAAGACCTTCCCCGGCCCGAACCACGGCATAGTGCTCGGGCACAATCTCAGCGAGGAGCTGGGCAAGAAGCTGAACTCGGCGGTGTTCCCCGGGGTCACCTCAAGCCACCACTTGCACGCCATGGCCGCCCTGGCCGTGACGATGGCCGAGTGGGAGATCTACGGCGAGAAGTACGCCGCCCAGGTCTGCAAGAACGCCAAGGCGCTCGGTTCGGCGTTGCACGAGCTGGGCATCGAGGTCCTTTGCGCTCACAAGGGCTTCACAGAGAGCCACACCATCGCGGTCAACGTCGCCCCCTACGGCGGCGGCGCCGAGGCGGCCAACCTCATGGAGAAGTCCAACATGATCGCCAAAAAGAACATGCTGCCCGGGGTCAAGTCCTCCGTGAAGCCCTCCGGTATCCGCCTGGGAGCTCAGGAGATGACCCGGGTGGGGATGAAGGAGAGCGAGATGAAGGAAGTGGCCTCCCTCATCCACCGCGTGGTGGTCAAGAAGGAATCGCCCGACGTGGTCAAGAAGGACGTCATCGCCCTCAAGCGCAACTTCACCAAGGTGCGCTACTGCCTGCACGAGGGCGAGGAAGGTTACGCCTACCACAAGCTGGTCTGAGCGCCCCAAACCCCTTCATAATCCCTTTCTCATCTTTTGCAGCATCTCGCAGGCCATGCATCTCTCGTTGAGCGTAGGCTCCCCGCACGCGCACTCGCCCAGCGTCGCCTGAGGGAAACCGTCCCTCAGCAGGGGGCGCAGGCGGTCGTACGAGCCTAGTATGGAATGCCTGGTGCCCGGATGCTTGTGCTCCATGTCGTCCACTATCCTGCGGTACTCGTTGCGCAGGGCGTGCACGGCGTAAGGGCATTCCGCGTCCGAGAATGGGAGGTCGGCGAGCATGGCGTAAAGAAAGGTCTCCTTCTCCGGGATGGTGCGCAAAGGTTGTATGCGGGGGACGAGTCCGGGCTGCACTCGCTCGTGGGGACCCAGGCGGGCGAGGCGTTCGACGTCCCCCCGCATGAAGTTCATCAGTATCGACTGGGCCATGTCGTCCAGGTTGTGACCGAGCGCCAGGGCGTCCACGCCCAGCTCCTTGGCCTTGAGGTTAAGGCATCTTCGTCGGAACACCCCGCAGTAGGTGCACGCCTCCCTCTCGTCCGTCCGGCGCACCATGGCGTCCAGGTCCATGTCGGCCACCTGGTCGAAGGTCACGATCACATGTTCGATGTCCAGCCGTCCGCAAAGCTCCCGGACCATGGGCATGGTCTGCGCCCGGTAACCCTCGATGCCCTCGTCGACCGTGATGGCGGTCAGCCGCACGTTCTTCCGGCAGCCCAGTATCTTGTGCAAGAGGAAAAGAGCGGTCTGGCTGTCCTTGCCGCCTGACGCGCCGATGGCGATGTGCGCCTCACCCTCCAGCTTCAGCTGGGAACGGACCTCCTTCTTCACCCTCCTCTCCACGTACTCGAGGAGGTGCGAGCGGCAGAGGTGCGAACCGTTGTAGCGCACGTACGTCACGGCCGGAGCGGAGCACTTGGAGCAGCGCATCGGTCAGCCGACGTCAGGCAGGGTAATAAATCTTGGGGGTCACATTCGGCGGTCCCCAGGAAACCTTTTAACTACGGTACATCTTTGAAGTGGCCGGAGACCATGCAGGAGATTTGGACCGAGAAGTACCGCCCGCAGAAGCTGTCGGACGTGGTTGGCCAGAAGGATATCGTGGAGAGGCTGTCCTCCTACGTTCGCTCCGGGAACCTGCCGCACCTGATGTTCGCGGGCCCGGCCGGCACCGGCAAGACCACCTCCGCCCTGGCCATGGCCAAGGAGATGTACGGGGAGTCGTGGCGGAACAACTTCATCGAGCTGAACGCGTCCGACGAGAGGGGCATAGACGTGGTCCGCGGCAAGATCAAGGAGTTCGCCCGCACAGCCCCTATCGGCGGGGCGGATTTCAAGATAATCTTCCTGGACGAGGCCGACGCTCTCACGCAGGACGCCCAGGCCGCGTTACGCCGCACGATGGAAAGGTTCAGCCGCAACTGCCGCTTCGTGCTCTCCTGCAATTATTCGTCGAAGATAATCGAACCCATCCAATCCCGCTGCGCTATATTCCGTTTCCGCCCGGTGAAAGCGGAAGATATCAAGCATCACCTCAAGGCGATCGCCAAGAAGGAGGGCGTGAAGATCGACGAAGCCGCGTTGGATGCCATAGTCCACGTGGGCGAAGGGGACATGCGCAAATCCATAAACTCGCTGCAGGTGGCCGCCACCATCGGCAAGGACGTGACCATTGACGTGGTGTACCAAGCCACCGGCAACGCCCGGCCGGACGAGGTCGTGGACATGGTGAACACCGCCCTGGCCGGCGATTTCTCCGGCGCCCGGGCCAAATTGGACGAGATGATGATCACCTACGGACTGAGCGGGGAGGACATCATCAAGCAGATCCACCGCTCCTTCTACGATCTGGATATCCCGGACAGGGAGAAGATAAGGCTGATCGACCGGACCGGCGAGATAGAGTTCCGGATCGTCGAGGGAAGCAACGAACGTATACAGCTCGAAGCCCTCCTGGCCTACCTGGCGCTGGTGGAAAGGGACTGAGCATTGCCAACCTATTTATATCGGCTCCATATTTCAAGGCCGGAGGAGTCAAATGGCACGTTTCAAGGAAGCTGACGATAGGCTGCTGAACAAGAAAGTATGCCTTAGCTGCTATGCCCGTAACGCCGTGAAGGCCACCAGGTGCCGCAAGTGCGGATACACCTCGCTGCGCCTGAAGGCCAAAGAGAGCCGCAAGGCTTAAACCAAAATCCCAAACCCCTTCATAACTATCATTATCCCCAGATTGATTCCAGGGGATAGGATTTTTAATCACCTGAGCATATGACCCAACGTCCTTAGCGTGGGGGAATTCTGATCAAGAAGATTCTGGTCGTGGACGACAACACCGCAATCCTGGAGATCGTCTCCGAACTGATCTCCGCCGCGGGTTACCAGCCCATGACCGCCACCGGTGGCCGGGAGTGCCTCAGCAAGATCCAAACGGAACGGCCGGACCTGGTGCTGCTGGACATCAACATGCCGGACATGGACGGCTGGTCGGTGCTGCGCACCATCAAGGAGAAGGGGCTGGCGGAGAACACCAAGATAATGATGCTCACCGCCACCACCGAGATCGGCACCGACATATTCGGATTGCAGGACGTGGTTTCCGGATACATACGCAAACCGTTCAACAACGACGAGCTGGCGGTGCGGTTCCGGGAGATACTTGGAGATCAAGCTCAGGTGAAGGAGGAGCCCAAGGGCGAGAAGGACCGCAAGGGCCTGCGTTCCCTTCTCCGCAAAAAGGAGGAGGAGAACGGGATGGAGGTGGCCCGCAGCAGCGCCAAGGTCTACGAGCTGCGCCGCGGCTTCAGCTATCTGGTCAAGGAGACCAAGCCGAACAAGTCCTTCGAGATCTTCGTGGACCAGGTCACCCATAACATCCAGGGGCTGTGCGTCACCCGCCAGCATCCCACCATCATCCGCAAGGAGTGGGGCCTGGAGAAGACACCCATCATCTGGCTCAGCAATCAGCTCGGCAAGGTTTACGTAAATCCCTCCAACATCGGCATCCTGAGCGATACCATCATCCGCTTCGTGGAAAAGAGCAACGACGGCGTCATACTGATAGACGGCATTGAGTTCCTCATCGTGAACAACGATTTCGACAAGGTGCTCAGGATGGTCCACCATGTCACCGAGGCGGTGATGGAGAACCGCTCCCGCCTCATCGTATCGGTGGACCCTCGCATCCTGGAGACCAGGGAGCTGGCGTTGCTGGAGCGCAACATGGAGATAATAGAGGCCGAAGAGGCCAAACGTCAATGACTTTCGGAGCTTGAGACAATGTCAGAACTAACCATCACCAGGGTTTGGAGCAGAGAGGTCTTGGATTCCCGGGGCAACCCCACCGTGGAGGCCCAGGTCGAGACGGACGCGGCGGTCGTCACGGCCATCGCTCCCTCCGGGGCGTCCACAGGCACCTTCGAGGCGCTGGAGCTGAGGGACGGCGACGCCAGGTACGGTGGCAAGGGTGTTCAGAAGGCGGTGCGCAACGTACGCGAACTGATCTCCCCCAAACTGAAGGGGATGGACGTCAGCGACCTGAAGGCCATCGATGCGGCGATGATCGAACTGGACGGTACGGATAACATGTCCAGGCTGGGCGGGAACGCCACCACCGCCGTGTCCTACGCCGCCGCCAAGGCCGGAGCGATACTCAAGGGGATGGAGCTCCACGAGCACCTGGGCTCCTCCAGCAAGGTCCTGCCGGTCCCGTGCATGAACGTCATCAACGGCGGGAAGCACGCCGGCAGCAACCTAAAGGTCCAGGAGTTCATGATCGTGCCCTGCGGCGTGCCGAACTTCACCGAGTCCCTGCGGGTCGGGGCGGAAGTGTACCAGGCTTTGAAGGGCGTGCTGAAGAAGAGCATGGGTCCCATGTCCATCAACGTCGGGGACGAGGGCGGCTTCGCTCCGGCCTTCGACACCAGCCGGCAGGCCATGGACGTTCTGCTGAAGGCGATCGAGGCCGCCGGCTACGCTCCGGGAAAGGAGGTCTACCTGGCCATGGACGCGGCGGCCAGCGAGTTCTATTCCAAGGGCGTGTACGAGCTGGACGGCACGAAGATGTCCGCCGGCGAGATCGTGGACTTCTACGTTTCGCTGAGCAAGGACTATCCGCTCATCAGCCTGGAGGACCCGGTTCACGAGGAGGGCTTCCAGGACATGGCCGAACTGACCGCCAAGGTCGGCGGAAAGATCCAGCTGGTGGGCGACGATCTGTTCGTGACGAACCCGCAGAGGCTGCGCAAGGGCATCGACGTCAAGGCCGGCAACGCCATGCTGCTCAAGGTCAACCAGATCGGGACCATATCCGAAGCGATGCGCGCCGCGGAGATATGCTTCGACCATGGCTGGAACGTGATGGTCAGCCACCGTTCCGGGGAATCCGAGGACACCACCATGGCCGATATCGCGGTCGCCCTGGAATGCGGGCAGATAAAGAGCGGCGCCCCGGCTCGCACGGAACGCACCGCGAAGTACAACCGACTGCTGAGGGTCGAGGAGAACCTGGGGAGCAAGGCCAAGTTCATGGGCCGCGGGGCCTTCTTCTGAAGAAGGTTCATGTCCGCGCAGCTCTATGACCAATGGTTCAGGTGATGACATGGGCAGGTTCTTCTCCGCCGAGCACGAGGACATCCACAAGGGTCTGACGACCGACGTCTACTTCCAGCGCACCGAGGCCATACTCAAGGCCAAAGGGCTTCTGGACACTGACACCCGCTCCGAGTTCACGGTGGCCACTCTCCCGGACGCCTGGCCCTGGGCGGTGCTCTGCGGCACCGAGGAGGTCGTCCGCATCCTGGAAGGCAGGAACGTGGACCTTTACGCCCTGCCGGAAGGCAGCGTCTTCACCTCCCGGTCCCGGAAGGGGATCAAGCTGCCGGTGGCCGTCATCGACGGCCCTTACGGCGAGTATTGCTCCCTGGAGACGCCCGCGTTGGGCTTCATGTGCTACGCCAGCGGCGTGGCCACCATGTCCGCGCGCTGCAAGAAGGCGGCCGGCGGGCTGCCGGTCATCTCGTTCGGGGTGAGGCGCATGCACCCGGCCATGGCCCCGGTGATCGACCGTTCGTCGTACATAGGCGGCTGCGACGGCGTCTCCTCGCTCAAAGGCGCGGAACTGGTCGGTCGTCCGGCCAGCGGGACCATGCCGCACGCCCTGGTGATCATGATGGGCGATCAGCGCGAGGCGTTCAGAGCATACGGGGAGATCATCGATCCGACCGTTCCGAGGGTGGCGCTCACCGACACCTTCTTCGACGAGAAGACCGAGGCCCTGATGGCCGCCGAGGAGATGCCCGGGCTGCGCTCGGTGCGCCTCGATACCCCCGGATCACGCCGGGGCAACATGGCCGACATCGTGCGCGAGGTGCGCTGGGAGCTGGACCTGCACGGATACAACAACGTCGGGGTCTTCGTCTCCGGCGGTCTGGACGAGTCCAAGGTCAAAGAGCTGGCTTCCGCCGGGGCGAGCGGCTTCGGCGTCGGAACCTCGATAAGCAACGCCCCCACCATAGACTTCGCCATGGACATCGTGGAGAAGGGCGGAGAACCAATTGCCAAGCGCGGCAAGTTCGCCGGCCGCAAGTACGTGTTCCGCTGCCCGGAGTGCCTGGAGTACGAGGTATCGCTGGATCGTGATCATCCTCCGATCTGCTCCTGCGGCAAGGAGATGCGCTGGGCGGAGGTCAAGGTCATCGAGAAAGGCAAGCGGCTGGTGCCCGAGGAGCCGGCCGAGGAGATACGCCGCCGGGTGCTGAGGCAGCTGGAAAAGATAAACATCTGAGGTGGTCCGCATGCAAGAGGAGTTCATCACCGACCTGGAGATGCTGCATGACTATCAGTTCAACATCAGCTTTGACGATGCGGGACTGGCCGACGTCCGATCCGACGAGCCGGTGCCTGTAGGGAGCGGTGAATTTCCCAACGCCACACGGTATCTCTCCGCGGCAGTGGGCAACTGTCTGTGCGCCTCCCTGGCGTTCTGCCTGCGCAAGGCGCGTTCCGAGCCCATATCCATCAAGGCCCGGGTGCGCACCGTTCTGGGAAGGAACGATAAAGGCCGTCTGCGGGTGCAGAGCATGCACGTCACCATATTGCCCGAGGTGGAGGACCCGGCCAAGCTGGAGCGGTGTTTGCCGCTTTTCCAGGACTTCTGCACGGTGAGCGCCGCGGTGCGCGAGGGCATAGACATCCAAGTGTCGGTGGAAACCCCGAAAAATGAGCAAAGATAATCTAGCGGAAGGTCATTCCCACCATTCATGCTCGATGACAAGGACCGGGCCATACTGAACGAGCTGGAGAAGGACTCCAGGCGCAGCACCAAGTCCATCGCCAAGGACCTCAACATTCCCCGGGCCACCGTACACGAGCGCATCCGCCGCATGATGGAGCGGGGAATAATCAAGGGCTTCACCGTGGTCCCCGACTTCGGCAAGCTCGGTGAGCCGGTCACCGCCTTCATTCTGGTCTCGTTCTTACCGAACAACAACCAGTCCCAGAGGGAGCTGGCCGACAAGATCAGTCGTCTGGACGGCGTGCACGAGGTGCATCTCATCTCCGGCGAGCATGACATACTGCTGAAGGTACGCGGGGAGTCCATGGAGCGCATCGGCGACCTGGTGATCGACAAGATCCGGCAGATGGACGGCGTGGGCCGAACGCTAACCTGCACCTGTTTCGCCACGGTCAAGGACGAGTGAAGGCCGCCTAACAATAATGGGGTAGCCTTAGCCTTTTTCGGTAGGGACCGTTAACCGTTTTTATATGAAAAAACGAGTTTGCTCATTATCGTACTGGATAGCATAAAAAACCGTTTAGTACGTTAAGGAAATCTTTAAAATATCTCAGTGCCTTAGGCATTTTTGTTCAGAATATTGCGAGGGGTCACGTCTTCCGTCCAGTAACTTGTGGGCTGCTGGTAGAGGGGGCAGCATGCTCTGAATAGGAATGAGTTTATTGCTTAATGGTCAATTAGCGCAAGCTACGTTCAGGTCGGAGGGGGATGGGGTGCGACCCCACCTGGAGGTGCACCTAAGGGAGAGGACCTTGGTGCTGCCCTGCCTGGCCGACGAGGAGCGTGTGCACTGCACTTCCCTCTTCGGGGATTGGCATAGCGCCACCGTGCTCTGTGCCTGCGGAGCCCTGGTGCGCCTGGACCAGGCGGCGGTGCACCGCCGGCGGATGCTCGGTAAGCCCGTGGAATGTCATCACTGCCGGAACCGGCGGGTGGCATTGGAGAAGGAGGAGCTGGACAACGAGTTTTACGATCGCGAGGGGGAGTGAACCCCCTCCGTCCCTTTCTTTATTTTTCGGACAAGTTTCTTATACCTCGCCCTGGATTGATTTTTTCCATCTCGAGGTCAGTAAATGGACATGATCATAATCGCCGGATTCCTGGGCAGCGGGAAGACGACGCTCATCCTGAACACCATAGGCCAGATAACTGAACTGACAGGCAAGAAGGTGGCCATGATCGTCAACGATTTCGGCAACATCGGCATCGACGGCAAGGTCATGGAGAAGTACGGTCTGAAGGTGCAGGAGCTGCCCCGCGGCTGCATCTGCTGCACGCTGGGCCCTAACTTCCTGGACACCGTCCGCACCATCCACGACAAGTTCGAGCCGGACCTGGTGGTGGTCGAACCGTCCGGCATCGCCGACCCGGACGCCATCCTGGCCACCATGGAGCACTACCAGGGGCGGCCATTGGGGAAGATCAGCACCGTGATACTCCTGGACGCGGTGCGCTTCCCCCTGCTGGTCCAGGCCATGAGGATCCCCATGTCCAAGCAGCTGCACGCCGCGGACATGGTCCTGCTGACCAAGACCGATGAGGTCGACGAGAACCGCCTGAAGGAAATGGAGGCGTTCGTGAAGGGCGAGATCGGCGAGATACCGGTCATTCCCGTGTCCAGCACCAACGGGCATAATTTGGATGTATTCGTTGGAAGATTAGTGGGAGCATGATCACCGAGGACTTCGCGGCCTACGCCGCACGCCTGCGCATAGGATTCCCAACGGACGTACCGGCGGACCAGCTGCAAGGCATGTTGGAATCCTTCATGAGCGGGGTGGCCATGGACTGCCTTGAGGCGGGCACCCGGCTCATCGGGCACATCAAATGCCTGGTGGAGGGCAGCGACGAGATCATCGCCTGCAGCGTGACCGATCACGATGCCAGGGTCAGATGCCGCGGGCGTTTCGAAACCCCAAGGGCTCAGTTGGACGTGATAATCAACGTGCTACAGTACGGTCTGAGGAAGCAGGACCTGGTGCGCATCGTGGCCGCCTGCGGGAAGCGCAGCTTCGCCCCTCAGACATCGATGACCATCGAGGACCTGGAGATCGAGGAGAAGCAGCTCATTCAGCTGGGCTGACCTTCTTCTTGGGTTTGGCCGCGGCCTTCTTGGCCGTCTTCTTGACGGTCTTCTTCACCGCTTTCTTGGCTGTAGGGCCGGTCTCCGTGCCCTCCTCCTCGGCCTTCTTCGCGGGCTTCTTGGCCGGTTTCTTGACGGTCTTCTTCACCGTCTTCTTGGCTGTGGCCCCGGTCTCCGTGCCCTCCTCCTCGGCCTTCTTCGCGGGTTTCTTGACCGTCTTCTTCACCGTCTTCTTGGCCTCGCCCTCTTTCTTGGCCTTCTTGCTGGTCGGGCACTCCATGTTGGCGCAGAACTGCCATCCGCCCCGTCCCAGGACCTTAAGGGTGGGGGCGCCGCACTCCGGGCACTTCTCGCCCAGGAACTGCAGGGTGCCGAACTGCGGCAGCGGGTAAGTGCGCTTGCACTCGGGGTATCCGGAGCAGCCGATGAAGCGCTTCCCCGCGCGTGAGTAAAGGACGCGCAGCTCCTTGCCGCATTCCGGACAGGTTCCGGCGGACTCCTTGCCCTGGTTGGACTGGCAATCGGGATCGATGCATTGCAGCTTGACCGGCGACCCCCGGCGGATGACCTTGACCTTGGGTAGGCCGCAGACCTCGCACTTCTCCTCGGAAGGCTGGACCAAAGCGCCGCCCGGCTTCGGATAGGTGACGTCGCACTCCGGATATCCGGAGCAGCCGATGAACTCGCTCCCTTTACGGGAACGAACGATGCGCAGGTCCTTGCCGCACTTGGGGCAGGTGCCGATGAAGCGCTGCTCCTGCAGGGCGTTCCTGATCTCATCTCCTATCTCCTTGCGCTGCTTGGTCATGACCTCCACGATGTCCAGGAGCATGGCCTGGGATTCCTGGACCACCTCCACCAGGGACGAATCCCCGTTGGCTATGGCGTCCATGTCCTTTTCCAGCTGGGCGGTCATCCTGCTCTCGGTGACGATCTTGGCGTGCTTCTCCAGGGCGTTGACCACCGCCAGTCCGCTCAGCGTAGGCACCAGGTCGTTGCCGTTGACGTACTTGCGGTCATAGAGCTTCTGGATGATGTCATGCCGGGTGGACTTGGTTCCCAGTCCCAGCCTCTCCATCTCCTGGAGCAGCGAGCCCTGCGAGTAGCGCGAGGGCGGCCTGGTCTCCTTTCTATCATTGCGAACTTCCTTGATGTCCACCATGTCGCCGGTGATCAGCTCGGGCAGCAGGACCTCGCTCACCCTCCAGTACGGGTAGTACTTGCGCCAGCCGGGCGACAGGATGCGATAGCCCTCGGCCCGGAACGGCTCCCCGCCCAGCTCCAGGTCGCATCTGGCCGACTCGGAACGGGCCGATGGAGCCAGCGTAGCAAGGAAACGCCTCACCACCAGCTCGTACAAGGTCCACTTGGCGCCTTTGAGCTCCTTCTTGGTGGCAGCCTCCGTCGGATAGATAGGCGGATGGTCGGTGGTCTCCACCCGGCCGCGGGACGGTCGGATGGTCTCTTGGCCCAGTATCTCCGCCGCTTCCTTGCCCAGGTCGGACTTCTTCAGCTTCTCCAGGATGTTCTTCAGGCCCAGTGAGCGCGGGTATACCGTGTTGTCGGTCCTGGGATAGGAGATATAACCGGCGGTGTAAAGGTCCTCGGCCACCTTCATGGCCAACGACGGCGACAGACCAAGCTTGTTGGCCTCGCTGAGCATGGTGGTGGTGTTGAACGGGGCGGGCGGGTACTCGTCCTTCTCCTTGCGTTCCATTCCCATGACCCTGCCCTTGCCGCAATCGGCCCGCTTGCGCACGGCCTCGGCCTTGGCCTCGTCCTTGAACGGATTGGCGATATGGTCCCCGGAGAACTCCTGACCCTTCTCCAGACGGGCCACCACGGTCCAGTACGGTTCCGGGACGAACTCGATGATCTCCTTGTGCCTGTCCACTATCAGCGTCAGGGTCGGGCTCTGCACCCTGCCCACGGAAAGGAAGTTGTTTCCCATCTGGCCGCTGGCCAATGAAATGAAGCGGGTGAGCACCGCACCCCAGGCCAGGTCGATGACCTGTCGCGTCTCCGCAGATTCCGCTAACCGGTGGTCGGGGTCGGTCAGCTGCTTGAAAGCTCCCTCTATCTCGTACTTGGTGAGGGCGCTGAAGCGCACCCTGCGCACGGAGCGGGGCGGCTTCTCCAGGAGCGAGACGGTCTCCAGCCCGATAAGCTCTCCTTCCCGGTCGAAGTCGGTGGCGATGATCACCTCATCGCACTCCGAGGCAAGTTCGCTCAGAGTGTGCAGGATGTTGAGGGCGGTGACCCTCTTGGCCGGGTGGGTCTTGACCAGGTCCTTGGGGTCCACCTTCGACCAATCATTGAACTCCGGGGGGTAGTCCAGCTCGATGATGTGGCCTCGTAGGCCCACCACGTAGAACTCGTCCCCGTTCCTCTCGAAATTGAACACCTGTACCCCGCGGACGCTCTTGCGCTTGGCACCGCCGTCGGAAAGGATGGTAGCCACGCGCGCCGCGGCATTGGACTTCTCGGAGATGACCAGTCTCTTCATCAGGGGGCATCAAGAGTTAACCTTTTAAAAAGCTTATCTGCCCCGGTGGCGAAAGCGCCATATGATCATTGCTCATGGATATGCGCACGCATGGCCTCCTCACCCAGGCTCACCGGGGTGCGGTGCAATGTACGGTGCGTCACGCCCTTTACGCTTCCCAATTCGTCAGACAATTGTCTGACCTCCTTGACGGTGCCGTTCACGATGAGCACTTCCAGGCACTGTTCGATATCAAGATGGACGTGTATCGAGGACAGGATGCGCTGATGATGCCCGTGCTGTATCTCCATCAGTCTTTCCTTTACCCCGCCCTTGTGGTGACTATAGAACAGCGTGATCGTTCCGAAGACCACGGCGTTCTCGTCCTCCTTGAGGATCTCCTTGGCCAGGGCGCTGCGGATCAGGTCCCGGATGGCCTCGGAACGAGTGATGTACCCCTTCCGGTCGATGAGCTTGTCGAAGTCCTCTAAAAGTTCTGGCTCCAGAGAGACGCCAATCCTGGTGACGTTGTCCATATGCTCCGCTTGGTATTATCCTAATGATTAATAATGCTATTCAGCCATGCGAGAGCGGATATCAGGGAGCGGGCCGAACTGGATCTTGACGAGAGCGGGGAAGAGCTTCTATCACGATTGAAGGGCAGCCTTGAGGTTATTTCGAAAGGCAGGACGGCGGTGCTCTTCTCGGGAGGCCTGGACAGCACCCTGTTGACGGCCTTGGCCAAACCCTTCACGGAGATTCGACTTTACACGGTGGGATATCCCGCTTCCCACGACCTGGATGCCGGCCGAAAGGGGGCGGAGGAACTGGGCCTTCCCTGGGAACCGATACTGATCGATGACGCCATTCTCCGGGGGGCGGTCGCTTATCTGAGGGACCGCGTGGGCGTGACCGACCCGGTCACCGTCTCTTTCGAGGTACCTCTGTACATGGTCTGCGCCAACGTACCAGAGAAAGTTCTGCTGAGCGGCCAGGGTGCGGACGAGCTGTTCGGAGGATACGCCCGTTACTCTTCGATGTCCCCTGCGGAACTGGAACAGGCGCGGGCGGCGGACCTACAAAGCCTGCTCTTCGGCGGGTTCATCCGAGAGGTGCGCATGGCGCAGGACCTCGGCAAGACCCTGGTGTGCCCGTATCTCGATCTCCCCGTGGTCGAGACAGCCCTGTCCATACCTTCCCAGGAACTGTTCGGTGAGCTGGGCAACAAGCAGCCTCTCCGCCGCCTCGCCATGGGTATGGGTCTGAATGCGGCCAAAGCCCCCAAGAAGGCCGCCCAGTACGGCAGCGGGGTCATGAAGGCCATGAAACGCATGGCGAACTCGGAAGGAAAGGACCTAAGGCAGTGGGTGGCGGAGGTGAAGGGATGAGCCAGGCCCTGCGGGAAGATCTGCAATGGCTCTACTCCCTGGAGAGCACGGGCATAAAGCTGGGGCTGTCCAACGTCCGTCTGCTCCTCAAAGAACTGGGGGACCCGCAGGAACGCTTCGGCACGATACACGTGGCCGGTTCGAACGGCAAAGGTTCCGTTTCCGCCATGGGGGCGTCCATATTGCGCAGCGCCGGCTACCGCACGGGGCTGTACACATCCCCGCACCTGGTCCGGTTCACGGAAAGGATGACCGTGGACGGGAAGGAGATGTCCGAGGCGTGCCTGGCCAAGCACGTCACGGAGATGCGCGAGCTCGCCTCATCCGCAAGGTTCCCCAGGCCGTTGACCTTCTTCGAGATAACCACCGCCCTGGCCTTCCTGCACTTCAGCGAAAGCGGGGTGGAGGAGGCGGTGGTGGAGGTGGGCATGGGCGGCCGCCTGGATGCCACCAACGTCATCCGTCCGCGATGCTGCGTCATAACCCCCATAAGCGTGGAGCACACGGCGTACCTGGGCGACACGCTGAGCAAGATCGCCTACGAGAAGGCGTCGATCATCAAGGACGGGGTGCCGGTGATCTGCTCCCCCCAGGATCCAAAGGCCGCGCGGGTGATCTCCTGGATGGCCGAATGCAGAGGTTCGGCGGCCAGGTTCCTTGGGCGTGACTTCCAATACGAATGTGTGGGCCAGGACCTGGAAGGTACCACGGTACGGCTGGATTCCCTCGGGGCGGAGGTTAGGCTGGGCATGCTCGGCCGATATCAATGCCAGAACGCGGCGGTGGCCGCGGAGGCGGCCTTGGAGGTCGGGAAGGACATATCGATCACCCGGGACAGCATCGTGGACGGGCTGTCCAAGGCCAGGTGGCCGGGAAGGCTGGACGTGGTCCGCCGTTCTCCGTTGACCGTCCTGGACGTCACGCACACCCCCGACGGCGCTAAGGCGGTGGCCTCGGAGCTGACCATCTTCCCGGGGAACCCGAGGGTGATGGTGGTGGGGATGCTCAGGGACAAGGACGCCCGGGGCGCCATGGCCCACCTCGCCCCCATGTTCGATCAGGTGATATGCACCAGCTCCACGTCCCCGAGGGCCTTGAGCCCCGGAGAGATGCTGGAAGCGGCGCGGCCGTTCAACGCCAGCAGCCAAGCGGTGGAAGGCGTGGGAAGGGCCATCGATGCGGGGAGAGCGATCGCGGGCCAGGGAGGATTGCTTTTCATCAGCGGCTCCCTGTACACCATCGGTGAGGCGATGCAGCATCTGGAGGTTCGCCATGGACCTTAGGTGGCTGCTGACCAGCATGCGCGGCTCGATAGAAGGCATGGCCTTCCCGGGACTCATGGACGAGGAGGACACCTGGTGGGAAAAAGATCCGTTCCACATCCTGGTGGCGACGGTGCTCTCGCAGAGGACCCGGGACCTGAACACCCATCGCGCGTCGTCGGACCTGTTCCGGCGCTTCAACACCCCGCAGGAGATGTCCGAAGCGAGCCTCGAGGAGCTTGAGTCCCTGGTCCGTCCGGTGGGCTTCTACCGGGCGAAGGCCAAGGCGATCAGGGAGATAGCCCGGCTGGTGGTGGAGCACGGAGGGGTTCCCAGGGGCATCGACGAGATGACCAAGTGGCCCATGGTCGGACGGAAGACCGCCAACTGCGTCATGACCTACGCCTTCAAAGAGCCGGCCATATGCGTGGACACGCACGTGCACCGCATCAGCAACCGCCTGGGGCTGGTGGACTGCGCTACGCCCGACGAGACGGAGATGGCCCTCCGCAAGGTCTTCCCCAAGGCGCTCTGGTGCGAGATAAACGGGACCATGGTCCGCTTCGGGCAGAAGATATGCCTTCCCCGGAACCCCAAATGCTCGCAGTGCCCGCTAAGGAACGAGTGCGCCTATCCCGACAAGAAATGATTCAGGTGCGCAACGTTTCATCTATCTTCTTGGACATCTCCTTCTCCAGCTGGATCTCGGCTTCCCACTGGTCGAGGCCGTCCAAGGTCTCTTTGAGGGTCCGCAGGCAATCGATGCATATCCACTTGTGTCCGACCGGCCTCATCGGCCTTTTCTTGTAGCCGATGGCCCCGCACAGAGCACAGGCATGCATCTCCTTGGTGCGGTGCTCCGCATAGGCCTCCATCTTCTTTCCCTCGATGATGGACTCGATGGCCTCGTTGCGCGGAACTTCCTCTGGCATGGTGAACTTACTTCGTATTTCCCTAGGCCTATATCTAGGTTGCTTATGGCCAGCCTTCCTTCGTTACCTATGCCGCGAAGTAGGCATTCAATTAATATCGGATGATGGATTGGCGTAAAGGATGCACGAAGTTTCCGTCATGGCCGGCATCGTGGAGAACGTCCTCAAGGAGCTGGAGAAGCACGATGTCCTTCGGGTGGAGGAGGTGCAGCTCACATTGGGGGAACTGACCTTCCTTGGCGAGGAGCAATTGCAGTTCGCCTTCGAGATCATCACCAGGGGAACCGCGCTGGAAGGATCCGAGCTGGTCATCGTGCCCGAGGAGACCGAGCTGCAATGCCTCTCCTGCGGATACTTGGGCAAGGCGGACAAGGTGGGCGAGGAGTTCCACATGTCGATGCCGTCCCTGGCCTGCCCTAGGTGCAGGGGAAAGGTAAAGGTGCTCAAGGGGCAATCGTGCAGGGTGACGTCCATGAGGGTGGTGCAGGAATGAAGGACCTAAGATACCGGGACGAGGCCACGGCCAGCAAGATAATGTCCAAGCTAAGGGAGATGGACCAGGAGCTGCGCTTCATGCACGTCTGCGGCACGCACCAGGACACCCTGGTCAAGTTCGGCCTGGAAAAGATGCTGACCGAGGTCGGAATAACCATCGGCCAAGGGCCCGGGTGTCCCGTCTGCGTCACCACCACCAGGGAGGTCGTGGAGGCCATTACCTTGGCCAGGGCCGGCGTGACCATAACCGTCTTCGGCGACATGATGGCCGTGCCCACTCCCATCGGGTCGCTGGCGGACATCAAGGCCGAGGGCGCCGACGTGCGCGTGGTGTATTCCGTGGAGGACGCGCTGAGGATGAGCTCCGAGGTGGACCGAATGGTCTTCATGGCCATAGGCTTCGAGACCACCAGTCCTTCCACCGCGTATGCCCTGCTTCACGACCCGCCGAAGAACTTCAGCGTGCTTAGCTGCCACCGTTTGCTGCCGCCGGCGCTCAAGGCGTTGTTCGCCATGGGCGAGGTGCGCATAGACGGGCTGATCCAACCGGGGCACGTGGCCACCATAACCGGCATCGATATCTTCCAGGAGTTCGCCGGTCCCAAGGGCGTTCCGCAGGTGGTCACCGGCTTCGAACCCCTGGACCTGCTGATGGGCGTCTACATGCTCGCCAAGCAGGTGAAGGAGGGCCGCAGCGAGGTGGAGAACGAGTATCCCCGCGTGGTGCGCCCGGAGGGGAACCCCAAGGCCAGAGAGATGCTGGCGAAAGCCTTCCGCCCGGACGACAGGGCGTGGAGGGGCTTCCCTGTGCTGCCGCAGAGCGCCCTGGAGGTTTCCGATGAGTTCCAGGAGCACAACGCCCGCCTGGTGTACGAAGACGTGCTGAAGGACGCCCCCAAGGTCAAGGAGGACATGGGCGGCTGCCGCTGCGGCGAGGTCCTCAGGGGGATCATACGCTCCGAGGAGTGCCCCGCCTTCGGGCGGGGTTGCTCGCCGAAGAGACCGATGGGGCCGTGCATGGTGAGCCGCGAGGGGAGCTGCAATATCAGTTATCGGTATAGGGAGTGAAGGGCAGGTCCCTCTTTAAAAGCCGCTTGATCATGAATATGGAAATGGCCATGATCCAGGCGCCCAGGGCATAGACCACCAGGACCTCAGCCTGGTGATGCATTATCAGCCCCAGGCTGATCAATATCAAGCTGGCCACGCTGAACACCACCGTGGCCAGGGTGGCGGCGAAGGCCCATCTGGCCTTTTTCCAGTACATGTACATCGGGATCGAAAGCACCAGCAGCCCCAGCACGGTCAGCACGAAGAAGCTCCAGGCCAGGGCGTCGTGCAATGCCCTCCGCTCCATGGTGAAAACCCCTAAAAGGAAAAGGCATGTGCACCCGGCCACCATGATGGCCACGGCTATCTTGCCGAAGAAGCTCCAATATAGGAACCGCAGAAGGGAGAGGGAGAAGGCCGCGCCCATCGCCCCCATGATGATTACCGAGAGGTTGAAGAGCCAGGTGTGCGGTTCGCTTATACCCAGTTCGCTCATCAGGTCCAGGCCGAAACGCCAGCCAGGATGGAACAGCAGGGAGACGCTGAAGAGCACCTGGAAGGACACCACGCCGACGATGCCGGCCGACGCCCCCAGCAACGCCAACCTCTCCTTGTCCATGCGTTCCGATACTCGCTAGGGTTTATCTATCCTTCACCCGCACTCACTTTTTTTAAACCATCCGACATTTTTATTATCAGTACGCAATACCCAGAATTGGGAAGCATACCATGTACGCTGTCGAGGTAAAGGATCTGGTGAAGAACTACGGTACCTTCCAGGCGGTTAAGGGCATCTCCTTCAACGTCAAGGAGGGCGAGGTCTTCGGTCTCATCGGCCCCAACGGGGCGGGCAAGACCACCACCCTGCGCATACTCTCCACGCTGCTGGAGGTTACTGGCGGTAGCATCAGGATCCAGGGGATCGACCTTAGGGAAAGACCGGACGAGGTCCGCCGGGTGATAAGCTATCTGCCGGAGGACGCCGGGGCCTACAAGCATCTCAAGGGACGGGAGTACCTGAAGTTCATCGCCCAGTTCTTCGCCGAAGGAAAAGAGGCGGAAGCTCTGGTGGCCAGGGGGCTGGAGATAGCCAACCTGGGCGAGCGAATAGACGACAAGGTGGATACTTACAGCAAGGGAATGGCCCGCCGCCTCCTGGTCGCCCGGGCATTGATGATCAAGCCCAAGCTGGCCATCCTGGACGAGCTGACGTCCGGACTGGACGTGCTGAACGCGCAGGAGATACGCAAGACCGTCAAGACGTTCGCTTCGCAGGGCACGACCATGCTGCTGTCGTCGCACAACATGCTGGAGGTCGAGCTGCTCTGCGACCGCATCGCCCTGATCAACGACGGGATGATAGTCGCGGAAGGAACCCCGGCCGAGCTCAAGCAGAGGTACGAGGCGCAGAACATCGAGGAAGTGTTCATCAGGGTGGTGAGGAAATGAGCAGCCTGTCCAAGATCATAAGGAAGGAGGTCAAGGAGCTTCTCACTCCGGCCACCCTCATACCGATAATCATCATCGCCATCCTGTTCGGCTCTCTGGGCGGGGTGTTCGGAGGGGTCGAGGAACAGCTGGAGGAACCGCCCATGATCGCCGTGATCAATCAGGACGGCGGCTCCATGTCTCTGGTGGCCATGGCCGTCTTCAACGCCACGTCGGACATAGTGTACAACGGCACCGACGTCCAGGAAGCCCTGAACGTGCTGGATGAGAAAGGAGGGGTATCGCTCTTCGTCATCCCCAGCAATTTCACCTCGGACATAGAGAACGATACCGCGGGCACCATCGAGATATTCTGGATCATGAAGGGCGCCGGGATAATGGACTCGGTGCCCGGCGCGGCCGCGGACGCCAATCTGGTGCACGTGGAGAACGCCATCTCCGCCACCCTCATCGCCGGCAACATGAGCCACAACGCCTCGTTGATACTGAATCCGACGCAGTACTACGAGACCACACTGTTCAAGGGCAAGGAGATGACCGGGATATCCCCCATAGCCATCTCCAGCGTGATGTCGTCACAGTCGTTCGTCATGCCCCTGATCGTCATGATGGTCATCATCTACGCCGGCTCCATAGTCATATCGTCCATGGGCTCGGAGAAGGAGAACAAGACCCTGGAGACGCTACTGACGATGCCGGTGAGCCGGACCTCCATCGTGTTCGGGAAGCTGATCGGAGCGGCCCTGGTGGGACTGCTCATGGCCGTCATCTACATGTTCGGCATGAGCTACTACTTCGACTCGCTGATGGGGTCCAGCTCCATCGACCTGGCCGAGTTCGGGCTCACTCTGAGCGTATTCGACTACGTCCTGGTCGGGATGTCGCTGTTCGCCTCGCTGGTGTTCGCCCTGGCGCTGTGCATGATCCTGGGCATATTCACCAAGAACTACAAGGCCGCGCAGACCATGACCATGCCGGTGACGTTCCTGGCCATGATCCCCATGTTCGTGACCATGTTCACGGACGTGGACACGCTGCCGATGATGGTCAAAGTGGTTGTGCTGGCCATACCGTTCTCCCACCCCATGATCGCCATGCGCTCCCTGATGTTCGACGACTACGCGCTGGTGCTTGGCGGGATAGCCTACACATCGGCCGTCGCGCTTCTGACAATGTTCGTGGCGGTCACCCTGTTCAAGAAGGACATCCTGCTCACTGGCAAGATATCCAATACGGACAAGAAGAGCAGGTTCCCGATCATAGCCCTGATTCAGACCTTGGCCAGAAAGCGAAAGAGGTGAACGGACCCCTAAAACCCCTTTCCCTTACTTTCTTTTTCAATTCACTTATTATCTCTCTTTCTAGAACAAAATTCCCCAAGGGCCTCTGATGGTCGATCAGGACCCAAGTACAGTGGAGAACTTCAGGTCCTGAGCATTTGCGAGCAACAGGGCTTCGTCCACGACCGCCACATCGTCCCATGGCTCATCGCCATATTGTCCAGTGATCAGGTCCATCCAGACGAACAGGTTGTCATTGTAGAAAAATAGTGAACAGCTACCATTGCCGTTCGCGCGCCATATCAGAACGCCATCGTCCCCCGCGTCGATAGATTCGGTCTGCGCGTCGGGCGCGAGGTTGTTCATCTGAAATCGGTAATGTTCTTGAGCGAGCTCAGCGGAATCGAAGGCGTAGACGAAAACGTACGCCCGCAAGGTATCCTTGTACAACCTGACCTCACGGAAGGATGAGGCGCCATCATAATAGGGCATATCATACTCCCCGTGCAGGGACCATCCCGGCTCACTGATGTCATCTGGTCTGATTATGGCGCTCTCCGCCAATGTCGCTCCCTCCTTCCACGGTTCCGCGATAATCAGCAGAACCAAAGCTAAGACTACGATCGTCGCCGCAATGGCGATAGCCGCACTCCTCCTCTCCAACTCGAACTCCCCCTTGGGTATCAGGGTCAAGCGCGGTATTAAGATGCTTCGGCAGAGGGGCGTTCTATTGCATGGAGATCGGCGGAAGCTCCCGGTGGACTATCTCAACCTTCAGCTTCTTGTCGTCCACCCGCAGGCTCTTCAGCTCCATCAGGACCTTCTTGGCGGAGTCCTTGTGCACCTCGAACTCGGTGCGGTCCTTGAGGACGTTGACGTTGCCTATCGCCAGTTCCGGCACCCTCAGCTTGCGGTTCAGCATCTCCAGAAGCTTTCCGCGTTCCACAGGTTCACCTTCCCCAGCCACTATCTTGAAGAGCACCATGCCGAACATGTCCGCCTGGTCCTCGAAGTCCATGACCTTGCGGATGACGTCCTTGCGCCCGCTCTCCGGGATCTCCTCCTTGGTTATCTCGGTGACACCGAACTCATTGATCTTCTTGAGCAGGTGCACCTCCTTGGAGGTGATGAAAGTGATGGCTATACCTTCCTTTCCGGCGCGTCCAGTACGGCCGATGCGGTGCACATAGACCTCCGGGTCCTCCGGAATGTCGTAATTTATGACGTGGGTGACGCCCTCGATGTCCAGGCCGCGTGCCGCTACGTCCGTGGCGATGAGGACCGCGGTCTTTCCCTCGCGGAACTCCTTGAGGACCTTTTCGCGTCTAGCCTGCGTGAGGTCGCCATGCAGCTCCCCCACCCGGTATCCGTAGGAGTCCAGCCTCTTGGCCAGGATGTCCACCATGACCTTGGTCTGCACGAACACGATGGCCTTGGGCTTGTAGGCGTCCAGTACGCGGCACAGCGCCCAGATCTTGTTCTTGCGCTCGATGTTGAAGTAGACCTGCTTGGTGGTCGGGAGCACTATCTGCTCCTCCCCGATCATTATGGTCTCCGGCTCTACCATGTGCCGGGCGGCGATCTCCTTGATGGCCTCCGGGATGGTCGCCGAGAACAGCAGGGTCTGCCTCTGCTTCTTGGTCTTGGAGACGATATATTCAATGTCCTCGATGAACCCCATGTCCAGCATGCGGTCCGCCTCGTCCAGGACCAGGACCTCGATCTCGTTCAGGGCAAGCGTACCGCGGTGCAGGTGATCTATGACACGGCCGGGCGTTCCGACCACGATGTCCACTCCCTTGCGGAAGGCGTCTATCTGATCGTCTATGGACTTTCCGCCGTAAACGGGAAGCACGCGCACATCGTCCATGTAGTACGAGAGCTTCTTCAGTTCGTCAGAGACCTGCGCCCCCAGCTCCCTGGTGGGAACTAAGATCAGCGAGAAGGGCTTGACCCCCTTGGTCAATGATTCGAGAATAGGAATGCCGAAGGCGGCCGTCTTGCCCGTACCGGTCTGCGCCTGGGCGATGACGTCCTTTCCCTTCATGGTAAGAGGTATGGTCGCCACCTGCACCGGGGTCGGTTCCACGAAACCCATGCGCTCGATGGCCTTCATGATCTCATCCCTGAGACCGAAATCTTGGAAACTAGACATCTATATCACTTCAATTGCATGGGCATAGCCCTGGGGGTATTAATCATTTGGAGTCCTTCTTCGGCAGCTTGGACTCCATGGCCTGCGCGATGGTCTGCAGGGTCTTCACCCGGGAGTAGTACTTGTCGTTGCTCTCCACGATGGTCCAAGGCGCGGCCTTGGTGCTGGTGCGGAACAGCATCTCATCTATCGCCCGTCCGTAGAAGTCCCACTTCTCCCGGTTGCGCCAGTCGTCCTCGGTGATCTTCCACTGCTTCATGTGGTCCTTTTCCCTTTCCTGGAAGCGCTTCAGCTGCTCGTCCTTCCCGACCTCCAGCCAGATCTTGACCAGCACCGCCCCGTTGTCCACCAGCATCTCCTCGAAGGCGTTGATCTCCTTGTACGCCCGCTTCCACTCCTCGGTGGAGCAGAACCCTTCTATGCGCTCGACGAGCACCCTTCCATACCAGGAGCGGTCGAATATCCGCACGTGCCCGGCCGGGGGAAGCTTCTGGTAGAACCTCCACAGATAGTGATGCTCCTTCTCGTCGGCCGTGGGAACGCCCACCGGGACCACCTCATAGCCCCGGGGGTTCAGCTCGGCGGTCAAACGCTGTATGGCGCCACCTTTACCGGCGGCGTCCCAGCCCTCGAAGACGATGATCGTCGGGACCTTCAACCGGTTGAGCTCGCATTGCAGGTTCTTGATGCGGTCCTGCAGCTTCTCCAGCTTGACCCTGTACTCCTCCTGCGAGAGCTTCTTCCTCAGGTCCACCGAGCCGCGGGAGGAGTTGAACATCTGCCCGCCCTTGATGAGCGGGTTGCTGTCCATATGGATCTGGTTCCTGCTCTCCATCTTGGTCAGGCCGTACTCCAGCATGCGTACGGCGGTGGTCAGGATCTTGGCCGAGGCGAACTTCTGGTCCTCCGCCTCCACGATGGTCCAGGGTGCGTACTCCCTGTCGGTGCTCTCGATCATCTCCTCCACCAGGGGCACCATCTTCTCGTACTTGCGGAAGAAGTCCACCTCCGCGGTGCTTATGGCGCACTGGTCCAGGTCCTTGTCCTTGTAGTTGTCGAGGCGCTTCCTGTGCTCCTTCTTGCTGATGTGCAGGAAGAACTTCATGATCAGGTAGCCGTCGTCGGAGAGCATCTCCTCGAACTCGGCTATCTCCCTCCAGGCCAGCCGGGCGGCGTCATCCTTTCGGTCCGCCCTAGCCAAGGACCGGAAGTACCAGGAGCGGTCGAACACCGCTATGCGCCCCCGGGCGGGAATTCTGACCATGAACCGCCAGAGGAACGGCATGAGCTTCTCCTCGGACCGCGGGGCGGTTATGGGATGGACCAGGAACCCTCTGGGATCGAGGGGCAGAATGAACTTGTTGACCAACTCGCTCATGCCCACCGTGTCCCAGCCTTCGAAGACCACGATGATGGGCATGCCGACGTCACGCGCGCGTCTCTGCAGCTCTCCCAGGCGCTCCTTCAGCTCCGGTACGACCTTGTCGTACTCCTTCTGGTCCAGGCGCTTGCTCAGGTCCACGTGCTCGAACATTCCTTTAACGGATGGCCATCAGGGATAGATAACGCTTGGCTCGGCGAAAGGCATATCTTCACCGAGGGCTTGACCACTATCATGGGCAACCTGAACGTGGCGGCGGTAGGGGCCTTGGGATACGCCAAGGACCTCGGAAAAAAGGGCACCGTCAGCGACATCACCATCTACGACATCAAGAAGGGGCAGGACACCGTCAGCATACTTGAACCGGCCAAGTACCCGGACCGCATCAACTCGCTGTACTTCTGCGTGAACCTGGCCGAGATGGCCATCGTGGTGGTGGACGAGATCAACGCGGCGTTCGGTGAAACACTGCTCATGCTCGACTGCGCCAACGTCATGCGCGGGATCTTCATCCTCCGCAACTATCTTACCCCGGACCGCATCGCCCCGCTCATCAAGGACACGGTGCTGACGAACTACTCGTACATGGCGGACGATCCCATCCAGCTGCGCGAGTTCCTTCTGGACGAAGCGTCGAAGGTGAAAGCGCATGGCGAGGGCAAGGGCGTGATCCCGATCGACCACCACTTCAACGTCAAGGGCGTGGGTACGGTCATCCTGGGTTACGTGGCCAAGGGCGTCGTGAACCGTCACGACAACTTGAAGGTGCTGCCGACCGACCGCACGGCGTTAGTTCGTTCCATCCAGAAGCATGATGACGATTTCGACATCGCTTACAAAGGAGACCGCGTGGGATTCGCTCTGAAGGGCATCGAGGCCGAGGAGCTGGACCGCGGTTACGTACTGACCAACGACCCGGAGATGAAGGTGGTCTCCGAACTAAACGTCAAGATCGACCTGGTCAAGTACTGGCAATCCCCTATAAAGGAGGGGATGGTCATGCACCTGGGCCACTGGATGCAGTTCCTGCCCTGCCGAGTGACGGCCGTCAGCGGTGACGCTCGAACGCCGCAGGTGACCCTGTCCTTGGAGAAGCCCCTGATATTCGGACCGGGGTCCAGAGCGGTGATGCACTATCTGGAAGGGGGCAAGCTGCGTATCGTGGGTACCGTAGACCTCTAGCCCATCCCGAAGGCCGCCCGGTGCAGGATGTCGGCCGTGGCGCTTAAGGCTCGGCCGGCGTCCTTCAGGTGATGGTAGATCTCACGTTTCTTCAGCACCATCATATGGTCCGGGAGCAGGAACACCTCCTTCATCCCTAAAACGTAGGTCTCCTCGATATGCATCTCCTCCTCCCGCATCTTCTTGATCAGTCGGTCGGTCCTCTCCAGTCCTTTTCCCAGGGCTTTGACGCCTTCCACCACTTCCTTGGTTCCTATCAGCAGATGCTCGGCCATGTCCAGCATGCAGCGGTCGGGCCCCACGCCGAAGGCGTCCATCTCCAGCAGCGTGGTCCGGGCGAAGTTCATTACCAGCTCCATCTGCCTGGACATGGTGTATATGTCCTGCCGGTCGAAGGGCGTGGAGAATGCCTCCCCCAGCTTGCGTTCCATGTCGTGGCGGAACTCGTCCGTTCTCTTGTCCAGGTCTATCAGCGCGCTCAGGTGGTGGTCCCTCTCCCCCTGCAGGGCGGAGATCAGCAGCTCCACGCCTTGGGCGGTGGCCTCCGCCTGGTGCACCAGCATCTCGTTGAAATCGTACTTCGGTGGGAAAAGCCCATCCAGCAGACCCTTCTTATCTTCCATGTCACACCCCCAGCAAAGCTCTCATGACTAACACGATCAGTACCGACAGGACCGCGGACGCGGGTATGGTCATGAACCAGGAGACCACCAGGTCCTTGCCCACCCTCCAATGCACCAGCCGGCGGTTCTCCGCCGAACCGACCCCCATCACCCCGGCGGTGACCACCTGGGTGGACGACACCGGGGCGCCCAGGAAGGTGGCGAACATGACCGTCAGCGAGGAATTGGCCTGGGCCACCAGGGCGTGCACCGGACGGATCTTGAATATCTTGCGGCCCACGGTGCGCATTATGCGGTACCCGCCCCCCAACGTACCCAAGGCCATGGCGGACGCGCAGGCCACCCGCACCCAGAGCGGCACCTCCACGGTGGACGAGCCCAGGGCCATGAGCAGCAGGGCGATCAGGGCCATCTGCTTCTGCGCGTCGTTGGCGCCGTGAGCGAGCGTCTGCACCCCGGTGGTGAACCATTGCAGGCGCTTCATCGGCCGGTTCACGTTGACGGTGGCCTTGCGCAGCAGTACCCTGGCCGTCTTCATCAGGATGAACGAGCCGCCGAAGCCCAGCAGCACCGAGGCCAGCAGGAAGGCGATGACCTTTATCACGCCCGTCAGGTGCCCCATCAGGAGCTCATCCCAGCCCCAGTTCACCCCCGTCAGCCCGTGGAAGGCCAGGCCCACCCCGACCAGCCCGCCGATCAGGGCGTGAGTGGAGGAGGAAGGGATGCCGTAGTACCAGGTGACCACGTTCCAGACGTTGGCCGCAGCCACCGCGGAGAAGATGGCCAGGCCGACCGAGCCGGCGATCTCGTTGGTCAGAACACCCTGCAAGGTAAGGACGACGGCACTGCCTCCGACCAGGGCCCCGACGAAATTGCAGGCGGCGGCGGTCAGCAGGGCGCCTTTGACCGAGGCGGCCCCGGACGAGACGATGGTCGCCACGTCCGCCCCGGCGTCGTTATACCCGTTGGTGAAGGCGAACAGAAGGGAGAGCAATATCCCCAGCACCGCCAGCACCGTCAGGGGGTCCATGTCGCCTCACAGCCAGCCCTTGCGGCGGAAGTATACCAGCATCAATCCGGATATCCCGGCCATCACCAGCAGCACGACCGGGTACGCCAGCTCGTTGGTCAGCTCGGGCATGTACCGGAAGTTCATCCCGTACAGCCCGACGATGAAGGTCAGCGGGATGAAGATGGTGGCGATGATGGTCAGGGTCTTCATGATCTCGTTCATGCGGTTGCTGACCGTGGACATGTAGACATCCGTCAGTTCGGACAGCATATCGGTGTACGTCTCCACCACGTCCATGACCTGGATGCTGTGGTCGTACACGTCCCTCAGGTAGGTGTTGGTGTTCGGCGACACCAGCTCGATGTCCTGACGCATCATGGCCGCCACCACCTCGCGTATGGGCCAGATGGATTTGCGCAGGAAGAGCACCTCCCGCTTCAATCGGTATATGTCGCTCAGCACGTCCTGCTCCGGCTCGTCGGAGAGGCGCTCCTCTATCTCCTCCACCAGGTCGCCGATCTTCTCCAGCGCAGGGAAGTAATTGTCCACCACCGAATCCAGGAGCGAGTACACCAGGTAGTCCGCCCCGGACTTCCGCAGCCGGCCCTTGTTGTTGCGTATCCGTTCGCGGATGCCGTTGAAGACATCCCCCTCCTTCTCCTGGAACGTGAGGACATAGTTCTTGCCCAGGACCACCGAGAGCTGCTCATAGGTCACCTCCTTGCCGTTCTCGCCCCGGTAGATCATCTTGGCCACGAGGTACACGTACTTTTCATACAGCTCCAGCTTCGGCCGCTGCCCCATGTGCAGGATGTCCTCCATGACCAGGGGGTGCAGCCCGAAGACCTCGCCGACCTTCTTGATCTGCTCCACGTCCGCCAGTCCGGAGAAGTTCAGCCAGGTTATGCTCGGGTTGTCCCGCAGGCTCATGCAGTCCTCGAGGGTGATCCCCTTCTTCTCCATCACGTCCTCCTCGGTGTAGTCGATGAGGGAGACGACCGTGGGCGAGGGGCTCCCATCCCCGACGTATATTATCGAGCCTGGCGGCATCCCGGCCTTCTTGGCGTGATGTTTCTTCATGAAACGGTTGCTGGACATCTCCATCCGCTCACTTCCTGGGCTTGAACTTCAGCGAGGCGGAGTTGATGCAGTAGCGCAGGCCTGTCGGTCTCGGGCCGTCCTCGAAGACGTGGCCGAGGTGCCCGCCGCAATCCGGGCACAGCACCTCCGTGCGGTCCATGCCGTGGCTGAGGTCCTGATGTTCCTCCACCTCCCCGGCGGGACGGCTGAAGCTGGGCCACCCGCATCCCGAGTCGAACTTGTCATCGGATACGAAAAGCTCCTTCCCGCAGCCGGCGCAGACGTACGTCCCGGGTTCCCTGGTCTTGTAATATTTCCCGGTGAACGGCGCCTCCGTACCCTTCCGGCGCAGCACGCGGTACTGCTCGGCGTCCAGCTCCCGCCTCCATTCCTCCTCGCTCCTCTCCACCTTGCGGCCCATGTGATCCCCCTGAGATATGCTCCGCCGCCCTTATTTCAATTGCTGCCTGGCCAACTTTATTATCCTCTGTTCCCCTTTCGATGTCTCATGCCGGACGATTACCAGCATTTCCACGAGGTCCAGTACCTGCGCACCTGGTGGTACCTCCTGCTGGCGCTGCTCCCCGCCGGACTGATCTACTGGGGGGCGATACAGCAGCTCTACTACGGGGAACCGTGGGGAAACAACCCCGGCTCCGACGGGCTGATGTGGTTCCTCCTGATCGTTTTCGGCGCCTTGTTCCCGCTGTTCCTGCTGACCGTCAACATGAGGACCACGGTCACCGACACCATCAACGTCCGTTACTTTCCCTTCATGAGCAAGCCCCGCCGCATCGCCCGGAACGAGATAGTCACCTATTCCGTCGTCCGCTACAGCCCTATAACGGAGTACGGCGGCTGGGGAATAAAAGGGACGTCTGGGCACCGCGCCTACAACGTCTACGGGAATCGCGGGGTGCGCATGACCTTCGCCGATGGGAGGACGGTGCTGATCGGGTCCCAGCGTCCAGAGGAGCTCTATACGGCCATAACCGCCATGATCAGGACCGGTTCGGCCCGGGCCATCCTCTGATCATTCCCTCTTCGCCGGCCCCGGCACCACGCGCACCGCCACCTCGTTGTGCCGCATGAACCCGGGAGTGAACGGCGAGTTGTAGCGCATCAGGAACGGCCTCCCGTCCATCACGTAATCCGCCTCCTTCAGCTCGGCCTTGAGGTCCTCGGTCCGGCCCCGGACGTCCACGCCTCCGGCCCGCCCGCGGAAGCGCATCACCGCGAAGAGGCCGCCCTCCTTCAGCTCCAGCACCACCCGGGGGTCGGAGGGCTTGGGGGGTTCGGCCATCTTGATGTCCGAGGGAAGCACGAAGGCCATCATCCCTTCCGATTCGGGATCGGCCGGCTCGCCGGAGCGGGAGACCACCGGGGTGGTCATCGGCATCTTGTTCTCCAGCTCGTTATTGCCGTTGATGTACTGGAACAGGAGCCCAAAGGCCTCCTCCTCGTCCATGTCGTAGACGGTCGCCAGCATCATATCGTCGTATCTCCTCAGCTCCGCGTCGCCCAGGTGCTTTAGCACTTCGTAAGGAACGCTCTTGACCATCTCACTCCCTCCATTCCGCGTCGATGTGCACGGAACCCACGTCCGCCTCCAGCATCAGCTCCACGGTCCAGGTGTCCGGATGGTTGTCGCTGACCAGGTGCACGTCCATGCCGCTGAACCCGACCAGCTCGGTCTCGATGTCGCCGACGTTGGCCTGCGAGGTGATCTCCGCGGAGGTGTCACCTTCCACGTTCAAGGTGAGATGCACGCTGCCGACGTTCGCCAGGCAATCGAAGGTCACGTTCCCCAGGGACGAGGACGACCTCCCGATGTCCAGGTAGATGCTGCCCGTGCCAGTTTCCGCTGTGACCACCGCGTCCTCGTCGAACACGACGTCCAGGCAATCCACGTTCACCGATCCAACGTCGGAGATCAGGTCCATATCGCCGACCCTCGCGCCCTCCTTCAGATGCAAATGCAAACCTCCCACGTCGGTATGGACGGCCGCCCCGGTCAGGGAGGCGTTATCCGGGACGGTGACCACCACGTCACCCACGTCCACATCGATGATGAGTGAGGTGGGCATGGAACGGTCGATCACCACCGTCACGTCCGATTCCTTGTAGGTGACGGTGGGCCCGGTCTCCATGTCGAGGACCACCGATACCGTCAGGTTCTCACCGTTCAAACGGGGGATGACCGTGAAATTGACATCCGGTTCCCCGGTCAGGACCCCGGACCTGCCCTCCACGGCATACCTGACCTCCACCAATCCTTCCGTGAGGTCGTCGAAGGTCACCTCGACGTCGCACACGTCGACATCGATCTCCACGCCCAGCGTTTCAGGCATGGTGGGTTCATCCCATTTCCATTCCCCTCCCCTGGTGAAATGGCTCAGGGGGGCGAAGGCCATCGCCGCCAGGACGATCGCGGTGATCAGGACTATGCCTACCATCAAGGCCAAGAGGTTGTCCTTGTCCTTCCAAGGGCTCATGGTATTGGTATTCCCGGGAGGGGATATAAACCGGATGGTGCCTCAGTCCTTGGTCACGTCCACCAGCGGCGTGAGCTTCTCCACGGTGCGCTCCAGGAAGTCCATGTCCTCCAAATGCAGCGTGATCGCCTTCTCCGGACAGAGGTGGGTGCAGCGGGCGCATCCCTTGCACAGGTCCTGATCTATTAGGGCCTTGCCGTCCCTCAACGAGATGGCCTTGACGTAGCAACCGTCCACGCAGGTCCCGCACCCGGTGCATTTCCCTTGGTCGACCGAGAGATGCACCCCGGGCAGCCTCTTCATCTTGGCGGAGATCACCGGGTCCAGCTGCGGCAGCATCTTCCAGAGGCAGCAGCAGGGGCAGCAGTTGCAGATGGTCATCAGGTCCTCCTTGGGCTTTCCCGAGGTCCACATGCTGTCCAGCTTGTTCCGTCCGATCAGGTGGACCAGGCCGGCCTCCTCGCAGCGGTCCAGGTGCGCCAGGGCCTCCTCCTTGCTGACCAGCTTTCCCAGGCGGGGGTCGATGTTCAGCACGGCCTTGCCGAGGAACAGGCATCCTAGTTCCCGCGGGTAGTCCTGGCAATGCGCGGAGGTGCGGCAGATGCAGTAGTTCATGATGAAATGGTGCTTGGACCGCTCGATGAAATGCCTGATCACCTCGGACGGGAGAACTGTGTCCTCCCTTTCCGGCGCGGCCAGGTCCAGGGGTATCTCCCGCACTTTAAGCGACGATTCCTTGGGAAGGACGTAGATATCGTCGCCGTCGAAGAACGTCCTGTCCATCATCCGGCCGAGCAGAGGCCACCTGGTCAGCTTGGCCAGTGAGAACCGGTAGCGGAAACCGCTCTTGATCGCCCGGACGTACAGCATGGTCAGTCGGCCCAATTCGTGACCTCTCTGTCCAAAACGCCGTAGCCACTATTCAACGCTTCGCGCCGTCAATCAAACCTTAATAATCGGAAAGGCCATGCCAAGGCGTTATGGAGATCGAGGAAGTGGCCAAGGCCCTTTCCTCGGACACCCGCCTGAAGATACTCAGGCTGCTGGCCGAGGGCGAGGCATCCGCGGTGCACGTGTACAAGCTGTACAACGAGAAGTTCAGCGACCGCCGGGAGAGGGCCACCATCTATCGGGAGCTGGAGGTGCTTTACAAATCCAACTTCCTGGTCAAGACCTACAAGGAAGAGAGCAAGGAGATCGTCTACCGACTTGCGGCCCGGTCCATCAGTCTCGACCTCATCGAGCAGACCGCCTCGGCCGGTCCGTGATGCTGGCCATCGTCCATTGCTCTGCAATCGTTACACGATCTTACAACTCGTTACATGCCAGTGTAACAAGTGTTTATAATCTATTAACTGAATCACTAATTTACTGGTAGTGGCTCGTTCCGCTACTTTGGAGGAAAACACATGGTAACTGTGGAACTGACCTTCGGCGTACCGGACAAGGTTGCCGACGAGGTGAAGAAGAAGTTCAAGGATGAGAAGGACGCGCTGCGTGTGACCAAGGCCAACCCATCCTTCCCGCCGTACTACTCCGTCGGAGACCCCAGGGCCAAGCCCGAAAAGATCAAGGTCGACGGCAAGGAGTACTGGGTGTACCGCTGTTTCAAGGGCTGATCAAGCCGTTCTTTACCTTCAAACCCCTTCCTTATCATAATTTTCAGACCATGTTAAGAGGCCGAAGCATCGCATTTCCTTAACCCCGTTACATGCCCGGAGAACAGGTATCACCGGCGTACAACCGGTTACACTGGCATGTAACAAAGCCTTATAGTCCTATCAGGTGTTAAATTATTCATGCGGCGAGTGCCGCAGCAAGGAGGAAAAAATATGGTAACCGTTGAACTGACCTTCGGCGTGCCGGACAAGGTGGCCGACGAGGTCAAGAAGAAGTTCCCCAGCGAAAAGGACGCCCTGCGCGTGACCAGGGCCAACCCGGCCTTCCCGCCGTACTACTCCGTCGGAGACCCCAGGGCCAAGCCTGAGGAGATAACCGTCGACGGAAAGAAGTACTGGGTCTACCGCTGCTTCCAGGGCTGAAAAGCCCTTCGCGACGCTGAATCCATAAACCGCTTCCCTTTTCTTTCTCTATTTTCAGAACACCCCAAGATCAATACTGACCACCTCCCATTCCTATTGGACGCGTTTCCAATATCTTCGACCGGATACCAATTTCAGAATCTGGTTACCAATCCAGGTAACAAACCATTATACCCCCCTAGGAGATAACCAGGCCCGGCGGTTCGATCCGCCAACAGGAGGAAAAAATATGGTAACCGTTGAACTGACCTTCGGCGTGCCGGACAAGGTGGCCGACGAGGTCAAGAAGAAGTTCAAGGACGAGAAGGACGCACTGCGCGTGACCAAGGCCAACCCGGCCTTCCCGCCGTACTTCGCCGTCGGTGACCCCAGGGCCAAGCCCGAGGAGATAACCGTCGATGGGAAGAAGTACTGGGTCTACCGCTGCTTCCAGGGCTGAAAAGCCCCAAACAACTTAATCACCAAATCCTTTCCATCAGTTCTGCATACTGAACGTCCCTGATACGGGATTATCATTTTACCCCTCCCCCACATAATCAGGGATAAGAAATCCATGATATCCCCCTACTCCTTCGGCCCGGTGCCCTCCCGCCGTTTCGGCAGGTCACTGGGTGTGAACCCCCTGCCGCGCAAGACCTGCAACTACTCGTGCATATACTGCCAGCTCGGGCGCACTCCCAAGCTCCAGACGGAAAGGAAGGTCTTCTATCCCGCCGACGAGGTGGTGGAGAGCGTAAGGAAGGCCGTGGAGCGGGCGGACGGGGCCGTCGACTACATCACCTTCATGGGAGACGGCGAACCGACCCTGGCGGCCAACCTGGGCGAGATGGCCGAGGGCGTCCGCACCTTCTGGGACGGCAAGATGGCGCTGATCACCAACGGCTCACTGTTCCATGACGAGGGGGTCCGCCGCGATGCCTCGCATTTCGATGTCGTGTCGCCGACCGTCTCCGCCGGGGATGAGCGCACCTACCGCCGGATGCACCGGCCGCCCCGGTCCCTCAGGTTCGAAAAGGTGGTGGAGGGGCTCAGGCTTCTCAAGGAGGAGCAACCCGGCGAGGTCTGGGCGGAGCTGATGCTGGTCGGAGGGGTGAACGATTCGTTGACCTCGCTGCTAAGCATAAGGAGGACGCTGAAGGAGATAGCCCCTGACCGTCTGTACGTGGCCGTGCCCACCCGTCCCCCCGCGGAGGATTGGGTGCTGCCGCCGACCAAGGAATCTCTCCGTCAGGTCTTTGACATCTTCCCGGAGGCGAGGGACATGACCGAGCCGGAGGAGGGGCCCTTCCTGAGGAACGAGGGGGAGAGGGAGGAGGAGATCGTGCAGATCGCCATGAACCATCCCCTGCGCGAGGACCAGGCCTTCGAGCTGCTGGCCATGTCCATGGGACTGGAGGGCGCCCGGGAGTCCCTGGCCAGGATGGTCCAGGACGGCAAGCTCGTCATCGTCCATTTCGAAGGCCGGACCTTCTATCAGGTTCCCTCCGAAAGGGCGTTAAGGAAAAGGTGAACCGCTCCCAATCCTTTGAAATATTCTCTCCTCGTTCTACGACCCGTGAGTTCCGCGGTCGAGGTTCGCCTGGTCCCCATGAACAAGAAGGAGTTCGAGGCCACTCGGGCGGCCGGCGTCAAACGTTACGCCGACGAGAACGTGAAGGTCGGTTATTGGAAGCCCGCGGAGGCCCTTTTACGCTCGGAGACCGTTCACGCCAATCTATTGCCGGACGGCCTGAGGACCGAGGGCCACCACTTCTATAAGGCGGTCGACGCGGAGACGGAGAAGCGCGTCGGGCACATCTGGCTGAAGGTCGAATCGGGCGATGACCGCAAGGGCTTCGTCTACGACGTGTTCATCGACGAGGAGGAGAGGGGCAAAGGCTACGGCCGGGCGATGATGCTGGCGCTGGAGACCAAGGCCAAGCGGATGAAGATCGATTCGCTTGGGCTGCACGTGTTCGCTTACAACGAGGTCGCCCAGCATCTCTATTCGTCACTTGGCTACGAGGTCAAGAGCCTGAACATGATGAAAGGGCTATGATGTGATCATCGATCGTCCAGACCTGATATTGTCCAATTTTGTTCTGTATTAGAACAATATAAGTATTATTCTGTTCTATATCAGAACAAGATGTCAAATACCGATCGCTATTTCGGGGAAAGCACAGCCTATGCGCTATCCACCAAATTAAGGGCCAGGAACATCGATCTGGATTCCATTTTAAGGTGGTCCGACATCAAAATCGTCGCTTTAACCGGGGTTAGGAGGTCTGGAAAATCCAGCATACTGATGCTCTTGGCGCAGCATCTCCAGGCCAAGGGCGAAAAGGTGGCCTATATCAACGCCGAGGACAGCAGGTTGGCGCGAGATACGCTCCTAGAGGAGGCCATCAAATGGTTCGGGGATTCCGGATATCTCATTGTCGATGAGGTTACACTCGCCTCCGATTGGAGCGGCTGGCTGGCAAGGAACCACGATATGCTGAAGGGGCGTCTCAGAATGATAGTCAGTTCATCGAGGGCTGGTCTGATGGAGCCTCCCAAAGAGCTCCGTGGGCGGGTGAGAGCCATAGAAATTACACCGCTCTCCTTTGCTGAATATCTGAGCTTCAATGATATTCCCATCGATACCACGACCGCCGGTCGGGGTTATCTAGAACGGAATCTGAGGGATTATCTAACGTACGGGGGATTCCCAGAGGTCAGCAGGATAGGGGAACCAATGGAGAAGATAATAATCACCAACGATTATTTCCAGCAGATACTGGCCTTGGACGTGGGAGAGGCGGCCGGCGAGGACGTGACGGCCACCAAACTTTTCGGGCGTTATGTGCTCACCGCGCCTTACTTTTCCGCTTCTCGATGCTTGAACCACTTCAAGAGCGTGGGATATAAGATCGGAAAGGAGAAGATCCTCCGCCTGGAGCGATTCTCTCAGGATGGGTTCCTGTTCTTCTTTCTGCAAGCCTTTGGTGCGTCCGTCAAGGATCGTTCGATCTATCCCAGGAAGCCCTATCCTTCCGATCCAGGTTTCCTGTTCTCGGCAGGAGGGATAGAGGACCGTGGGCGATTACTGGAATGCGTCGTCTATCTTGAGCTGCGGAGGCGGCTGGCACCGGACGAGGAGATCCTCTACTGGACCGACAAGGGGATGATGGAGGTGGACTTCATCATACTGAAGAGGACCGGTGTAAAGGAGGCCGTGCAGGTCTCGTGGGAAACGAAGGATCCCCTGACCAGAAAAAGGGAGATCAAATCCCTGAAAAAATGCCTGGACAGTACCGGATGCGATCATGGAAGGATAATCACCTGGGCGGAACTGGAATCGCGAACGGCCGAGGATCCCCGTATCGATGTGGTGAGCGCCTTGGATTGGCTTCTGGAGAGCTACGGGTCTAGACGCCTTTAAGGTCCTTGAACTGCCATCCCATGATCATGACGAACTCGTTCCACAGCTTCTCGGAACGGTCCTTGAACTGGGAGCCGAACATGCGTTGGCAGTCGAAGTCCTTGGAGTCGTCCATGACCGCCACGTGGTCGTATCTCCAGCTCTCCATCAGCAGGAACGAGATGAAGTTGGCGTACGGATACGTGGTAGGATCGGCGGCGTCCACCGGCAGCTTGTCTGGTACGACGTACTCCTTCTTGGTGTGATTGAACAGACCGTATCTGACTCCCATGTTCCTCTCCTCCTGACAGTATCCTGCTGGTGACGTAAATAACCAAGGCCTACCTTACGGTTATATCATACCTTCCTCATCCTAATGCCTGATGCGCTGCACCCATTGCACCAAATGCTGTCAGGACACCCGCATGGAGCTGTGCAAGGCGGACATCGCCCGATTGGTGCGCCGCGGTCATCCCGACGGTAGTTTTTATACGATCGGAGAGGACGGCATCCCCCGGCTGAGAAATGAGCAGGGCTTCTGCGTGCTTTTCGATCGGGAAAAGAAAAGGTGCAGCGAATACGCGGCTAGGCCGTTGGGATGCACGATATATCCGGTCAACCTGACCGAGGACGGCGAGGCAGTTGTCGATGAGCTATGTCCGGAGGGTAACAGCATATCTAAGCAGGAGCTGGCCGAAAAAGCCTCCCGTCTCAGGAGGCTTCTCCGGACCATCGATTCCGAGGCGGCCGGCAGATGATCATCGACCTTATCACATCTCTTCTACAGTAAAGCTCAGCCGATCCACCTCGATCGCGCATGTCGCGATCATAAGGAAGATCGAGGTTCGGACCTGCCCTCCAGGCTTCTAATGGCCTCTCGCAGGGTCAGACAGGCCAGTTTCGCGCAGTGTTCGCTTTCCAGAGGGAGTCCCCCCAAGGCGCTTAGCACGTCGTTCTGTCCGATCTTCGCCGCCTCCTCCAGGCTCTTCCCGGCGGCCAGGACGGTGATCATGCTGGCCGAGGCGATGCTGGTCCCGCAGCCGTCGGTGACGAAGCTCGCCCGCTCGATGGTCCCTTCGACCACCTTTATCCAGATGCTCATGGTGTCCCCGCACGTTCCGCAGGCCGTGCCGAAGCCGTTCGCCCCCTCCAGAGGGCCGTGGTTCCTGGGATGCATGAAGAAGTCTATCGTGGTCTCAGAGTACTCCTTGCGGGCGTCCTTCAGCACCAGCTCCTGAAGGTCGTCGAACCTCGACGTCATGCGGGCGTCCTCCGGGTCTCTTTCATAGGATCTAGGTGCATCATGTTAGTACTGGCAATAAACTTAACGCCTTTAACCTACAAGACCCTGAAACTCTAGGGGGCCTGAGGAATCAGTAACGAAAAAGCTCGAAGGAAGGATATTGATATAAACCGGACCAGGCGATACCTAGAGGTCGATCCGAACGAACACGGTGATCTTCAGATGTTCAAGTACGAATACACCATCAACTGGAATGGCCAGGCCTTCAAGGATGTCTTTGATTGTGAGGGGAACGAGGATTCCAAGCGCGAGGTCATGAGGAGGCTCAAGGCCCTCGGCGTACCGGCGGGAAAGTACGTCTTCGTGGACATCGTGAGGCTGGACGACAACAAACCAATAATCGAGGAAGAGCTCTGGCGGGCATAAAAAATATAGAATACTTTACCAAGAAGTTGCGAGCAGATGGTGCGAATTAAAACATTTTTTAATTCATTAAAATTTATTTTAATAAAATACGTCATCTATGCATCGTGAACGAGACATTTTATTTTCAAGACGTTCACTCTTCTTTTTTTTGTAGATCATGGGAGACCGCAATCCTATTTACCGTCGCTTCGCCATCGGTGCCCAGATGAACGTTCCCGTCATAGGAACCCCGGACTGCGGGAGGGCAGTCTTCCTGGCTCTCCTATACGAGACGCTCGTCCGGATCAGCACCGCGGAGGGCGATGACGTTCCGGAGGTGATGGTCAACACCGGTCCGGTAGAGGCCAAGGCCCTGGGGGACCTGCGCCTGGACCTGCTCTCGGGAAGATGGCCCTCGGCCGAACGAAAAATGAAGGTCTCCGGGTGCTCCCTGGAGCTGGGCTTCAGGGGAAAGGCCGCATCTTTCTTCAGAGGGCGAGAGATACGCAAGGTCCGGCTGGAGAACGTGATCATGAGCGATAAGGACCTCAAGGTCCTGCGAAGCTCAGGCCAGCTCCGGGAGGTGCTGGAGGGGTCCGCCGGGGGACACATCGATCGCTACGGCCTGAACGAACGGTTCAGGGATTCCCTGGACAGTGAGGCGCTGATACTGCTGGCAGATGTATCACGGGGAGAGCAGGGTAGGTCATGGCCGGTCGGGGAGAGGGACGCCCTCCTCGCCACGGTCGTGGACAATGCCTCCCACAACCGCTCTGGAAAGGATAGGAAGGTTGCCTTCATAATCGTCCTGACCAGGGCTGACAGGGTCGAGGCGGACGTTCCGAAGGTGTTCGAGACGACCTATCCCAGAACCGCCGAGGCGCTGCGTAAGGCGGTGCAGAGGGGAAGCTCATCACAAGTCATGGTCAGCTGGGTGGGCACAGTTCCGAACGCGGACGGGGATCCGATACCGGCGGTGAACGTCCGAGAGGGGCAGGTGCAGATAGATTACTCCGAGAAGGAGTACCGGAGGCTGATCGAGCTGATCGAAAAGCTGTCCTGATCGGCGCTCAGTGCCTTTGGTACGGAACGACCGGGGGCATGACCCTTCGGCACACGGGACAGGTCACCATGGTGATGTTCACCCTGGTCCCGCAGTTCGGGCATATCCTGCTGTTGCGGGCAGCGCACACCGGGCATCCGAAACCGTCTGGAGGCAGGCGGGAGCCGCAATGAATGCAGAAGACCGGCCTCTCCCGGGCCGGAGGCTGCGGCGCAGGCGCCGGGGGGTCCCGCGGCCGTTCGACCTCCGGGACCCGGGGCGGCGGCTGGTAGGGCGGAGGTACCGCCCTCGGCGGTTCAGGTCGATGTGCTGGAGCAGGCGGCATCTCCATCGACGGGGCGGGAGGCTTGTTCGCCTTCATCATGGCCTTGACCTGCTCCATCTCCTTCCCGTTCTCGTGAACGTCGCCCGCTATCGTTCGTATAAGGTCCTGGATCTCCCTGACGCGCTGCGTGTCCCGCACCCGGTCGATCCTCTTGCCCCCGAACATTCTCTCAACCCGACTGAAAGGAAATAAGAGGTCCCTTCCTCCGGGTAATGCTCGTCAGCTTAAATCAAACATACCTTGCGGGGGCAGGCATTTTCATTGGTTCACATTGAAAATATATTTAACCACACTAGCCGCTCACTCCATTCATGCCTGTCGCAATCTTTGGGGATAGATCTTGCGGAAAGACCATCTTCCTCAGCCTTCTGTACGAATCCCAGGTCCGGTACACCAATTCCGAGGAGAACGTCGGTCCCGGGGAGTTCAGGTTCACCACCGATCCATCGTTCACCAGCATCTTCGGCAACCACCGCACCAACATGGCCAAGGGGCAGTGGGCGGATGCCACGCTCAAAGGCAACATGGCCAAGTACAAGTTCAAGTACGGTTACCGGAGGATGATCTCCGTGGGGAAGGAAGCCTCCTCGCGCTTCGACATCATGGACTTCACGGTGTACGATATCGCCGGGGAGGACCTGGACATCCTGCGCTCCTTGGAGCAGTATCGGGAGTCGATTTCCACCGGGACGTACAAGGGGGAGTTCGACTTCTCCGCCCTGAGCACCTCGTTCCAGGAGCTGCTGAAGTGCAACGTGCTGGTCTTCCTGATCGACCTGAGCAAAATTAACGCGGAAGCGCGTTCCGAACGCTTCATTGAGATGAGGAATTACGACGTCTTCATGGCCACGCTTATTTCCGCCGTATCCAAGTACAAGTCGCAGGTCTACGACAAGGACGAGGAGAAGGCCAAGATCTATCCCGTCTTCGTCCTCACCAAGTTCGACCTCCTGGACAAGGAGATAATCAAGATGAACAACTGGCCGGAGTCCTACGAGGGCTTGAACGCCGAGAAGCGCGGCCTGCGCGGGATGTTCAAGGACAAGGAGTTCACCAAGGAGGATTACGCCCGGGCCATCCTGATGAAGTACTACAAGGACACCATGGCGCTGTCCAAAGGGGCGGCCATAGCGAACGTCTCCTTCGACAAGTCCGCCTACTTCTTCTCCGAGATCCGCACGGAGCAGAACGAGGACGGGGAGATAATCCCCAGGCTGATATCGGTCAAGGGAAGCCACGAGCTCGACTATTCCTACGGTGAGTACCGGGCCTTCATCGAACGGTTCCGCGAGATCGCGCGGAAGATGCCGGACGAGGTGAAGGAGGAACAGGAGTTCAGGGGCGTCAAGGGATGAAGGTCACCCTGGCGGAGCATTTCATCTACGGGCCAGTGCCGAAGAAGGGTTATGCGAAGCGAGCGAGATCGCCAAACATCAGCCCGGACGAGTACGAGAGGTTCCTCGGTTACTACATTCCTATCGACCCGGCGTATGTGAGCGCCGAGGACATGTTCCGTTCCGAAGCGAGATTGATAGCCTCGGCGCAGCGGTCCGAGGGGGTGTACTTTTCAAAGATATTCCGCCGCAGCAAGTTGGACGAGAAGGGCAGGAGCGGGATCCTCACGCACACCGTTCTGGTTCCCAGGACCGCTTTGGAGCAGGGCCTCTCCTACGACGATGTGGAGAAGGCCATAAACAGGCACGAGGAGCGCTTCGGCATTCCCATGGGTGACATGGCCCCTCTGGAGATAGAATGGGAGCCGGTGCCGTTCGAGAACGAGATCGAGGGTCTGAAACACCTGATCTCCAAGGCCACCATGAACCGTTTGGTCGACGGCTTCTCCAAGGACCCCAAGATAAAGTTCGTCGTAACGTGCCGGGGAACGGAGCAGCGCGATCGTATTCGCCTCGGTTACATGCTCTCCAAGTTCCTGGACATCAACCTTGGACTGGTACCGATATCCTTCCTCAGCGAGCCCCCGCTCAATCTGCACGATTCGCAGTGCAATCTGGTGCTGACGAAGATACCGCTGACCATACCGCAGAAGGGCTGGAGAGCTGTAAGTTCGCTGGTCGACGCCTCCGGTGGAACGGACATCAACAGCTCTCAGAAGGCCAAGGAACTGATCGACCGGATGTACTCATCCTGAGACGATGCGGAAGGACGACGCTACGGCCTTCCCCTTTTCATCCTTTCTTACGGTGCGTTCGACCTTGAGGGAGAACGGCGAGCCGTCCATTTCGCCCTCGACGTTCCAGGTCTTCCGGGAGCGTTCCGCCCTCTTGACCTCCCCGGAGGCGATCTGCATAGCGCCAATTAAATTCTCTATGTTCGAGGAGCCGACGCTGCCGTCCATCTCCAGCTCCACGGAACGTTCCTTGGAGGAGCCGATCTGCCACAACAGCTTCGCGCAACGTTTCGTATAATCCTCGCCGGTGAACCCCGCCTCAGAGAACCAGGACGGCCAGTCGATGCCGGGGTCGAAGCGCATGGCCAGCAAGGCCCGGAAAAGATTGGCGTAACCGTCCGCCTTGACGTAATTGGGGTCCTTGGCCGCCAGCCCGGAAAGGTCGATGGGGCTCTTGTTCCTGGCGAAGACGGAGACGCAGGAAGCCCACTGGTCCACGGTTCCCGAGGCGGTCAGCTCCAACGGGTCGAATGACGAAGGCGCTTTCATCGCAGGCATGGGCATATCCGTTCGAACGTACTGCACCTCCGTAGGCGTTCTGGCATCCACGAACTGCACCACCTGGGCGGGTGCGTTCACCCGGAGCGAGAAGCCCTTTTGGATGCGCATCCTCCGCGAATCATTGCACACGTCCACCTGCACCTCGACCACGATGTCCCCCTCCACCTTCGGTATGACGTTGATCTGGCACTTATGGTCCTCGTCCTTCTTCATCACGCCCTTGTAGAAATCGAGAACGTGGACGGAGGCCTGGGGTGAGCTGCCTTTGAGGGAATCAAGCTTGATGGGGAAGGCGCTGTGGTTGTGGATGAGGACCGACAAGGTCGTCCCCTTGCCCAAATGGACCTCCGGGTTCACGACCTCCAGCAGCAATCCTATCTCGATGTTCTCCGCCACGTCCATGTCCACCAGTTGTTCCAGTTGACGTAAGACGTCAGCGCACTGTTCGAACTCCCCCTCCCGCAGCAGTTGGTACAGACGCCTTTCCAGCTGCTTCTCCTCCGATCCGAAGTGGTAGGGGTCCATCTTGGCCCACTTGGCGGTGAACGTATTGTAGCGCTTGGCGATCTCGCTCTCCTCCTCGAAGGACTTGCGGGCCTTGCGCATGGTGCGTAACGCCCAAGGCACATTGGTATCCATCTGCTCGGCCGCCTCCAGCATGAGCACCCTCCCGTGCCTGTAGTCGCCTGGCACGGTGCTCTTGATCTTGAGGACCTTGGCGATCTCCTCGAGCATCTCGTCCAACGGGTCGTCCTTCTCGAACATCGGAACCCTCCGGTCCCTCCTTTCATGACGAAAGGGGAGGCCGAGATGTCCAGTTCCATGGGTGCTGGAATAAAAAAACCCTTTGGTGCCCTTTCACCGAGAGGGCATTTTTATAAAAAACCAGATCGAGCAAGAATAAAAAACGAGAAATTAAGAGATTATCGGGGCTCACGCCCCTAAGAAGTTAGAAGCTAACCTGTTCAGAACCGGTCCTTGGGCTTGTGCTTCTGGAAGCAGTCCCTGCAATAGACAGGCCTGCCCTCGGTGGGTTTGAAGGGAACCTGGGTCTTTGCGCCGCAGTCGGAGCAAACAACGTCGTGCATTTCGCGGGGTCCATCGTTCCTGGGGCGGTTGTAGCCGCCGGAATTTCCTCTGTTTCCGTACATTACTAAACTACCTACTGTTGTTATATCTCGTGTCCTTTCGGTCGCGGGATGGACGTGCCATAATGCCTCTATTATTTAAGTAAAGCATGAGCTACCGATTTTCAAATTATTATTAAAATAATAGTAAAAAATTCATTGGTGTGTTTTACCTCGAGAACGATGGCGTCCAATCATTATTGCTATGCATGCGCATGTTTAAATATGTCGAGCGCAACCACCACCTGAAATCAGATTCGTCCTTTTCAGGCGTTTTTCAATTTCATCAAAGAGTGAACATCTTGACATCATTCACAGATCTAAAGATCTCCCAGGAGATCATCAACGCGATGAAGGACATGGGTTGGGACGAGCCGACCCCGGTCCAGGTAGAGGCCATCCCCGTCGGCCTGAAGGGCGGGGACATGTATGCTCAGGCGCAAACGGGCACCGGAAAGACCGGGGCCTACGGCTCGATCATGCTTATGCAGATCAAGCCGAGGATGCCGACACCATCGGCATTGGTGCTGGTTCCCACGAGAGAACTGGCCAATCAAGTGGCTGAAGAGCTGACCAAGCTGGCCAAGTTCACTGGCCACGACTGCCTGCCGATATA
>CAZPFU010000009.1:0-52206 GCA_964585915.1 uncultured Methanomassiliicoccus sp.
AACGAGCCGCTGGGCGTGGACCCCAACGGCAGACCGGTCTTCCTGCGGGACCTCTGGCCGACGGCCAAGGAGCTCAAGTCCGCATTGAGGAAGGTCACCCCGGCCATGTACCGCAAGGCCTATTCCACCGTCTTCCAGGGCAGCACTCTTTGGGACTCCGTCCCCGCCCCCAAGGGCGAGACCTTCGTCTGGGACCCCAGCTCCACCTACATACGCAAGGCGCCCTTCTTCGAGGGCATGAAAAAGAACGTCTCGGCGCCGCAGAGCGTCAAGGGCGCCCGCGCTCTGGCGGTACTTGGGGACAGCATCACCACCGACCACATCTCCCCGGCGGGCGAGTTCCCGGCCGACAGTGTGGCCGGACAGTACCTGATGTCCCTGGGCGTGCAGGAGAAGGACTTCAATTCCTACGGCTCCCGCCGGGGCAACCACGAGGTGATGATGCGGGGAACGTTCGCCAACATCCGCCTGAAGAACGCCATGGCCAAGGGCAAGGAGGGCGGTTTCACCTCCATAATGCCGGATGGCATCGTTACCGATATCTATTCGGCGGCAGAGGAGTACCGGCGGAGGGACGTTCCGCTCATCGTCCTGGCGGGCAAGGAGTACGGCACCGGCAGCTCCCGCGACTGGGCGGCCAAGGGCCCTCACCTGCTGGGCGTGAAGGCGGTCATCGCCGAATCCTTCGAGCGCATCCACCGCAGCAACCTGGTGGGGATGGGAGTGCTCCCATTGCAGTTCGAGCCCGGTCTCAGCGCCTCATCCCTGGGACTCGATGGAAGCGAGGAGTACGACATCGAGCTACTGGAGATGAGGCCAAGGGCGCCGGTGATGGTCGTCGCCCGCAAGGACGGCAAGGCCACCGCGTTCAAGGCGATCGCGCGCCTGGACACCCTGGTGGAAGTGGACTACTATCGTAACGGTGGGATCCTGCAGGCCGTGCTCAGAAAGCTGACGGCGTAAGCTCATTATAATCCGCAGGTTGTTGCCGCCACGTCATGAACGGCGGTGAGACGGTCATCGAGGTGAAGGACCTCACCAAGGTCTACCCGGCAGCGGCCAGGCTGTTCGGCGACGGGGGGAGGGAGAAGCTGGCCGTGGACCGCGTCTCCTTCGAGGTCCGCCGCGGCGAGATATTCGGCCTGCTCGGCCCCAACGGGGCCGGAAAGACCACCACCATCAAGATGCTGACCACGCTGCTGATACCGACCTCCGGCAGCGCCGCCGTGCTCGGCCTGGACGCGGTCAAGGATTCCATCAAGCTCCGGCCGCGCATCAACCTGGTCTCCGGCGGGGAGCGCGGGTTGTACTTCCGTCTGACCGGAAGGCAGAACCTGGAGTTCTTTTCGGACATGTATCGGGTGCCGCGGGAGACCAAGAAGAAAAAGATCGAGGACCTGCTGGAGCTGGTGGGATTGGCCGAAGCGGCCGATATCCGGGTGGAGGAGTACTCCCGGGGCATGAAGCAGCGCTTGCATTTGGCCCGTGGATTGGTCAACGACCCGGAGGTCCTTTTCCTGGACGAACCGACTCTCGGCCTCGATCCGGAGATATCCCGAGAGACCCGGGCGCTCATCCGCCGACTGTCCGAGAAGGGCATGACCATCATGCTGACCACTCACTACATGTTCGAGGCCGACGAGCTCTGCGACCGCCTGGCCATCATATCCGAGGGAAGGATAAAGGCCATGGGCTCGCCGTACTCCATGAAGGAGTCGGTGCGGAACGATTCCATAATCGAGATCGAGGCCCGGGAACTGGGGGAGGCGCAGAGGAAGGAACTGGCCGACCTGCCCGGCGTTTCGGCGGTATCCATGGAGTTCTTGGAGGGGCGGCAGCTGGCGCGCATTGTTGTCGACGACGCCCCGGCGCTCATACCGACCGTGGCCGCCATACTGGAGAACCGCAAGGTCATCAGCATTAGGGTGGACCAGCCCACGCTGGAGGACGCCTACATCAAGATGGTGAACGCAAAATGATCGACCTGCGGGCCATGAAGGCCGCGCTCAAACAGCAATCGATCCACTTCTTCGTGGACCCGCAGTGGGTCATCCCCAGCATCATCGCCCCTTTCATCTTCACTACGGTCACATTGTTCCTGTTCCGCCACGCCGGCGGCGACCTGTTACTGTACGCCGTCCTGGGCGGCGGGGTTCTGGGGATGTGGGGGAACACCATTCACAGCAGCAGCTGGTCCATCGGCTACGACAGGATGAACGGCACCCTGGAGGCGATCATGGTCACCCCCGCCCCGTTGTCTTCCGTGGTCTTCGGCCGTTGCCTCTGGAACTCGTTCCTCGGTCTGCTGAACGCCCTGGCGGTGTTCCTTGTCGCTCAGTTCGCCTTCGGAATAGACGTCACGGTGCAGAACCCGGTAGGCTTCGTGATCGCCCTGGCCGCCACGCTGCTCTCTCTGTCCGTGCTAGGAATGGTGTTCGGGGCGTTCTACGTTGTGACGAGAGCGTCCTCAGCCTTCTTCCAGATACTGGAGTTCCCCATCTACGTGCTCTCGGGGGCGGTGTTCCCGCTGGTGATACTTCCGGAGTGGTCCCGCCCCCTCTCGTACGTGATACCGGCCACCTGGGGCGCCGAGGCCCTCAAGATATCCACCTTCCCCGGTTATGATTCGTTGGGCATCGGATACTATGGCGCTCTTGGACTGACGATATTGACGACCGCCGCCTTCCTGCTGATCTCCCTGTTCCTGTTCACCTACCTGGAAGGCCGGGCGAAGGTGAACGGCACGTTGGTGAGGTACTGACATGTTGAACAACGTGCTCGGCGTCAAGGCATCGGCCCTGGTGGCCCTGCGATCCCAGTTCGCCATCGTCGGCCCGGGGCTCTGGCTGATACAGATATTATCCACGGCGCTCTTCCAGATGTGGTTCTTCGTGCTGGTGAGCGATTTCGCCGATGACCCAGGGGCTGCCCCCGCCTATGTGGCCCTGGGCAACGCCGTCTCCTCGCTGACCTATTCCGCGGTCTACGGCGTGACAATGTCCGCCGGCGCCGAGAAGCACATCGGTACCATGGCCACCATCATGTCCACCCCGACCCGGATGTTCTATGTGTTCCTGGGAAAGGGCGCTTACCAGTCGTTGATCGGGCTGCTCACCGTCACCGTCTCGCTGGGCTTCGCCTCCCTGTTCTTCGGAGTCGATCTATCGGGGGCGAACCTGGTCGCTCTGGCGGTGGTGCTGCTGGCCACCTGCTTCGCCATGGTCGGCTTCGGCATGGTCATAGGCAGCGTGGGCGTCTATCTCCGCTCGTCCATGATCCTGGGATCGATAGTGCTCTACCTGGGACTGCTTCTCTGCGGCGTCAACTTCCCGATATCGTACCTGCCGGAATGGCTGCAGCCTGCTTCGTACATGTTCCCGCTGACCTACGGGGTGCAGGCGGTGCGCGAGGTGGCGGCCGGGGCCGGGCTGGGTGACGTGGCGTTCCTGGTGGCGGTCATGCTGGGCCTCGGAACGCTCTTCTTCATCCTGGCCTATGCGCTGTTCAGCTACTTCGAGAGGCTGGCGCTCAAGCGCGGCTCCCTGGACATGTTCTAGAGCAGACCGAGCACCACCAAGACAATGCTGGCTATGCTGTAAGGCAAGAACGCCTTTCCCACCCTTCCCTGAACGAACAGCTGGACGTTGCCGCGCAGTCCTTTCTTGACGATCAGGGATTGAGCGGCCCGTCCCATGAGGAACGTGGCCAGCACGACCATGGCCAGCGACAGGTCGACCTCGCGGGTGAAATGCAGGTACCAGAACAGGACGATGCCTGCGATGCAAAGGACGATGCACGCCCAGGACCAGTGCGGGCGTCCATTCTCCCGGCCGGCGTCGGCGAACAGCCTGGCCCATCTTCCCGGGAGCGCCCGCATGGATAAGAGCACCAGGGCGGAGAAGGCGCCGAGGAACACGCTGAGGGCGGTCAACAATTCCATTGCAGCGGCATGCCTGAGCGGATTATTTCAACTCTCGCACCGGGTCTTCCTTGCGCGCCGTTTCTACGTTGCCCACCAATATCCAGTCGTCCAGGGTGTGGAAGTCGCGGCGGGTGAAGCGGAAGCGCGGCATCTCCTGGAACCCGTTCACCGTCACCAGCACCAGATAGCGCTTCCCGGCCATCCTCAGGAACTGCGCCTCGGACAGCCATAGCGCGCGGCGGTGCTTCTCCAGCAGAGAAACGCTCTCCTCGTGGGTGAGCTTGGGGGAATCGTACACCACGGTGACCTTCCCACGTCCATAAATGATCTGCTGGCCGTCGTTCTCCGTGAAGTACAGCATGTCGCCTGCCTTGACCTTGCCGTAAGGCGAGCGGCGGCCGTTGTAAGCCCGCCCGACCATGGTCTTCTTGCCAAGACGCATGGCCTCCAACGCTCCGGCGGGCTTGTCCAGGTAGACGATGTGGTCCATCTCGCACCCTGATAGCCACCAAAGGATAAAACAGATTTCCCGCTTCGTTCACTGTTCCTTCGATATTACCACGAGGACCCGGTGGTCGTCGCCTTCGCCGACGTACATGAGGTAGCAGATGACCCTCTGCGTGGAACCGTCCCGGCGCGTGAGGACGCTAGGTATGGTGATCCTGCCCTCGATGTTCGTGCGGCGGGCGATGCCGTCCTTGCCCTTGAAGGGGGCCAGGAAGCTGAAGGCGTTGCCCATGGCCATTATCTCATCCATGGAACGACCCAGCTCATTCGCCAGGGCCTGGTTCACCTTAAGCAATTGTCCGCCGTGGATGACCAACAATGCCGGATGGGGACAGGATTCCATGGACCCGGCCATGGGTCCCGCGGGGTCCAGGACCTCTTGCCTCAAAGAGTCGAACCTCCCCCACATCCCCCTGAGGTCGCGGGACGGAGGGGTCCATGGCCGAGCGATGGCCACCAGGCGGTCGACCTTCCCATCCACCGTGATGGGGACCAGGCGGACCTCCATGTCCAGGTTACCGATGTCCGTGGGCACCGAGGTCTCGATAACGGTGGGATGCCCATATTGGAAGACCTCCTCGATCAGCCTCCGGCCTTTTGTGGATGTCCCGGGCAGCAGATCGTAGATGGAGGTACCTTCGAAGTATGTGTCCAGGCCCATGTCCTGGAGGTACCGGATGAACGCGTGGTTCCCCATGGTGACCCGCAGGTCGCGATCGAGCATGATCACCATGTCGGGCATGGCGTCCAGCATGGTGCGCATGTTGTTCTCCACCCGCAGCAGGGCGAACTCCACCATCTGCCGCTGCGTCAGCTCATCCTGCAGTTCGCGGTTCATCTCCCGGAGCATGGACCGCTCCCGGTGCTCGTTCTCCCTGATGTCCCGCTCCTCCCTGATGCTCTCCAGTTGTTCGTAGAAGCCCTGGTAGTTCTCCGGGCGGGTGACGGCGATGACGGGCATGTGATAGAAGTTGCGGCACAATGTCCCGTCGATGATGACCCTGGGATAGTAGGAAAGGGACCTCAGCAGGAAGCCGGGGGAGAGCACCGTCATGTTGAAGAGGCAGACCATGGTCAGGCCCAGCTCCTCCCTGGTCCTCTCAAGCTCGCTCCAGGCGCCCTCGGTCGGCAGCTGGGCGGACATCTCCTCCGGCACGTTCAATATGAGCCGGGCGCCGTCGAACCCCAGGACTTTGGCCCGCTGGGCCAGTCCCCGCATGCTCTCCTCCAGGATCGCCTGGGTGAAGTTGTCCAGGGCGAACTCCTTCTGAGGGACCAGCACTACGGACCTCTCGATGTCCAGGTCGAGGCCTCTGCACCTCATCATCTCCTTGATCAGAGCCTCCGGCTCCCGGAACACGAGCACGCACAGCTCCCTCTGCCTGATGCCGTCCTTCAAGAGGTCCGATACGATCTCGCATGCCTCCTCCAGGCGGTGGAAGAACAGGGCAGCCCTTTCCCCTGGCGGCATGATCAGGGATGTACGGTATGTCTGATCGATCTCGGCATCGCTGATACCGTAGGAACTTACCACGAATCAGATGATGCGATGCTATTGTTAATAATTTGTTTTGATAATCGCAAATTCTAATCACTTTGATGACGTTACCGGGCTCATGTGCCTGGTCCCCGACCATGAGATCGAAGCGCGGATGAAGGACGGCTCCCTGGTCATCACCGATTACTCGCCAGAAGGCCTGACGCCCAACGGCTACGACCTACGGGTGGCCGAGGCCCGGCTGGAAGGCGGGGAGAGCGTTGGTTCAGGCGTGTTCATCGTCCCCCCGGGCAGGCTGTTCTTCGTCTCCACCGTGGAAAGGGTCGAGCTCCCGGACGACCTGGCGGCACAGCTGTGGACCAGGACCTCCTGGTTGCGGAAGGGGCTGCTCATGGGGCTGGGGAAGATCGACGCCGGCTTCCACGGGACGCTCACCTTCAGCGGCTTCAACGCCTCCTCGGCCCCGGTGGAACTGCCTATCGGCAGCCGGATGGTGCAGATGGTCCTGGAGCACATGCATTCGCCTGTCGAGCGAACCTACGCCAAGCGCAGCGGCAACTACCAGGGGCAGAAAGGCATCACCCTAAAGCCAGCCGGCAAGAAGTAGGTCGGCCGAGTAGACGGACGAGGACGGAGAATAGGTCTTCAGCTCCTCGCTCCTGAGCACCTCGAGCCTCACGCTCATCCCGAAGGCCTTTTGCTTGAGCTCATCCAGCACCTGCGGGAAATCGTTGCGGTCGCAGATGTGGTAGAGGTGCATCACCCCTCCCAGCTTAAGCCTGGTCAGGGCGTCGGCGAAGAAGTCGACGGCCGAGTGCGGCAGGTTCATGACCACCCGGTCGGCGCAAGGCAGGTCGAACACCCACTGCCGGGCGTCCCCTTCCAGCGGGACCACGCCCGTGACCTTGTTCATCTCCAGGTTCTCGCGCATCAGCTGCACCGCCTCCGGGTTGAGGTCGATGGCGTAAACGACCCCGGGACGGGCGAGCTTGGCGATCATGATGGCGAAAGGACCGACCCCGGAGAACATGTCCACCACCGTCTCGCCTTCCCGCACCAGGGACGCTATCCTCCTACGCTCGTTCGAAAGGCGCGGATTGAAGTAGGCCTTCCGGGGATCGACCTTGAACCGCAGCCCGTATTCGGTGTGCACCGTCTCGCTGACGTCCTCCCCGGCGATAACTTCCAGGTCCAGCACCCTGAACTCACCGACCACCCCGTGGTCCAGGAACACCGAGCGCAGGCGCGGGAACGCTGAACGGAGAGCGCCTCCGACCTCCTTGGCATAGGGCAGAAGCTCGTCAGGCAATTTGATCATCGCGATATCGCCTAGCGTGTCGAACGCGGTAGGTAAAAGCGGACGCAGCTCCTCGGGCACCCTGGCCAGTACCTTGTAGTCCCGTTCCTCGCGTTCGCGCTCCTTGAAATCCCGCTCCTCAGTGGGGACGTTCTCCGGAGCGGCCAGCACCGGCAGGTAGAGGAGCTCGTCGTCCTTATCGACGTATAACGATTGGTCCAGCAGGCCGTCCTCTAAAAGCTTTTTACGGACGGACTCTCCTTCCCCCTTTCGGACCCTGACGCAAAGGGAACGCACGGTGTTGCCATGGGAGAATTGATATTTGTTGGTTTAGGGCTGGGAGGAGTGGAGGACCTTAGCGCCAGAGCGATACGGACGCTCAAGGGGTGCGACCAGGTGTTCGGTGAGTTCTACACGTCCAAGCTCATCGACTCCACGCCGGACGACCTGGAGAAGGTCATCGGCAAGAGCATCGTCCGCCTCAAGCGCCGGGAGGTCGAGGAGGAGGAGACGGTCATCGACGCCGCCAGGAACGGCAAGGTGGCCTTCGTCACCGCCGGGGACACCATGGCCGCCACCACCCACGTGGACCTGAAGATCCGGGCCATGGAGGAGGGAATATCGACCGACGTTCTTTACGGTGTGTCCATCTTCACCGCCTGCGCCTCCGCGCTGGGATTGCAGCCATACAAGTTCGGCCGCGCGGTGACCATCCCGTTCCCGGAGCCTGGCTATACACCCCTGTCACCGTTCGAGAACATCTACGAGAACTGGTCCCGCGGGCTGCATACCCTGGTGCTGTTGGACATCCGGGAGGAGGAGGGACGCTACATGACCGCCAACCAGGCGGTGCAGTGGCTCATCGACGCGGAGAAGGCCAAGGGACTGGGGATGATCACCGAGAGCACCATCATCTGCGCCGCGGCGCGCGTGGGTTCCCGCACCGAGAAGGTCTCCGCCGGCCATCCGTCGAAGATGCTGGACGAGGACATGGGACCGCCGCTGCACGCTGTGGTCGTCCCAGGAAAGCTGCATTTCGTGGAGGCCTACGCCCTGGTCAAGTTCGCCGGCGCCCCAGAGGAGATCGCCGACGATCAGAACCTGTAACCTAGCAGCAACGACACCTTGACCCGCCGGCCCAGGGACGGGTCTGCGTGAGAGGCCACCAGAAGCTTCCTCACCTTCAGCCTATCGGACATCTCCCGCACGCAGTCATCGAAGCTGATGCGGTCCGGCTGTCCTACGCAGACCAGCATCAGGGCGGTGTCGGCCTGGAACTCGGCGGAGGGGAACCAGGGCGAGGTCAGCGCGTCCTCCACCGCCAGGCGTTCCTTCTCCAGCCCCATGCCGTAACCGATGCCCGCCCGCAGCTCCCTCTTCCCTATGTTCTCCTTCAGCATGGGAATGGCTTCAGCGGTAAGACATTGGCAGAGGTCCGTCGGCAGGGAGAGCATGATCTGGTCCATGACCCCGAAGGCCTTGCCCAGCGGCAGGTTCGGTGCCAGCTTGATCAGCGGATCGTTGGCGTACACGGCCACCATGTGCGAGGCCGCCTTCAGGCGGGCCAGCCCTTCCTTGGCCATGGCCCGGCGGTTGGAACCCTCCACGGAAAAGGGAAGGCAGACACTGGTGAAGGTCATGGTGGTGTAATGCGTTAGCTCGGAGATCAGGGGGGCGATGTAGCTGCCGGTCTCTCCGCCCAGCCCGCTGAACAGGAACAGCACGTCCGGTCTTCCCACCGCCTCCACCAGCCGGTTCTTCCAGGGCAGATCGGAGACATGCAGGGCGGTGGAGGAGCTTGTACGGGCTACGGTGACCTCGCCTTTACGCAGGAGCACCTGCCGGTGCCCGGGTATCCCGGCGTCCCCCTCCAGGCAGATGGTGAGCTTGCATCCTGGCATCTGAGCGGCCATGTGCCTTCCCGCCCCGCCCACGCCAACCACCAGTACCTCTGGTCGGGGCTGGTCGGAAAGGGCTGGGAGCTCGACGATCTCTGGTCGCACAAGCTCATTATCACGTTCATTGGATATGGCATTTTCACCGCACCGGGAGAAATTTCTATACCCCCTGGAGGACATGGGCGGCCATCATGACGGACATTGGCAGGATTTTCGGCAACCGGGTCATGGAGCTGAGGTTCCGCACCAACGAGGCGGAGGACCTGCAGGTGGGGGAGATGCTGGTTGTCGAGGAGTCGGGCGTCAAGTTCCTGGTTCGGACGATGGATGTGCTGTTCGGCGCCGATTCTGATGACGACGATTATCTGGAATGGCAGGCCGGGGCTGCGCTCAGGGAGGGTTTCGATTACGAACGCATCCGGGGCGACCTGTACAAGGTGGGGGTGTGCACCCCCCTGGGCTGCCTCAAGGACAGCGCATACCGCAAGGCCAAGTCCATTCCCAGGCATTTCTCCCGCGTCCGCCGGGCGGACCAGGGCGATTATGATTTCTTGAGGCCGATGATGGGGGACGTGGAGGTCGGCCGTCTACGTTCCGGAGACCGGGTGCTGGACTTCCGGGTGGGCATCGACTCACGCGGGTTCCCGCACCATGTGGGCATCTTCGCCACCACCGGGATGGGGAAGAGCAACCTGATGAAATCGTTGGCGTTGTCGTGCATGGAGTCCCGCCGCTGCGGCTTTCTCATCCTGGACCCGCACGGGGAGTACTTCGACGGCGGGGAGCGCGGCAAGAAGGGGCTTTCGCAATCCAAGCTGGCCCCGGAGGCCCTGGACGTCTATTCGTCCAGAAGGCTGGACGGGCCTCACAGCTCCATCCACATCTCCAGCTCGGAGATCGAGATCCCCGATCTGGCGAACCTGTACGAGTTCTCCGGGCCGCAGTTGGAATGCCTGCAGGCCTCGCAGTGGAAGTACGGCGAGCGATGGCTTGACGAGCTGCGGGACAGGAGCGTAGCGACCATCGTCACCGATCTGAACGGACGCTTCCACGAGGGCAGCGTGAACGTCATCAAGCGCCGCCTGGACTCTATCTTCCAGTTCGACCTGGTGACCACCGACCGCAACCTGAGCATGACCCGGGCGTTGATCAGCGCCCTGCAGTCCGGGAAGACCGTGCTGGTGGACACCTCCAACATGTTCGAGGCCGAGGAGCTCCTGGTCTCCACCGTTCTCACCCGCGCGATATTCGAGCACAACAAGGCCATGTACTCAGATAAGCCAAGGTTCGAGCGGGCGCCGCCGGTGCTCATAGCCATGGAGGAGGCGCAGCGCGTGCTCTCTCAGTCCAAAGGCACCGTCTTCGCCCAGATCGCCCGCGAGGGGCGCAAGTTCAAGGTCGGGCTCTGCGCCGTCTCGCAGCAGCCCAAGCTGATCAACGAGGAGATAATCTCCCAGTTCAACACCCTGTTCATACTGGGGCTGGCGGACAAGCGCGATCGCGACATCCTGCGCAATTCGGCCAAGCAGGACATATCCATGCTGGACAACGAGATCCAGATGCTGATGCCCGGCGAGGCCCTGATCGCCTCGCCGTTCACGCCCTTCGCCATACCGTGCAAGGTGCACCTGTACGAGGAGTATGTCGAAGAGTCGAACGCCAAAGCGGGGGAAAGGAAAAATACCGTGAAGAAGGATGTGGGTCAGACGTTCTTCTGAGGCGCACTGATGGAATCGGAGACCACGTTCCTGCTGGAGATGGCCATCATTATGGTCACCGCTGGAGCGATCTCCGTCATCTTCTCCAAGCTGCGCCTGCCGGTGGTGATCGGGTATCTGGCCGCCGGGATTATCCTGGGGCCCAACCTCTTCGAGCCGTCCTTCGTCTCCGACATGGACACCATTGACGCTTTGGCCAACGCCGGTATCGTACTCTTGATGTTCACCCTGGGCCTGGAGTTCAATCTGCGTCGGCTCAAGAAGGTCGGGCTGTTCGCCGCCCTGGCCGGAAGCGTGGAGATCGTGCTGATGATCACCCTGGGCTACGGGCTGGGCATAGCCTTGGGATGGACCACCATCCAGTCGATATTCCTGGGGGCGGTGATGAGCATCAGCTCCACCGCGGTCATCATCAAGGTGCTCTCCGACGCGGGCATGATGAAGAGGGAGTTCGCCGAGGCCATCGTCGGCATACTCATCATCGAGGACATCGCCGCGGTCATCATCCTTACCCTGTCCTCACCGCTGGCCGCCGGAGATGGCGTGACCATAGCCAGCATCGTTCTGCAAATAGCGTACATCGGGGTGTTCATGCTGATCCTGCTGGTCATGGGGCTGGCGGTGCTGCCCAAGCTCATGGACCGTATGTACCCCACCGCCTCCCCGGAGACGCTGCTGATAGTGTCCCTGGGACTGTGCTTCGGCATGGCCATAGTGGCCCAGTTCTTCGGCCTGTCGGTGGCCATCGGCGCCTTCCTGGTGGGCATCATCATCTCCCAGTCCATGGCCCACGAGAAGGTGGTCGAGCGCATCACCCCCATCAAGGAGATGTTCATGGCCCTCTTCTTCATCTCCATCGGCCTGATGATCGAGCCCTGGCTGATCCTTGACAACATCATCGTGGCCGTGGCCATCGCCGCGGTGTTCATCATCGGCAAGATATTCAGCGTGACCGTCGGGACGTTCGTCAGCAACAAGGACGCCCGTACCTCGGCCATGACCGGGCTGGGGATGGTGGCCATGGGTGAGTTCTCCTTCGTCATAGCGAAGACCGCCTTCGACCTGGGGGCGGTGGACCAGCTGTTCTATTCCTCGGTGATCGGGGCCTCGCTGATCACCATGCTGTACCTTCCCGCCTCCTTCCGCCGAGCGCCGGCCACCGTCACCGCCCTGGGCGGCGTCCTGCCAGCTTCCGTCCGGGAGTCGCTGCGCCGGGTGGACCATCTCCGTACGGACATGACCGTCTGGATGAACGCGCACGCCGACCGCCGCCGGGAGGTGCAGAGGCAGGTCTTCTGGATCTTCATCGACGTGATCATCATCTTCCTGCTGCAGGTGATGGCCGTGGCCTTCTACGACATCGTCGGGCTGTTCGGGGTGGACCCCGAGGGCGTTGGGGCGTTGACGTACATGGTGGCCATCGCCGCCTTCATCGGGCTGATGCTCCCCCCGCTCATCAACATACTCAGCCGGGTGAGGGTGGTCGGCCTGATGCTCATCCGGGGAGTGATGGAGGCCGGTCACTTCGAGTCCGGCGCCGAGGGAAGGCTGTTCCGGTCCTTCGTGGACCTCGTGATCTCCATCATCGGCATCGTGCTGTTCTTCCTGTTCATACCGATAGCGCCGCAGGTGGAGGGCTTCCCGGTCCTGCTGGTCTTCGGCGTGGCGGTCGGCCTGGTGATCGCCTATCTGCTCTGGGACGCCAACAAGAGCGCCTACGACCGCATGTGCCATATCCTGACGGACAGGCTGCATGAGGAGTGAGCATTTTCACTGAACCCGATGGAATGTTTTTTTAAGCCAAGCCCTCTAATCCCTGCCGGATGAGGATCGCCCATGTCGCCGACAGCCACGTCGGCTTCTCCGCCTACCGCCGCTCCGACCCCGAAACGGGGATGAACCAGCGGGAGGTGGACATATACCAGGCGTTCGAACGCCTGGTCGATTCCGTCATTTCCCGGCGTCCGGACGTCGTGCTGCACTCCGGCGACCTCTTCGACTCCGTGCGGCCGTCCAACCGGGCTCTGTCCGTAGTTCTTGAGCAGATCCTGCGCTTGTCCGAGGCGGACATCCCGGTGGTGCTCATCGCCGGGAACCATTCGACGCCTCGCCTCAAGGAGACCGGGAGCGTGTTCCGGCTCTTCGAGCATATAGATGGCGTTCACGCCTTCTACACCCCGGGGATGCACCGGCTGGAACTGGGCGATCTCACCGTAACCGCGTTCCCCCATCAGGACAAGGCATCGATGGTGGAGGCGCTGCAGAGCTGGAAGCGCGGCCGCGCCCGTTACGAGGTAGGCATGCTGCACGCCGGCATCCAGGGATTGACGAGATACAGCATGGGCGAGGCGAACGAGCTCAACCTGCCCTCCTCGCTTCTCAACTTGGACGCTGACTATATCGCCCTGGGTCATTTCCACGACCGGGAGCAGATAACCGAGAACGCCTGGTACTGCGGCTCGCTGGAACGGTTGTCCTTCGCCGAGGCCGGCCAGGACAAAGGATACATGCTGGTCGACCTGGAGCGCGGCAGGAAGGAGTTCGTCAAGCTCCCGACCAGGCCCATGTACTCCCTGGGGCCTTTCCAGGCCAAGGGCAAGGAGGCGGCGGTCCTGCAGGACGAGCTGGTGTCCGCCCTCGGCTCCGTGCCCATCGAGGGCAGCATCATACGCCTGGTGGTGGACGAGGTCCCCGCGGCGCTGTACCGCAGCCTGGACCTCAACGCCCTGAGGGCGATGGCCGACAAGGCTGTGCACCTGGACCTGAAGTTGGAGATCGTGCAGGGCACGGACGCCGTGCAGTGGCGCTCCACGGCCATCGGATCCATGGACCAGGAGTTCCAGTCCTATCTGTCGCAGGTGCCCGTGGAAGGCATGGACAAGGAGGAGCTGCGCCGCCGCGGCCTCGAGTACCTCGAGAAGGAGGAGGAGGAATGAGGCTGCGCTACATGGAGCTGCGCAACTACCGCAAGTTCCGCGAGGCCCGCATCGAGTTCCCGGACGGCGTGGTGGCCATCATCGGCAACAACGGCACCGGCAAGACCACCATACTCGAGGCGGTGACCTGGGCGCTGTTCGGCAACGCCTCCTCGGTGGTCAGGGACAACAAGGAGGGGGTGGTCAGCTTCGGCGCGGCCCCGGGGGAGGAGTGCTCGGTGGTGCTGGAGTTCGACCTGGGCGAGGACTCTTATCGTTTGGCCAGGACCATGAAGGTCAAGAGCCTCAAGACCGACGCCTCGCTGGAGGTGAACGGCAAGCTGCTGGCCACCGGGGACACCGATGTCACCAAGGCCATCGTCTCCAAGCTGGGCATGGACCACCAGGCCTTCTTCGTGTCCGTGTTCACCAAGCAGAAGGACCTCAACGCCCTGGCCAACCTGAAACCGGCGGAACGCAAGACGCTGGTGCTGCGCATGCTGCGCGTGGACTTTCTGGACAAGGTGATCAAGTCCATCGACGCGGACGCCAACAACGCCAAGCGGGAGGCGGAGGGCTTATCGTCGCTGCTGAGGGATGGCAGCGGGCAGGACAAGCTCAAGGTCATCAAGGAAGAGGAGCGAGCCGCCGCCGAGGCGTTGAAGGAGATCACAGCTGGAAGCTCCAGGCTGCAGACCGACAGGAAGGCCGCTGTCGAGAGGACCCTGGAGGCCAAGGGGCTTTGGGAAGAGGAGGAGGAAAGATACCGTCAGGACGTGGCCCTGGAGAGAAGGCAGACCGGCGCCCGGGCCGGACTGCAGGCCATGCACGAGTCCTTGGGCAAACTGGAGAAGGAGGTCCTGGAGCTCCAGGCCCTGCGCGGGTCCCTGCCCGAGCTGGAGGCGCGGGAGAAGGAGTACCGGGAGGCCAAGGACGCCGCGGAAAGGCATGCCGTACTTCGCGAATCCTTCTTGAAGCGCCAGAGGACGGAGGAGGACCTGGCCGCTCGGACAGGTGAACTGGTATCGCTCAAGGCCGAGGCGGAACAGGCGGCCAAGGAGATGTCCGCCCTGCCGGACATCGAATCCAGCCTGGCCACGGTGGAGGCCAACCTGAACGAGACCAGGGAGCTGATCTCGTCCATATCCGCCCAGGCCCGGGTGGCGGAATCGGAGGCGGCCAGGCTGCGGACCGAAATCAGGACCTCAAAGATTAAGGCCGAGGAGATCTCCAAGCTGGGCGAGGACAGCAACTGCCCGACCTGCCAGAGGCGCATGGGGGCGCAGTACACCGACCTTCTGCGCCGGTACCAGGAGGAGCAGAAGGCCCTGGAGGACGGAGCGTCCCTGCAGGACGAGGTCCGCAAGGGGCTGATGGAGCAGCGTTCGCGGAGCGAACAGCGTAAGGAGGTCCTAGAGGCCCGCAGGTCCAAGCTACTGTCCCAATCCCGTCTGAGGGCGTCCCTGGAGGAGAGGGCGCGCAAGGCGCGGCAATCCTTGGTCATCACGCAGGACAGGGTGGACTCCCTGCGGAAGGGGCTGGATGTCCTGGGACCGGTGGATTATGACGCCCGGGCGCATGAGACCGCCAGACGCAGGGCGGCCGAGCTGGAACCGTCCCACCTCGAGCTGAACCGGGCCCTGGCCAAGATGGAACGGCTCCCGCTGGCCCAGGACGAGAAGGCCAGGATGCTCACGGCGGTGGGCAACGAGGAGGAGACGCTGCGCGCAGCCTCCCAGGAGCGCCGGGCCCTGGGCTTCGACATGAAGGCGCTCCTCCAGAAGAAGAAGGAGCATGAGGAGGCCCGGGAGAACGAGGAGCGCCTGGCCCATGAGATCATAAGAGCGGAGGGCGAGCAAAGACGTCTTTCCTCCGAGATCGATTCGCTGCGCAGGCGCGCCGAGGAGCTGGAGGGATTGCGAACCAAGCATTCCGCCCTGACCAGGGAGCTGGAGACCCTCAGCCGCCTGAGCCAGGTGATGCGAGGGTTCAAGGAGAACGTCATCTCCCGCATCGTTCCGACATTATCGGACGTCTCCTCCGATCTCTTATCGCAGCTCACCGAGGGCAAGTACGGCGGCATGCGCTTGGACGAAAATTACCAGATGTGGCTGTACGACCAGGGCGGGGAGTTCCGGCTGGAGCGCTTTTCGGGCGGCGAGGTCGATCTCGCGAACTTGTGCCTGCGTTTGGCGATCTCGCGCATGATCATGGAGCGCTCCGGCAACCAGATGAACTTCCTTGTATTGGACGAAATATTCGGCTCGCAGGACCAGTTGCGCAAGCGCAGCATACTGGAGACGCTGGGGCAATTGCAGAAGCAGTTCCGTCAGATCCTGCTCATCACGCACATCGAAGACGTCAAGGACAACGTCAGTGCTGTTCTCCGCATACAGGAGAAAGAGGATGGTTCCAGCACCGCGGTGCTGGAGGATTAGGTTTTACTTCTGGTCCACAACGTGGATGAGGTGCCAGCCGAACTGGGTCTTGACTGGACCGACAACTTCGCCCTTGGCGTGGTTGAAGGCGGCGTCCTCGAACTCCTTGACCATCATGTTCTTCCCGAACCAGCCCAGGTCCCCGCCCTTGCGGCCGGAGGGGCACATGGAGTGCTGCTTGGCCAGATCGGCAAAGCTGGCGCCGTTCTTGATCATCTGCAGGAGTTCCTTGGCCTTGTCCTCCTTGGCCACCAGGATGTGAGCTGCCCTTACTTCTTTGACCATGGATTCAGCATGGAAAGGACGATATAAACTTGTTCTCCCCTCGATGCGGGGAGCCCGGAACCTGTCGTAAGAGCATCGCGGCCCGCCGGCCATGCGGTCTGGGAAGACGTCGATCGAGGATGGGCGACCGACATCAGGGCAGGTCCCCAGGCCTGACGGCCGCCACCTTCAAGCTCTCGACGGGCAGCCCCTCGTGCTGCCTCTTGCTGATCGCCCTGTCCTCGGCAGTCCGTTCCACCTTGAAACCCGCGGCCCTTATCAGCTCCAGGTACTGATCCTTGAGGACCGCCCCGGCGACGCATCCGGAGATGAGGTCCTCATCGGACCTCTGCTCCTCGGTCAGCTCCTCGAGCAGGACCATGTCGGAGATGTACATCCTGCCCCCCGGCCGGAGCACCCTGAACGCCTCCTGGAACGCCTTGGACTTGTCGGGGACCAGGTTGATGACGCAGTTGCTCATCACCACATCGACCGAGCCGCCGTCCACCGGCAGGTCCTCGATGTCGCCCAGCCTGAACTCCACGTTGACGAAACCGTGGTCCTTGGCCACCTTCCGCGCCCTGGCGATCATCTCCTTGGTGAAGTCCACCCCGATCACCCGGCCGTTCGGCCCGACCCTTCTGGCGGCCAGGAACGCATCCATGCCTGCCCCGCTGCCCAGGTCCAGCACGGTCTCGCCCTCCCTGATGTCCCCCAGGGCGCCGGGGTTGCCGCAGCCCAGGCCGAGGTTGGCGCCCTCGGCCAGGTTCATCTCCTCCTCGGAGTAACCGACCGACGCGGAGATACGCAGGGGGCTCTGGCCTTCACCGCAGCATGAGGAGCCGCATGAGCCCCCTTCCTTGGCAATGTTCCCGTACTTCTTGCGGACCGCCCTCTTTATCCTCTGGTCCGAGAGGGAACCGCCGGGGCAGCAGGTTTGCTGAGCCTCCACTCCCATGGCCTCGAGCCGCGATCGCATTTCCCGGCTGGAGATGCTGTATATGACCTTGCGCCCCTGCTTCTCGAACTTCACCACCCCCGCCTCGTGAAGCACCTTGAGATGCCTGGATATGGTGGTCTGGTCCTTGTTGGCGGCCTGGAACTCGCAGGCGCAGCGTTCCTCGTTCAGAAGGTAGCCGACTATGGTCAGCCTGGTCTCGTCGCCCAGGGCCTTGAACAGCTTGACGTTGTCAGAGAGCACGATTCGTGCATATTTGTGCATGTATACATATGTTACGATGGGTCGGACATGAAGGCCGGGGCCTCTGGACCTTTACGGAGCGGTCGGTCCTTCGGTCCCGTATGTCCTGGACTTGGGGCGACCTATTCGAACACCTTGTCCAGGTCCACGTTGTCGGCGACGGCCTTCTCCACCAACCTCACCTTTTCCGCGTCCTGCGGCTCGATGCGGGCGATGAGGTGCTCCACCATCTCCGAGGTGGCGAGCGTGTCGTACCTGGTCACCAGTATCGGTATGCCCTTCTCGTAGGCCTTCGATACCACCTGGTTCGCCGGGTACATGCCGCCGGTGAGGATGAGGCAGGAGGTGTCCGTGGACAATGCGGCCAATTGGATGTCCGAGCGGTCCCCGCCGGTGATGATGGCCTTGCGGCGGTGCCGGCGCATGTACTTCAGGGCGGTCTCCATGGTCATGGCCCCGATGAACACGCCTTCCACCACCCTATCCATATGGCCTTCCCCGACGAGCACGTTGGCGGAGAGCGCCTCGGCCACCTCCTTCACCGTGAAGTAGGTCATCTCCGGGATATGGGGAACGCAGCCCAGCACCTTGATCCCCTTGCTCTCCAGGAAGTTCGCCACGGACAGATCGTCCGTCTTGTTGAGTATGACCCCCTTGACCTTGATCTTGTACTTCTCGCTCAGCTTGTAGAGCATGGCGATCTTGTCCAGGGCGGCCGTCTCCGGCGTGGAGATCAGCACCAGGTCGGAACCGGTGGCCTCGGCGATGGCCAGGCCGGACACGTCGTTCAGGTATCCGGTGGTGACCTCCCGGGTGCCCTCGATCAGCATCATCTCGCAGTCGCAGGAGGCCTTCTTGTAAGCGGCCTTCACCTCGTCCATGCGCGCGGCGCGGAACACGTCATAGGTGAAGGGGCACAGCACCTCCTCCGGCTTGTCCAGGTTCAGCACGTGGCGCATGAGGTAGGCGTCCTGGTCGATCACCCGGTCCCCCTCCCGCATGAGGCGTTCCTTGAAGGGCTTGAAGAAGCCCACCTGGCCCTGGAAGTTCTTAGCCAGTCCAAGAGTGACCATGGACTTGCCTGACTTCTCTACCACTGAACCTAGATACAGAGATCTCATTGCTGCTCCCCCTTGATCGTTACCAACGCGTCCACTGCCGTTACCCCGGTCCCCTCGTCCCCCACCATGACCGGGTTCATCTCCAGCTCCTCGAGCTCGGGGAACTCCATGGCCATCTGGGATATCTTGAGGATTACCTCTACCAGCGCCGGTATGTCCCCCGGACGCTTGCCCCGGGCCCCGGCCAGCATTGGATAGGCGCGAATGGAACGGACCATGCGCTCCACGTCGTCCCTGTCGAGCGGGGCTATCCCCTGCGTGACGTCGCGCATGATCTCCACGAAAATGCCGCCCAGGCCGAAGGTGATGACGGGACCGAACTGGTCGTCCCTGACCATCCCGACGATGACCTCGCGGCCCTTGACCATCTTCTGTATGGAGACCCCGGTGACCCTGGCCTTGGGCAGCTTCTCGCGGACCTTGCTCAGCATGACCTGGTAGGAGCGCTCCAGCTCCTGCCCGTCGTCTATGTCCAGGACCACTCCGCCCACGTCGGTCTTGTGAGCGATGTCCGGCGATTCGACCTTCATAACAACCGGATAGCCGATCTCCTCTGCGAGCTTCAACGCCGAGGCCAGGTCATGGGCGATGCCCTCCCGCGGGGTGGCGATGCCGTAGGCCTTCAGTATGCGTTTGCCCTCGTTCTCGCTAAGCTGCAGGCGCCCTTCCGAGCGCACGGACGATATGACCTCGCGCACCGCCTCGTGGTCCGCCTCGATGGGCTTGACGGCATGCGACTCCTTGCGGTCCAGGCTGTGGCGGTGCTCCACCATTGCCGCCAGTGCGCGTATGCCCCTTTCCGGCGAGGGATAGTTCGGGATCCCGGCCGCCTTGAGCATGTCGATGGGGGCCATCATCTCCTTCCCTCCCACGAAGGAGGTGACGATCGGTTTCGGCGAGGAGCCGGCGAAGGCGGTGAGCGTTCTCGCCACGGACGATATGTCCACCAGGTCGGTTGGCGCTAACAACGCCACGACGCAGGCCACGTTGGGATCGTCCATCACCGTGCGGATGGCATGGTCGTATCGGGCGGCGTCGGCGTCGCCGACCACGTCTATGGGATTGTAAAGGCTGGCCGCGGCCGGGAGCCCCTGCTTCAGCCTCTCCACGGTCGATGCCTCGAACGATGCTAGCGTAAGACCGTTGTCGGAGCAGGCGTCGGCGGCCATCACGCCCAGCCCGCCGGCGTTGGTCACTATCGCCACACCCTCACCCTCCGGCAAGGGCATCGTGGAGAACGCCTGCAGGAGGTCGAACATCTCCTCGATGTTCTTCACGCGCACAACGCCGGACTGGCGCATTGCCGCGTCGTAGACCTTGTCGCTGCCGGACATCGCCCCGGTGTGCGACGAGGCCGCTTTCGCCCCGCTGCTGGTGCGTCCGGCCTTGAGCGCGATCACCGGCTTCACCCGGGTGGTGAGCTCGGCCTGCTTCAGGAACTCCCTGCCCCGGTCGGTCCCCTCGATGTACATGCCGATGACCTTGGTGTATGGGTCCTCGCGAAGATATTCCAGCAGGTGCCCCTCGTCCACGTCCAGCTTGTTGCCGACGCTGATGAACTTGGAGAAGCCGATGTTTATGTTCGCCGCCCAGTCCAGCACGACGACGCATATCGCCCCTGACTGTGAAGATATGGCTATGTTGCCCTCCCTCGGCCCCTCCTGAGCGAAGGTGGCGTTCATGCGGTGATGGGTGTTGACCAATCCCAAGCAGTTCGGGCCGAGCACGCGCATGCCGTAACGGTGCGCCATCTCGCCGAGCTGCCTCTCCAGCTTGGCGCCCTCCAGCCCGACCTCCTTGAAGCCGGCGCTGATGACCACGGCGGCCTTCACCCCTTTCTGGCCGCACTCATCCATGACCTGCAGGACGAACTTGGCCGGAACGACGACCACGGCCATCTCCACCGGTCCGGGAACGTCGGTGATCCGGGGATAGCATTTCAGCCCCAGGACCTCCTCGTAGCGTGGATTTACGGGGTAGAGAGGCCCCTGGAAACCTGATTCGATGATGTTGCCGAGGATGATGTTGCCCACCTTGTTCCTCTCGGCGGAGGCGCCGATGACCGCCACGCTAGCCGGCTCGAAAAGCTCTCGCATCTGGAGGCTTAATGGCCTGCGTCCGGACATATCCTTTGCGGTCGGACTGCGCAACATTGATATGCCTGATGCGCGTGATGAGATATGCCGCCAGTAAAAATGAGGGTGACCGTGATCCCTACAATAGTCTGGCGGTGCACAGTGCGCCGATAGGTCCCTGCAGGAACTGCGATGCGACATCGCGTCATGACTGGAGGACAACCCCGGGGCACGACAACGAACCCCCTGCCCGGGTCAGTGCGGGGAGCGCGGTCCGCCGCGGCCGTGAACCGATCTGTTAGGGCGGGGGGCACACCCTGTTATATCCAGAAAAGGGGTTAAAAGGGTTTTTTAGGGTTGGCGGCCTAAGTCTTGGACCCTCGCATCCTGGACTGCAGGAACTTCCTGATCTCCTCCACGATAAGGATTGTGCTGGAGACCATCGCCACCGCGATCCAGTCCCACGCGGAAAGGGATACCGTGCCCAGTCCCGTCTGGAAGAAGGACAGTTCGGTGGCCAGGTACAGCAGGGTGGCCGATGCCGCCATTCCCATCAGCAGGTAGCGATTGCCGGTCAGCTTCATCCTGAAGACGGACCGGGTCCGGGACCGGCAGTTCATGGAGTTCCATATCTGGAACGCGGCCATGGTCACGAAGGCCATGGTCATGGCCTTGGACTTGGCCTCCTGCGGGTCGGCCATGCTCTGGAAGGCCCGGTCGAACAGGAAAAGCGTCCCGATGGCCATGGTGACCCCCAGGATGAAGATGTTCCTGATCATCTCCAAATCGATTATTTTGGCTTCGGGATGGCGGGGCGGGATCTCCATGATGTGGGGCTCCCCCGGCTCTGTGGCCAGGGTCTTGTCCAACAGCCCGTCCGTCACCAGGTTGATGTACAGGATCATGATGGGCGTCAGTATCAGGAAGTCGATGCCGTTGGTCCCGACCATGAGCAGGAGGAAACCCATTATGGTCAATATCTCCCCGGTGTTGGTGGTTATCAGGTATTTCACCACCTTCCTGATGTTCTCGAACACCACCCTGCCCTCCTCCACCGCGCTGACGATGGTGGCGAAGTTGTCGTCGGTCAGCACCATGTCCGCGGTCTCCTTGGTGACGTCAGTACCGGTGATCCCCATCGATATTCCGACGTTGGACGCTTTGAGCGCCGGGGCGTCGTTCACTCCGTCCCCGGTCATGGCCACTATCTGACCCTTGCGCCTGAGCGATTCGACGATGGAGTGCTTGTTCTTGGGCGATACCCGGGCGAACACCGCGACATCGAGTATCATGGCATCAAGGGCTTCCGCATCCATATCGTCCAGTTCTTCGCCCTCCACCACCTTCAGGTCGCCCCTCAGTATCCCGAGCTCCCGGGCGATGGCCTCGGCGGTCTTCTTGTGGTCGCCAGTGCACATTATGACCTTGATGCCGGCCTTGTTGCAGAGGCTGACCGCCGCCTTCGCTTCCGGCCTAGGCGGGTCGATCATTCCTATCAGGCCCAGGAAGGTCAGCTTCTCACCGGACTCCATCATGGTCTGCTTGACCGACCTAAGTTCATCCTCCTCGATGGTCCTCGAGGCAACCCCGAGCACCCTAAGCGCGTCCTCGGCCATCGATCCGCTGCGGTCCATGATCGTCTTGCGGTCCTCGGCGGTCAGGCTCCTGACCTTTCCCGACTCTTGGATGCGATCGCACATCCCCAGGATCGTTTCGGGAGCCCCCTTGACCTGTATGAGCACCTTTCCCTGGGAAGGGTGGAAGGTGGCCATGAACCGGCGTTTGGCGTCGAACGGTACCTCGTCCAACCGCGGATAACGTTTGTTCTCCTCCTCCTGGGACAGCCCGGCTTTGCGGGCGGCGACCACCAGGGCTCCCTCGGTGGGGTCCCCGGCAATCTCCCACCTGGAACCTCCATCGATCTCATGTAGACGCAGTCGGGAATCGTTGCACAGCACGGTCGCCCTCAGCAGGGACACCAGGTCCTCACCCGCGGGATCGACCGCTTCCCTTCCTGAGGAGAACACGCCCTCCGGAACGTATCCAGCACCGGATATGCTGATCTCCTGTCCCCCCATGAAGATCCTGCGCGCGGTCATCTGGTTAGTGGTCAGGGTCCCGGTCTTGTCAGAACATATGGTGGTCACCGAGCCCAGCGTTTCCACCGCCTGCAACTTCCGTATCAGCGCATTGCGCCGGACCATGCGGTGGCCTCCGATGGCCAGGGTTATGGTCATGACCACCAGCAGGCCTTCGGGAATGGCCGAAACGGCCGATGCCAGGGCGAAGAGCAGGATCTCGGTGAACTCGAACCCCTTGTAGAAACCCAGGGTCAGAGTGATCACGCTGGTCAATAGGGCGAAGGCCCCCAGCTTCTTGCTGAGGTCTTTGGTCCTTCTTTGAATGGGGGTTTCCGCCCTTTGGGTGCTTCCGATCAATTGGGCGATCTTACCTATCTCTGTCCTCATTCCGGTAGAATATACGACCGCTCGAGCCCGCCCCTGGGTTACGATCGTGCCGGAATACACCAGGTTCTTACGGTCGGCCACTGCGGAACCGGCGGACATCACATCGATGTCTTTGCGCACGGTGATGGACTCTCCGGTAAGCATGGATTCGTCCACCTCCAGGTTGGCCGCTTCAAAAAGGCGAGCGTCGGCTGGGACCTTGTCCCCGGCCTCCAACAGCACCACGTCTCCAGGCACCAGGTTCTCGGCCTTGACCCTGAACTCCTCGCAATCACCTTTGTCCATACCGCAGGGCCGGAGCACCTCCGCTTCCGGAGTGACCATGGACCTTAGGGCTTGCAGGGCCTTCTCCGCCCGGAACTCCTGGATGAAGCCTGTGGCCGTATTGAAAATGATTATGATGGCTATGACCATGGTGTCCAGGGTCTTGCCGGCAAAGAAGGATATCAGCGCTGCGGCGACCAGAACGAAGTTGAGAGGATTTCTCAGCTGCTCTAGCAGCATGTGCCATAGGTTGATCCCCCCGCTTTCCTCCAGCTCATTCCTCCCATATTCCTGAAGCCGCCTCTTAGCCTCGGCCTCGCTCAGACCGTCGGGGGAAGAACCTAACCTCTCGAATACCTCCGTTATCTCTATGTCGTGCCAGCTGAACTCCTTGGTCATCTTTCACCTCCGTGGCGAATATCGATGATCCGGGGTTGACACTGACTATCGCATGGGGATGTTGGTGACTTCAATGCCGAGCATCCCTAAAGCCTGAACAACATGACCGGTGCGTAAGTGCCATCCGCATCGATTTTGAGATAATACTTACGCACATCGCTAATAAATGTTACGTATCATAAAATTCATAACATTAATAATAATATTCCATATTTGTTAGATGCGCGTCACATCACCTGAGATATACCGACCCAACGTTCCTGTCCTGCACCCAGTCGTCCTCGGTGTTGGCGGTCTTCCTAACCAGCACCATGTCCTCGATCCTGGTGGTGGACAGGTCGGCCATGGCCAGGGCCACCGCCTCCGGGAACAGAGGCTCCTTGGGGGAACCGAAATCCGTGGTGCCGTGGGAGGACAGAACCAGATGCTGGACCTTGATGCTGAGCTCAGACGGGAAATCCCCCAGCAGCCGGACGGCGTCGTTGACCATTCCCGCGCCGATCACCAGGTGACCGACCAGGCGGCCTTCGTCGGTCGCTCCGATGATGCTGCTCACGGTGTATTCGCGCAACTTGCCGATGTCGTGCAGGACCGCCCCGGTCATCAGCAGGTCCCGGTCCAGCTCCGGATAGAGCTGAGAGTAGTGCTCGCAGGTCCTGGCGACGCGCAAGGTATGCTCCAGCAATCCGCCGATGTAGTTCGAATGATGCGTTATGGCTGCGGGGCAGAAGCAGAACTGCTTGACGAAGTCCTCGTCACCGAAAAATGATTCAAGCAGCTGCTTGAGATGGGCGTCCTTGATCTTCCTGATGATGGTGAAGAGCTGTGAGCGCATCTGCTCCACGTCCTCGGGGGAGCTGGCCACGAAATCCGCCAGATCATACTCCCCTTCTTTCAGGGCCGATACGTAATCCCCGGAAGAGGGGTTGACGTGTATCTCCAGGGCGTTGTTGTACTCGGTGACCTTTCCTTTGACATGGATAACCGAACCCTTGGCTATGGTATCGTGGAGCGCCTTGACGCCCTTTTCGTCCCTCTCCCCCCAATACTTCACCGCCAGGTCCCCGCCGGCGTCGGAGACCCACATCTGGAAGGTGAAGCCGTTCTTGTAGGGCGAGACCGGCTTCTTGAAGCGCACCGCGAACAGGTCGTCCACGGTCCCGCCGGCCTTCAGCTCGTTTATCTTGATGGTCTTCCTCATCTCAATCACACCTGTTTTGGCATTGCACCCTTAAAAGAATTCTGCTCACCTCACCGAAACTGCGGGTCGGCGACGATCCTCCGTAACCACCGCTCCGCCTCCTCATGGTGCGGATGGATGCGCTCCCTCTCCCGGAACTCGCGATCGTGGTACGAGCCGAAACGCAATCCGTTCTCCAGGTGTATGAGCTCGTGATAGAGTACATAACTGGGAACGAACGAAGGTATCTCCTTGCGGTCCAGCACTCTGCTGATCGCCACCACTCGCATGATCACGCTGCAATACCCCACGCGCTGACGGTTGTCTCCCTTGGTCCAGGTCACGTAGGCGTGCGGCAACCTCTTGACCAGACCGAGGTCGTGCAGGTCCTGCTCCAGCGGCCTCAGGTCGTGCACCCGGCCCTGCTGGGCGTAAGCCAGGTTCCTGCTCCTTCTCAAGTAGAGCGGTTGATTCCTCAGAATGAACTCCGGGCTCAGGAAGTGCTGTTTCAATCGTTCGGAGTATATCTCCCGGACCCCGCCCCGGCCCATGCGGCCGAATATGCCCCGGGCCAGGTCGGTGATGAGGTCCTCACCCGATCCCTTCATGTAATCAGTGATGTGCAGTTCCGCGCTGGTCGAGCACCGCTTCCAGGTGGCCTTGAACTCCTTGAACCGCTCCCAGTTGGCGTTCACGTCGGTGAACCCATGCTCCGCGCCCACCCGGGCGAAGCACCGCTGCAGTTCGCTTTCAGGGCCGGTAACGCGGCTGTTTTCCCAGTAGGATATGTCAGTCAATCTTTCACCAAAGCATCGAGCCGCCTGAGCGACATATAACCGGTGAGAGTAGTTGCAGGCTACGCACGCCCGGGTATCAGCTGACCGAATAATTATACCTAGTACGCGTCCATATTAGAAATTAGATAAATTACAATAGATTTATCTAGTCTGGAGTCCCATTATGCTCACCGGATGGGACAAGGTTGCTTTTCGAGGGATGACCGCGACAAGCATATCATAACCAGAGGCAATGTTGACGGCATCGTTTCCGCCGCCATCTTTTTGAACAGGTTCCCTACGGCCAAGGTGACGTTCGTGACCTCGCCGACCGCCGGTGCCAAGGCCCTTTCCTTGGACACCGCCTCGGAGCAGATCTACCTGGTGGACATCGCTCCGGTGCCCGACCTGGTGGCGGCGGTGCATGACAAGAGGCCCGGTCAATCGCTGATCCTGGTGGACCATCACCCCTCCTCGCTGGCCGTGGAATGCACCACCTTGGTCAAGGAAGGGGTGAGCGCCGCGAACGTGCTGTTCCATCATCTTCATCCCGAGGTTCGTTTGCGCAAGCTGGTGGCCGTGGCGGACCTGGTCGAGTACATGCCCACGCCGCTGCTGGACGAGGAGATGAGGCGCTATGGAAGGCAGCGGGTGGACCAGGAGTCCATGGTCCTGGACTTCGCCTGGCGCCTGATCATCGACGACGACCGCTTCCGCTACACCGCCGCCAAATCGCTGGCCCAGGGTGTGTGGCCCAGCCAGGTGGATTCGGTAAAAAGGCGTTACATCCAGGTGGTCAACGAGAAGCGCTGGCCCCGCGCCTTGGCGAAGGTGGACAGCTGCCTGAAGGTGCGCGGTCCCCTGGGCATCATGGACGAGATGGACCGCAACCGTACGCTCTTCGGTTTCGGCACCCGCGCCCTGGTGGAGGTGGCGCACCGACGAGGCTGCGGCTACGCGGTGATGATCAACCCGCGCGGCAAGTATTCCTCCGTATCCGTGCGCGGCATCACCCAGGACAGCGTTGACCTGGGCCGATTCGTGGAGGACTTCACCAGCGAGAACGGGGTGGACGGGGGCGGGCACCAGAAGGCCGCCGGGGCGCGAATTCCGACCGGAAGCGGCGAGCTGTTCCTGGACCACCTGCTGGAACGGGTCTCCTGATCACTTCAGCATCAGCTTCTGCTTGGAGAAGTACAACAGCATTACGATGCATATCTGCACGGCGATCACGGACAGCACGATGGCCAGAACGGGCAGTATGACGTCGTTCTTCTCCTTGGCCGGGACCGTTATGGTGACGGTGTTGCTGGGGGTGCTCTCGTTCTCCCCTTCCCAGGCCGTGACGCAATAGACGTAGTTCTCCCCGGCCTCCACGCCAGTGTCGTGGTAGGAGGTGAATGGCGCGGTGATGTTGGTCAAAGGTACCAGCTCCCCGGCGTTTGCCCGGTAGACGGTGTAGTTCTCGGCTCCCGGCATGGCGTTCCAGTTGAGGTCGACATAGCCGATTCCAGCAGTGGCGCTCAGCTCCGGGGAGGGGGTCGTCCCGGCCGCGGATGGCATGAGGAGCATGATCACGAACAGCATCGGGATCACCGAGGCGGCGATTAAAGGCTTTGACATGGCGGGCAGAAGATGCGGCGGAGAACATTAAAAAGTTGCCGTCACAGCTTCTTCCTCATGACCAGGTTGTTGCCGTTGCGGTACATGAGGTCGTAGCCGTTGTAGTAGTAGAACTCCTTGGCCCGCTCGTTGGTGGACTGCACGCACAGCTCCACCTCGGCCATCCCGTCCCTGCGCGCCCGTTCCTCTATCATCTGCAGCATCCGGGCGCCGATCCCCTTTCCCTGACAGCCCCGCCGGACCTGGAAGGATGAGATGAAGACGTACTCGTCGATGTCCTCCACGCAGTAGTAGGCCTCGATGCCCTCATCACCCTCCATAACGGTGGTCTCCACCCTCTGGTCCAGAAGCAGTTCCAGCAGCTGCTCGTCCTTCCACTCTTCCCCCCAGGAGGCCAGGATGATAGCGGCCATGTTCTCCCGGCTCATAGAGACCAGCTCGGGAAGGTCGGACCTCTGCATGCAGCGGCAGCGCATCGGTTGCATATGGCGAACTTCTAGAAAAAGGATGACGGAGCGTGTTGCGATCCGTGACCGGCCCGGCCTATCTGGACCGCGGCCATGTGCCCTGATATCATGCTCCAGCGCGAGGTTTCCGTACAATTGTTTAAATAGGTGCTGTTATTTTGAAACCCTCAGGAGAAAGGTATACATGGTCACTGTTACCGACGAAGCTAGCAAGTACATCGTGGACCTGATCGCCAAGAACAACAAGTCCGGTTTCGGCATCAGGATCTATCTGGCCGGCATGGGATGCTCCGGCGCCCAGTTCGGAATGTCCTTCCAGAAGGACCCCAAGGAGGGCGACATCGAGCAGAAGCTGGACGGATTCTCCGTTTACTACGACGAGGAGACCAGGGAGGTCCTGGACGCCTGCACCGTGGACTTCGTGGAGACCCCCTACGGCTCCGGCCTGGTGGTCAACAACCCCAACGCCACCAGCAGCTGCGGGTCCTGCGGCGGCGGCTGCCACTAAACCCCCACCAATCCCTTTTCTTTTATTATTTCCAATACGATTACCCATCGTGTATTTTGAGCACCCCCTGATCAAGCCGCAGTGCGTGCAGCAGCGCGATTACCAGGTGGAGCTGGCTAAGCGCGCCTCCCGTTCCAGCACGCTGCTGGTCCTGCCCACTGGCCTGGGCAAGACCGTGGTGGCGGCCATGGTCATCGCCCAGGTGCTGCATTCCAAGGGGGGCAAGGTACTGTTCCTGGCGCCGACCAGGCCGCTGGTGGAGCAGCATTACCGTTCGCTGCAGAACATGATCGAGGGAAGGAAGATCGGCATGATGACCGGGGAGGTCGATCCACTGGAGAGGGAGCTGGCCTTCCTGGAGAACGACATCATCGCCTCCACCCCCCAGGTGGTGTCCAACGACCTGAAGAACGGCCGCCTGGACCTCAAGGACGTCAAGCTCATCATATTCGACGAGGCCCACCGATCCGTCGGCAACTACGCCTATGTGGATGTCGCCAGAGCTTACCAGGACTACGACGGCCTGGTGCTGGGAATGACCGCCTCCCCGGGCAGCGACAAGGCCAAGATCCAGGAGGTGTGCTCGAACCTCAACATCAAGGACATCGAGGTTCGGACGGAACGTGACCCGGACGTGGCCAAGTACGTTCAATCGATCAACATGGACTGGGTGGAGGTGGAGCTGCCTCCGGAGATGAAGGCGCTGTCCCGGACCATCCAGACGCTGTACGAGCAGTACATCAGGGAGCTGGTGAGCCTGGAGGTGGTGGACAAGGACCGGGTCATGAACAAGCGCTACCTTCTGGAAATGGCCGCCACCTGGCAAGCGCGCATACGCGGGGGAGAGAAGACCCGGACGCTGTACAAGGCCATCAGCGCCCAGGCCAAGGCGGTCAAGGTGGAGCACGCCCTGGACCTGGTGGAGACGCAGGGCATGTCCGCCCTAAGGGCTTACCTGGAGCGGCTGAGGGAGGAGGCCGCCTCGGAGGCGGGATCGAAGGCGTCCCGGGACATCGTGTCCTCGGAGCATTTCCAGAGGCTGTTCGACGAGGCGCAGGCGGTGAAGGCCGAGCACCCCAAACTATCCAGGGTGATGGGCGTTGTGGCGCGTCAGCTCGCCGACCATCCGCAGTCGCGCATTCTGGTGTTCACGCACTACCGGGACACCTGCGACCTGGTCGCCACGAAACTCGGCAAGGTGGAAGGAGCTAAAGTGGCCAAGCTGGTCGGCCAGTCGGACCGCAAGGGCGAGAAAGGCCTCCGGCAGAAGGAGCAGGTGGGCGTCCTTCAGCGCTTCCGGGACGGGGAGTTCAATGTGTTGGTCGCCACGTCCGTCGGTGAGGAGGGGTTGGACGTGGCCAGCACCGACCTGGTGGTGTTCTACGAACCGGTCCCGTCCGAGATACGCAGCATCCAGAGGCGCGGCCGCACCGGACGCTCGCGCGCGGGCAACGTGGTCATCCTCATCACCCGGGGCACCCGGGACGAGGCGTACTATTACTCTTCGCTAAACAAGGAGAAGGCCATGCGCCGGCGACTGGAGACCATGAAGGACGAGCTGGGCGGAAGTACGGAAACAAAGAAGAAGGGGCAGAAGACCCTGGACGGTTTCTGAGCAGTTAAATAGACGCAAACCGTTCGCTTTAGCATGCTGTTCCGGGAACTGGCCGACACCTACGAGAGGTTGGAGGCCACCTCATCCAGGTTGGAGATGACCGACATCCTGGCGGAGGCGTTCCGCAGGTTCGATCCCTCCGAGATCAGGATGGCGGTGTACCTGACCCAGGGGCAGCTGTACCCCGATTTCAACCCTTTGAAGCTGGGAATGGCGGACAAGATGATCCTGAAGGCCATAGCCTTCGCCTCCGGGGCCGGCGAATCCTTCGTCCAGGACCTGATGCTGAAGGAGGGCGACCCGGGCATCGTGGCGCAAAAAGCTTTCCAGAACAAGAAGCAGACCACCCTGTTCTCGGAGCCTTTGACTTTAAAGAGGACATACGAAACGTTGGAGGCCATCGCCCGCTCGGAGGGCGGGGGCTCGCAGGACCTGAAGATCAAGCTGATGTCCAAGCTGCTGAGCGACGCCTCTTCCCCGGAGGCGAAGTTCCTTTCGCGGGTGATCACCGGGCGGATGCGCTTGGGCGTGTCGTCCATGACCGTGCTGGACGCCCTGGCGGTGGCGTTCGCCACGAAGGAGGACAGGGACGCCGTGGAGCGGGCGTTCAACGTCTCCTCCGACCTCGGGCTGGTGGCGGAGGAGATGGCCCTGCACGGGCTGGAGGGCGTGAGGACCATCCATGTGCAGGTGAACCGGCCGTTGCGCGCCATGCTGGCCGAGCGGATGTCCTCCCCCGAGGAGATCCTGGAGAAGATGGGCGGGACCTGCGCCTTCGAGTACAAGTATGACGGCGTCAGGCTCCAGGCGCACATCTGCAAGGGCGAGGTGCGCCTGTTCTCGCGCAAGCTGGACGAGCTCACGTCCCAATTCCCGGACGTGGTGGCCGGTCTTAAGCGGACCATCAGGGCGGACAGCGCCATAGTGGAGGGGGAATGCGTTCCCGTCGACACCAACACCGGGGAGTTCCTTCCCTTCCAGGAGGTATCGCACCGCCGCGGGCGAAAGTACGGGGTCGAGGAGGCCATCGAGGACTACCCGGTCAAGCTTTGCCTCTTCGACTGCATACTGAAGGACGGCGAGGACCTGACGGACCGGCCTTTCCTACAGCGCCGCGAGGCCTTGATGTCCATCGTGGAGCCGGACGATTCCGTGGCGCTGTCGGAGATACGCGTCCTATCGTCAGCGGACGAGGCGCAGGCCTTCTTCCAGGAGGCCATCAAGGACGGGTGCGAGGGGTTGATGGCCAAGTCCGTGGCCGAGACGTCCGTATATCGCGCCGGCAACCGCGGGTTCCTGTGGATCAAGTACAAGAAGGAGTACCGCTCGGAGATGAACGACACGGTCGATCTGGTCGTCGTCGGCGCCTTCGCCGGCCGCGGCAAGCGCAAGGGATTCTACGGGGCGCTGCTCATGGCCACCTACGATCCTGAGGCCGACAGGTTCGAGACGGTGTCCAAGCTCGGCTCGGGTTTCGACGACGCGAACCTGGCGGCCATATTGGAGATGCTGTCCCCCGACCGGATCCCGGAGAAGCACCATCTGGTCGATTCCAAGATGGAGGCGGACTTCTGGTTCTCTCCGCGCTTGGTCCTAGAGGTCCGCGGCGCCGAGATCACGTTGTCGCCGATCCATACCTGCTCCTTCGGTTCCGTCCGTCCGGACTCCGGGTTGGCCATAAGGTTCCCGAGGTTCACCGGACGATTCCGGGACGACAAGGAGGGCAGGGAGGCCACCACCAGCCAGGAACTGCTGGCCATGTACCAGGCGCAGCTCAAGCGGGTGGAGTGATGTCAAAAGGTTTATAGCCCCCTCCCATATTGGTCCATTTCATGGAGATCGAGCTCTTAGAGAAGGAAAAGGACTCCATCAAGATCCGCATCAAAGGAGCGGACATGACGCTGATCACCCCCCTGGTGCAGGGTTTGTTGGAGGACAAGGACGTGGCCGAGGTCAAGTACACCATCGGTCATGCCCAGATGGAGGACCCCACCCTCTACATCCGGGTCAAGACCGGCAAGCCCCAGTCGGCCTTGAAGAAGACGGCGAAGGCCCTGACCAATGAGTTCAAGGAGGCCAGGGACGCTTTGCAGAAGGACCTGAAGTAATTTTCATGGTGCAGCCCAGCGCCCAGCGCGAAAAGGAGATAGGGCTGGAGGTCTTTTTTTCCGAAACCGCCGGCAGCGGCGGCAAGCTCAAGGCGGAGCCGGAGGACTTCATTGTCGATGAGGTGTCCAAGTACCCTTCGGAGAAGCCTGACGGTAAGGTCTGCGTCGCGCGTGTCACAGCTACCAACTGGGAGACGAACCGTTTGGTCCGCCATATGTCAAAATCCCTGGGCATCTCGCGCAACCGCATCGGCTTCGCGGGGACCAAGGACAAGCGCGCGGTGACCTCGCAGCTGATGTCCTTCGAGGCGCCGGTGGCGGACGTGATGGCCCTGCGCCTTTCCCAGGTTAAAGTGGAAGGCGGCTACATGGCCAAGCGCGGAATGACCATCGGCGACCTGGTCGGCAACAACTTCAAGATCCGGGTGAGGGACACCACGCTCAAGGGAGAGGAACTTCGCTCCTCGTTGCAAGGCACCGAATCCGCCCTCAAGGAACTGGGCGGCTTCCCCAACTTCTTCGGGGTGCAGCGCTTCGGGACAGTAAGACCGGTGACGCATCTGGTGGGCCGGGCGATCGTCAAGGGGGACCTGGAACAGGCCGTGCTGCTCTACATCGGCAACCCTAGCGAGGAGGAGGACGAGCAGTCCCGGGCGGCCCGCGAGGCCTTGCAGAGGGATAGGGACTACGCCGCGGCCCTTCGCGATTTCCCCTGGAAGCTTACCTTCGAGCGCATGGTCATCGGTTTCCTGGACCGCAACCCGGGCGATTTCGCCGGGGCGATAAGCGTTCTGCCCACTAACCTGCAGATGATGTTCGTGCACGCCTACCAGTCGTACCTTTTCAATCTCATTCTATCGGAGCGGATGAACCGCGGCATCCCGCTCAACGCGCCGATCGTCGGCGACGTCGTTCTCCCGGCGGACAAGGATGGGAATCCCGATCACGACAAGCAGGTGCCGGTGACGCGCGTGAACTTGGACCTGGTCGAACGCCAGGTGCGGGACCGGAGGGCCTTCGTCTCCGCCACCCTGTTCGGTTCGGAGTCGGTGCTGGCCGAGGGCGAGATGGGGGAGATCGAGCGTGCCGCCATAGCCAAGGAGGGCCTGTCGCCCAAGGACTTTCTGGTCCCGGCGATACCGCACTGCTCCTCCCGCGGCTCACGGCGCGAACTGGTCTGCGAGTACCGCGACCTGCGATTGGAGATAGCGGACGATGAGTACGCCGCCTCCTTCTTCCTGGGCAAGGGCTGCTACGCCACGGTGCTCCTCCGGGAGCTCATGAAGTCGGACATCGGCGATTATTGATCAGAGCCGGCTCCAGTCGCGCTCCTCGGGTTCGGACGGTTCCGGGACGGCCTCCTCGGGCTTCTGCACCTTTCCGCCCAGCACGAAGCCGCAGCGGGGGCACTTGCCGCCGCTCTGGCACTCCTTGCACAGCATGCTGCCGCAGTTGGCGCATGTCGATACGGCGAGACCGCCGTGGAACAGGCATTTTCGCCCCTGCATTTCGTCCAGCTTCTCCGGCTTCTTCTTCTCCTTGGGAGGATAGATGGCATCGTAGAGGAATCGTTCCTCCTGGCCGAAGAGACGCACCCCGTCGCGGTCGTAACGGTCGTTGATGTCAGGGAGCATGACCGCGTCCGGTCCCTTCTCCGGCTTCTTCTTCCGGGGCGGTTCCACGAACAGGTCGTCCGTCGGACGCTGCGCCGGCGGCGTGCGCTGTCCTTTCGAACGGGGCATGGGCGCCGGGCGCTCCCCGGTCTTCAGGGAACCTATGATCGCCAGTATGTTGCGCGCCTTGTAGACGCCGATGTTCAGCCCTTCCATCAACGAGAACAGGTTGCGCTTGTCCTCCGGCATGTTGAGGGCGGTGCGCAACAGCTTCTCCGTCTCCTGGTCCGGCATCACGTAGGTGAAGTCGATGTCGTTCACCCCTTCGATGTAACCGAGCACGCGCTTGGCCTGGGCGATGTCCCTTTCCGGCAGCGACGAATAGACGTCCGATAGGCTCAGCCCGCCCTGGCCGCTTCTTGCCGAGCGATAGTACATCAGCAGGGCGGTGCGGGACTGCACCTCCAGGGAGGCGAACTCCCCGTCGGAGAGCTGCGCCGGGTCCACGTACTCCCGCTGCTCCAGGAAGGCGAAGACGTCGTCCAGCATCTGGTACGGCACGTTCGCTTCCCGGAACACCTCCTCCTTGCTCATCCTCCGTCCGTTGCGGTACTGGAACTCCAGCACCTTGCCGGCCATCTCCGCGACCTGCCTCTCCCTCTGCTTGGCGTCGGCCATGCGCAGCCCCTCGGTGGCCGAGGTCATGTTCGGGTTCAATTCCAGCGCTTTCTCGAAGCCGCGGCGGGCCTGGTCGTAACGTCCCAAGCGCAGAAGGGCGAACCCCTTCCCGTTCCAGGCCGCCGGGTCGCTGGGATCGAGGCCGATGGCGTTGTCGTAGCTCTTCAGCACCTCCTCGTCCCTCTTCAGCTTCTCGGCGATGTCCGCCCGCTCCATCCAGGCGTGGCGGTTGCGCGGGTCCGACATCAGAGAGCGGTCGAGCAGCTCCAATGCCTTGCCTGGGTTTCCGAGCTTGTCCTCGATGAGCGCCATCCCTTCCAGCACCGAAGGCTCGTTGGGCTCCTTCTCCAGAGCCTTGGCGTAGGAGTCCATGGCGTCCTCGAGACGTCCAAGTTCCTCCATCACCCGCCCGCGCATCTTGAATATGGCGAACTCGTCCGCACCCAGGTCCAATGCCCGGTTCAAGCAGACCATGGCGTTCTCCATCTCACCCAGGCGGAACAGGGCGTTCCCTTTGTACTTCCAGGTCTGGGCGTCGTTGCGGTCCAGCGCCAACGCCTTATCGAACGCCCCCACCGCATCCTCCAGGCGGTTGAGGGACGCCAACGTGCGTCCGCGATCGCTGTGGTAGCGGGGAACGGTGCCGTCCATGCTGATGCATTGATCGAACACGTTCAGCGCCAGGTCGTAGTTCCGCATCATCAGCAGCGCCCGGCCCTTGTGCGACAGCGCGTCGATGTCATGGCTCAGCTGGAACGCCGTGTCGTAGGCCTCCGCGGCCTCGCCGTACTTGCCCAGGGACGTCAGCACGCGGCCTTTGCCCTTGTGCAGCAACGGGTCGGCCTCGTCCAGCATGATGGCGGCGTTGAAGGTGGACAACGCCTCCTCCAACCGCCCCAGCCTCTCCAGCGCCCCGGCCTTGTCCAGTAGAGCCGATTTGTTGCGGGGGTCTGTGTGCAAGATGTCCTCGCAGACCTTGAGTATCTCCCCCGGATCGCCCTTGGCGACCACCGCCGACCTCTTGAGCTGCAGGACGTTCATGTCCCCCGGCTCGACCTCTAGAGCCCGGTCGTAAGAGCGCACCGCCTCCAGGAAGTTGCTGAGGCGGAACTGGGCCATGCCGCGGTCCACCCAGGCCTGCTTGTTCTTCGGCTCGATCTTCACGATGCGGTCGCATACCTTGACGATATCATCGTAACGCCCCAGGGACTTCAGGCTGTTCTTCTTGGCCGTTAGAACTTCAATGTCCTTGGGTCCCATCTCCAGCGCCTTATCGAAGGAGCCGACCGCCTCCTCGTGGCGCGCCAGTTTCGCCAGCACCTGTCCGCGCCGGGCGTGCACGAAGCGGCCCTCTTTGTCCAGGGACAGGGCGTGATCGTAGCAGGCCAGGGCCTCCTCGTGCCTCTCCAGCCACTCCAAGGCTATCCCCTTCGATATCCAGACGTTCTTGTCCTTGGCGTCCAAGGATATCGCCTGATCATAGCAGACGATGGCCTCCTCGAAGCGCCTCAGGCTCTCCAGGCACAGCCCTTTCTGGTAGATGAGCTTCTGTTCCTGCGGCGAGAGGGCTATCGCTCGGTCGTAGGCCTTAACCGCCTCCTCGAAGCGCTTGAGCATGAACAGAGAATCGGCCTGAATGCGCCAGAAGACCAGCTTGTCCGGGTCGTGCAGGGCGCCCTGCGCCGCCCTGGCCAAGGCCTCCTCGTATCTCTCCAATGAGAACAGGGCCACGGAGACGCCGGTGGAGGCGTCCACGTCGTTGTGGTCTATGGTAAGAACCTGTCCGTATAGGCTGATGGCCTCCTCCTTCCGCCCCAGGCGATCGACCGCCACCGCCTTGTCGAAGAGGGCGGACCTGTCGTTCGGCTTGACGCGCAGGAGGCGGTCGCTCACCTCGGCCACGTCCTTGTCCCGGGCGGCCCGCTTGAAGCACTCGCGGAGCGACTCGAGCATGATCGCGTCGTCCGGCCAGATCTTCAGGCCGCGCTCGAAGGTCTTGATGGCCTCCACCACGTTGCCCAGACCCAATTGGGCCTGCCCCAGGTCCTGGAAGGCCGGCAGGTGGTCCGTTTTTATGGCCATCTGGGCCTCGCTGATGGTTATGACCTCCTGGAAACGCTTGCGCTTGGCGTGAAGGGAACGCCGGCGGTCCAGCACTCCAAGGTCCTTCGGGAAGGCCGTCTGGGCCTTGTCCAGATATGATTCGGCCTCCTTCTCGGCCTCCAGCGTGAGGAAGGTATCGATGATGAACAGATGGGCGGAGGTGTCGTCAGGCGAGAAGCCGATCATCTCCTGCGCCGCGGCGTCCAGGCCGGCCAGGTCCTTCATGGCCGCCAGCACGTTCATCCTCCCCTTGAGCGCGGGAATGTCGTCGGGCATGATCTCCTTGAGCCGCTCGTAGGAGCGGAGGCTCTCTTCGTAACGCCCAAGCTCCATCAGCAACCCGGCCACCTCGGACCAGCCGATGACGCTTTCTGGGTCGGACCGCAGGACGTTCTTGTAATGTTCGATGGCCTTCGTTCCGTCGCCGGCAGCCCGGGCCTTCCTGGCCATGGCCAGGTTGGCCGTGCGGTTGAGAGGGTCCCGCTGCAGCACCTCGTCCAGCAGGTCGTCCGCCTCCTCCTGCTTTCCCAACTTCTCCAGAGCCTCCACCCTGATCATCATCAGGGTGAGGTCCCGGGGAGCGAGCTTGAGGGCGGTGTCCAGTTCGTAAAGCGCCGATTCCGCCTTGTCCTTGTGGATGAGGGCGGAAGCCTTTCTGCCCAGCCAGAGCGGCCGGTCGTCGGTCATCTCCAAGATCATGTCGTATGTTTCCTCATGAAGAGGGTCGGCGTCCAGCGCTTTTAGGAGGGCTTGCATGGCCTCCCCGCGCCGCTCCAGCTTGATCAGGATGTCCTTCCTCTGGATGTGGGCGTCGCGGTCGTTGGGGAAGATGGCCACCAGCTCGTCCAGCAATGCCAGGGCACCTTCTGGGTTGCCCATCTTCCGCAGCGCGGAGACCTTCAGCTTGATGCCGGCCACATCCTTGGGCAAAGCCTTGATGAAACGGTCCAGGACCTGCAGGGCCACGGTGGTGACCCCCAGTTCCAGGTAAATGTTGGAAAGGCGGGATAGAGCGTTTCGATAATCGTTCAGGTTAACGACGGCCTTGGGGTCCAGACCCTCCAGGGCGACCCGGGCCTTGTCGGCTTCGGCCACAGCTTTGTCGGTCTCCTTCAACTGGAGGTGCTTGTCAGCAGCGTCCAATGATCTAACGGCCTTCTTTACGGCCCTGGCCTCCGCGTCTAACAAGCTGTTCAACAGACCCATCTGCCCACCTATCCTGACTTGAATGAGGCCCAGACGATTAATATGTTTGTCGAGCCCCTACATTTTTCTGATTGTCATACGTTTATTTCCATTTTGTCTGACCATTGTTCCTTTTTAATAATCGTTGAATAATGGTGTTCCGATACTATGCTGGATATCTAGAAGGCAAGTTATATATACCCTGTGACACAATAACATTATTTGTCCGACGAAAGTCGGACGGATGGGATGCAAAATGAGGCGAAATGAGGGTTCGCTCTCGGAACAGATGTTGGATGGTCACGCTGTTGAGTGGATGAAGACCCACACCATAAGGGACCTGAAGCTGATGGCCTTTGAATTAGACCAGCAGGGACAGGAGACCTTGGAGCTGTGGGACCTCATCAATGACCTGAAGATCATGAGCCGTTAGGTTCGTGTGTTCCCGGAACGACTCTAGTGGAGAGTCCCCCCCCCTTACACTTTCCACTAGCCTCTACCTTTTATTTTTTCCAACCTTGACGCCAGCTATTCTCGCTTTATGGAAGGGTTAAAATACGCATTCAATATTATGACGGCACCGCGCAGGTGTAATCTAGCGGTCAGGATTTTAGCCTTCCAAGCTAAACACTCGGGTTCGAATCCCGACACCTGCACCATTAACCATATCCAGTAATCGAAAATTTTTCATCAATCAGAGGGTTTTTGACTTTCATTGAACTGGCTACCTCGTCGGGCTTCGGTGCATTGCCCCACACTTTCTGTGCTTCCGAGATAGCCGATTCGGTCGTTTTCCGGCAGTAATATTTCTCCGTGGTCTTCGTGGTAGAGTGCCCCATCATACGGGACACGGAATCGATCGGAACGCCCATATCGACGTTCTTTTGACCGAATGTGCGGCGACAAGCGCGGCTGTCGTATCGAACCCCGGTCTGCGCTATTACTTTCGCCCTGAGCACGGTCAGGCTGTTCTGCGAGAAGTACCCGTCACCACCTTTTTTTATGTCTTGTATGGCAGGGAAGAGCGCTTCGCACGTCGGAGCTTCCTTCGATATCTTTACGGCCCTGGCCTTAATGTACCGCTTCAGGAACGGAATGCCATCTGGGTGAATCCCGGTGTCTCTTGGTTCACCGTATTTGCCCTCGCCCTTGACATGCTCTGCATGAATGATTCCCCTATCCGGGTCAAGATCTCCAATGTTCGCCAACCTCAGCTCTTTCGGTCTAAGCCCAGTACAGATTCCGATTATGGTTATTCCATAACCTAGCATTAGCTGCCAATCTGAATCGTCCACGCTGTTGGCGAAATGAATGATTTTTTCCCTGTCCTTGTCGGGGATGGGGTCGTGCCTCTGGAACACGCGCTTCGGGAAATTTTGGGCAAATCGCATTCGCGTCATGTCCATTGAACCGTTGCCGATGAAACGTAGCATACTGTTCAACAGGTCCACGTTATGGCTGATTCCAGATGGCTTCATACCTTTGGCCTTCAGCAATTTCAAGTATGCTAGTATTTCCTTATCGGTCATCTTCCAGGGATTATAGTTATCGATGACCTTTGAATCAACCAGTGTCCTGAAATCTTTGTCCATTCGTCTCAACCGTCTTTCATATTCCGCCCAAGTTGTTTCGGCCAGTAACCCTCTCATCGCCTTGAGATACTGGTTGGCGGCGTTCAGGAAGGGATACCGGCCCATCGACCTCGACCCCCTCTTGCGACCCCGCTTATATTGCACCGAACTTTCCACGGAGGGTTTTCTGCCGCTACGTCTGTGCGTAGCATTTATTCCCTCGGAGAAGAAAGAGAGCTGTCTCTTACTTAACTTTTTAGCAGACTGGCTTCTCTCGTATGAGTGAATTGCCGATCTGCTTTTTGCTCCCATTCCGATACCCCGTCTAGCAATTGTTTGAATATTAATTATAAAAATAAAATTAAAGGGTTTGAACCTCATTCCTCTTCAGTGCTTGAATCACTCTCGCCCTCATCGTAGTCGTCGCTCAGTTCAGACGATTCTGTTTCTATGACACCGAGGTCGTCTAGGCTGTCTTCCAGACCGTCGACTATCGAGGTGGCTTGCTCTTCGCTCAGCCCTGCCTCGATGAGTTCTTGTCCAAGCTCCGTGAGAATTTTTCCAATTCTTCGAGATACCAATTATCTCACCTATTATCCCCATGGGAGTAGGATATTTTAGACGCCAGTAAAGTGAAAAATTAAGCAGGGTTAATTATTCCGCGTTCCGTTAGATTTAATGAACCTCAACCATATGGTCGATCGATGACGAGGGATACCGACAACGCCGCGAGGTTAGCTATCCTGCTCGTCTTTCTTAAAAATGACAATCAAGCGCTTAACGTGTCCAGAATCACCACCAAGTTAAAAGAGCAGGGAATATCGAAGTTCACCGAATCAATTAGGGATGAGGCTGTGCCAGTCGAACCGACCAATCCCACAGTCTCTGCGGCGTGCCAGGACTTGTTCAGTCGGGGGCTATTGGAGACGATGGTCGTTAGACCGCCAAGAAGCCCCGGGATGCGGGATACACCCCATTATTTCCTGCCCATAAGCGATGGAAATAAAGCTAGGAAGACGACTGAACACCTCCTGAAAGGGTTTGGTCCACAATTGGTCAATTCCACATATGGTCAGACAATCTCAATAGCGGTCGTTCAGGGAATCATGGAAGGCGTACTGGAGGCATACGGTATTAACTTGACAAAGAATCAGCGCGATAACTTAGCTAGCTTCATAGCGGATTCTCCCGAGGCCATGCGGAGGGCGATGGATGGGGGTTTGATATCATCTCTTAGGCGCTTGTCCGGAGGGAGGGTCGATCGGGAATCTCTCGTTGAAGCACTGAGTGTTTATCTTTCTGCGGCGAGAACGCTGGATATCGCTGATGATAACAATAGGAAGGAAACGCCTTGTGAGGTAAGCGATTAATTCTAATTATTAATCCTGCTCAACGCTTTCGAATCGCGGTTTGGAAAGATGAAAGAGAGAATCCCGCCATCGATCTTGAGAAATCCGACTTCATTCAAGAACACGACATCCTCCTGGATATTCTGAGTCTTCTTACTGATGCTGATTGTTGGAGTCCCCAACTCTTTCCCTATAGTCATTATGTTTGGCATTCGCATGAGCCTTTACAGTCCCTCGTGAGCTTGCGGAAAAGACTTATTCATTGACTGACTGAAGACTAAGAAAATTCATCAATCTCGACAGTCTCGTGGACTCAGACGGAATAGACTTAAAAAATCACAATGCCAGAATGCAACGATTACTTTTTTATTTTTATCCCGACTTTAACACTTGATCAAACGAAATTTCACTGGTTTTAGATGTTGATGGCATGCTAAAAAGCGGCTCCCCGCCGATATGGGTATTTGCAAACAACGCCCAGGGCGGGAGAACCATGTACTATATTGGACTGGATATACATAAAAAGAACACCCAGGCATGTATGAAGAACGAGGCTGGGAAAATCCTGTTTACTGGAAGATTCCCATCAAAACCTAAGGTTCTTAACTCCTTCATCGATAGGCTCGAGGAGGCCGGTCCGCCGGCCTCCTTCGTGATCGGGTCGACCGGATTCTGTGTCCCGATCTACGATATCATTGCGGGCCGAGGTCACCAGATCAAGGTCGCTCATCCTTTGAAGGTGAAGGCGTTGACCGCTGGCCGCGCCAAGACCGATAAGAACGACGCAGAGATGCTGGCCGAACTTCTTCGTCTCAACGCCATACCTGACATGTTAAAAGAGGTTCCCCGCCGATCTGGGTAATTGCATAATGGCCCAAGGCGGGAGAACCATGTACTATATAGGAATGGACATACATAAGAAGGACACTCAGGCCTCCGTTCTGAACGAGAAGGGAAAGTTCGTTCACGGGGAACGGATAAGGACCGATGTCGTGGACATCGGTCATTTCTTTGAGAAGATAGAACGGATGAACGATGACGACCTCTCGGTCGTCATCGAGGCCACTGGCTTCTATTTCTGGATATATGACGTCATCGCAGGGCGGGGTCATCAGGTCAAGGTCGTGCATCCGAACCGGGCGAAAGCACTGATGAAAGCAAGGTCCAAGACCGACAGGAACGACGCTTTCATGCTCGCCCAGCTGCTTCAGCTGGGCGGTTTGGAAGGAATATACGTTCCCTCCAAGGATGTAAGGGAATTGAGAGACCTGACCAGGCACCGAGAGTCGTTGGTGCGCAAGATGGGTGACCTGAAGCGCGAGATCATCGGATCATTGGATCAGCACGGTATCAAGGTCCCGGCGGAGTTCAAGACGAACTTCTCGAACAAGTTCAATGAGCACGTTCGGAAGTTGGACGTTTTCATCATCAACGAGAAGCTCGACCTTCTCGTTACGACGATCGAGAAGCTGAAGAACGTCGAGGCCGTGATAGAGGAACGTTATGGCAAGGACGACGAGGTCGAACTGATGATGACGATGCCTGGCATAGGCATCGTCACCGCTTCGGTGCTGAAGGGTGAGATCGGTGATATCGGCAGGTTCCAGTCCTTCGGGAACCTGGCGACCTATGCCTGACTGACGCCGTCCCGGTCACAGTCCGGGGAGAAAGAATGGTTCGGACCGACCGGGCATGGCAACGACCGCATCAAGCATGTGCTGATCGAAGCTACGCTGTCGCACGTGCATCACAAGACGATACGAAGATCAAGGACTTCTACGAAAGGAAGAAGGGGCCGTTGGGCGAGAACAAGGTCATGGTGGCCACCGCCAGGAAGATGCTGGAGGCGGTCTACTTCATGCTGTATCGTAAGGAAACGTATCACGCTCACTGACGTCGACCACCGGCGAACTCATCCGCCCCGGAGCGCGTTATCCTGATCGTGGCAGGTCGGTGAGAGAGGACGACGGACGTGTCATCATACGCCAGCGAGCGTGGAAAGGTGGTTGTCTGATCGTCACGATCGGAATGGTGCTTCAGGCGAGAATATGGAGGTCGGAGAAATCATGATGTATCAATAACGGCATGACGGAAACGCGAGGAACCCTTTTAACAAAGGTGAGTTCGACAGTCGGCAAGATTATTCAAGAAAAATGAATGGTCAATTAATGCTGGATACCGTAGCGTTCAGCATCGAAGCATTATTGAACTCATCTCAATTTCGACCAAATCAACTGTCGAAGTTAGGTTAAATGTTCCTAAAAATGACGTTCACTAGGTCCTAGATGACCAGGCTATTGGGAGGAATTAGTATTGATAGTAAGGTTCGTAATTATAATATCAAGAGGTTGATAAGATGCTCAAGGTTGAATTATGTAAAAAGGACCGGTAAAAAAGATCATATCCCCCGAATTAGAGGGGGGATGAATTAAAATGGTCAAGCCAATATAAAAGGTATATGGATGTAGGTTTGTTCACTCTTCACATACCAGCCCCATAATCCATGGTAACCAAATGCATTGGCATAAGATTCATATGGTTGAATGGACCCTCCCTGATTAACTCTTATTGAAGCCCCTGGATAGACATCTAACGTACATCTTGACGCGGCACAACCGTTTTCTATCTCGTGTTTCCAGTTTCCTGTTTCTAAACTTAGATCTCCTGTTTCCTCGACGGCCACATCACTGATTGTATATGACCAGCCATATCCACAAGTGACTCCTGCCCCTTGTTGATTCAGAGTTACTCCAATATTAACAGTCGCCGTTGTCGTTCCCGATGTTGTTGTCGGGCCCCTTTTTACCAACTCATCGGAAGCATGAGGGCCATAATCAGCATCTATGAACGTGTGCATGTGCATTGTATAGTATCCTCTATCATAAGCGACCTTGCCTGGTACTGCTTCCTGACAAAAGTGTATAGAGTACCAATCGTATACATCTGTATTATCATTATATAAATATACATATTCATTTTGTATGTTTGTTCTTCCATACGGTTTTAGTGAATCGAGAGAATTAAATTCCCAATCATGTACCCATCCCCAATACGCCCCAGATAACAAGCAAGGATTCGATAAAGGTCCTGTTGAACTAGATACTCTACAGTCAGGTATAGTATTCGATATCCATTTCAATGCCCATGAATATGCGGCGGACAGTGCCTCCCCCATCTCATCAACATCATCTATATTCCCAGCTCCGGTGTAAACAGCTGTTTGTCCACCATCGAAGACCTTTATACCTTGTACTATGAGGTCACATCCACCAACATAATCCATTGAGTAGCCAGTTTGTTTAATGATATCAGACATTTCTCCTATACATAGGAGAGGCGCCCCCTTATCAAGTAATACCTTTAATGCATTACTAACTTCGGATGAATCTTGCGTTTTTACCCATGTTGCATCCACCAAAATGACCGCCTCATTACTCAAGACTTTCATTGGTAGATCGTCAAGAGAGGTTAAAGTGATATCTGATGAGACTTCTATCATTTTATTGATTATTATATCATAATAATTTCCACTTCCAAGAATAATGAGCGGAATATTTGAAATAATATTTATTTCATCATCATTTTCTTCATTTTGAACATTAGGCGATACTGATAATGCAATTACATTCGTTGTAACCATTAATGTCACAATGAGCAGTGCAACTATCAGATTACACAATTTGTTCATTGATCAATCACTCCCCCACTAACTACCCGATCATTACTGACCGAGCGAATTATCATCTTTTTTTTAAGTATTTATAAGTTCGTTAATTTTTTCTGGCCTTGTTGTAGAACAACAATGACCGGGTTGCCTGGTTACTGTGATATTGTAACAAGGTCGATATTGAATAAAAAAAGGGAGAAATGGTTTGAAGTCAGAAACCCTTTGATTGAATAAAATAATTGACATACTGGCTATCTTCAGAGTCGAATCCCGACACCTGCACTCCTTCTCATCATTTATCTATCAAGCATTTCTTACCTAAATAACTGGTCCCATGAGATCCATTGAGCATAAAGACCATGACGGCAGCCGGGAGGAGCTTGCTCAGCTCGCCGAGATGCTGGGCGAATCGTTCTCCTACTACGGTTCTCTGCAGAACTGGTCGCTCAACCGGATCTGGGATTGGCGATTGGGGGGCAACGCCGTCGCCTACAGGGACGACCCGGCCTTCTTTCAACGCAATCTCCACATCTGGAGATCGAACGGGAAGCCTGTGGCGTTCGTGATATCTGAGCGGGGCAAGGAGTTCAGCCTGCAGGTGCACCCGGACCACCGGGACCTCGAAGAGGAGATGCTTAGATGGGCGGAAAGGACCTGGGGGAAGGAACGGAAGCCCTTGATCACCACGGCGTACGGCACGGACATGCGGCGCCAACGGGTCCTTCTGGAACACGGGTTTGAGAGAGGGGACAGCGCCGGCTTCATCCGAAAGTACGATCTTAGTTTGCCGATCGAGCCGGTGAAGCTGAAGGAGGGCTTCCGCCTGATGAGCATGGCCGAGTTCGGTACCCCCGAGAAGTACGTGGAGGCGGTGAGGGGAGCCTTCGGCCGCCCGGTGCTGAACATGGATTGGTTCCGTTCCAAGGTCAGCGCCCCCGGCTACTCGGACGAGTGGAACATCGTCGTAGTGTCCCCTGACGGCCGGATCGCCAGCTTCTGCGACGCGCGCATCGATTGGAAGAGAGGGTACGCGGAGGTCGACCCCATTGGCACCCATCCCGATTTCCAACGTCAGGGATTCGCCAGGGCCTGCATATTGGAATGCTTTCACAGAATGAGCGGGAGAGGGATAAGATACTCGTTCATCGGATCGGCGGCAGAGCCGGCGCCATCCAACCGTCTATACGACTCCCTCGCCCCGGTGGAGAAGCACGAAGAACATCTTTGGGTCAAGAGATCTTGATAGGTGGGAAGGGTGAACGCCCCCATCCTCGCAGGATGGGATTTGCCCTTGCGCCTTCTGCGAGCGATCGCCGTGCGGTCCGAGGAATATCGGACCGTCCATGACCCGTTTGACGAACCCCGGGTCAGAGAAGCAGGTTCTCCGCCCGCAGCTCGTTCTTGATGTTGTTCACTGCCGCCTCGACATCCTCCGGGACCTTGGCCCCGGTGCAGACCAGCTTTCCGGACCCGAAGAGCAGGATGACCACCTTCGGTTCGGTGAGCCTGTACACCAGCCCGGGGAACACCTCCGGCTCGTACTCCACGCGGTCCAGGCCGAGCGTTATGACCACAGACGAAAGGTTAACTGGCTGCCCCAGGTCCGCGGAGGCCACGATGTTCTGTACCTGCACCGGCGGGACGCTTTCGACCTTAACTCCGGCCTTCCGGATGCTGGCCACTACTGTCTTCACGGCCTTGTTCACCTGATCCAGGTTGGTCGCCCCGGTGCAGACCAGCTTACCGCTGCGGAAGAGCAGGGTCGCCGTCTTCGGCTCCTTCAGTCGGAAGATCAGTCCTGGAAAGGTCTCCGGTTCGTACTCAGCGCCGTTCAGGTTCAACGCGAGCTCGGTGAGGTCGAGCTCGATACCTAGGTTGGCGGAAGCAACGACGTTTTGAATGGAATAGTTCGAGATGGTGATCGCCTCTAGTTGTGTAAATCAGGAGTGATATAAGTCATAATGGACATTTTCATAGCATAATACCATTGATGAAACCGGGCGCCGGGGCTCTTTGGAACTTAGAAATCAGTGAAAGGTCGAAAAAAAGGAAAGAATTCTCAGGCAGAAGGGTTCCTTCTGCCTGAGCCGGATCAACCTTTGCCTCTGCGTTTCACGATGAAGAATATGGCCATCAGCGCAACGATGGCCAAGACGGCACCAGCCGCAAGGAGAATGACCATCGCATCCGATCCGCCCTCCCCATCATCCTCCTGGACCTCATCACCCGCGGTGAACGACACCGGAGAGGACATCTCCCCGTTGCCCACGAGATTATGGGCCACCACCTTGAACTCGTATGTTTCACCGCTGACCAGATCGAGGATCGTGACCCTCTTCGTCGTGGTGTTGCACACCGGCACGCCATCCTGGTAGACGACATAGTACTCGATGACCGCCCCTCCGTCGTCGACCGGGTCGTTCCAGGTGATGGTGATGTCATTGCCTAGACCTACCGCGGTCAGGTTGACCGGGGACCCGGGGAGCGAGGGGAACAACGAACAGGGCAGGCCGTTCCAGGTCGGAACGGTGAACCCGGCGGACCCCTCGAAGAAGTATATGGACAGCCCATCGTTCCAATCGTCGACCCAATCGGACCCGGTTGACGGGGCGTCCCCTTCGAACGCTATGTAGGTAAGCGCACTGCATCCAGCGAATGCCCTGTCGCCTATGGAGGTAACATTGGCTGGGACCGTTAGGTTGTGCAATGCCACGCAGCCGCTGAAAGCGTGCTCGTATATGGCGCTCACCGAATCAGGGATGGTTATGGACGCGAGGGACCTGCAGTCCATGAACAGCGTGCCCTCGATCACCGGAATCCCCTCCGGCAAGGTGACCGCGCTCAGCAAGGTGCACCCTTTGAAGACCCCCATGGACATGTAGGTGACCGTATCGGGTATGTGGACCTGCGTCAGATTCTCACAGTACCCGAATGAGCTGACGCCCAGGGACTCGACCCCTAATGGCAGGGAGACCGATGAGAGCGACCGGCAGTTCTCGAAGGCCCAATCCCCGATGGTGACGACCCCCTCCGGGACCTGAACGCTGGCCAGCCCCGAACAATAGCTGAACGCCCCGGCGTCGATCGCCGTGAGGTTATTGGAAAGCTTGACCGAAGCAAGCGCCGAGCAGCCGATGAAGGCGAATGATTCGACGACCGTCACCGAATCGGGCATGCTCACGCTGGTGAGCTTGGCGCAGTAGCACAGGGACCAGGCGGTGATGGTGGTCACCCCTTCAGGTATATCCAGACCACCAGCCTTCCCTCCGGGGCACTGCCTCAGGATCGAAACGCCCTTATCGTAGAGCACCCCGTCCACGCTGGCATAGCCAGGATTGTCAGCATCGACGTCGATCGAGACCAGGGACCCGCATTCGTTGAAGACGTATATCCCCATGCTAGTGACGTTCTCCGGTATCGATATCGAGGTGAGGTTGCGGCAGGTCATGAACGCATAATGCCCGATGGCCGTCAGGCTCCCTGGCAAAGAGATGGCAGCTATGTTCTCGCATCCTTCGAAGGCGCTGTTGGCGATCTTCTTCACCGGTTTGCCCGCGATCACGCTGGGCACGACCACGTCGCCCCCGGACCCCACGTAACCGGTTATAGATGCGGCAGTGCCGCCGTTGATGAGCTCGTATTCAAAATCCCCCTCCACCGCCGCGGACAACGAACCGACCGCTGACAGACCCCCGCCGATGATGAGCGAGAGGACCATCAGGACGGCCAAGGACCGCACCGTGCTTGATCCAACTTCCCCGTTGACTCCCAATTACTCACTTCCTCAGGTGGTGACAACCCGATGGTGATGAGAAAAATATGTTCTGATATATACTTAATTATGAATTTCTATAAATGGTAAAAAACGACGAACGCACCAGCCAGAGGAAGAGAAGACGGAAAGGCCGTGTTTTAAGAAAAAAAATCAAGGCGGGAGGGACGGGGGCACCTGCCCCTCCTTGGCCTTGGGATGGTGTTCATCGTGATGGGCTTTCTTGCCTGTATTACATGGTACGATTCTGAAGTATTAAAGGCCAGAGGGGGAGAGGTGACCGAATGACTGCCTCATGGTAAATAATGCTGGCTGTAACAATTTACCGATGAAAGTGACTTGCCGCACCTTGATACGATCTCGCCGAGGTCGCAGGGATGCTTCCAGATTTGACATTACTGATCCACTTAACAATGGGACCGTGGGAGAATACCACATATTTGGGCAGGAGCTAATCATTGATAAGGGGATCTGATCATCACGTCATTATAACGAAGGTGAATGGGATTACCACGTTCATATCCAGATGCGGCGTTGATTGTTCCGCCTGTGAAAGGAAGGAGAAGGTCGGTTGCAAAGGTTGCATGAACATGGACACACCGTTCTGGGGCGGGGTTTGCCAAGTGAAGTCCTGCTGCGAGGGCAGGGGACATGACCATTGCGGCGTCTGCGGTGAGTTCCCTTGCACCATGGTTTCGGAGATGGGCAAGGAGTTTGGTTACGATCCCGCTCCGCGTCTGAAACGATGTCGGGAATGGTCAAGGGACCGACGGTCCTGAGTCACTTGCGCTTGTGGCGGACCTTAACCGCCTCGCCGCGGCGCATCTCCACCATCTCCCGCCCGCCCATGACCGCCACGCCCACCCCGGCGATCTTGCTGTTGCGCATGATGGCCACTTCCTCGCCGGCCCTTATGGACGGATCGGCGTCCATGACGCCCACGGCGAACAGGCTCCCCTTCAGCTCGAAATCGCCCATGGTGACCTTTGGGATCAGAGGAAGGATCGCCTCCGCGCCCTCCACGGTCAGGGATATCATCCCCCGCTCAGGGTTCAGCATGCCCAACTGTTCCTTGCGGCGCATGATCTTCATGAATGGGTAATTTCCCAAGATATGCGCCTCCTCCAGCAGCGCCTCGCCGCCGAGACCGAACTGGTAGCCGGCCACCGAGGACATGGCCGCCCAGCGGTCGAGCGACGGATCGACGCGGTCGTACTTGGAGCACAGCTCCCTCAACGTCTCCTTCAGCATTCCCAGCGACTCATTGGATGTCGGAGAGCCGTTGGAGGTGATCGTGCCGTCTAGCACCTCCTGTATGATCGGCCCCTCGTCGCCCAGGTGCAGAACGACGTGTTCGTAACCCTGTGAGGCCATGGACAGCACCATGTCCTGCACCATCGCCTCCTCCTCGCGGTCCCAGTGCCCGGTCACCGGGATGTCGTACTGCGCGGCGGGATAGAAGAGCTCCAGTTCCCTGGGGACGGTCCCCAGCGGCGAGGTCACGATCATCTCCTGGACCACCTGCGAGTTCGGTACCTCCCAGAGCACCTGGCGGAACAGCTGGTGGCTCTTCGAGGTGTAATAGGGCTTCTTGGCCGAACAGGGGATGAGCAGCAATATCTTGCGGTGCTCGGGCCTGTGGAAACGGGATCTGACCATCTCCCGGAACCGCTTGACGTCCGGCCGAACCAGCGATTGCTTGGCGTTGCAATAGAACCGGGGACCGATCACCGGGAAATCGATCTCCTGATGCTCGTAATGCTCGTCGTCGAATATACGCAGCGCGGCCACGTTCCAGGGGGTGGAGTGGCAGCGCAGCTCGGCGAACTCCCTCATCCTTCCGGAGGATATCATGCTGCGGACCAGGGCCAGCTCCTTGAGAATGGTGTCCCTGTTGAGCTTTCGGAGGTCGGAGCCCTCGGGGACCCAGCCGGCCTTGGCGGCGTCCATGGAACCCTCTACGAGCGCCAGCTGGCCGATGGCCGCCCGGTGGTCGACCAGGGACGTGTCGAAGAGGTCCACGCCCAGATACGCCAGGACCGCCAGGTTCGACGGCTCGGCGATGCCGGGGGCGTAGATCAGTTTGGACCTGCCGACGGAAGCGCGCAGCTCGACCATCGCCTTGACGAAGGCCCGGGCGTCCCGGCGCAGTTCGAACGCGCCGTCCAGAACGGCGATGTCCTGCCCTTCGGCCGCGGGAGGAAGGCAGCTGTCCTTCATCCCGCTTCGCGCCTTCAGCGGTATGATAAGACCGTTGCCCTTCGTCTCCAGAACGGTGCGGCCGTCCATCAGCAATGCGGACGAATCGGCTGCTAGCATCAGAGCCAGACCTTCCGCTCCCCCTTCCACGACGAACGCTCCGGGAGTCTCGGCCTTGGCCCCTTCCAGGGACCATAGGCAGCGGCGGGCGGTCCCCGACCTGGCCAGCAGTTCCAACATGTAACGGTGATTGGCATCCCTATTAAAAAAGAATGGTCAGAAGGGGTTTGGAAAAGGGTTCAGAAGGTGGTGACCATGTCGTGCTCGTCGATGACCTGCCTTGCCTTTTCCCAGTCGATGAGCTCCACCCCTTCCAGGAGCGGGACGTCCCCGACCAGTTCCATGAGGTCCTCCTTGACCACGTACACCTTCGCCTCGAAATCAAGCAGGTCGTTCACCGCTTCCGCGTTGGAGGGCATGCGCACCGCCTCAGGCTTCTGGGCGGCTATAGCGTTCAGCGTCCCCTCGCCCACCAGCAGGGCGTTGGAGACTGACACCTGTCCAGATGCCAGCATGCCCAGGCCCGCGCGTAAGCCGGCAAAGGCCTCCTCGAAGCCGTAGGGGGGCTTCGTCACCAGTATGAGCAAGCTTTCAGCCATTTGAATCACCTCGCGATGGTCACCATGCGGTCGCCCTCGGCCACGAACCTGGACATGTCGTTGGTCAGGCTCCCGATCTTGGTGCCCTCGATCTCCTCTCCCCTGGCAATGCCGCGGGCCTTGCAGCAGGTCTCGCAGACCACCACTTCCAGACCCTTCTCCAGCATCTCCTTCGTCTCCTTGCCCACGTTCGGGAAGCGCTTGGGGTCCTGCCCGTTCTTGACCAGCGTCACCGCCTCCCCGTAGCCGAACACCCTTACGCCGTAACCTTTCTCCAAAGCGGCCTGGGCCAGCTTCACCGCCACGTTGGTGTCCATGTTCATCATGGTGCCGCTGCGGACCTGTATCACCATTGTCTTCATCTTGTCACCTCACACCGTGATGGTCTGCTCGTACGTCTCCATGATCAGCTCGACCGCCTCAGGATAGTCTATGACCTTGAACTCCGGCATGGCCAGCGGCAGCCCGCGGGCCTCCCAGTCGTCCTTCATCACGTACACGTCCTGGACCACGGACAGCAGCTCCCGGCCCATCTTAGCGTTGGCGGCGAATATCACCGCGTCCTCGAAGAGGATAATGCCGCTCTTGGACCCCTTGCCCGCCTCCCGCACCAGCTCTAGACCATTGAACTCGTGCGGGGACTTGAGGGTCATGAACAGTTTGGACTTCATGCTAGCACCTTCAACCGATGAACAGTTGCATGTCCGAATCGGCACTGATGTCCAAGAAGGCGGCGGCCCCTAAAATGGTTACCCCGTCGATCAGGTCCTCCTTTTTTACGCCCATCATCTCCATGGAGGTGTTGCAGGCGTAGAGGTGGACCCCCAGGTCCCTGGCCATCTCCAACTGCTCCTGATAGCTGTCTATGCCGATCTTCTTCATCTTCTTGACCATCATTCCGGTGAAGAGACGGTAAAGACCGCCCATCTTGGGGTTCTTTCCCTTCTTCAGCAGGTTCAGCCCGAAGAAGGTGAAGAATATGTGCGTGTCGATCCCCATGCTCGCGGCCGTGTTGCCCATCATCATGGCCATCATGCCCTTGTCGAAGGTCCCTTCGGACACCGCCATTATGAACTTCTTCTGCACCATTTCACATCACCCCTGTCCCTCTGATCACTGGACCTTCTTGATGTAGAAATAGAACACCG
>CAZPFU010000010.1:0-50961 GCA_964585915.1 uncultured Methanomassiliicoccus sp.
TCATGTGCTGAGGGAGAACAAGCTCGCCACCGGTGCCGGTGCCGACCGTGTCTCCAGCGGCATGAGGGGAGCCTTCGGCAAGAACGTGGGCACCGCCGCCCGCGTGCACGCCGGTCAGGTGGTATTGACCATCAGGGTCCCCGTCGCCAACTTCAACAGCGCCAAGGAAGCTTTGTGGAAGGCCTCCCTGAAGCTGCCCACCCCCTGCTTCATCGAAGTGGAGAAGGGCGCTGAGCTGGTGAAGTGAAACCCCAACCTAAAATCCCTTATTCTTCCTCATTTTTCTGCAACCATTATTTATCCATGACCCTTTTACACTCCGAGGTGTGATTTGGACGCGGACACGCTTTTCCTGGCCGCCGGGGCGGTCATCTTCATGGGTTTCATATCCAACTACCTGTTCCGACGTTTCAAGGCGCCCGACGTCCTTATCCTCATGGTGCTCGGAATAACGCTCGGCCCGGGGGGCATCGGGTTGATCAACTCCGAGGCGGCCCAGGGGATCGAGTCGTTCACCCCATATGTGGCCGCGGCGGCCCTGGCCATAATCATGTTCCAGGCCGGCATGGACCTGGCCATCGGGGATGTGGTGAAGTCGTTCAGCAAATCCCTGGTCCAAACGGTGATAGCCTTCGTGGCCTCCATGCTCATCACCGCCCTGGTGCTCACCTTCCTCACCGACTGGAACCTGGAGACCTGTCTACTGCTGGGGGCGATAGTCGGTGGCACCAGCGGCGCCATCGTCATCCCCATCATCTCCGCCCTGAGGATATCCACCAAGCTCAAGATGGTCCTGACCCTGGAGTCGGCCATCACCGACGTGCTGGTGATCGTCGTGGCCACCTCGCTGATCGTCTTCATGAGCCAGGAGACGGCGGACGTCATGAACGCCGTGGAGCTGCTGGTCAGCTCGTTCATGGTCTCCACCATGATCGGGATAATATCCGGAATTCTCTGGACCAAGATGCTGCAGAAACTGAGCAGACAGCCCTTCTCCTACATGATAACCATCGCCGCCATGCTGATCGTGTTCTCGGTAACCAACTTCCTGGTGGACAAGGCCGGCGGAGGCGCCATCGCCGTGCTGGTCTTCGGGCTCACCATCGGCAACTGGGATGAGATATCGAAGGTGCTCAGGCAGAAGGGCGAGCAGTTCGCCCTGGGGGACAAGGTCAAGCGGTTCCACGACGAGATCGCTTTCCTGATCCGCACGGTGTTCTTCGTCTACCTTGGTCTGGTCATCACCACCATCCACTTCACCGCCTGGTACCTGCTGCTGGGGCTGATAGTGTTCTTCGGGCTGCTCATCGCCCGTTACATCTCATTGCTTCTGGCCGACCGGTACATAGGTCTCGACGCCAGCGACGAGATGGGGCTGTTCTACATGATGCCCCGGGGATTGGCGGCGGCGGTGATGGCCTCGATCCCGTTCTCATATCCGCTGGTGTTCATCAACGAGACCGCCACGGCCATCCTGGGCGTCACCGTGGTGGTCGTCCTGCTCTCCACGGTCCTGGCCTCGATCGGCGCCTTCTACATGGAGATCCACGCCAAACGCAACGGTCGGACCGCTCAGGACCAGAACGAGAGCGCGTCCAAACCGGACGAAGGCGGGGAGTGAGGTATGGACCTGCAGATCGAAAGGGCGGTCTCCGAGGTCCGCTCAAGGAAGGCCAAGCTGGTCGGTCTGCAGATGCCCGAAGGTCTGAAGACCAGGGCCAGGGACCTCGCCGACCATCTGGAGGAGGCCACCGGCTGCCAGGTGATCATACTGGGCGATCCCTGCTACGGGGCCTGCGACCTGAGGTCGCTGAAGGGATTGGACCTCCTGGTCCACGTGGGCCACGCGCCTATTCCCGACCTCACGCCGGAAGTGCCCACGGTGTTCTTGGAGGTCCGCATGGACTTCGATCCGGCGGACGCCCTGATGAAGGACCTGGACAAGGTCAAGGCCAAGGTGGGGCTGGTGGCCACCGCCCAGCATGTTCATCTCCTTCCTTCGGTGCAGGGCGCCCTGCGGTCCGCCGGCCGGACCGTCCTGATCGGCAGGGGAGATGCCCGCATCGCCTCGTCAGGCCAGGTGCTGGGATGCAACGTCACCTCCGCCCTGAGCGTCATGGGCGAGGTGGAGCAGTTCATCTTCCTGGGCAGCGGCTACTTCCACCCTCTCGCCGTATCGCTGGGAACTGGCCTCCCGGTACTGTGCGTCGATCCGTACCGCGGGATCGTGGACGACATCTCCGGATCGAAGGAGAAGGTCATCCGGCAGAGATACGCGGCAATGGCCAAGGCCATGGCGGCCAGGGATTGGCTGGTGCTGCTCTGCGACAAGCCCGGCCAGAGGAGATATGAGCTGGCGGTCAGGTGCCGGGACATGCTCCGCGGCAAAGGGATGCGGGCGAACATCGTTCAGCTCAATGAAGTGCGGGCCGAGGCGCTCCTGCCTTATCGGGCGGAGGCGGCGGTGAGCACGGCCTGCCCCCGCCTGGCGATAGACGACGGGCCGCATTATCCCATTCCGCTGCTGACCCCTTGGGAGATGGAGATGGTGCTGGGCTTCCGCAGCATGGACGACTACCGTTTCGATCAGATATTGGAGGGGGAGACCCCCGACTAGGTTTTATATATCCAACCTGTTGAGGATGGGCGTGCGGACATCGCCGAACGGACCGTCTTCGCTGAAGGGCGAGACCGAACTTTTCCTATCCAAGCGCCCTGCGGATTTCGAGGGCCTGCACCTTGATGTCCTGAATAAGGAGGTGGAACGGGCCAGGGCCTCCCCGGTCTACGCGCAGGACATGCCGGACGTAAGTTCCTGGGAGGAACTGCAGTTGCTTCCCGCCATCGGCTACGACCGGATCGACGAGGCCTTCAAGGCGCATGGCCTGGAAAGGTCGCTGCTGGTCCCCGCCGACCGTTTTTATCACACCTCCGGCTACACCGGGGTCTCCAAGCGCGTCTATTACAGCGCCAAGGACATCGAGCGCATGGCCAACAGCTACGCCCTGTTCGGCTACCTCATCGGGGTGCGCAAGGGCATGATCGGTTGGAGCATCGCCGGCGAGGAGCCCCTGGTGTCCGGTCCTACCCTTCACAACGCCAGCAAGGTGCTGGAGGCCGACCTCCTGTCCACCCTTCTAGCCCAGGACACCGACCTGCGAAAGGCGGTGGCCAAGGCCTCCCGGTCCGAACGCTTCGACCTCATGGCCGGCACTCCGCTGCTCTTCTACGTCATCGGGCGCATCGCCAACGAGGACGGTTATTTCCGCAGCATGATCGAGCGGGCGGCCAAGAACAACTATCATCTGCCCGGGCCGCTGGCCAGACTGACCGCCGCCATTATGCTGGCCGGGATCGACCTGGACCGGCTCCGGGACAACGTCCGGGCGGCACGCATAGCCATAACCTACGCGGAGCCGCTCAGCCCCTATCTGGATTCCCTGAGGGAATATTATCCCAACGTGAAGGCCTACGACGTGCTTGGAAGCACGGAGTGCCCCCTCATCGCCTCGCAGTACTCGCCTGGTCAGAAAGGGCTACAGCTGTTCCTGCCGGGGGTGATCGCCGAGATCGCCGACCCCCGAGAGGTGCAGAGGTCCAAGAAGGAAAGGACCCCTCTGCAGGCCATACCCTGGACGGAGTGGAAGGCCGGAATGACGGGGGAGCTCATCATCAGCCGTCCCGGGGAATGCCTGCCCCTGCTCAGGTATGCCACCGGGGACCAGGTCGAGGTGGTCGATCCGTTGTGCTCGACCGAGGTCGTGCTGGAGGACGGCGTACGCCAGGTCATATCTCCCTCCATCAAGGTCATGGGCCGTTCGGTGGACACCCTGGACTTCGACGCCCAGGACGAGAGCGGCAACTACCTTGGATGCAAGATATACTCCAGGCACATCCAGGAGGCGCTACAGCGTTCCGACAACGTCAGGTGGTGGGAGCTGTACGATGTCGGAGACCGGCCGTCGAGGCTGGTCTTCCTGATCATCCCGGAGCGGCCGGTAGAGGACGAAGGGGCCTTCCGCCGCTTGGTGGAAAGGAAACTGCTCAACGAATGCAACGACCTGCTGGGAACGTTGAAGATGGGTAGGGACCTGGACCGGCTGCAGATAATAGTGGCCAGGCCCTCGGCCTACGTCCACGTGCAGGCCGAGATAGATCAGCGGGCCAAGGCTGGACGGTCGCTGGGGCAGCTCAAGCCGAAGCACATCTACCGCTACGAGGACGAGTCCGAGTTCCAGGTGCGGCTGAGCGGAAGGATGGCCTGACCACGATCAGGATGTTCTGGTGAAGCTAATATATCGGTTGGGGCGAATCACCCTTGCATGCTGACCCCCGAGCACATATTCCAAAGGGCCGCGGCCAACCACGCCACGGTGGGCATCGGCCTGGGGGAGGATTCCCGCAAGGTCCTGAAGAGCGCTCGCGACGCGGAGAGGCACGGTTACGCCAAGGTGGTCACCTTCGATTCCGCGGAACGGATGGTCGCCGCACTGCGGAACGGCGAGGTGGACGCGGCGGTGCGCGGCGACCTCAGCGCGAACCAGACCATGGCCGAGGTCAAGGTCCAGTTCTCCCTGGTCAATCTTCTGAGGGCGGCATTGATGCAGCCCAAGGGCGGTCGCATGTTCTTCCTGGCGCCGGTGGGCGTCGACGAAGGATGGGGCGTGGAGCAGAAACTGGAGTTCGTACGGTACTCCGCCCAGTTGTTCCGCCAGATCGGCATACCAATGCAGGCCGGGGTGCTCTCCGGCGGCCGAATGGGCGACATAGGGAGGAGCGCCGAGGTGGACCGGAGCATACACGAGGCCATGGAGGTGGAGCGCCTCAGCCGGATGGAGGGCTATGACGTCGAACACTGCCAGATATTGATCGAGGATGCGGTGCGCACCAAGAACCTGGTGATAGCTCCGGACGGCATCAGCGGCAACATAATCTTCCGAACCATGCACCTGGTGGACGGCTGCGTGTCGATGGGAGCCCCGATCCTCAACCTGGACAGGGTGTTCATCGACACCTCGAGGGCCAAGAGGTGCTATACGGACTCCATCGCCTTGGCCTCCGCCCTGGCCCACCAGGGAAAATGATTATTGAGTACCGGGGCTATAGGGAAGGGGCGATAACATGAGATTGGAGATCGACGGTGAGTTCGCCGGGATAAGGTTCTCGGCCTGCCATTTCATAGCCGGGCATAAGAAATGCGGGCGCCTGCACGGGCACACCTACGTGGTCAGCCTGAAGCTGCACGGGGAAATGGGGAAGGACGGCATGGTCATGGACTTCATCCCCCTCAAGAAGGAGCTGAGGGCCATCGCCGAGGAGCTGGACCATCGCATACTGGTTCCGGCCAACTCCAAGAAGATCACTCTGGTCTTGGGGGAGGAGGTCTTCATCAAGGCCGACGGAAAGAAGTACGCCCTTCCCAAGGAGGACGTCGTCCTGCTGCCGACCGAGGAGAGCAGCGCCGAGGAGCTGTGCCATTACATCTTGGGCAAGGTCCTCCAGAACGTCGATTTCCCGTCCAACGTCAAAGAGGTGGAGGTCGGGGTCCACGAGGAGCTGGGGCAGAGCGCATGGGTGAGCAAGAAGCTGGGGGCCAGGAAATGAAGGCGATATGCCTGTTGTCCGGGGGCCTGGATTCGACGGTCACTCTGGCCTACGCCATCCATCAGGGGTTCGAGGTGACCGCTCTCACCATCAACTACGGGCAGAGGCACAAGAGGGAGCTGGAGGCCGCCAAGGCCGTCGCGGCGCATTATAAGGTGCCGCACACCATCATGGAGTTCCCGCTCACCGGGTTCCGCAGCGCCCTCACCGACGAGTCCATTCCCGTTCCTGACCGCAAGCCGGAGGAGATCGGGTACGACATCCCGGAAACGTATGTTCCAGCCAGGAACATCGTGTTCCTCAGCCTGGCGGCCGGCCTGGCCGAATCTGTCGACGCCAGCGCGGTCTTTATTGGAGCAAACGCCATAGATTACAGCGGCTATCCCGACTGCCGCCCCGAGTTCTTCCAGGCCTTCGAGGACATGCTGGAGGTCGGAACGAAGAGGGGCGTTCTAGGCCACCCCGTGCGCATAGAGCACCCCATACTGAAGAAGACCAAGGCGGAGATCGTGAAGATGGGCATGAAGCTCGAGGCCCCCCTGCACCTCACCTGGAGCTGCTACCGCGGCGGGGAAAAGGCATGCGGCCACTGCGATTCCTGCGTGCTCCGGCTGAAAGGATTCAAGGAGGCCGGGGTCAAGGACCCCGTGCCCTACGAGGACTGAGGATGCTCGTAAACGAGATGTTCCTCTCCATCCAGGGCGAAGGCAGGACCATGGGCCTGCCCACGGTGTTCGTCCGCCTGAGCGGCTGCAATCTGGACTGCCGCTGGTGCGATACGCGCTACGCCGAGGAGGGCGGTTCGGAGATGTCCGTGGACGAGGTTCTGGCGGGAGTGAACGGCTACCGCACCCGGCATGTGTGCTTGACGGGCGGCGAGCCTCTGTGGCATGATGAGACCCCCGAACTGATCTCCCGGCTTCTGGAATCGGGAAAGCAGATCTCCCTGGAGACCAACGGTTCCCTCCCCATCGCCGGCCTCCCGGACCATCCGGGACTGATGGTCAGCATGGACTACAAATGCCCCTCGTCCGGAATGGAGGACCGTATGCTAGTGGAGAACCTGAAGCATCTGCGGCCCAAGGACCAGCTCAAGTTCGTGGTGGCGGACCGGGACGACCTGGAGAGGGCGGAGGAGGTCCTGCGCAAGTTCGAACCCGAATGTCCAGTGATCTTCACCCCGGTGGGCGGTCTCACGCTGGCTCCGGCGGTGAAGTTCGTTCTCGATCATCGTCTGGAGGTGCGGGTGCTGCCGCAGCTGCACAAGCTGATCTGGGGGGAGAGGCGCGGCGTCTGAGCCGTGTCAGGCCTTAGCAATGATTATATAATACGCTTCTAGTTTCCCTCACCTACATACGAGGTATGACGATGAGCATCATTATCGTGGCAGGACACGGTCTTTTGCGTGCTTAAATCGGCTCATCGCTACGACCTTGGATGTGAGAGTTGGTTATCATGACCGAACTTCGATCGTCGTACAGTCAGGACTACAGCGCCCGTGGCGGGCAAGAGGCGGACAGGATATTCACCAGTCACTTCAACCGCTTGGCCTTGGACCCCTGCACGCCTGACCGGGTGGAGATACTGGACACCACCCTGCGCGATGGCGAGCAGACCCCCGGCGTGGCCCTTTCCATGGATGACAAGGTCCGGATAGCGCAGCTGCTGGACGATCTCGGCGTGGACGTCATCGAGGCGGGCTTCCCCCGCACCTCCAAGGGTGAGCAGGAGGCCATCCGCAAGATCAGCTCACTCGGGCTGAGGGCCAAGGTATGCGGGCTGGCCCGCTGCTCCAGGGAGGACATCGATTCCGCGGTCGACAACGGCGTAAATTACGTCCACACCTTCATCGCCACCTCGGAAGGGCATATGAAGAACAAGCTCAAGATGACCAGAGAGCAGGTCAAGGCCCGGGCGGTGGATTCCGTGGAGTACGCCCGCTCGCGCGGCGTGATCGTGGAGTTCTCCTGCGAGGACGGCACCCGTACAGAGCTGGACTTCCTGAAGGAGATGCATGTGGCGGTCCAGGAGGCCGGCGTGCACAAGATAAACCTGCCGGACACCGTCGGCACCATGTCCCCGGCGGCCACGGAATACCTGGTGTCCGAGGTCATGAAGGTGACCAAGGTCCCCCTGTCCATCCATTGCCACGACGACTTCGGTCTGGCGGTGGCGAATTCCCTGGCGGCGGTGCGCAAGGGCGCCCGTCAGGTGCACGTCTGCGTGAACGGGCTCGGGGAACGGGCGGGCAACGCCGCCCTCGAGGAAGTGGTGATGGGCCTGCTGGCCTTCATGAACGTGCGCACCAACATAGAGACCAGGAAGCTGGGGATGACCTCCCGCGCCGTGGCCCGCATGACCGGCGTGCCGATCCCGGACACCAAGGCCATCGTCGGCAACAACGCCTTCGCTCACGAATCCGGCATTCACGTGCACGGCGTGCTCAAGGACCCCTCCACCTATGAGGCGCTCTCGCCCGAGCTGGTGGGGATGCAGCGCAACATAGTCATGGGCAAGCATACCGGCGCCCATTCCGTGAAGGAGAAGCTGAGCGAGTACGGTATCTGCCTTCCCGACGAGATGCTCTCCACGGTGGTCGGCAAGATAAAGACCCTGGCCGAGAGCGGCAAGGAGGTGGACGACGCCGAGCTGGTGGCGCTGGCCCTGCACATACAGGGCCAGGTGGACAAGGAGCACCGGCACGTAAAGCTAAAGGAGTTCACGGTGTTCACCGGGATGAACATCACCCCCACATCGACCGTGGTCATCGAGATCGACGGCAAGCCGGTGCGGTCGTCCGACGTCGGCATCGGGCCGGTGGACGCCGCGCTGAACGCCATACGTACGGCGGTAAGCGAGAACATCTCGCTGGTCGAGTATCGCCTGAACGCCATTACCGGCGGCAGCGACGCCCTGTGCGAGGTGACCGTCAAGCTCAGGATGAACGGAGACCAGAAGGTGATGTCGGTGGGCAAGAGCATCGGCTCGGACATCGTGCTCACCAGCGTGGATGCCGCGATGGCGGCGATCGACCGCCTGCTGGCCAGGCAAAGGTCCTAAGGTGAACAGATGAGAACAGATCCCAAGACCATATCAGAGAAGATACTGTCGTTGAAGTCCAGAACGGACTCCAAGGCGGGGGACATCGTGGAGGCGGACGTGGATTACGTCATGGTCAACGACGTGACCGGGCCTCTGGCCTTCCAGGAGTTCGAGGCCCTGGAGTGCGAGCCGGTGCGCGACAAGATAGTGCTGGTGCCGGACCACTTCGTGCCCAACAAGGACGTGGCGTCCGCCAAGCAGGCCAAGGAGATGAGGGACTTCGCCAAGCGCTGGGGCATCAAGAACTACTTCGAGGTCGGCCGCGGGGGCGTATGCCACCAGGTCATGCTGGACAACGGCTTCGCTTACCCCGGCGCCCTGGTGGTCGGTGCGGACTCCCACACCTGCACCTACGGCGGGGTGAACGCCTTCGCCACCGGCGTCGGGAGCTCGGAGGCGGCGGCGGTGTTCGCCACCGGCCAGCTGTGGTTCAAGGTCCCCGGTTCCATACGGGTCCTGCTCAAGGGACGGCCGTCCAAGTATGTCGGAGGCAAGGACCTGGTGCTCAAGCTCATCAGCGACATCGGCGTCGACGGCGCTACATACAAGGCGTTGGAGTTCGGGGGCACCGGCGTTTCGTCGCTTACCGTCTCCGACCGTCTTTCCGTATCCAACATGGCCATCGAGGCCGGCGGCAAGGCAGGCATATTCCCCTGCGACGCTGCCACGGTCGCCTACATGAAGACCGTTCGTAAGGAAGGCTTCAACGCCACCCTTCCGGACGATGGCGCTTCCTACGAGCGGACCATGGAGTACGACCTTTCATCGCTGGAGAGCATGGTCGCCCTGCCGCACCTGCCGTCCAATGGGAAGGTGGCTCGGGACGTCAAGGTCCAGATAGACCAGGCGTACCTGGGATCGTGCACCAACGGCCGCATCGAGGACCTGCGCCTGGCGGCGGAGATAATGCGCGGACGGAAGGTGCACAGGGACGTGCGCATGGTGGTCGTGCCCGCCTCCGTCAAGGTCTTCGAGCAGGCCATGACCGAAGGTCTGCTGACACAGTTCTCCAAGGCCGGGGCCTTCGTCTCCGGACCGACGTGCGGAGCATGCCTGGGCGGGCACATGGGAATACTCGCTCCCGGCGAAAGATGCGTCAGCAGCACCAACCGCAATTTCATAGGCCGGATGGGCCATCGGGATTCCGAGGTCTACCTGGCCGGGCCGGCCGTGGTGGCCGCGTCCGCCATCACCGGGCGCATAACCGACCCGCGGGACCTGGAGGCGGTGCAATGAAGGGCGTCAAGGGAAAGGTGTGGCGCTTCGGTGACCACGTGGACACCGATCAGATAATACCCGCTGAACGGCTGACCAGCGACAACAACGATAAGCTGGGAACGTTCGCCTTCGAGAAGGTCAGGCCGGAGATGGCCAAGCAGGTCCAAAAGGGCGATGTCATCGTGGCCGGGCGCAACTTCGGCTGCGGGTCCAGCCGGGAGCACGCGCCGCGCGCGCTGCTGCAGATGGGAATATCCTGCGTGGTGGCGGAGAGCTATGCCAGGATCTTCTACCGCAACTGCATCAACACCGGTCTGCTTCCGGTGGAGTGCAAGGTGGAGGCGGACGACGGCGACGTGCTGTCGGTGGACCTCGCCAAGGGGGTCATCATCAACCAGACCAAGGGGAGGGAGTGGAAGTTCGCCCCCTTCCCGAAGTTCGTCCAGGAGCTCATGGACAAGGGCGGCCTCATGGCCAAGATCAAGGAGGAGAAGAGATGCACAAGATAGCGGTACTGCCGGGGGACGGCATCGGCCCAGAGGTCGTGGCCGAGGGCCTGAAGGTTCTGAACGCCCTTTCCGAGAACTACTCGGTGAAGTTCGACTTCCAGGAGTTCGACATCAACTCCGAACGGTACCTGAGGACCGGAGCCCTGGTGACGGACGATGATCTCGCGAAGCTGCGCAAGTTCGACAGTATATTCCTGGGCGCGATAGGCGACGACCGGGTGAAGCCGGGCGTCCTGGAGAAGGGTATCCTTCTGGCGCTCAGATTCAGCTTCGACCAGTACATCAACCACCGGCCGGCGCCTCTCTGGAAGCCCTTCGGGCGATTGAAGAGGGACGTCGATTTCAACATCGACGTGTTCAGGGAGAACACCGAGGACTACTACATCGGGGCCGGGGGCAGGGTCACCAATGGCAAGGGGACCTTGGACCTGCGCGTAAAACGCCAGCTGTACGACATGAAGGTCCGGCTGGACGCCAACGCCGATGCCGCGGACGACTTCGCCTTCGAGATCGGCATGATGTCCCGCAAGAACATCGAGAGGTTCGCGGACCACGTCATCAACTTCTCCAACCTCATCGGGGAGAACTACATCACAGTGGTGGACAAGGCCAACGTGTGCAGCAATATCTACTCCCTGTGGAGGGAGGTCTGGGACGAGAAGTGCAAGCGGGCCGGAAAGGAGCGCGGCTACATGTACGTCGACGCCATGACCATGGCCCTGGTTAAAAATCCGGACAAGTTCCGCGTGATCGCGGTACCCAACATGTTCGGCGACATCATCACCGATCTGCTGGCCGAGGTGACCGGAGGGCTCGGGCTGGCGCCGGGCGGCAACATCAACCCCCAGGGCCTCTCCATGTTCGAGCCGGTGCACGGCTCCGCTCCCAAGTACAAGGGCATGGACCGCATCAACCCGGTGGCTACGATACTCGCCGCGAAGATGATGATGGACAACCTGGGCCGCAGGGACCTGGGCGAGGTCATCTTCAAGGGCGTCAGGGGAGCCTTCGATAAGAACGTCTACACCCAGGACCTAGGCGGCAAGGCCACCACCAAGCAGATGGGCGACGCGGTGGTCTCCGCCATCCACGCCTTGAAGTGATGGGCGTGAATTTCAAACCGCTTCCCTTATTTTATATATTTTGAAAAATATTGCTTAGGCATGGCCAAAGCGGGGAGTTGGGCATACGCACTGGGAGTGGTCATCCTGGTCATGTCCAGCGGAATGGTGGGATACTGGATGGCGCCGGGGGAGGCCTCGGCGGAGATTGACAGGGATTCGTACTATCAGGTCTCGACCTACGGCCGTCTCAGCGGTGGCGGTTACGGGGGCATGATATCCATCGACAGGCTGCTTGAGCATGGGGATTTCGGCATCGGCACGGTGGAGGGGATAGACGGGGAGATGATGGTGCTGGACGGGGTCGCTTACCGGGCCGGCACGGACCTGGTCCCCATGGAGGTTCCCGCGGGAGCCCTGATACCCTTCGCCATGCTGACCTATTTCGACGTGATGGAAACGCATATCCTGACCGAGGAATTGAACTACTCGGCCTTCAAGGACCTGCTGGACGACATCCTTCAGGAGAAGCTCGTCTACGCCGTCATGATCGAGGCGGAGTTCGATTCGATCACCATCCGCAGCGTGCCTGGGCAGCAGGAGCCGTACCCGCCGCTGGTGGATGTCGTAGCGAACCAGACCACTATGCGCCTGGAGAATGTCCGCGGAACCATGATCGGCTACTACATCTCCGACGGGCTCGGGGAGATCAACGTGCCCGGCTTCCATATGCACTTCCTCAGCGAGGACCTTAATCACGGGGGACATGTGCTGGACGCGGAGTTCAGTGACATCGTGGTACGGCTGGACCCCATAAGCACATACGCCGTCCTGGTCACCGAGAGCGTGGTCACCTGACGCTGACCAGTTCAGAATAAAGAACGCCGGTGCGCCTGGCCATCTCGTCCCAGCTGAACGCCTTCATCCTTTCCCTGGCCGCCCTGCCCATGGCCAGACGCTTCTCGGCGTCACCGTCCAGGGCGTTGATGGCCTCTGCCAGGGCCTTCTCGTCCTGGGGCGGTATGAGCATCCCGGCGTCGCCTACCACTTCCGGAAGGCCGCCGGTGTTGGAGGCGATGACCGGCTTCCCGTAGGACATCGCTTCGGCCGCGACCATGCCGTAGGCCTCGTGCACCGAGGGGATCACGAACATGCGGCACTCGCACAGCATGCGGTGCTTCTCCTCCTCGCTTATCCAGCCCATGAAGTCGATGCGGTCGGTGAGTCCCAAACGCTGCGAGAGCCTCTCCAGGTCACGGCGCTCCGGACCTTCGCCGCATATGCGCAGCTGGCACTTGGTGTTCTGCATAGCTCGTATGAGGGCATCCAGTCCCTTCAGCCTCACCAGCCTTCCCAGGGACAGCAGGTAATCGCCGTCCCTGCAAGGCGCTTCCGGGATCTCCACCCCGTTGTAGATGGTCTGCAGCCGGTCCTCGGAGAAACCGCGGGCGGCTACATCCTTCTTCATGTAATCGGAGACGCAGACCACCCGGTCGAACTTGTCCAGGTGCCGCAGGAACATTCGGTCGTTCAGCTCACTGGCGTAGTGCGTGAGGCCGACGCCCTCCCCCAGGGTGTTGTGGCAGGTGTACACCTTCGGGCCTTGATATCCCAGAACACCTTTGATCAGCGAACCGGACCAGCGGTAGTGGAGGTCCACGATGTCCGGTTTAAGTTCATCCAAGGCTTCGCGCACCTTAGAGATGCGCACGTAAGGGGGATTGTAGATGTTGAGGTACCTGGAGGGCAGGCGGATGACGGTATAGCCGTCCATCTCCTCCCTCTCCGCCGTTCCCGGAAGGCGGCTGGTGAGGACGAACACCTCGTGCTCCTTCCCCAGTCTCCGGCAGATGTGGTGCAGGCGGTTCTCTATGCCGCCGATGAAAGGGTAGTGGAAGGCGTTTACCTCGACTATCCGCACCTTACGACCTCACATGTCCACGCGCCGGCTGAGCTCGCTGGGAAGGTACATGGGACGGAACGGCATGTCGCCTATCTCGCCCCGCACCTTCTCGATGAGCTGTTCCGCCGTCATCTCCACGTTCTTGTTCTGAGAGCGGTCGTACACCGTCAGAACATCGGAGGTCATCTCCTTGTCACCGATGACGATGGCGTAGCCGACCCAGTCCTGCTTGGCCTCCCTGACCTTCTTGCCGACGGTCTCGGAACGGTCGTCCAGTCCTACGCGTATCTGGGCCTTACGCACTTTATCCGCCAGCTCCTTGGCCTTCTCCAGATGCGTTTCGGAGACGTTCATGAAGCGTACCTGCTCGGGCAATACCCAGGTAGGCAGCGTTCCCAGCTTGCCCTGGGTCTCCATCCCCACCGCGGTGTCGAAGAGCATGTAAAGGTAACGTTCCACCGTTCCGATCACGGCGGTGTGCAGTATCACCGGGAAGATCTTCTTCCCGGATTCGTCAGTGTAGGTGATCCCGAAGCGCTGGGCGTTGCCCACGTCGATCTGCACCGTGCCGATCTCCCTGGCGCGCTTCAGATCGTCCAGGATGTGGTATTCGATGTTGACCGTCCAGTAGTAGTTGATGCCCTCGGGGTAGAAGTGCAGCAGGGCCGGCTTGTTGTGCTTGCGCACGATGCCCATCAGCATCTCCTTGTGGTTCTGGTACGCCTCCCAGGAGGAGAAGTTGACCAGCATCTCGTAGTCCCGCCCGAGGTCGTTGGCTTCCTTGTAAATGCGCTCGTCCAGGCGGGTGAACCAGTCCTCGGACTCCGGGATGTCCTTGCAGACCACGTGCAGGTCGGGCATGTTCATGCGCCTGGTGCGGAAGCACAACATGGTCTCCCCTGACTGCTCCAGGCGATACGAATCGGCCACCTCGAAGGCGCCGAACGGCAGCGTTTTGTAGCTGATGTTCCAGAGGCGCATCATGGCGAACTGCTGGTGGCAGGCGGCATACCTCATCACGAAGTCGCGCTTCTCGCCCTTGATCACGTACAAACGATCACCGAACAGCTTGGCGTGCTCGGCCACCGGCCCCTCGTCCAGGCTGAACATGTTGGTCCCGCGGACCGTGTACACGGGAAGTGTCATGTCGTTTACTATGCGGGATGAGTAGTCCGCGACCAGGTCGAACATCAGCGCCCCTTTGGGGGAGAAGCACATATGGCCGGAATCGCTCATGGATTCCCAGTTGATGCCGAACTTCTTGCACAGGCGGGTGTACTTGACCTCGCCGGTGGAGGGCCAGTCCTTCTTAAGGGCCTCCTTGGCCAACATGATCTGGAAGCACTCGGTGCCCTTCTTGAAGTCGAGGGGGCTGACCTCGCTTCCGTCCGGTAGCAGCACGATGAAGCGCTCCTCGCCCTTGGGGGCCGGGGCGGTCTCCTCGCCCTCGATCTCCCTGGACAGCTCCGAGAGGGGATGTCCCTTGCAGCTTATCTTGAAGGCCTTGTACCATCCGAAGGGAGCCCGGTGCACCTGCCATCCGTCCTCCGAGACCAGGCGCTCCATCTCCCTGAGCACCTTCTTGCCGGTCTCGGCGTCTGACAGTTCCGCGCTGAGATGCGCGTACGGATAGAGCATGATGCGCTCGGCGCCGACCTTCTTGGCCGTTTCGATTATGTCCGCCGAGGCCTGGGAGGCCACCGCCTCCATCTTGTCCTGGTCGTTCTTCTCGACGGTGATGAAGGCCACCAGCACCTCGTCCATCCGGCCGGTCTTCTCCTGGTCGGTGATGGCCTCGGCCAACGGGGTGGGCTTCTTAACCTCGAACTCCATGAAATCGGCGTGTATGTAGAGAGTCCTCATCTTATCGCCTGATAGGGTGTGTTTGGTAATGGTCCACGTGTATAAATAAGCGATTCCGGAGCGATGGCATGGCCAGCATCCCCTCGCCGGTCCTCTCGCATAAGCAATGTTTAAATTCAAGAAAAGGTTTGCCTGATTCGCATCTTTATGAGGTCATTGAGGCTATCCAGGGATGTCACGGCCGCCGTGAACGTCCTGCTCATCGTTCTGATCGCCGTCCTGATGGTTAGCGCCAGCACGGTCGTCATACTGATCTACCAGGGAGAACAGTCCGAGGAAGGCTCCAGTGATGTGGTCGCCGTCGGGCAGACCATAAAGGTGAACTACATCGGCAAGCTGCTGGATGGAAGGGTTTTCGACACCTCCCTGCTATCGGTGGCCAACGATGACGCCGCTTATCCCAAGTCCCTGTCCTTCGCCAAGCGCAGCAATTCCTCCTACACTCCGCTGAGCTTCGAGGTCGGGGCGGGAAAGATGATCACCGGTTTCGATGCGGCAGTGGTTGGAATGAAGATAGGGGAGAGCAAGACCGTCACCCTGACTCCCGACGAAGCGTACGGTGACATGGACCCCTCCAAGCTGGTCACCTTCCAGCTGACCGAGACCGTGCCGCTGCTGCTGACCTTCAATGCCAGTTCCTTCAAGGCCGAGTACGGCGTGGACGCCACCCAGGGATTGACCGTCTACGATCCCCTCTATGGATGGGAGGCCACCGTATACGAGTACGACACTCAGGCCGACCGGGTGACCGTCAAGAACGTTCCCACCCTGAACGCGCTCTATCACATCTATGGCGTCGGAAGCGTGGGCTGGGACGTCAAGGTGACCGGAATGGACAGCAACGCCAACCTGGTTACCGTCGAGCACCAGCTTGACGACGAGGACAGCGACATGATCAAGGGATCGGACGGCACCAGCACCTTCTTCATCATCGATGTGGACGAGGATAGCGGCACCGCGGTGCGCAACTACAACACCGAGCTGCTGGGCAAGTCCCTGGTGTTCACCATCACCATAGTGAGCATCGTCGAGTGATCCTCAAACCCCAACATCATCCCTTTCTTTTATTGCTTCAAGCTATCTTCGCCCTGCTTCTCCGCCCTGCGCTTGCGGTAGGTGGAGGCGATGAAGCTGAGGACAATTATCGCTGCCACCATGACCAGGGTGACGTCGGCGGCCATGCCCTTCTCCATGTAGATCAGGAAGTAATTGCTGGCGGCCAGTATCAGCCCGTACTTCAAGGTGCCTCCCAGCACCAGATAGAACAACGACCTCCTATAGGACCATCCGGACAGGGCGACGAAAGCGCCGGTGAAGGGCAGGATGGGCGCTATGCGGTTGAGCAGTATCATCCGCTCGTCCTGCAGCAGCAGGAAGCGGCGATAGCGGTCGACCACGTCGGATATCTTGGGCGGGACCTTCAACCGCTTGACCACCAGATAAAGGGTGGTCAGTCCCAGCACTTCGGCGATGGCGATGATCAGCACGAACAGGGACCACAGGGCCCAGTCGGGCATGGTCCCGTATCCGGCGATGAAGAACAGGACCACGAACAGCTCAGGAAGCGTCGGGAACACGATGGCGTCGATGTAGAAAAGTAAAAAGGTGCAGAGCAACCAGCCGGCCAGGCCCAGGGGTGAGAACAGGGTGTAGAAGGCCTCGCCGACGGAGAACATCCCATCTCCCAAGGGCTAGTGCTTTAAAAAAACTTTGTTGTTGACCCGGCCAGCCTTGGACTCGATGGCGTACTGGTAGATGTCCAGCAGGCGAGTGGCCCATTGCCCGGCGGAATATTCGCGGGCTTTGGCCAGGGCTCCCTCCCGATACATCTTCGGATCTTTTAACAAACGGCCGGTGGCCTGCGACCAGCTGTAAGGGGTCTCCTCGAACAGCTCTCCGTTCTCCCCCTCCCGTATCAGTTCGGCCACCGCCCGGTAGCGGATGCCGCTGACCGGTATCCCGACGGCCATGGCCTCCAGTATCACCAGCCCCTGGGTCTCGAACTTGCTGGCCAGCGTCAGAACGTCGCAGGCGGCGTAGAACTGCGGCAGGTCCGAATCAGGCACGAAACCGGTGAATATCACCTTGTCGGCCACGCCGAGCTCAGCGGCCAGCTTGATCAGGTGCTCCTTGGCCGGACCCTCGCCGACCAGTACTAGGCGGGCCTCCGGCTCCTGCTTGCTGAGCATGCAGAAGCCGCGGAGGACCAGCTCGATGTTCTTCTCCCAGGCGATGCGGCCCAGGTGAAGTATCACCTTCTTGCCTTCCAGTCCGTATCGCTTACGGACCTCGCTCCCGTCCAGGCGGGGGTTGAAGCGGTCGAGGTCCACCCCGGTAGGGATGACCTCGAAGCGCTTGATGTGCGGCGCGTAGCGTTTGATCTCGTTCTTGATGGCCAGGGTGGGAGCTATCACCACTTCCGCTCGGTTCAGGATGGTGCGGAGATACGTCCACATGGTCAGCTGGATAACCCATTCCGGGAAGGGGGTGAAGTTGTAGAACTTGGCCGCCTCGGTGACCATGGTGTGGAAGGTCAGCACCACCGGCTTCCTCAGCCCGCGGCCGGCCAGCATGGCCCGCACCGCCTGGAACATCAGGCCATGGACGTGAATGACGTCCACGTCCAGTTGGGCGAGGATATGGCACTTATCAGTCGGGAACATCGGTATGCGGTACCCGGAGTACTGCTGGAAACCGATGGAGCGGAAATAGAAGACGCCCTCCTCCCTCTGCGACGGGTCGGCCGGGTCCGGAGCCAGGACGTAGACGGTATGCCCCATCCGCTCCAGCTCCCGCTTGGTCAGCAGCAGGGAGGTCACCACCCCGTCGCGGGTGGGCAGGTACGAGTCGGTGAACATGGCGATCTTCACGGCCTCTCCTCACTTCATGAGCCCGGCGATCTTGCCCAGGACCTCCTCCGGGTCCCGTCCGAGCACCCTGATCATCGGCTCCTTCCCCATTCCCCCGCGGTCGAATATGACATCAGGCACATGACCGCATCCCAATATCGCCTGCGATGTGCCCCACTCCATGGACGATACGCTCTCCGGTTCCTCCCCCCGGTCGAAGCACCCTATGTCCAGGCCGAAGGACACCAGGTCCGCCAGGGTCTCCTCCGAGAATCGCAGGTTCATGACACAGCGGACCTCTGGGTCGGCGGAGGCCGCCGCCATCACCACCCGGGCGATGTGCCGGCTCCCTCCGAACCTGACCTCGCCCGCTCTACGGATGTCATCGCCGACCCTTACCAGCCGGCCCTGCACGCCGCATATCTCCCGGTATCCCTGTGGGTATGGCAGGGCGTAGGCCAGGTTCATCCCGACCTCCGGGACCAGCTCGGGGGGCAGGCGCTGTTCGATCATCTCCACCGCCGAACGCACCTCCTCGGTGACCCTGGCCCGCATGGCCTCCTTATACAAAGTGGCCATTGGGTTGATGGCCAGCATCCCTTTTCCCACCGGCAAGGCCATGGCGATCGAGTCGTAGATGCGACGCTTGGCCTCCTGGACAGCCTCTCGCGGTTCCATCCCCAGGCCAAGGCCGGTGGCTATGAAGGAAGAGAGGGTGCAGCCGGCCCCGTGCACCTTGCGGTCCAGGCGGGGCGAGACCATCTCCAGCACGCCCTCGGCGGTGAAGAGCATGTCCCTCGCCATGTTCCCTTCCAGGTGTCCGCCCTTGAGCAGCACCGCCTGAGGGCCCAGGTCCAGCAAAGCGTTCCCCGCCTCCTCCAGTGAGGCATCGTCGATTATCCTCCTCCCCCAAAGGGTCTCCGCCTCCTCCCGGTTGGGCGTGACAACCGTGGCCAGGGGGAACAGGTCCTTGGCCAGCGATTCAGCCAGGCCTTCCTTGTGCAATGAGGCCCCGACGCCGGCGAAGAGCACCGGGTCCACGACCAGCGGGACCTTGATCTCGGTGAGCAGGGAGGCCACCGCCCGGACCGTCCTGGGCGAGAATAGCATTCCCGTCTTGACCGCGGAGATGCAGGCGTCCTCGGCCACCGCGGTGATCTGGGCGGTGACCTGCTCCGGCGGCAGGGGAAAGATGTCCCGCAGCCGGGAGGTGTTCTGGGCGGTGACCGCGGTGAGAGCGACGACGGCGTGAGCGCCCATCGAGGAGATGGCCTTGATATCGGCCTCCACGCCCGCTCCTCCCACGGAATCGGAGCCCGCGACAGTGAGGATGATCGCCATAGTTGGTGTAAGGCACCCCTTCCTAATAATTGTAGCAGAGGACGGTGAGGCCTAGGTCACCGACAAACATTATATATCGAGGGCCGCTGTTCAAAAAACCCGATGAAAGCGAGCAGTGGGCACTTGGTGCTGAACGACCGCACGGAATACCAGGAACTGGCGGAGATATTCCCCGAGTTGCTCAAATTATTCTTGGAAGAGACGGACCAGGTCCCCGAGGACCCGGAGATCATGCAGATGTTCATCCACCTGAACCAGATGGACCTCGAGGCCAACCGCAAGCCGGAAGGCTACAACCGCAAGGGACGCATGCGCCTGATCTTCCCGACCAACCGCATGGAGTTCTACGTGAAGGGCTCGTCGAAGAGCGGCGAGGTGGTGCGCGTGGCGGAGAAGATCAGCAAGCTGCTGACCCGCAACGGCCTGGACCACGAGCTGGAGTGGAACACCCTCTCCTGCCTGGAAAGCTGAGCTACTTCCTGAGCTCTTCCCAAACTTCGTCCAGACGAGCTATCTCGCCCTCGCATTCCGAGCGGTGCGATTCCATTATGGCCTTGGCCGAGACGATCTGCTCCCGCACCCGTTCCGGGGCGGTGCCGCCGGCCGAGGTGCGCCGGCGCAGGCAGTCGTCCAAGGATATGTATCCCAAAGAACTTTTATCCAGCAGTTCGGAGAATCCCTTCAGTTCCTTGACGGTCAATCCCTCGAGCCTCTTGTTCTCCTTAACGCAATATTGGACCGCCGCCCCCACAACCTCGTGCGCCTGGCGGAAGGGCATGCCCCTCTGGACCAGGTGGTCGGCCAGGTCGGTGGCGTTCAGGAAGCCGTCCGCGCAGGCGTTGGCCATGCGTTCCCTGTTGAAGTTAAGCTCGCGGTACATGGGACCGATCATGAACAGGCACGAGGTCAGCGTCTCGTAGCTGGAGAAGACCGACCCCTTGTCCTCCTGCATGTCCCGGTTGTAGCTGAGCGGCAGCCCCTTCATCACCGTCAGCAGCTGCATCAGGTTCCCTATGGCTATGGAACTGCGTCCGCGAACCAGCTCGGCCACGTCCGGGTTCTTCTTCTGCGGCATGATCGAGCTTCCGGTGGCGAAGGCGTCCGGCATCTCCGCGAAGCGGAACTCCGGGGACGTCCACAGCACCAGCTCCCCGCCCATGCTGCTCAGGTGCACCATGGTCTGGGCGCAGTCGTAGGCAAACTCCAAAGCGAAGTCCCGATCGCTGACGGTGTCCATGGCGTTGTCGGTCGGGCGGTCGAAACCGAGCAGCGTGGAGGTGAGCTCCCGGTCCACCGGATGCCCCGTTCCGGCCAATGCACCGGCGCCCAAAGGGCATTGGTTCAGGCGCTTGTAAGCGTCCAGGAACCTCTCGGCGTCCCGCTGCAGGCGGAACGCATGAGCCATGAGATGGAATCCCAGTGATACCGGCTGGGCGTGCTGCAGGTGGGTGAAACCGGGCATGATGGTGTCGGTCTCCTGCTCCGCCCGTCCTATCAGCTCCTCCTGCACCTCCAGGAGAAGGGACACGATCTCCAGTATGGCGTCCCTGACGAACATCCGGAAGTCGGTGGACACCTGGTCGTTCCGACTGCGGGCGGTGTGCAGGCGTTTCCCGGCCTCCCCGACCCTTTGCGTCAGGATATGCTCCACGTTGGTGTGCACGTCCTCCAGCTCCGGGGAGAATTCCAGCTCCCCCGATTCCAGGTCGATCAGCAGCTGTTTAAGTCCGTCCGTCAGCACCTCCGATTCGTCCTTCCCGATCATTCCCGTCTCCCCGAGCATCCTGGCGTGGGCCAAGGACCCGGCGATGTCATACCAGGCCAGCCTGGTGTCCACCGACAGGGAGGAGGTGAAAGAGAGGGTCATCTCGGAGGGGCCCTCGGCGAAACGACCGGACCACAGCTGCTTCTCGGCCATACGGATCACTTCTTCTGGGCCTTCGCCACGCTGCGCAACGGAAGGCCCCAGACGTAGATGAAGCCCTCCGCGGACTTGTGGTTGAACTGGTCACCCTCGGCGTAGGTTGCCAGTCCCGTATCGTACAGCGAATACGGTGACGACCGCCCGACTATGGTGGCACTGCCTTTGTAGAGCTTGACCCTTACGGTCCCGTCGATGAACTCCTGGGTCTTGTCGATGAAGGCGGTCAGGGCCTCCATCAGCGGGGAGAACCACAGTCCGTCGTAGGCCAGCTCGGAGAAGCGCTGCTCGATGCCGCGCTTGTAGCTGAACACGTCCTTGGTCAGGACCATCTTCTCCAGGTCCTTGTGCGCGTTTATCAGGATCATGGCCGCCGGCGACTCGTATATCTCGCGGGACTTGATGCCGACCAGGCGGTCCTCGATGTGGTCGATGCGTCCGCAGCCGTGCTTGCCGCCCAGCTGGTTGAGCTTCTTGACGATGTCGGTCATGGACATCTTCCTGCTCTTGTTGATCCCGACCGGCAGCCCCTTCTTAAAGTGGATATCAACATACTCGGGCTTGTCGGGAGCGTCCGCCGGGTCCACCGTCCACTCGTAGGCGTCCTTCGGCGGCTCGGCCATGGCGTCCTCCAGGATGCCGCACTCGCAGCTGCGCCCCCAGATGTTCTCGTCGGTGCTGTACGGGCACTCCTTCTTGACCCTGATCGGCACATCGTTCTTCCTGGCGTACTCGATCTCATCCTCCCTGGTCATGACCCATTCCCTCATGGGGGCGATGATCTTTATCTCCGGGGCCAAGGCGGCAATGCTGACGTCGAAGCGCACCTGGTCGTTGCCCTTGGCGGTACAGCCGTGGGCGATGAACTTGGCGCCCTCCTTCTTGGCGATGTCCACCATTATCTTGGCGATCAACGGCCGGGCGATGGAGGTCGCCAGAGGGTATGTTCCCATGTACAGCGCGTTGGCCTTGAGGGAAGGTCCGATGTAGTCCTTGACGAAGTCCTCCGTCGCGTCGAAAGCGTAAGCCTGCACCGCGCCGATCTTTAGCGCGCGGTCGACCGCCTCCTGCAGGTCCCCGGGCTGTCCGACGTTTATGCTTACCGCGATGACGTCCAGATCGTAATTCTGCTGCAACCACCGGATGGCCACGGACGTGTCCAGACCGCCGGAGTATGCCAGCACCACCTTGTCACGAACCTTCTTAGCGCGAGCTACCATGTGAATCTGCGCCGATGAAGCGACCATGTATATTAATCTGAAGTGGCGGAGGCGGGACATTGCGCGATTCTAGTGTTCAGAATCGGACAGAGCGCGGTATCATCAGCACCAGCAGGGCGCTCGCCACCAGCATCGCCGCAGTAAGGAGGATGGCGGAATCCCAGCTTCCGGTGGCGTCCCTCAGGTAGCCGCACACCACCGGCGAGAGCAAGGCCCCGAACTCGGCCACCAGGTTCCACATCCCAAAGGACTGTCCCCGCAGGTCAGGAGGGGAAAGATCGGCCGTCAGGGTCATGTGCACAGTTTGCATGGAGGCGAAGACCACCCCAGTCAGGAAGAGCAGGATGGCAAGGGAGGCCAGGTCATGGGCGCGGATGGAGAGCACCATCATTGCCACCAGCGCCGCCACCGTCAGGCAGGTCAAGGCGTATAGGCGCTTCCTTCCGGTGATGTCCGGGAGACGGTCGCAGATCAGACCGCCTAGTGGATAGCCAGCGGCGTTCGCTAGGCCGAACAGCCCTGCATATATCGCCGCGCCGCTCAGTCCCAGGTCCGAGGATTCGGAGACCAGCATGAGGGCCCAGAACCCGAAGAACCACAGGGTGAAGAGGATGGGGATTGACGAGATATACAGGATGACGAGCGAGCGGTCGCGCAGCACCTGGGCGCTGGATGCCCCCATGCTGGCATAGATCACGATCACCAGGGCGATCGCCGCTAGAAGCACTAAGGCGGTCTGCCATAGGGCGCTAAGCCGTAATGTTATGGAGAGCAGGTAGAACCCCATTATCACCACGAGGAAGAGGAGCGAAAAGACCACAAGGCGGGGGAGGGCCTTGCGATACGAATCAGATGGGGAACGAGGAAGGCGCCGGTGCATCACCAGACCCACGACCACTGTCGGAGGACCGAACAGGAGGAAGGGCAGGGACCACGCTGCCGGTCCCATGAACCCGGCGGCCATCTCGATCAACCAAGGTGCTGAAACGGTCGCCGCGGTCATTCCCACGGCGAGCCCTACGAACACGACTCCCATTCCAGTTCCCACCCTGTCCGCCGGTGTGACCTGGGCCACCAGGGCGCGGTCGTTGGAGTAATAGGCCCCTTCTCCCAACCCGGTCAGCACTCGTAGGGCCACGAAGGCGCTGAGCCCCCGGACCGCGCCGCTCAGGGTGGTGGCGATCCCCGCCCAGACCGTGCTGATCACCAGCATGGTGCGCCTTCCGTAGGTGTCCCCTAGGTACCCCGCCGGGAACTGGGTCAGCATGTAGCCAGCAAAGAACATGGAACCGACCAGACCACCGACGGCGTGCGGCTCCCCGGCGCTGAAGACCATACCAACTTGATTGGCGATCATCCAGGAGATCACAGGACCGGTGACGGCCCGGTCCAGATAGCACATCGTCCAGGCGACGAAGAGCAGAAGCCAGACCGAATGATAGGGCTTCCAGACCTCATGACCCGCTTCGTGACCGACCATGGAAACGTCTCCCTTTCCTGGTTGGCCGGGCTGGAAAGTATAACAGTGCCCGAGCGAGGATAGCTATTGGCAATTATTAACCGTTTCGAGGTCGTAGAAGGCCTTGAAGCTGGATTAATGTCCAATTTCACCTCTACGGAATGAAAATGTCTCGTTTCGGGCATAATGCTTAATAAACAAACTCTTAATTCGGCAAACTCCCATATCGGGCGAGGAAGCAGAATGATAAAGGCAGCTGTGGTCGGGGGTTCCGGTTACATAGGCGGGGAGCTGGCGCGTCTGCTCAGCCGCCATCCCAAGATTTCCCTGGAAGCGATAACCTCCAGGCATTTGGCCGGAAAGCAGGTGGCGGACACCCACCCGTCCCTGCGCGGCTACGTCGACCTCACGTTCAGCGAGTCCATCACCGGCCAGGGATTGGACGTTGTTTTCCTGGCCACCCCGCATGGCGCCTCCATGAAGCTTGCTCCGGAGATCGCCCGCAGCGGGGTTAAGATCATCGACCTCAGCGGGGACTACCGTCTTAAGGACCCGGAGGTGTACAAGCGCTGGTACGGGCACGAGCATACCGACCTGGAGAACCTGGAGAGGGCGGTGTACGGACTTAACGAGCTGTACTGGGACCAGATAAAGGAGGCGGACTTCGTCTCCAATCCCGGCTGCTATCCGACCTGCTCGACGCTCGGTCTCGCCCCCCTGTTCGCCAAAGGCCTGGCGGACGGTCCAGTATATATCGACGCCAAGAGCGGAACCTCCGGTGCCGGAGCTGAGCCGACCAAGGCCACGCACCATCCGCAATGCGGGGCCAGCGTCAATCCGTACAAGGTCGGCACTCACCGCCATTCTCCGGAGATAGCGCAGACCCTCACCAAGATCCAGGGCAGGCTGGCCGAGGTGGTATTCACGCCCCATCTCATACCCGTGGTGCGCGGGATGTTGTGCACCATGTATCTCAAGCTCAACGACGACCTTACCAAACAGGAGCTGCTGGGGGTGTACACCGAGTTCTTCCGTAGGAAGCGCTTCGTGCGCATCACTGAGGTACCGTGGATGCAGGCCGTGATCGGCTCCAACCATTGCGAGGTGGGACTGGAGATGGTAGGCGACAGGAACGTGGTGGTCATGAGCGCGATCGACAACCTGGTAAAGGGAGGGGCCGGGCAGGCGGTGCAGAACTGCAACGCGATGTTCGGGTGGCCTGAGGAAACGGGATTGGATTTCCCGGGATTGGGGGTTTGAAGATGGAAGTTTTTGAGGGGGGAATAACCTCGCCGAAGGGGTTCAAGGCGGCCGGGGTTCATAGCGGAATCAAAAAGGAAAAGCTCGACCTGGCCGTCATCTACTCCGAGGTGCCCGCCAAGTGCGCCATCGCCTATACTCAGAACAAGGTAAGGGCCGCGCCGATCGAGGTCATGATGAAAAAGGACCCCAAGACCCTGCAGGCCCTGGTGGTCAACAGCGGCAACGCCAACGCCATAACCGGGGTGCAGGGGGTCTACGATTCGAAGCAGATGGTGTTCCTGACCGCCCAGACCCTGGGGATACGCGACACCCTGGTGGGCGTGGCCTCCACCGGGGTCATCTCCCGCTTCCTGCCCATGGAGAAGATCTCCGCGGGCATACCCAAGGCCGTCCAGGCATTGGGCAAGGGCCCTGAGGCCGATGACACGGCGGCCAGGGCCATAATGACCACCGACACCGTGAAGAAGGAGGCCGCCTGCAAGGTGACCCTCAAGGACGGGACGGTGGTTACTATAGCCGGCATAACCAAAGGCAGCGGGATGATCTCCCCGGCCATGAAGGTGCTGCACGCCACCACTCTCACGTTCATGGTGACGGACGCTCATCTCACCAAGAACTTCAACCGCCGCTGGCAGGACATGATGGACGTCAGCTTCAACGTGATCAGCGTTGATGGGGACCAGAGCACCAACGACATCTCGGTGTTCCTGGCCAACGGCATGGCCGGTGGGAAGCCCGCAGATGACGACCCGGCCTTCTGGGAGGGCGTCCGCTACGTCGCACAGCAGCTGGCCAAGAAGATAGTCATCGATGGCGAGGGAGCGACCAAGCTGATCGAGGTCATGGTGCACGGGGCCAAGAACCCGGTGCAGGCCCGCTCGGCCGCCCGGGCCATCATCGCCTCGTCCCTGGTCAAGACCGCCATCTTCGGAGCGGACCCCAACTTCGGGCGCATACTGGCCGCTTTGGGTAATTCGGAAGCGGAGTTCAACCTGGAGAAGGTGAAACTGGTGCTCCGGTCCAACGGCGATTCCGTCACCCTGTTCGAGGACGGGGCGCCGATGCTGATCGCCGGCAGCGAGGTGGAGACCGCCGCCAGGCGCGTTCTCTCCCACAAGAAGATAGTCATCGACCTGGACCTGAACAACGGTTATTCGTCCGGGGAGGCCTGGGGCTGCGACCTCAGCTACGATTACGTCAAGATCAACGCCATGTACACCACGTGATGAGATGGCACAAGACAAGGACATCGGCACCCCGCGTCAAGCGGGGAAGGTGGTGGTGAAGTTCGGGGGCTCCTCCATCGGGGGGATGGAGCAGATCGACGCCTTCGCCAGGCAGATCTCCGAGCTCAGGATGCGCGGTCTCACGCCCATCGTTCTGCATGGAGGCGGACCGGAGATCACCGAGGAGATGAAACGCTGCGGGCTGCCGGTCAAGAAGGTCGCCGGGCTGCGCATAACGGACGATGTGACATTGCAGATAGCTAAGTCCGTGCTCTCCCGCATCAACGACCGTGTAGTGGTATCGCTGCGCAACGCCGGTCTCAAGGCCATCGGGGTGGCGGGAAGCGAGGCGGACACCCTGGTCGCAAGGAAAATGGACCCGGTCCTGGTCGACGGACCCGCCGGCAAGGACGCCGTGGACCTCGGCTTCGTAGGAGAGGTGATCAAGGTCGACCCCCGCCTGGTCAACTCCCTCTGCGAGAAAGGCTTCGTTCCGGTGGTCTACTCCATATGCGCTGACGATTCAGGGATGTTAATGAACGTGAACGCCGACACCGCCGCCGCTGCGCTGGCCGCCGGCGTGGACGCCTCGGACATGGTGTTGGTGACGGAGGTCCCCGGTGTGCTGCGGGTGTTCGAGGACCTTGGTTCGACGATACCGGAGATAAGGGAGTCGGACCTGGCGCCCCTTACCTCCTCCGGCATTTTGAAGGACGGGATGATCCCGAAGGTGGAGGCCTGCTTCATCGCCCTGCGGGGTGGGGTTCGAACAGCGCACATAATCTGCGGGACCACCCCGAACTCCATAGTGGACCAGTTGTTCAGCGGCAGGAATCTGGGGACCAGGTTGACCCTGTGAGGTATTGACATGGACAGCAAACAGGTTGCGGAACTGAGCTCTTACTACCTATTCCAGAACTACGGACGCGAGACCATATGCTTCTCCCACGGTCAGGGGGAACACCTCTGGGACCTGGAGGGTGACCGGTACACCGATTTCGTGGCGGGCATCGCCGTCAACTGCCTGGGTCACGCCCATCCGGAGCTGGTGAAGGCCATCTCGGAGCAGGCCGCCAAGCTCATCCATGTGTCCAATCTATATCAGATCCGGGAGCAGGCCGATCTGGGAGAGGCCCTGGCCTCCATAGCGCCGTCGCCGCTGGGGCGGTCCATGTTCTGCAACAGCGGGGCCGAGGCCAACGAGGCGGCGCTCAAGCTGGCGGTGAAGCACACCGGCCGGCCGAAGGTCATAGCCTGCCGCAACTCCTTCCACGGAAGGACCTCTGCGACATTATCGGTCACCGGCCAGGTGAAATACCAGGCTGGATTCGAACCGTTGCTCTCCAAGAACGTGGAGTTCATAGGCTACAACTCGATCGAGGAGCTGAGGTCCAAGATCGACAAGGACACCGCCGCGGTCATCCTGGAACCGGTACAGGGCGAGGGCGGCGTGCTTCCCGCCGACCGGGAATACTTCCGTGCCGCCCGGGACCTGTGCACGGACGCCGGAGCGATGATGATCGTGGACGAGGTGCAGACCGGTATGGGCCGCACCGGAAAGTGGTTCGGCTTCCAGAACTTCGGAGTGGTGCCGGACATAATATCGCTGGCCAAGGCGCTGGGGGGAGGGGTGCCCATCGGGGCCATCATGACCTCGCCGGAGATCGCCAAGACCTTCACGCCCGGAACGCACGGGACCACCTTCGGAGGAAATCCTCTGGCCTGCGCGGCGGCCAACGCCGTGATACGCACCATGAAGAGGGATAGGCTGGTGGAGAGGGCGGCCGAGCTCGGCGAGCGCTGGAGGACCGAGCTGCGCAAGATCGCTATGGACCGCACCGAGGTGGCGGACGTTCGCGGACTGGGTCTGATGATCGGAGTGGAGATGGGGGACCTGGCCAAGGAGTTCCAGAAGTTCGCCCTGGGCAAAAAGCTGCTGGTCAACGTGAGCGCCGGGAAGGTGGTCCGCCTGGTGCCCCCGCTCATCATATCGGAGGATTCCGTCAACGATCTAAATTCCGCCCTGCGGAATTTCCTCAAATGATATGTCTGAAAATAAACAATAAATAATCCGCTCGAAGTATCCCGCACGATGAAGGAAGCCCCTCAGAAGGAGAGCGTGGCCGAGCGGACCCGGGCATACATAGACGCGCATCCCTCGGTCAAGGACTGCATGGCCAAGGACCTGATCAACTATTCCTCCTTGGCCAGGCTGATCATGAAGGACCTGGGCATCAAGAACGAGGAGGCGGTCATGATCGCCTGCCGCCGCTACGCCCAGAAGCTTTCCAAGCGCGATCACGAGGGTGATATCCTCGCTATCCTGGCGGACAGCCGCCTGGAAGTGAAGACCAAGATATGCATCGTCACCGCCAGCAACGATTGGACGGTGCTGCAGCGTTTGGAACGGCTTTTCACCAAGCTCATCAACCAGAAGGCGCTCATGCAGGTCATACAGGGTGCCCAGGCCATCACCATCATCGCCGACGAGAAGCTGCGGAACGAGGTGGTCAACGACGTCGGGGAGACCAACGTCCTGAAGGTGCGCGAGGACCTGGTGGAGATAACCGTGAAAAGCCCCCAGAAGATCGGCGAGACCAGCGGGGTGTTCTCCTACCTGGCCTCGAACCTATCGGAGCAAGGGGTGAACATGGTGGAGACCGTTTCCTGCTACACCGACACCATCTTCATCGTGCACGAGAAGGACATGATCCAGGCCTATTCGCTCCTATCGAACTTGCTGGAGAGCGCGGAGAAGGCGACGGAAGCCGGGCATTAACGCCACAAAGCCATTTATGCGGTGAAGCCATATTGATGGATGATGAAAGGCAACAACGATAAAAAGGTGCCCCTGGTCCGTACGGACATTCCAGGCCCGTCAGGAAGGGGCATAGTAGATCTTGACGACAGATATCTGGCCACGGTGACCAAGTCTGCTCCGTTGGTCGTAGATCACGCCTCGGGCGAGAAGGTCTGGGACGTGGACGGGAACCTGTTCCTGGACTTCTCCAGCGGGGTGGCCGTGCTGAACATAGGACATTGTCATCCCTCGGTGGTCAAGGCGGTACAGGACCAGGCGGCCAAGGTCATGCACTTCGCCGGCACCGATTACTATTATGACGTGCAGTCCCGCCTGGCGGAACGATTGGCCAAGATCGCTCCCGGCCGCGGCGAGAAGAAGGTGTTCCTGAGCAACAGCGGGGCGGAGAGCATCGAGGCGGCTATGAAGCTTGCGCGCTGGTCCACCGGCCGGAAACAGTTCATAGCGTTCTTCGGTGCTTTCCACGGGCGGACCATGGGCGCCCTCTCGCTCAACTGCAGCAAGCGCGTGCACCGCGCGAAATACTTTCCAACCGTTCCGGGCGTGACGCACATTCCGTACGCCAACTGCTATCGCTGCCCGTACCATCAGGAGTACCCGTCGTGCGGGCTATGGTGCGCCAAGATCCTGGACGAGGTGTATCTGGACGCCTTATTGCCGCCGGACGAGGTGGCCGCGCTGTTCTTCGAGCCCGTCCAGGGCGAGGGCGGTTACATCGTACCGCCGAAGGAGTTCCTTCCGGAGATCTCGCGCATCTGCAGGTCGCATGGGATACTAACCGTCGACGACGAGGTGCAGGCGGGAATGGGTAGAACGGGAAAGATGTGGGCGGCGGAGCATTTCGGCCTGGAGCCGGACGTCACCTGCATGGCCAAATCCCTGGGGTCGGGAATGCCCATCGCCGCCACGGTGTTCCGCAAGGAGCTGGACTGGGGTGTTCCCGGCGCGCACTCCAATACCTACGGGGGGAACTGCGTGGCCTGCGCCAGCTCGTTGGCTACGCTGGACGTCATCGAAAAGGAAAGGGTCGTGGAACAGGCCGAGCGCAAGGGCGATCTCATGCGGAAGCGCCTGGAGGAGATCAAGGGCCGCTTCGAGAACGTCGGGGACGTGCGCGGGATCGGCATGATGAGGGCGTTGGAGTTCGTAGAGGACCGCAGAACGAAGGCACCTGCCGTCAAGATGAGGAACGATGTGGTATCCGTAATGCTCAGAAAGGGCGTCATAGCCCTGGGGTGCGGCAGGTCCAGCATACGATTGATACCCCCGCTCACCATAAGCGAGGAGAACTTGGACACCGGGATGCACCTGCTCGAGGAGAGCATCGACGCCGTCGTGAGGGATAGGAAATGAAGCATCTGCCCCGAACCAATTACAAGGAGGTCTCCGGAGACGGTTACCTGAAGAGGATCGTCCTGGAGGCCAAGGACATAGGCTTGAAGGACACCCTGCTGCAGGAGGTGCAGTTCACCGCCGGGGAGAAGGTGGCCTTCCACTTCCACCAGGTCACCCGCGAGATATTCTTCTGCCTGGAGGGACCGGCGCCGTTCGTGATCAACGGGCAGCAGGTGGCGATGAACGAAGGGGATTGCCTTATCTGCGAACCGGGCGACGTACACGGCAACCCGGTCATCGACAACGACTTCCGCATACTGGTGCTCAAGGTGGGCTTCAGGGAGCACGACACGATCTGGTTGGACGGCTGATATAGAAGGTCCGCCTGCCCGGCGAAGGGGGATGATGGAGCCACTAGGGAGATTTGAACTCCCGGCCTGCTGATTACAAGTCAGCCGCTCTACCAGCTGAGCTATAGTGGCCTATGGTCCGGAACGATGTTCTCGATATAACCGTTTTCACAAAGGGTTCTCGATAACGGCCTCCCCATCGTTACTCCCCAATAAACGAAAAACGTAGGAAAGGTCAGGTTATCATTAGGAAAATAGACAAACAACGTTGCGACCTCGAACAACTGTTTTATAAAACCATTCTTTACGGAGGAAACGGTGCAGTTTTGGTCGCCCAATCCATGGAAAGGACAGAGAACCGCGTCGTGATCGATCGTACCGCCAACCCCGCTCCCCTGGGTCTTCTGGGTTTCGGAATGACCACGGTGCTTCTCAACCTGCACAATGCGGACATCATAAGCCTGAGCAGCGTGATCCTCTCCATGGGCATATTCTATGGAGGTCTGGCGCAGGTCATGACCGGATTGATGGAATGGAAGAAGGGCAACACCTTCGGGACCACCGCATTCACCTCCTATGGGCTGTTCTGGTTCTCTCTGGTCGGACTTCTGGTACTGCCGGAGATGGGCATAGGGACACCGACGGAAAAGGCGGCCATGGGCTTCTATCTCCTGCTCTGGGGCGTTTTCACCGTCTTCATGTTCATCGGGACCCTGAGAATGAACCGAGCCACCCAGTTCGTATTCGCCTCCCTGGCCCTGCTGTTCTTCGTCCTGGCTCTGGGTGATTTCACCGGTGTGTCGGTCATCACCATCGCCGGCGGCCTGATCGGTCTGGTGTGCGGCTCCTCGGCCATATACACCGCCCTGGCCACGGTCCTGAACGGGGTGTATCAGAAGAGCGTGCTCCCCCTGGGTGAGATGCCGTAGACCGCGACGCCCACCCCGCAACATCCTCCCGCCGCCCGTCTTCCATCCGAAAATTAGGAATCGTTATATCGGAAGCGCTGGTATTGGTCCTCATACTCCGAACGACCAGGTGATCACATCATGGACAAGGACTCATGGAAATTCCTGCAGGAGCTTTGCGACATCCCCGGACCGTCCGGCTTCGAAGCCGAGGCGACCAGATTGATGAGGGACTACGCCGAGGGCTATTGCGACCGGGTGTTCACCGACAAGCTTGGCAACACCATGTTCGAGAAGGTGGGCCAGAGGGACGGGCCGACCGTACTGCTGGCGGGGCATGTCGACGAATGCAGCTTCATCATCACCGGCGTGAACCCCCAGGGATATCTGGCCTTCAGCCAACTGGGAGGATGGTTCGACCAGGTGCTGCTGGGACAACGGGTGCTGGTCCATACCAGGAAGGGAGTATTGAACGGGGTGATCGCCTGCAAGCCCCCCCATCTCATGGAGCCCGAGGAGGCCAAGAAGGTGGTCACCAAGGACAAGATGTTCATTGACGTCGGCGCCTGCAACAAGGACGAGGCCCAGGCCATGGGCGTCCGTCTCGGTGACGCGGTCACCCCGGACTCCAAGTTCTTCACCGTGGAGAAGCAGGCCTACAAGGACGGCAAGGCGGCCGGAAAGCGCACCATAGCTTTCGGAAGGGCCTTCGACAACCGCCTGGGGGCGTTCGCCGCGGTGGAACTGCTCAAGGAGCTCAAGAAAAGAAATATCAAGCATCCTAACCGACTGGTGGCCGCGGCCACCGTTCAAGAGGAGGTAGGCCTGCGGGGGGCCAAGACCGTGGCCGCCTCCACCGATCCCGACGTGGCCATCGTGCTGGACGTGGACATCGCCGGGGATGTTCCCGGCATCGATCCCCTGCAGGCCCCGGCGCGCATGGGGGAGGGCATATCCATAACCGTCTACGATGGCACCATGATACCGAACCAGCCGCTCAAGGAACTGGTCATCTCGATCTGCGAGAAGAAGAAGATCCCGCACCAGCTGGCTTACGTAATCCGAGGGGGCACGGACGGAGGTTACATCCACACCTCCCTCACTGGCGTTCCGACCGTGGTCATCGGCGTTCCCACCAGGCACATCCATTCGCACGTGGGTCTGTTCGACACGGCCGACCTGGAGGCGTGCATGAAGCTGATCGTGGAGCTGGCCAAAGCGCTTGACCGGAAGGCCGTGGACTCGCTCACCGCTCTCTGATCCCGCCGCGTCGGCGTTCGGAGTTGTCCCGCAGGAGCTCCTTGGTGTACCTCTGATGACAGTTGGAGCAAAGCGTCCGCAGGTTGGCCGGATGCTCCGTCCCTCCCCTGGACCTGGGGACGATGTGATGAATCTCGTAAGGGACCCGCCTTCCCTTCACCTCTATCCCGCATTCGGTGCATCGTCCGCCGTCCCTTCGCTTGACGTACCGCCGGATCCTTCTCCAAAGCCATCTGCGGACCGGTTCGTACAGTTCCGACCCCGGTCCTATGGACAGGTAGTCCTCGGTGGTGCCTTCCGGACGCCAGGCCTTGGTTTCCTTCGAGCGATAGAGCGCCAGAAAATTGTGCCATGAGACACAGGTCTGGTGCGCCTGCTCCTCTCGATGCCGTTTGCCGCAGCCCTCGCATTCGATCCAGAAGCTCCTGGCCGGTTCGCTCTTCAACTTCGGTGACCACTGCCGGAACGGGCATATCTCGGACATCTCCTCGTCGCAGTGCAGGTGGATGGGCAGATCTAGGCCGCGGGTCCGGTCGTCCCTGAACAGGGTCCGATGCTCCCTGTATCGAGCCCTAGAGCCGTTGTGCAGGTGAATGAGATAGCAGGAGGACGGACGGTTCCTGACCAGGCGGTGATCGCAGAGCTTCATGGGACCCCGGGCGCCATTGGCGCCTCAACGCCGAAGCGATGCCCTCATGGTCTTTTACACCTTTTCCCCGCTTCTCCGAAAATGCCGCGGCCACCTTCAGGTCGAAGGAGTTGCCGACCCCCTCCCTGGAACGCCCCAACACCCCGGTTCCCCATGCCTTCCTGAACGTCCGAAAGATATAAAAAGAGGGAATCAATCAACCAGTCCGCCTAAATAGCATTACTGGTGAATTTCATGACCAAGGAATCTTCGACCGCAAAGGTCTCCAAGGGTGACATTGTCCACGTTGAATACAACGCCTATCTCGCCGAGAACGGCATGCTCTTCGACACGACCAGCGCGGACAAGGCCAAGGAGGCCGAGATATTCAACGAGAACCTGACCTACAAGCCCCTGCCCCTGCTGGTCGGCGGCGGAAGGGTCTTCCCCGGTCTGGACGAGGCCCTGGCCGAGGCCAAGGTCGGAGAGCTGACCACTGTGGAGATACCCCCGGAGAAGGCCGCCGGCGCCCGGGACCCCAAGCTGGTCGAGAACATCGCCCTGCGCGAGTTCTTCCGCCAGGAGATCCGCCCCGAGATCGGGATGGAGGTCAACATAAAGAACCGCGTGGGCACCGTGGTCACCGTGACCAACAGGATGGTCCGCGTGGACTTCAACCGCCGCTTCGCCGGCTCCGCCCTGAGGTACGAGTTCACCGTCCTGGACAAGGTCGAGGGAGACGAGGCGAAGGTCATGGCCATCTGCGAGATGGACTACGGCACCGCCGAGGGCTTCCGCGCCACCGTCGCTGACGGAAAGGTCGTTCTGTACCTGCCGGACGTCTGCAAGTACGACCAGAAGTGGCTGCTCACCAAGTACAAGATCGTCGCCGACCTGCGCGAGGTCTTCGGCGCGGTCACCGTCGAGCTCGTCGAGGAGTACCTCAAGAAGGAGGAAAAGCCTGCCGAGGACAAGCCTGCCGAGGTCGTCGAGGAAAAGGCTCCAGAGGAGCTCTAAATCCCTTCTTTCTAAAACATTTTAAATATCTTATTTCTAATCAACGGAACACACGGGCGGGTGGCCTAGTCTGGATATGGCAGCAGCCTCCTAAGCTGCAGGTCGGGGGTTCGAATCCCTCCCCGCTCGCTTTTATTTCATCCCCTTGTTGTCATCGAGCCCTTGGTCTAGAATGTGATAAATCCCAAGTTGTCAATCTATCGCCGTTCTGTCATAGGGGGATCGACAAGTGGCCGACTGGAATCCAGATCTGTATCTCAAGTTCCAGATGGAACGCGACAGACCTGCCCTGGACCTGATCAGAAGCATAGACATGGACGAACCGCGCCGGATCGTCGACCTGGGCTGCGGCCCGGGAAACAGCACCGGTCTCCTGATGGCACGTTGGCCGGAGGCTGAGATCATAGGGATCGATAGCTCCCCCTCTATGATCGGCAAGGCTCAGGTCGCCTGTCCCGGGGCGAGCTTTCTCACAACGGACATGTGTGCGGACCTGAGGCATCTAGGCGCATTCGACATCGTCTTCGCGAACGCCTCTCTGCAATGGGTGTCTGACCAGGCACGCCTCATGCCTTGCCTGTTCGAAATGGTCGGTCCGAAGGGGGTTTTCGCGGCGCAGATACCGCAATACGACCAGATGCCCATATCGAAGGCGATAGGGAAGTTGGTCGCATCAACGAGATGGTCCGCTCTCCTCGGAGATGTCGATCCAGGATACCACTTCAATCCGGACAAAAGCTATTATGATTGGTGCTCAGGCCCAGGCATCGATGTTCGAATGTGGTCGACCGAATACTATCATGTCATGGAAGGTCACGACAAGATCATCGAAATGATGATGTCGACCGGGCTCAAGACCTATCTGGAGCATATCGGCGGTGATGATGCGCAAGAGTTCATCAGTTCCATCAGAGAGAGATTGATGAGCGTCTATCCGCTTCAAGGCGACGGCATGGTCCTGTTCCCCTTCAAGCGCCTTTTCGTGGTGGCCAAGAGGTCCTAGCGCATCTTCAATGATTGAGCCAGACCTGTGACCGCGGGATGGCGAACTCCATGCCGCTCTCCTCGAACACCTTCACCAGGTTGCGGCGGTACTCCGTGCGGGCCAGATGGCGATTCGCAACATCGTCTATCCAGATGAAGATGGTCAGCATCATCCGGCCTTCCTTTACCTGCGAGAGGCGCACCACCGGGGCCTTTCCGCCCTGCAGTATCTGTGGAGTGCGCCGGGAGGCCTCCATCATCAGTTCCTCGACCTTGCGGGGGTCCTGATCGGCGGGCACCCTCACCTTCACATCGGACTTCCAGTTGAGGTCGGGGGCGTTCATGTTCACTATGACCTGGTTCTCGATGAGGGAGTTGGGAACGATCACGTTCTCGAAGGTGTCCAGGTCCAGGAAGCTGGTGGTGATCAATCCCACATCCTGCACCTGACCGGTATGGCCGTCGCTCAGAGGCACCCGGTCCCCGGGCTTGAACGGACGGTCGAACAGGAGCTGCATTCCCGCGAACATGTTGCTGAGGGTGTTCTGGGTGGCATAACCTATGACCAGTCCAAGGAACCCTATGCCCAGGATCACGTTCCCCAGGTTCACTCCGAGAAGCCCGGCGATGACGAAGGCCGTTATCACGGGGATGGCCACCTTTCCTACCAGGGAAACAGCATCCACCAGAACGTCCTTGGCATCATCCTTCCCGTCGTCGCAGATCTCCTTGCCGTAGCAGGCCACCACCTTCACCAGTATGCGGTAGGCCACGATGGAGGCTATGATGGTGATGACGACCATATATGCCAGCTCCAGGTCGGCGACCGTGGATGGCGGCAGCTCCAGTATCTCCAGGGAGGTGATCGCCCCGTAGGCGATGATGAGCATGGTGAGCGGAAGCCTGACCACTTCTATGGCGATGTCGTCCCATTTGCTCTTGGTCTTACGGGTCAGGCGATGAACGGTCGGCCCGATCACCTTCATGAACCCCAATCCGATGGCCACCCATATCAGGACGCTGAGACCGAAGGCCCCCCAGTTCCCGTCCAGGGGGGAGGGCATGAAGTTCTCCCATACCCCCATTATCTTATTCTCCCGGTCGATTTGGCCGTACAGGGATTCAGCCCTGAGGACTATCTGGTGGTCCACCTGACCGGATTCGAGGCTGTTCATGTCGGTGACCTCGAACACGATGTTCAACGGGACGACGTCCGTATAGAGGTCGGTGCCCGCGGATAGGTTCAGATAAAAGCTGCAACCCCTCCCGCCCTCGATCACCGCGTAGCTGGGCTCCATGGTCCAGGTTATCCTTTCCGGCACAGCGGAGCTCAGTTCGGGGATGAGCAGGAGTCGGTCTGTCCCATTATTATAGACGACCCATTCGTAGGAGACGCTCGCGCCCGCGTCCAAGGTGAGGACGTCGCTCACCTGGAATACCGAGACATCGGAAGGGGCGGACATGGCGGCCGGGCTGATGCATATCAGTAAAAGCGCCGCAAGCAGCGCCAGGCTACAAACGAAACCCCGCCTTGGCATGGCTGAATCCCTCCATGCCACCTGAGGATAAAACTTTTACCTCAGAGGGACAGGCGCTCGCCGGGTGCCAGTACCTTGACGGAGAACCTCTGGTCCAGGGCGGCCGATTCTAGCTCCCCACGATCGACAGCGATGCTAGGCCAGGTGTCATAGTGCATGGGGACCATGGTCCGGGCGCGCAGGAGCCGCATGGCCTTGAGCGCGTCCCTCAGCCCCATGGTGAAAACGTCTCCGACCGGAAGCAGCGCCACATCGATGCCGGCATCCTCGGCCACCAGGGACAGGTCGCTGAACAGGGCGGTGTCCCCGGCATGGAACACCGTTCTTCCACTCATATGGATGAGGAACGAGCAGGGCGTTCCTCCATAACCGCCGTCCTCGAAGGACGAGGAATGGACGGCTGGGAAGATCTTCACCCGGCAGAACGGCAGGCGGGTCTCGCCCCCAATGTTGCCCATGAGGACCTTGGCCCCTTTCTCCTCCAATCGGTCATTGATCTCGGATACGGAAAGCACCGGGCAGCCAAAGCGCAGGGACAGTTCCAGGGCGTCCCCCAGGTGGTCATGGTGGGCATGCGTGACCAGTATGAGGTCCGGTCTCACCTCCGAAGCCGACGCTGGGGCTCTAGGGTTGTCCGAGAGGAAAGGATCGATGAGTATCTCCTTTCCATGGTCCCTTATGGCGAAGGCCGAGTGGCCCAGGTATTCGATCTCCGTCATGACACCTCATCTGATTTGGCGATTCTTCAACCTTTGCTGGACCGCCTCGCTCCGCAATTCCCTCAGGGCATCGGAGGCCACCCATCTGGACGCCCGGTCTCCCTTGGCCATGATCCTTTCGGCCGCCTCAATGGCCATGCCGTTCGACCGCAGGTCCCGCTTGCCGATCTGCCGCAGCGCCCAATTGACCGCCTTTCGCACGAAGTTGCGGTCGTCATGGCTCTCCCTGACCACCGCCTCCAGAAGGAGTTGGAGGTCCTTTTCGCTTAATTCCTTCCGATGAACGGCCAGGGCGGCCATGGTGGCGAACCCTGCCCGTTTCTGGAACTCTTCCCCCCTCTTCGACCATTCCAGCGCCTTTGGAGCGGCCAGGGGTGAGCGGCTGAACAGGTTGGAGCTGCACTGGTCACACACGTCCCAGGAATCCACTCCACTGACCATTTCCTCCATCTCCTCCGCGGTGAGGAGCTTAGGGTCGGCCAGAAGGCTGGCCATTATCCTCCCTTCGTGCACTCCGCTGCGCCAGAGGTCCAAGGCCAGCAGATGGTCCCGGCCAAAGGTCTTGGCCAGGGCCCTCATCTCCGGCATGCTCACGCCCAGGGCGCGGTCGACCTTGATCCCGTATCTGGACATCCCATCCAGCCTGCTGCGGTCGGAGATGGAGCCCAAACGGGCGATGACCTCTTCCACGTTCATTGGAAGGTATTAGGGAATGAAAAAATAAAAAGGGGGAGGTCCCCGGAGAGATTCAGGTCCTCCCCTTGCTGCTCTCGCCGGTCCTTATCCTTATCACCTCCTCAACCGGGGAGACGAAGATCTTCCCGTCCCCGATCTCTCCGGTCCTGGCCTTTTCGATTATGATATCGATGACCTTCTTGGAGTCCTCGTCCTTGACCACGATCTCCAGTTTTATCTTGGGGAGCAGGTCCACCCGGTACTTACCGGCCCGGTGAGTGAACTCCAACCCCTTCTGCTCGCCACGACCGAGCACATCGGTTATGGTCATGGCGTTCATGCCCAGCTTCTCGAGGCCGCATTTGACCGAGTCCAGGGTCTCGCTGCGGATTATCGCTTCGATCTTCTTCAAGTACATCACCTCAGGTAGTAGGCGCTCTCGCCGTGCTGTATGATGTCCGCGCCTATCTTCTCCTCGTCCTTGGTCATGCGCAGGGGCATCACCTTGGAAAGGGCTTTCAGTATCACATAGGTCACGCCGAAGGCGAAGGCCCAGACCGCGGCGACCGATATCAGCTGCGCGACCAGCAGGTCGCCTCCGCCGCCGTATAGCAGACCATCCTTCCCCGCCGCGTTCACGGTCGTGGTGGCGAACAGTCCAGTGGCGATCGCCCCGAAGGTCCCGCCCAGCCCGTGCACGCCCCATACGTCCAGGGCGTCATCGAATCCCAGACGCTTGCGCAGCAATATACCTCCATAGCAGACCACCGCCGCTCCCAATCCGATGAACAGCGCCCCGGTCGGGTTGACGAAACCCGCCGCAGGCGTTATGGCCACCAGACCGGCCACTCCGCCGGAGATGAGGCCGAGAACGCTCACCCTTCCGGTGTGCAGCCAGCTGATCAATCCCCAGATCGCCGCGGCCACCGCAGCCGAGATGTGGGTAACGACCAACGCGTTGGCCGCCAGCCCGTTCGAGGCCAACGCGCTTCCGCCGTTGAAGCCGAACCAGCCTATCCAGAGCAGGGCGCCCCCCAGAACGACCATGGGTACGTTGTGCGGCACCTCCTGTCCTCCCTTGGCCAGGTTGATGCGCTTGCCCAGGACCAGCGCGGCCGCCAGGACCGAAACACCGGCAGTGATGTGCACGACGGTACCACCGGCGAAGTCGAGAGCCCCCAGGTCGTATATCCAACCGCCGCCCCACACCCAGTGGGCCACCGGTATGTATACCGCCGCGGTCCAGATGCCCAGGAACACCATCAACGAACTGAGCTTCATTCGTTCCGCGACACCGCCGATGATCAGTGCCACGGTGATTATGGCGAACATCCCCTGGTACATCATGAACAATATATGGGGAACGGTGGGGGCGATGAGGTTGGGGGAAATGTCCACCCCGTTTAGCATAATATATTCGGTACCGCCGATCAGGCCTCCGTTGTCGGTGCCGAAGGTGAGGGAGTAGCCGAACACCACCCATATGATGGTCACCACCCCGATGATCAGTATGCTCTGTCCCAGCATGGACAGGAAGTTGCTCTTGCGCAGCATGCCTCCATAGAAGAAGGCCACCGCGGGCGTCATAATGAACACCAGTCCCGTGGAGATCATGAGCCAGGCCGTATCACCGCTGTCCACTTCTCCGTCCGCCGCCGCCACCGGCGAGGAGAGCAGGGGAAGCGCCACCAGGGCCAAGGCCAAGAGAAGCACGAACTTCAAACCCATTCCATGTTTCATCATTTGAATCCTCTTTGTGCTGTTTGACCGACATATTATCGGTTAATTCGCCGCTTCAATAGATAATTAACTAATAATAACTTTCTATACGCAACAAATGAGTATGTTTACTATTGAAAAGTATATAAATGTATATTTAGAATCAAAAAATTCTGTTAGGAATCAGAAATAAAGGTGAGAAAATCAAGGGTTTTGATCGAAATTCATTTCTTGGGCAGGGTGTCCAGGCATAAGCGCACCGCGCGGTCCACGTCCTCTGGGGCGTGGCGAAGGTCATCGACCTTCTTTAGGCCGAGATCGGTGATCAGGACATGGTGCGTCGGCCTGATGCCCGCCTTCTCCAACGTCTTCGCGGCGCACTTGACCGGACATCCATCCAAGACCAGCACCATCCTGGCCTGCTTAGCGCCGGTGACCGGTCCAGGCATGCCCGCGGAAACAGCGGCCAGGCAGGCCATCTTACCCGTGCCGCCGGTGGCCAGACGGTACGCGGCCGCGTTGGCGATCTGTCCCACGTTGCATCCCCCTGAACAGGAGAAGATCATCAGTTCCTGTCCGCTGCATTGACAATCCTCGTTCTCGGTCATTTTCCTCAACATCGGATTGCAGCTTCGCGAAGATAATCGTTCCGCTCCTGGAACACTAATTTAAATGAGTATCTCCCTAGGTGGAAAGGGTTCTGCATGAAGGAGTACGACCTGATTGTCATCGGTTCCGGGGCGGGGTTGAACGTGGTCTCCAAGGCCAGGCGGAAAGGGATGAAGGTCGCCCTGATAGAGAACGGCCCCATGGGCGGGACGTGCCTGAACCGCGGATGCATCCCGAGCAAGATACTGGTGACGCCCGCGGAGCTCGTCAGGGTCATCGCCGACGCCAAGCGCATGGGCATCCATGCCAAGGTGGAGAGGACCGATTACTCGCTCGTCCGGAAGAGGATGTGGGACCTCATCGCCCCGGACCGGGACGGGATCCTAGAGAGCGTGAAGAACGATGATGGGATAGACCTCTATCAAACCACGGCGTACTTCACCGCAAAGAACACCCTGCAGGCCGGGAGCGAGCAGATCACCTCACCGAGGATGATCATCGCCGTGGGCACCAGGACCAAGGTCCCCGACGTGCCGGGGCTCTTGGATGCCGGGTTCTTCACCACCGAGGACTTCTTCGAGATCACCGAGCTGCCGAGGAGCATGATGATACTTGGCGGAGGTTACAAGGCCTGCGAGCTGGGGATGTTCCTCGCTTCGTTCGGATGCCGAACCACCATCGTCGGCAGGAACTCCAAGTTGTTAAAGAACGAGGAGCCGGAGATCAGCGATATCGTCCTGCGCAAATCCCGAGAGTACATGGACGTCCTGGTCAACACCGACGTGACGGCCGTGCGCGTGGAGGGCGGGGAGAAGGTTGCGGTATGCCGCGACCGTGCCGATGGCAGCGTACGGGAGGTCCGGGCGGAAAAGATACTGGTGGCCACCGGGGTGCAGAGCAACGCCGACTGGCTGCGCCCGCAGAATTCCGGAATAGCGCTGACCAAGGACAACTATATCGTCGTCGACAAATTCCTGGAGACGAACGTCCCTGGTATTTTTGCCATCGGGGACATCATCGGCCGCACCATGTTCCGCCACACCGCGAACTATCACTCGGAGCTGGTATGGTACAACATGTTCGGCGGGAAGCGCGTGGAGCTGGACGAGCACGCGGTGCCGCACGCCGTGTTCGGTTATCCGGAGGTCGGAAGCGTCGGGCTCACCCAGGAGGAATGTAGGAAGTTGGGCCACAAGGTGCTGGTCGGTTACAGCGAGTACATCGACTGCGCCAAGGGTTACGCGATGGCCGAGGAGGAGGGCCTGGTCAAGGTCATCGTCGATCAGGGAAGCCGCCGCATCCTGGGCGCGCACATCGTCGGTACGAGCGCGGCCATACTGGTGCAGCAGATAGTGTACCTGATGAACGCCGGTGATCAGACCTACATGCCGCTGGCCCGCAGCCAGTGCATACATCCCGCCCTCAGCGAAGCGGTGGTCAGGGCCTTCGGGGCGCTAGAGGACCCGGACCACGAGCATCATCACGATCACTGACGGTCCGGACCAGCGAAGCTGTTGGTCCGGTTCAGTCTCTGCATGACCTTGACCCCGGTCACGCCGGTGAGGATGGGTATGGGCGGCATCAGGAAGATGGATGACGAGATCAGCGCGGCCAGCTTGTTCTCGCTGCGCATGACGTTGATCTTTTTCAACAGGGGGTCGTCCGGGTAATCCATCTTCAAGGGCCCGAACAATGATAGGAATATCAACAGGTCTGTTTTTAGCACGACCTGTACGGTCCACTTGATGCCCATCTGCAGCGTGGAGACCTCGCCTTCCGTGGCGGTCCTCCTTTCCAGGATGGCCTTTCGAAGGTCCTCGGCCGTGCTCCCCTCGAAGGTGGTGTAGCAGCAACCTATCTGCGCCGAGGCGTGGGCGTCGCTTCCTGCCAACAATGCCCATCTCCCGTTGCCGGCGTGCTTCTTGGCGGTCTCGTTGGCGTACCCGTCCACATGGCCGCCGTTCAGCACTTCCAGCCCGTCGATGTCCAGCTCATCCACCAGCTTCCCCACCGCGGGCACGTGGGCGCTGAAGGGGTGCGGCGCGATCACCAGGCCGCCCTGGGCACGTATCCTATGGATGGTCTCTCTCACCGGCAGGCCCTGGGGAATGCCCTCCTTGAGGAACAGGCCGATGATCTCCCCTTCCTTGGCGGTGATCTCCTCCCCCACCACCACCTCGATGTCCGTGAACCGTTTGGCGTAATCCCGGGCGCGCAGTGCGCCCAGCACGGAGTTGTGGTCGGTCACGCACAGAACCCTGATGCCTTTCCTGCGCGCCTCGTCAACCACGTCCTCCGGGCGGCATATGGACTCCGGGAAGGTGATGGCCTTGTACTGACCAAAGCCAGAATAACGGGTGTGAACGTGCACGTCGGCCTTGCTGAGCACAGAAGAATGAACCACACAACACATTTAATTAGTTTCGCACCCAGCAGAAAAATGTATTAAAAGCGGTCGCGGCTCAGCCGCTGACCTTGTTCATGTCCTGTCCGCAGCACACCAAAGTGCCATTACCGGCCTCCATGACCTTGACCTTGTTCCCGCAGATCTCGCACTCGTAAACCTCGCCAACATTGGTCATTTATTGCACCTGCCTTTGAAACGCAGCCCTCAGTTCTTAATGCTTTTCGCGATGTCCACGCCATAGGCGAAACATTTCTCGATGCCGTCCCTCATGGGCGCGAACTTCAGGTCCAGGTCCGGATAGGGAAGCTCGAACCCCCCGGCCGCAAGATTCTCGCGAATGGCCTTGGAGGCCCCGCCGCCCCAGCCGTAGCTGCCGAAAACCGCGCCCCTGCGTCCCTTGGGCCTGAGCCCCTTCATGTAGGTCGTGATGTCCGCCACCGTGGGGAACATACCGTTGTTCATGGTGCATGAGCCGACAGCTATGACCTTTGAACGGAGCACCTCGCGCATGACCATGGAGCGGTCCGTATCGGTCAGCCGCATCACCACAACCGGCACGCCCTGCGAGCTAATGCCTTCGGCGATGGCCTCGGCCATCTTTTCGGTGGAGCCCCACATGGTGTCGTAGATGACCAACACCCGGTCCTCCACCATGCCCTCAGCCCAGCCCAGGTATGCCTCGACGATCTCCTTGATGTGGGTACGCCAGATCAGCCCGTGCGAGGTGGCCAGCATGTTGATCGGGAGGTCCTTGACCTTCTCATAGGCCTTCTTGACCTGGTTCCCGAAGGGCAGTACGATGTTGGCGTAGTAGGTCGCCGCCTCATCCATCAGGATGCCGAGGTCCACCTGGTCGTCGAAGCGCTGCGAGCTGCAGTAATGCTGTCCGAAGGCGTCCATGCTGAACAGCACCTTGTCCTCCTTGACGTAGGTGAACATCGACTCCGGCCAGTGCACCATGGGCGTCTCGATGAAGCGCAGGGTGCGCTTTCCGATGGGCAGCTCCTCCCCGTCCTTGACCTCCCTCATCCGCATCTCGCCGTAGTTCGCCCGCAGGGCCTCCACGCCCTTCTTCGAGGCCAGGATCTCCGCCCCGGTGAGGTGCTGGACCATCGGCAATCCGCTGGCGTGGTCGCCCTCGGCGTGGTTGGAGACGATGAGGTCGATCTCCTTGGGGTCGATGACGGAACGAACACGGGCCATCATCTCCCCCAGGAAGGGGGTCTTGACCCCATCGATGAGCACGTTCCTCTCGTCCAGGATCAGGTAGGCGTTGTACGAGGTGCCCCGCAGGGTGGCGAATCCGTGAAAGTTCCTGCCGTTCCAGTCCAGGGCCCCGACCCAATAGATGCCGTCCGATATCTCCACCGCTTGCATGATGGACCTTCAACGATACCGCGGTGATTTATACATTGTCGGCAAAGCTTTTTGTGCCGGTCCGACCGATGACCGGTCGATGCACGAGGTCCTGCGGTTGGTGGTGGAGGCGCTCGGCGACGTCATGGGCGACGGTCGTTACACCACCAGGGAGATGGAGGACATGCTCTTCACCTTCTACGCCTACCGCTGCCCGGACGACCTCTCCCGCTCGCTCAACAAGCTGCGGCTGATGGGCGTGCTGTGCGGCGAGGTGGACCGTGAACGGGCCTGCTGGGTGTGGTGGCTGCCCAGGAAGGATCAGCCGGAGTAATAGTATTCGCCGCGTTCCTTCTGCTCCCGGTCCAGGCGGGAACCGGGCTTGTTTATGCGCGGACGGTTGGTGTCGTTGTCCCTGCGGAACGTGACGTCCACGTCCTTCAGGAAGGTGTTCATGCCTTTGCGCATGTCCAACGGGCCTTGGCCAAGTCCCTCCTTGCCGGCGGTGCCGCTGAAGACCATGATGGAATCGGAGACCATGTCCAGGAAGTAGATGTCATGGTCCACCACCAGAGCGCTGCGCCCCCTCTTCTCCATGACCCTGCGGACGGTCTTGGCCGCCTCCATGCGCTGATTTGAGTCGAGATACGCCGACGGTTCGTCCAGAAGATATATGTCCGCCTCCCTTGACAGGCACGAGGCGATGGCCACCCTCTGCAGCTCCCCGCCGGAGAGGTTCATGACGTTCTTTTCCAGGAGGTTCTTTAAGGAAAGCGGTCTGGCGATCTCGCTCTGGAAGAAGCCGGACTCGAAGAAGTCCTTCACCGTGGCGTCGAACATCTCCCTCACCGTGCCATCGAAATCGGGGCTGATGTACTGCGGCTTGTAGCTGACCTTGAAGCTGGTGTCTATCTTCCCCACGGTGGGCTGCTGAACGCCAGCCAGCACCTTGACGAAGGTGGTCTTACCGATGGCGTTCGGTCCGACCACGCCCACGGTCTCCCCGATCTTGATTGCGCCTGGTTCAACCTTGAGGTGGAAGGAGGGGTATTGGCACTCGATCGTTCCATACTCCAAGAGATCGAACTGCTCCCAGTTGGAGCGCGGCGGCCGGGACTCGAAAACTATCTGAGTGTCCCGGAAGCGCATGTTCTCTTCCTTCGCGTAACCGTCCAGGTATACGTTTATGGCCTGACGCACCTGCCTGGGCTGGGAGTAGATACCAAACGCCCCTTCGGAACCGAACACCAGGTAGACGTTCTCCGCCAGGAAGTCCAGGATGGCCAGGTCGTGCTCGATGACGATGACCTGCCTCTCCCTGGCCAGTTTCTCAATGATGCGGGCGACCCTCAGCCTCTGATAGATGTCAAGGTAGGACGACGGCTCGTCGAAGAAGTAGATGTCGGCGTCCTTCATTATCGTCGCCGCGATGGCCACCCTCTGCAGCTCCCCGCCGGAAAGCTCGGTCATCTGCCGGCCGATCGCCTCGTCCAGGTCCAGAAGCGCCACAGCCTCGTCCATGGACATGCGCCCCTCGACCTTCTTCAGCAGGTCGCGTACGCCGCCCTTGAAAACGCTGGGCAGCTTGTCCACGTACTGCGGCTTGATCGAGGTGCGCACCTTCTTGTCGTAGACGCGCTTAAGATGGTCATGCATCTCGGTACCGGCGAAATGCGCCAACACCTCGTCCTTGCTCGGAGGGTTCTCATAATTGCCCAGGTTGGGGACCTCCTCGCCGGAGAGCAGCCGGAACGAGGTGCTCTTTCCGATCCCGTTCGGACCCAGTATCCCGGTGACCACGCCCTCCTTGGGCACCGGCAGCCCGTAGAGGCGGAAGGAGTTCAGGCCGTACTGATGAACGATGTCGTTGCGTATCTCATCAGGCAGCTGGATGATCTTCAAAGCCTCGAACGGGCATTTGTGCACGCAGATGCCGCATCCCACGCACAGCTCCTCCGAGATGACGGGGCGGTTGTCCTCTCCGATGACCACCGCCTCCACTCCCGTTCTCACCTTGGGACAGTACCTCAGGCACTCCTGATTGCACTTCTTGAACTGACACCTGTCCCGCAACAGGACCGCTATGCGCATGACCTCACCTAATGAGAGGGGGCATAAAAAATTAATGGACGGACGCCAGCCCCTTGGGCCGCGTCAGGATCATCCGTCCAGGGCGTGGAACAGCCTCTTCACGCCCTCCATGTACGGGCCTGGGGAACCAACTATGCGCGACACGTCCGGCTCGTGCTCCAGGACCGAGGGGTCCAGGGGCAGTTCGTGTACCCCGTCGAACATCGCTTCCGGGATGTACCTCACGACCTTGTCCAGGTCATCCTTCCCCCGACATTTGTTCAGCACCAGGTCCACCCTTCTCATTCCCAGGTCCCGGGAGAGCTTCTCGACCCTCGCCGCCACCTGCAGCGAGTTGAAGGTCGGCTCCGATACCACCAGGGCGGTGCCGAAGCCCTCGGCAACGGTGCGCCCGAACGGTTCCAGCCCGGCCTGGGCGTCCATGACGATCAGGTCGTCCTCCCTCGAATTGAGGAAGCGGACCAGAGCGCCGAGCATGGAGTTCTCCGGGCACAGGCAGCCGGTGGAGGCCTGCACCACCCCGCCCATCACCAGCAGGTGCAGGTTGTCCTTGATACGAACGCCAAAGCGCTCCGTCACGTCCGAGACGTCGGGGTTCAGGCCGATGATGCCGCCCCACCCACCTCCCGGGCGGGCGCCGACCTTCTCCTCCACATAGTCCAGCTCCTGGGTGATCGGCCTGAGCAGCGCAGCCTTCTCCGGCGGATAGCCCAATGAATAGGCCAGGTTCTGCTGGGCGTCCTGGTCGACCGCCAGCACCCGGCGTCCCTGGGCCGCGCCCAGCAGGCAGAGGGCGGCGGAAAGGGTGGTCTTGCCGACACCTCCCTTGCCGGCGACCAATATCCGCTGACCTCCGTCGTTGCCGGGGTTCCGCCTCAGCTGTTTGGTTATCTCCTTGACATCGGTCCGGCTCATAGCCCCAGGTCCGCCCGCTTGGTCTCGATGTGGTCGAACAGGATGGCCGCGGCCTTCTTGGGGTCGGGTTCCACCCAGAACTTGGCCTTGACCGCCCCGTTCAGGTCCTCGGTCAGCATCTGGATGACGTTCGGCGACCCGCTGATCTTGGGCATGACCCCCAGACAGACGCTTATCCCGCTTCCCACGAAGTAGGATCCGATGGACACCGCCTTGGGGGAGTACCATTCGGGGGCCGCCCCGCCAACAGGCAGCTGGTCCATGCGGACCCCGGCCAGATTGGCCAGCTCGGCCGCCAGGGTCAGGATCCTGGTGTTATCGACGCAGGAGCCCATGTGCAGCACCGGCGGGATGCCCAGGGAACGGCACACGTTGCCCAGGGACTTGCCGGCAAGCTCGGCCGCCTCCGGCTTCATCAGTCCGGCCTCCGCACAGGCGATGGCCGCGCATCCAGTCTCCACCACGATTATGTTCCGGCGGATCAGCTCCTTGGCCAGGGTGATGTGCCCGTAGTCCTGCTTGATCTTGGGGTTGTTGCACCCGACTATCCCCACCGCTCCTCTGATCTTGCCTTCAAGTATCAGGTCGAGCAGGGGCTTGAGCGTTCCACCCAGGGCGGCGCGCAGGGCCTCCACCGAGAAGCCGACCACCGCGTCCACCGGGTGATTGGGGATCACGACGCGCTCAGGAGAACGGTTCTTGAAATTGTCCACGGCCATCGCGACCATCTTCTTGGCCTGGTCGAAGGCGTTCTCCGGATTGACCTCCAGGTAGTACCCGCCTGGTATCTTGGCCTTGGGGGAGGTGGTTATCACCTTGGTGTGGTAGCAGGCCGCGGTGTTGGGCAGGGAGGGGAATATGCACTGGTAGTCCACTATCATCGCCTCCAGCGCCCCGGTGGTTATGACCAGCTCCTGGCTCAGATGGTTCCCGGCCTGCGGGATGCCCTTGCGCATCAGCAGCTCGTTCCCGGTGCAGCACAGCCCCACCAGGTTGATGCCCTTGGCCCCGGCCTCCTCGGCCCTCTTCTTCATCTCCGGCAGCGCGGCGGCCTTCACCACCATCTCCGAGAGCACCGGATTGTGCCCGTGCAGGGAGATGTTGACCTGGTCGGCCTTCAGCACGCCCAGGTTCACCCGGCTGTTGCGGATGGTCGGCGTTCCGAACAGAATGTCGCTGGCCTCCGTCCCGATCATAGAGCCGCCCCATCCGTCGCCCAGGGCCTCCCTGACCCCCTGGCCGAGTATGTTGCGGTAGTCCGCCCCGACGCCCATGTGCACCATGTGCATGGCCTCCACGATCTCGCGGTCGATGGAGCGCGGCATCAGTCCGAGCTCCTTCAGCATGTCAATGGTCCCCTTGGGCATGCGCTTGGCCATGGCCAGGTCGCCCTTTATGGTCCCGTACTCCTCGAGCATGGCCAGGGCCAGCTGCTCGGCGACCTTTTCCGTCGGCCCGCTGGTGTCCACCCCGTACTCCTTGGCCACGGCGATGAGCTTGTCCTTGTCCGCTATCCCGTACTGCGGCGCCTCACCTCTGGCGGCCATCAACAGCGTTTCCGCCACCTCGCGGCCATGGTCGGAGTGGGCGGCCGCCCCGGTGGATATCTGATCAAGAAGATTGCGGGACACGATCAGGTCGGCGGTGGCCCCGCACACGCCCCTGGACTTGGTGTCGCCCATGATTCTGCAGGGCCCCATGGCGCAGCGTTGGCAGGACAGCCCCGACTCGCAGAACTTACAGTGCGGCTGCTGCTTCTCCAAACGGTCCCAGACCGTCTCCACGCCCTCCAACATGGTCTTGGACAGGACCTCCTTGACCGAAGGGTCCATGGCCCGCTCCTCGACCTTGGCCGGGACCTTGTCCGGAGTGATATGCTCCGGGGGCGTTCGTATGCATTCCACCGTGATTATCTCTAATTCCGGATCGTCTGACATCGGTTCACCCCTGACCATGCTAGCGATGGTTCGTAAAATGCTCGGCTTGTGTCTATTTTAAACTGCGCATTTTTCCTCTGACGGCAAGGTTATATCCGGAAAACCTATTCCTCGGGCGATGGACCAATCCAAGGTATTCATCGGTGTGGCCTGGCCCTACGCCAACAGCGCGATACACCTGGGTCACGTGGCCGGCTCGCTGCTTCCCCCGGACATCTTCTCCCGCTATCACAAGCTGCGTGGAAACCGCGTGCTCATGGTCTCCGGCTCCGATCAGCATGGCACACCGGTCACGGTGCGCGCGGACAAGGAGGGGCTGACCCCGCAGCAGGTGGCCGACCGCTATCACGAGGTCAACAAAAAGGCCATCGAGGACCTGGGGATCGAGTTCTCTCTTTTCACGAAAACCCATACCGAGAACCATGTCAAAGTGGTCCAGGAGATATTCACCAACCTTCTCGACAAAGGTCACCTGGAGGAGCGGGAGAGCATGCAATACTTCTGCCCCACCTGCGACAAGTTCCTTCCCGACCGGTACGTGGAAGGGAGATGCGTCAAATGCGGCAACGAGAACAGCCGCAGCGATCAGTGTGACAAGTGCGGTACCACGTTCGAGGTGGGAGAGATCGACGATCCGGTCTGCATCACCTGCAAGAGCCGACCGGAGATGCGCGGCACCAGGCATTACTTCTTCAAGCTCACCGATTTCGAGCAGCCTCTGCTGTCCTATGTACAAGGGAGCAAGCACTGGCGTTCCAACGTCCAGCTGTTCACCCAGAACTGGCTGGAAGCGGGGCTCAAGGACAGGGCCATTACCAGGGACATGTCCTGGGGAGTTCCCGTACCTTTGCCAGGTTCGGAGGGAAAGGTCATCTACGTCTGGTTCGAGGCGGTGATCGGTTATCTCTCGGCAAGCAAGGAATGGGCCAAGTTAAGCGGGAACCAGGACGCCTGGAAGGAGTTCTGGACCGATCCCTCGGTGAAAGGCTACTACTTCCTGGGCAAGGACAACATACCGTTCCACACCATCATCTGGCCCTCCATACTGATGGGCCTGGATGGGCTGTATGCGAACGCCGAAGACGGCACGATCAGCCTGCCCTACGATGTGCCCTCCAATGAGTTCATGAACATCGAGGGCGACAAATTCTCC
>CAZPFU010000011.1:0-48942 GCA_964585915.1 uncultured Methanomassiliicoccus sp.
TCGAAGAGGTCCTCTTCCAGCCCCTTCAAAACCTCAACGGCCTCTTCCTGCTCGCCTTCCTCAAGAAGGTCGATGGCCAGGGTTACCTGGTCTAAAAAGTCCTCCAGGGTGCAGTCGAGCTCCTCGATCAGATCGTTCAGGCTAACCATGTGTTTTACCTCAGCCTCCAATATCCTTTGCCAATAGATAAGACATCGGGTGAGCGAAAGGGGAAACTGGGACGATCCCCCTAACGAGAGGTCCGGGGCCGATCACACCGACACCTCCTGGACGACGACCTTGCACAGCCAGATGTCCAGCGTAGTCCCGTAAGGGGCCTTGAACAGGGGAACGGCGGTAGCGGGCACCCCGGTGATCTTCACCCCCGCTTCCATGGACCACCCCGACGGCTTGAGGCCGAAGACCGCGGCCAGAACACCCAGGTCCACCGCCACCGAGGTTTGGTACCTGACCTCGGTGCTGTAGCCGGGCGCGCATATCATCCTGGGAACGCCCACCGATCCGAAGGCGGACATTCCCAGCCATATACCGTGAGCGGAGGGGAGTCCGTCCAGATAGGCCGCGAATGGGTTGCCCAGGGAAAGGGTCAGCGGCCGGGCGGAGCTGGCGAGGTCATGCAGGGCGTCGCGCAGTGTCCCGCAGCGCCAGATCACCTCCATGCGCATCCCGGATTTCGCGGTGGATGTGGCCTCTGCCACCGCCACCTCCACGAACAGCCCGGCCACCACCTCCTTGTCCAGTATGTTCGATGTGAGCCTTTCCAGCATGCGCAGGAGGGCGGTCTCGATGGTCAGCGCCAGAGCTTCCATGCTGAGCTCGCCGGACGATAGCTGGTAGAGAGATTCGGTCACCGCCGCGAAGTACACCTGCTCCACGGCGTCCAGGTCCAGGGCGGAGAAGAGGTCCCTGCCGTTCGAGGCTCCTTTGGAACCGCTCTTGAACTCCCAGCGGTCGGCCCCGTCCTTGGCCCTTTGCCAGGTCCTCCCGTCGTTCCAGCAATCGGTGGAGAAGGGGGCGTTGTCCACCCTCCTTCCACGGTCGTCCCTCAGCACCAGGCTTTCCTCGAATGGGAAGCCTTCGCCGATGTTGTCCAGGGCTTGCTCTGGGAAGTGATATACCAAACGTTCCCGGGGCATCATGACCCCGCCCAGCCTCCCCAGTCCCTGTACGCCGTGCCGGGTCTCGATGGTCCAACCGGTCAGGTCCACCGCCTGCGTGGTGGGATTGTACAGTTCCACCCATTCCCTGCCAGCATCCTCGCCCGCGGGATTCAGCTCGTATTCGTTGATCACCACCTGGTCGGTCCTTCCTTCCAGAACCTTGATGTATACTCCGGCGTTCACGTTTCCCTTCAATCCGGGTATGGGAAGCGGGATGTTGGAAAGTAGCGCACCGACCCCCGGGATGTCGGAGAGGGCGAAGGAGACCTTACGATAGCTCACCACCTCGGGCATGACCAGCTCTATGCACGCGCCATCCACCAATCCTTTGACCTCGACCATGTGACGGAACACATCCATGAACGGGTCGATCACCGCGGAGACCGTCCAATCCTCACCGCGAAGGGAGGCATTGGTCAGGAGGCTCAGGTTTCCATGGTCCTTGATCAGCCTGGTGGTCACATCGATGCGGCATTCATTGGCCTTGAAGGAAAGGGAGATGGAGGCCGGAACCCCCACCTCCCGATAGTCGAGGTCCCGAGGCTTGAGCTTCACCGTCATGACCACCCCCAGGAAGCTGAGGGTCACGCTCTTCTCGCCCAGCAGGTCCAGCAGCAGCCGGGCGGTCTTGGACTCCACGACGGACATCGCCGAGCGAATGAAATCCTGAAGTTCCTCCACCATCGCACCGAGCATCGCCGAGAGCGCCTGGAGGGCGTCCCTGCCCATCTCGACCAGGGCGGTGATGGCGTCCCGCAGGCCCCGGTATATCGCCCGTAGATAGGAGGTCAACGTACCCAGGCCCTCTTGGAGCGGACGAAGTAGGGAATCGATTATCTCGGACAACTGCTGACCGAGGGTGTTCACATTGACATAGCTGACGCCCATCAAGGCGTGCCCGGTGAGGACCGCCACCTCGATCTCCGATCCGAACCCCAGTTCCCTCCCGAGCCGTACTGGCAGAACCTGGCCTATCTCGCCGCCCGGGGATAAAGAGAACGAGACCTGCCCGGTGAAGATCACCTTCCAGATCGATTGATAGGAGGCCGCCTTGGCATCAAGGACATCGGCGTCGTGTATCTGCACGCCGGCCTCGGGAGAGCCGTGATGGAAGCGGGGATCGACGATGGTCGAGATCAGCCATGCGTCTCGCGATCCCTGGCCCGGATAGGTCAGCTCCACCCGGAGGGATTCCTGAAACGAGCGGCCGTCGGGACCGAGCAGTGAGAAGTAAGATGAGGTTGGGAGGACCACGCTCATCTGGTTCCCGCGTATGCGTATCCCATTGGAAATCTCGGACAACATCCGGGTGGCGTCGTCGCTGACCGCCGCCGATATGCCGGCGCATGGATCACCGGTCCGGGCGATCACGTCGGCCATCCAGGACGTTACCGCCCCGGAGGAGGAGCCACGGCTGAGCCCGTCCATGAAATGGCCCTCAAGGAATTGAGCGTGCTCCTCGAACGTCCATTCGATCGAACCGTGGACGCCCCAGGTGGCATCTCCTACGATACGCCCTTCCAGCATCTTCAGGTTCTCTTCCCAGGGGATGTCCCGGTCTCCGAGGTTCGCCAGGGCGGAGGTGAGCAACTGCCCGGCGGCGCTTGAGGTCATGGACCTCAGCGCCTCCTGCCTCTGCATTATGGAGTCCCGGTTCTCCTGGAACTCGGCCTTGGTGGCCTCGGCCAGCGGATCGGCGGTGGTCACGGTGGATTCCGCGGCGGTCATGGCCTCCCTCACCCAGGACCCTTTATCATCGAGGGCGGCGGCCAACGACGTCTTCATCTCGTCCAGGAAGGACAATTCATCGCGAGGGTCGAGGACCAGCTCCCCTCGCGGGACGAACATGCTCCTTGATATCTGCTCCGAGACCGCGGCTATCTCCCTCCTGATGGAGTCCAGTATCTCCAGCGTGCCCCTCTTGTATTGGTCGTGGAACTCGCTCCAGCCTTCCCAGGCCAGGACGTCGGCCTGCGGTATGTCCAGTAATACCAGCCCTCCCACGGTCACCTGGACAGGCAGACCCTCGGCGTCCACAAGCTGCAGGACCAGTTCGTTAACGTTTATGGTCCCGTCCGACACGCCCTCCCCAAGATATCGGTACAGCGTGTCTGGTATGCCCGCCTTCTCGAAGACCCCTTCCAGCCATTCTTTGAAACGTTCCTCGGCCAGGTTCACGTCGAAGGCTCGTTCGATGAGCTCGTTGGCGAAGGAGAACACGGCCTCCCCGGCATTTTCAGCAAGCTCGATGAGCTTGATGAGACCGATGCATTCCATCCACCTCAGGGATAGGCGCTCGGCGGCTGAGCTCAAGGCCTGGGAGAAGACCTTGCGCCAGTCCACCTCGTCATACCCGTAGAGGCCTAGGAAGATGTCCGCTGGATCGATCCTCCCGCCTCCTCTCAGACTGTCCTCGACGAAATGCCAGCACCCCTCTGCGTCCATCGTATCCGTGCTCATGCCATAACATGGCGCGGCCTGACGGAAATGCTTCACCTGCAAGATGATCAAAGCGAGGTCCACGGCGTTGATAATGTCCTGGTCGGTGACCGTTTCCGAGAGAGCTCTCTCGCCGACGATCACGCTGCCCCAACCTTGCACGGCGCGATAGGCCGCCAGCGATTCCAGGAAATAGTTAACCATGGAATCAAGTTCGCCGAGACCTCCGGACACGGCGCTCTCGAAACCCTTCGTCCTGTCGTTCAGAAGGGGCCATGGGACCTTGCCCTGGTCTTCGACCAGATAGTCCCGGCTGAGCTCGCCGTTGGCGGAGATGACCCTCACCGAGATGTGACCGGCGAGACCTGCGTAGGCGGGAACGTACTTGTCAGTGAACTTATCTCCGGCATCGGCCTGGTCCAGAGGGAGGCGGATGAAGGAGAGCCTCACCCCGCTGACGTTGGTCTCCACGGTCATCCCGGAGCGGGCGATCGGATAGCTGGAGGTAACCCTTCCTTCCAGTTCGAGACTGAAGCGTGATGACATGGCGCTCTCGTTGAGCAGGTCGCCGGTGGTGGCGGAAAGCAACGACTGCCAGGCCATCTCCTGGACCTGCTTCCGGCAATCGGTGGAAAGCTGGTCCATGCGCTCGATGTCTTCCAGCGTAAGGCCCACCTCCTGGGACCCATCACGGAGGTCGGCGATCACCGCCGCGGAGAGGCTGGACACGATGATAAGAACGATCGCGATCAGGGAGAATGGCATCTGAGCCCGGCGGTCCCGGGACATAGCGCGCGTCGAGCCTCTTTCGGTCATCCCCCTTGACCAATGCCTGTCGGATAAAAAGGGGGTGAGCTACAATCAGATTACGGCGTCGAACCCTTCACCATATGCAGGAAGTTCTCCAGGTGCGCGGCGATCAGCGGATTGTCCGAGAAGCCGCATAGGTCCAGGTCCTCGGTGGCTATCATGGCCATCGTTCCGTCGACGATCACGTCGGTGGCGATCAGCCCCTTCCTGCGGAAAACCTCGTTCGCCGAAGGGACCTTGACCACAGGCTCGGTGATTATGGTTATGTTCACCCCTCTGGCCTTGGCATCCTTGAAATGATCGCTGAGCTCGGAACGTATGTCCTGCATCTTCGGAGAGGATATCATGAAGGTCGACCGGGCGGAATCGAGCATCTCGCCGATCTTCGCCAGCACCTTCCTCCTCCCGTAGATGGTGTACACCAGCTCCGGAGTTCCCTTTTCCGAGAGCAGCCCCTTTATGGAGCTCAGCTTGGCGAACATCCCGTTCATCTCGTTCATGGTCCTCTCGCGAAGCTCCTCTATGTCCAAAGGATAATAGATGACCGGGCGCCCGTCCGTCTCCTGAGCGAAGCCTTTGCTGACCAGGGACTGCAATGATTTGTACGCGGAGGTGCGGGGTATCATGGCCAGCTCGGCCACCTCCTCGGCGTTGGCGTGCGTGCGAAGTATCAAGGCCACATAAGCCCGAGCCTCATAATTTGACAGCCCTAAATTTCCTAGGATGGAAGCAATATGGGCGAATTCCTTCTCTATGTCACTTATATCCAGTCTGAGAACGTCTACGATATTCATAGCACAACATGTAGCTAACAACGCTACATAAATATTATATTATCGTGTTGAAGTATCAGCCTGGGGTGCAATATTGATTGCTAAAGAGAGCTCATTGCCCAAGGGACTCCCGAAAAAGACGCAGTCCCTTTGTCCGGAATGCAGGAAGATCATCGACGCAACGATAATGGAGAAGGACGGCAAGGTGGTCATGGAAAAGGAGTGCCCTGAGCACGGTCATTTCTCCGATATCGTTTGGTCAGATGTCGAGCTATATCTGAAATCCGAGCAGTTCGCCTTCGACGGCATCGGGGTGGAGAACCCGTTCATAACCGACGCCAAGGTATGCCCCAATGATTGTGGCCTGTGCAACCTGCACCTTAGCCACACTTCACTGGCCAATCTTGATCTTACCAACCGGTGCAACATGAAGTGTCCGATCTGCTTTGCCAACGCCAACGCCTCCGGCTACGTCTATGAGCCCAGCTTCGACGAGGTGGTCAAGATGATGCAGGTCCTCCGTAACAGCAAGCCTGTGGCTTGCCCGGCCATACAGTTCGCCGGAGGGGAGCCGACCATCTATCCGCAGTTCGTGGATGTGATCAAGAAGGCCAAGGAACTGGGCTTCGCCCAGATCCAGGTCGCTACCAACGGCCTCATGTTCGCCAACGACTTCGAGTTCCTGAAAGCCTCTGCCGAGGCTGGACTGAACACCATCTACCTGCAGTTCGACGGGTTGAGCGACGACATATACATGGTGTCCCGGGCCCGGAAGATGCTGGAGGTCAAGATGAAGGTGGTGGAGAACGTCAGGAAGCTGGAGCATCCCCCTTCCATCGTCCTCGTGCCCGTGATCGTCAAAGGATTGAACGAGAACCAGGTCGGCCCGATATTCCAGTTCGCCCTGGAGAACAGCGATGTGATACGCGGGATCAACTTCCAGCCGGTGGCCTTCACCGGGAGGATAAACAAGGAAGATCTGGCCAAGCAAAGGTACACCCTGACCGACCTGGCCTTGGACCTGGAGGCCCAGACCAAGGGACAGATTCAGAAATCCGATTGGTTCCCGGTCCCCAGCGTGGTTCCCATATCGACCCTGGCCACCGCCATACTCGGCGAGCCCAAGGTCACCTTCACCACCCACCCGCACTGCGGACTGGCCACCTATCTCTTCGTTCAGGACAAGGACCACGTCATTCCATTGACCCATTTCGTGGACGTGGAACCGCTGTTCAAGGAGCTCTACGAGCTGTCCAAGAAGGCGGACAAGTCCCTGATGAAGTTCCCGTCGAAGCTGAAGGCGTACTCCCTGCTCAAGAAGTACATCAAGGAGGACAAGATGCCGGAGGGCCTGGACACCATGTCCTTCCTCAAGCTGCTGTCCGCGGTCATGGGCGACCAGTCCAAGGAGTCGCTGGCCAACTTCTCCTGGAAGATGATGTTCGTCGGGGGCATGCATTTCCAGGACCTCTATAACTATGACATAGAAAGGGTCAAGCGCTGCGCCATCCATTATGTGGTGCCTGACGGAAGGATCATTCCCTTCTGCGCCTACAACGGCGGACCCACCTTCAGGGAGCAGGTGGAGAAGAAGTTCTCCGTGCCCATCGAGGAGTGGAGGCGGACCAGGGGTTCGGAGCACACATAAGGAGGTTCCAAAATGATAGTGAGCATCGAGAAATGCATGCATTGCGGCGCCTGCGTGGGCTCCTGCCCCCAGAACGCCATCTATCTTAACGAGATAGTGCTGGAGTTCAACGAGAACTGCAACAAGTGCGGGCGCTGCGTGCGCATTTGTCCAGTTGGCGCCTTGAAGATGGAGGGGAAGAAATGAAGACCGATTACGACGTGATCGTGGTCGGTGCCGGTCCGGCCGGGAGCATGACCGCCAAGCACGCGGCCAAGAAGGGCGCCCGTGTCCTGATGATCGAGAAGCGCCAGGAGATAGGCGCCTCGCTGCGCTGCGCCGAGGGCGTGAACAAGAAGGGGCTGGCCAAGGCCGGGGTTCCCGTTGACAAGCGCTGGGTCTCCGCCGACATCGCCGGGGCCAAGCTGGTCTCGCCTGGCGGGCACGTGTTCCGAATTGACGAGAGCCAGGCCGGGGCCGAGGTAGGCCTGGTGCTGGAGAGGCATCTATTCGACAAGGCGATGGCCGCCGACGCCGCCAGGGCAGGCGCCGAGATCTGGCTCAAGACCGCCGCTGTGGACGTAATAAAGGAAGGAGACAAGGTCGTCGGGGTAAAGGCCAAACGCGATGGCGAGCCGATGAAGCTCACCGCCGGCTGTGTCGTCGCCGCGGACGGCTTCGAATCGCAGGTGGCCCGCTGGGCCGGTATCGACACCTCTCTGAAGGCCGGTGACATAACCACCTGCTACCAGTACCGCATGACCAACCTGAAGACCGAGCCGGACTACTGCGAGTTCATCATCGGTTCGGTCGCTCCGGGCGGATACATCTGGATATTCCCCAAAGGCGACGACACCGCCAACGTGGGCATCGGCGTTCTCGCCTCCAAGCTGAAGAAGCCGGGCGAGGTCAAGATGTACCTGGACAGCTGGATCAAGAAGGACCCCCGGCTCAGCTGCGGGCAGCCCCTGGAGGCTTTGGCCGGTGGCGTTTCCGTATCTCCGCCGGTCGAGCAGTCGGTCATGAACGGCCTCATACTGGTCGGCGACTCGGCACGCATCATCGACCCCATCACCGGAGGCGGTATCGCCAACGGGCTCCTGGCCGGAAAGTTCGCCGGAGAGGTGCTGGGCGACTGCATGCAGGCCAACGACTACTCCGAGGCGGCGCTGATGCCCTACGACAAGAAGTGGCGCGACGCCATGGAGAACCGCCTGTGGCGCAACTGGATGGCCAAGGAGAAGTTCCTGACCCTGTCGGACAAGACCTTGGACGGGGTTATCGACACGCTGTCCACGGCTAACGTGGACCAGATGTCGGTGCACAACATCCTGATCGCCATCAAGGAGAAGCACCCCGAGCTGGTCAAGGAGTTCGAGGAGCTTATCTGAAACCCCTTCCCTGAAAACCCTTTAATCTATTTTCACTCCGGGTACCCCGGTCTCCGCGGCGAACGGCTGGCCGCCCTTTCTGCGAATGATGTCCATCACCTTTTGAGGTTCATCGGTCAGGGCGATCATGCTGCCGCCCCCTCCCGCCCCGGTCAGCTTGGCGCCGTAAGAATGCGGAAGAACGGACGACACCAGCTTGTCCAGCTCCCTGGACGAGACGCCTAGGATCGCCAGCAGCTTGTGGTCCATGGTCATGGTCCGGCCCAGGCCCTCGAGGTCGCCCTGGGACATCTGTCTCACGCCTTCCAGCGTGACCTCCCCGATCTCGTCGATGATGTCCCGGGCGAAGGTGCTGTGGTCGACGTACCGCTTCACCTTGGCCACCAGAGGACCGGTGGGTTTGGATTTTCCGGTGAAGCCGACCACCAGGGTCATCTTTGGCACCGATAGATCGTGCACGCACCAGCGGCGGGTGTCCCGGGACATCTCCCAGAGGAAGTCATCGCCCCTTTCCCTTTGCACCAGAATGCCATTTCCGTGGGTGCAGGTCGATGTGTCTATGGGGCTTGCTCGTCCTTGCACCTCGCATTCCACCTCGAACGCCTCCCGGGCCACGGTCTCCTCTTTGAAACCTCCCTTGGACGCGTTCAGGGCGGCCAGCAGGGCCACCGTGACCGCCGCAGAGGAGCCGAGCCCGGACCCGGACGGGAAGTCGGAATCGGTGAGCACGGCAGTTGGCGGGGCACCGTGCTTGGCCAGGCATGCCGACACGTAGGAATAGTTGTGCGGGGTGAGCGGCACCCCGTTCAGCGAGGAAACGGACGCCGGTCGGATCTGGCAGCGCAGGCGGAGCCCGATGGCCACGGAGACCGCCGGCTTTCCGAACACTACCGCGTGCTCGCCGAGCAGTATCACCTTGGCCGGTGCCGACGCACTCCAGGTTCGACCGGACATCTGGCGACCTTCACAGACCGTACTTGCGGCCCATGGCCTGCATGGCCTGGTCGGGGGTCTTGCCGCCCAGCTCCTTCAAGGCCGAGTTCCACCACTCGTCCTCGAACTTGGCCAGGGCGGCCTCGAACATCTCCAGGACGTCCACCTTGTTCTCCTTGTTCACCAGCGTCAGTTCCAGATTGTGGTCCAGACCCTTGAACATGTCCTCGCTCATGAAGTCGGGCATGACGTTCACGACCAGGTCCAGGAGTGCGTTGGCCACGGAGATGAAAAGGCGCTCCCGCTTCTGCGGGGAAGGCATCGACTCTTTGGCCATGCTCCCCTCGATGTTGGAGAACCACAGGTCCCTGATTATGTAGGAACGGGAGGCCCAATAGTCCTCCTCCCCGCACTCCTCGCAGCCGCATCCGTCATCGTGCTCCAGGACCGAGTCCATCTTCTGCCGGGCCTGGTCCATCAGCTCGTTGGGCGACGCTCCGCCCAGGAAGTCCTTTGTGGAGCCCCACCACTGGTCCTCAAAGGCGACCAGGGCCTCCATTAGCTCGCGTTCGTCGTTGAAATCGTCCCCCTGGGATTCCAGGAACTGGTCCCGGAAGAGGGAGAGAAGGTCCACCTCGTGCTCCTTGTTTATCAGGGCGATGGACAGATAGTCATCCAGGTTCTCCTTGAATACGTAGGAGAGGTCCTCGGGAAGGTTTAGGCCGATGCGTTCCAGGACCGCGTTGGCCGCCGTGAGGAAAAGTACCTCGTCCATGTCCTCCTTGGGGACCTGCTCGGCCTTGAGACCGTCAACTATCTCCTGGAGCATGGCGTCCTTGAACATCAGGGCACGGATGGGGTTCTTTGAGAGAACCGGATTCTCAGGCATTGCCTTCTGCTCGGTCTCCGCGGCCTTGTTTTTCTTAGGCTCCTTGGGCTTGCTTTCCTTGGTCTTCTTGACTGCCATGATCGCACCTTCCAGATGACGCTTCGCCATTAAGGCAGAGCATTTATCGGTATGAACGGACAAGGTCCGAGGGAGATATAAATCCAATGCGTGGAGGGCGGGTCGTAATCCAGATGGGCTCGTCAAATGATTTGGTAATATATGGGACAGTATCAATGGCGGTCCTTAATATATATTACTAATTTAATTAATATTCTCGGAGAATGTATCCAGTATAGAGAAAATATCGAATAACTATTAATATAAATTGAGTTGATTCTTTAAGAAACCAATAGGAGGTTGAGATATGGCATTGATATTGGGATTAACTTTGATATTTGCGGGTTTGATCTTGGCAATGGGCATCCTGAACAGCATCCCCGCCCTGGGCAAGCATCTCGAGAAGTTGGCCAAGTGGCTGGGAAGGTTCCAGACCATCATTGGGATCGTGGCGATCATCGTGGCGATCCTGTGGTGGGGCGATCTTCTGTACAGCATATTCGCCTTGATCTCTGGACTGGTCCTTCTGACCGGCATACTCCCGAGCATACCCGCCGTGGGTAAGTACCTGGAGAAGCTGGCCAAGTGGCTGGGCAGGTTCCAGACCATCATCGGTGTCATCGCCATCATACTCGGTATCCTGGCACTGCTTTGAACGCATGGGCCTTTCGGCCCTTTTTTTCCTTTATTAATTTCCAATTTGAGTGATAACCTTCCAGATCGGTCATATCGAGCGATTGAAAGCGCCCCATCTCACCCATCGAGCGAACCTCACTTTATCTTCAAGATATTAGGTTCGAATTTGTTTACGATCTTTATCATTGATGAAATTCCGAGAGTGATGAATTGAAAAATTGTTCGCGTAAGTGATCGGAAGGAACGCGGGATTGATTTAATAAAACAAATTCGTTTAGCTAACCTTTATTATTATAAAAATATTTAATGACCTTCATGGTGGGCGTTGGGGGGAATGTCAGAGGATACGCCATTCTTGCCGTTGTCATTGTGCTCATCCTACTCCTCACACCCTCTATGTCTGCCGTTCCGCCGATCTATCCCATGGACTACGGCGAAGCGAACGGAAGCGGGCGTTTGATGTACAGTCCGGCTGACTGGGCAGATGATGTGGTCTCAATGAAGGGGATAGGCCGAGGCTGGGATGTGCGGCTTGGCGGAGATGGGGTTTTTTACATAGGCACTGATTGGTCACTAACCGCGATGTGGGCGAATGGCTCCGTGATATGGGAAAGAACCATGGATTTCCCCAGATTGTCATTGGCCGATGATGGGACCCTCAGAGTTTGCTATGGCCCCGGCCTCGTTTCTTCCTTCTCCCCGAACGGCACCGAGCTTTGGTCCATGGAAGTCCCAGGACTCAATCAGTTGGCGGTCGACTCTTTGATCTCGAGCTCAGGAAGATTGTATGCGGGACTTGACAACAGAAGCCATCCGGAGATCGCCGCCGGGATCGTGGCCATCGACCCCAACGGGACGATCGCATGGAGGTTCCAAAGCGACGGGAACGTTACAACAGCCCTCGCCCTCTCGGATTCGGGGGACGTCTACTTCATCAGCTCGAAGTATGGTGACGACCACAAGAGCCTTTACGCGGTGGATGAGAACGGTTCCCTAATCTGGAAAAAAGAATTGGATTGGAGTTGGTTCGATTCATACCTGTCAGTTGGCCCGGAGGGAACGATCTACTTAGTCGATGCTCGCGTTCGTGTACGGGCCTTCGATGTCAACGGAACATCCCTTTGGACCTATGAAGGCGTGGATACATATCTGCCGGTTGCCGTCGGACAGGATAGTCTGATCACCAAGGACGAAAACCGGGTGTTGTGCCTGAGCCATGGTGGTGAGCTGATCTGGAACTATTCGTCCCTGGACAGGATATTCGACTATGCCATAGCGTCCAACGGATATGTGCTGGCCACGACTGAGACCCATCTATTGATACTGGACCAAAATGGCGAGCTGGTCCGCTCCATCTTGGTGATAATGACACCAAATGTGGATCATGATTGGATCGGGCTGTTCGACCCCATCGTCGATGCTGATGGCTCGATCTATCTTATCCACATGCATAGCTCGAACGGATACCTGGTCCACCTGGGACAGGGGACCACCGACGAGAGCATCATCTTCAAGGCTTGGTACCTGACCGGGGCCATGATAGCATGCTGGATTTTGGTGCTAATATGCATCGGTCTGATGCTCTGGAACTGGCGGACGAAATCTAAAAAAGATATCAATGTGGAAGTACGGTCCAAAATGTTGCTGAGGACCTCCACCGGCTTGCGTTTTACGGGAATCATCATTGCCATTTACGCCCTTAGCATGGTATGGCTGCTCATTAGTCAAGGAGAAAGCGGATGGTACCTGGACCCTGAGTATCGACATTCAGCATTCGTGGGAAGGCTGTTGATGCCGCCTTTCGTTGACCTGTTCTTAATCGCGATACTGGTTACGTTGGTGCGTTGGGAGGGGGCCATCCTTGGGTTTTTGGCCCTGAACGGTTATTACATACAGCTGACCGAACTGTACGGCGGTGGGTTGTTGGCCTGGGAAGGGGATTTTGCCTTCGGTACCCCATACGATCTCGGATTTATAGTAGCCTGGCTATCGATCATCGTAATAATGATAAGCGGTCTGGTCCGGATGTATGCGGATGGTAAAATCGGTCTGACCCTCCCATCGTGGTTCAGTAAAAACGGATCATAAATCGAATTTTCCCTGGCCGGTTAAAAAAAAATGCCTAGTGATCGAATTTACAAGGTGGTCATTGTTTTAAAAAACATGAGGAATATGGTGCGAGGGACCGGATTCGAACCGGCGAACCTCTGCAGGAACAGATCTTGAGTCTGTCGCCTTTGGTCGGCGTTCCGCACGCCATTGACCGAGCTTGGCTACCCTCGCGTGAGGCCAGATAAAAGAGCCGTCCTTAATAAATGTATTCGAGCTCAGATGGTGGTGACCTCATTACGTCCATTCCCTATCAGGACGGTGTGCTCAGCCTGGGATACCATGCCCTGCTTTACCTCCGATAGAACTGGATACGTGGAGATGACTCCATGACGGTGCAACGTCCTAAGAATAGGACCGGAATTGGGCTGCAGACGGTCGCACCATCTTTCGCAGAAAGGCAGAGTGGTGAACTCCTGCTTGATCAGCTGGAAGAGCTTGTCCGCCTCCGGGTCCCTCAGGGAACGGTCCCTCAGCACCCGGTATATGTTGCCCGAGCGGCCGTTGGTGACCTGTCCATGGCCATTGGTGGCGAACGGTTCAATCGCCAAGAGCATGTTGCCCCCTACCTTGGTCAGGGTGCCGTCGTTGTAATTGGGTATTGAGAGACCGGCATGAAGGTTGTACCTCTTCATCTCGTGGCCGCTGAGGTTCATCACCGGACGGAACCCGGCCTCCTTGATGCTCCTCTCGACCACCCCGCCGATGGTGGCCACGGAGACCCCTTCATGCGCCACCTCCAAGGCCATCTGCAATGCTCTCTCGGAAGCCTGGACCAGCGGTTGCCAGTTGCGCGTGCCCACCTCTACGGTGGTAGCGGTGTCTCCCAGCCAGCCATCCACGTGCGCTCCGACATCCAGCTTGGCCAGGTCGCCGGCCTTGAAGACCATATCGTCGTTGCTGTTGGGGGTAAAGTGAGCCGCCATGTCGTTCAGGCTGATATTGACCGGGAAGGCCAGCCTGCCGCCGTGCTCCAGTATGTGCAGCTCCATGCTTTCGGCGACCTCGCGCAACCTGACGCCTTCGGCCACCAGCGATCTGCCCAGCTCTCGGGCCTCGGATGACAATCGCCCGGCCTTGCGAATGCAGTCCAGGGCGTGCTCATCTAACAAGTACATCTTCGATCTTCTCTTTAGGAATAGCGCCATAACGGATCACCTCTACGGTGCCATCGATTATCTGGACGATGGTCGAAGGGGTGCCTACTTTACACGGTCCGCCGTCCACGTAGGTGGCCACGCTCTGACCCAGATCGGCGATGGCCTCTTCCACGGTCACCGGGTTGGGGTGAGAGTGCACGTTGGCGCTGGTGGATACGATGGGACCGAAATCCTCCAGCATGCGCAGGGCCACCGGATGGTCCGGAATTCTGATGCCCACCTCGGGCAGGGAAGCGGTGACGATGTCAGGCAGCACCGGGCGCTTCTTGACCAGCAGGGTGAGAGGCCCGGGCAGGAATGCCTTGGCCAGCTTATAGGCGTTCTCGTCCAGCTCTGCCACATGCTCGGCTACGCTGATATCGTTAACGGCGATGGAGAGCGGCATGTCGAACGGGCGCCTCTTGGCCAGGAACACCCGTTTCACCGCTGTCTCGTCGAAGGGATCGGCGCCCAGACCGTAGACGGTCTCGGTAGGGTACACTACCAGCCTGCCGAAACGCAGGGTGGACAGGATGTGTTCCAGATCATGCTTGGACATGCCAATCTCGGCACCCTTCCCCTCCTTGATCTTAATAATGTCCATTCAAGATTCTCCCAGATATTTTAACGCCTCTTCCAGTATCCCCGAGGCCCCATTCTGGCTGATGTCGCCGTGCCCAGGATAAATCTCCTTGGGGGCAAGGGATAAAAGCTTTTTGACCGAACCAGCGAGCTGTTCGAAGTTACCGCTCGGCAGGTCCCAGCGTCCGACTCCACCCACGAACACCGTATCCCCTGGTAACAGGACCCGGTCTTTCCGGTCGAACAGGGAGATACTTCCTGAGGTATGTCCAGGCGTGTGGACCACCTCGTAGCTCGCTTCACCAGTGGTCAGGATCTGTCCTTCATGCAGTTCGCTGACCTCCAAAGGCTGGCTGTGAATGCCGAACATATAGGAGAGGGTCAGTCGCGGATCCCCCTCCCTTACGGCCGGAGCGTCCATGGGATGCATGAGCACCTCGGCGCCCAGCTCCTTGGCCAGTGCCGCCGCTCCGCCGGTGTGATCATAATGCCGGTGCGTCAGGACGATGCGTCGCACCTTTCCCTTCTTTACGATGGATGACAACCACTTGAGGATGTCCTGATGATGCATGCCTGTGCCGGCATCGATGAGGATGGGATCCTCACCGGTCAGAAGGTACACGTTGGAATCAAAGTCCATACCAGCGAGACATCTGACAGCCATCAACTTTCGATAAAATATGGTCGTATATAAACTTTTGAACTTCACCATCCAGAATCTTTTTCATATCTGGTCGAACAAGTCAAATATATGCCCAAGGACCATAGATGAACTGTGATGGGATGAACCTGTTGGAACATGAGGCTAAGACCTTGTTCAGACGCTATCGAATATCCACGCCCAGAGGGCTTTTCTTTCCGGACATGAACGGGATAGCCAGTTCCCTTGCCAATCTTAAGTTCCCGCTCATGGTCAAGGCCCAGACCACGGTTGGAGGCAGGGGCAAGGCTGGAGCGATACGCACCGCATTGCATGGACAAGAGGCCGTGGAGGCCTGCGAGAAGATCCTAGGGATGCATGTTTCCGGGAGGAAGGTGCACGGAGTGCTGCTGGAAGAGATGATAGACGCGTCCCGGGAGGTTTACCTGGCCATTACGATCGATCAACGTTCTCGCTGCCCCTTACTGCTTGCCGGATGCGCGGGAGGCATGGACGTGGAGAACATGCCCTCCCACACCATGATGAGATGGAGCTTGGACCCCCTGGAGCCACTCCCGGACGATCTCCTGGACCAGGCCTCGCATTTCCTGCTGCGAGGCGGACCGGGGACCAAGGAGGTGCGGTCGACGATCGGAGCGATGTGGAGATTGTTCCGCAACATGGACTGCGAACTGGTGGAGATCAATCCCTTGATGATCACCGACTCCGGCAAGGCCATTGCCGCGGACGCCAAGGTGGCCATAGATGATGACGCCCTGTACCGCCACAACGAACTCCTCGACCGTTACGGCCGCGACCTAACCGACCTGGAAAGGATGGCTAAGGACAAGGGATTCAACCTGGTGGAATTGCCGGGGGACATCGGGGTGCTGGCCAACGGGGCCGGTCTGACCATGGCCGCACTGGACACCCTGCAGAGATACGGGGGGAAGGGAGGTACGTTCCTGGACCTGGGCGGTACGGACGACCCGGACCGCATCTCGGAAGCCCTGGGTCTGCTCAGCTACGACCTGGCGAGAGGGAGGATAAGGTCCCTGCTGGTCTGCATATTCGGAGGGATAACCAGATGCGACACGGTGGCCGATGCCATGATGCACACCATAACCGACAGGAACGTCAAGGCCAGGACGGTGGTGCGGCTGCGCGGTAACAACGAGGATGAGGCGGCGAAGATGCTCCGCTTGGCTAATTTCAATGTGCATATCGACCTGGACGATGCCTGCCTGCAGGCGGTGAAGGTGAGGGCATGAAGGGCGGCGCTCTCTTGAAGGAGCATAAGCTGCTGGTCCAGGGCATCACCGGACGGCAGGGCGGCCACCACACCGCCCAGATGCTGGAATACGGTACTAAGGTGGTGGGAGGGGTCACCCCTGGCAAAGGAGGGGCGCTGGTTCACGGCGTTCCGGTGTTCAACGATGTGCAGAGGGCCATGGAGCGAACCGGGGCGACCGCCAGCGTTCTCTTCGTGCCAGCTTTGAACCTCAAGCAGGCCGTGGTGGAGGGCATAGAGGCCGGCCTGGAGGCCATGGTGATCATAACCGAGCGTACGCCGATCCATGACGCGATGCAAATGCTCAGCCTGGCCAGAAAGAAGGGCGTGGACATACTGGGACCGAACTGCCCCGGACTGTGCCTGGTGGGGGAGAGCAAGGTCGGAATCATGCCCAACCGGATATTCCGCAAGGGGGATCTGGCGGTGATCTCGCGCAGCGGGACGTTGACCTATGAGGTTGTGCAGGCCTTGAGCTCCGCCGGTCTGGGTCAGAGTATGGTGCTGGGTCTGGGCGGGGACCGATTGCTGGGGACCGATATGCGGGAAGCTGTGGAGATGGTCCTGGAAAAGGGACCGGCGGGAGTGGTGATGATCGGGGAGATCGGCGGTCAGATGGAGGAGGAGGCCTCCATGTTGATCAAGGAGCTGGGGGCGGAGAACATCTTTGCCTATGTGGCCGGAGTGTCGGCGCCGCCCGCCAAACGCATGGGGCACGCCGGGGCGATAGTGTCCAGAGGGTCCGGCGGGGCCTATGAGAAGATCAAGGCCCTGGAGGGTTCCGGAGTGGCCGTGGGCCGTTCGCTGGGGGACCTGACGACCCTTATTTCCAAGCGTTTCGGCGAGTGAGGACCGCCTCCTCGCGATAATATACATAATATAGGCGGGGCAGAAAACCTTATGAGGAGATAGTGCCTAGATAATGAATACCGGCGAGAACGGTGGTAGCAACCTACAACTGGCTGCGATAAGAAACCGTTATATAATGGAACTGTAGTAGCCGGTTCCACTCGCGAAGTAGGCGAGTGGGAGCATGAACATACGGAGAACCCGTATGGGTAATGCTTAAATATACCCTCAATTATTGGGGGACTCACGCGTTCCAGCCATGTGCTGGGGCGAAGTGAGAAGTGCTCATGCACCCGGAGAGCGACCCTCTTCGGGGAAGTGGAGGAGGATCCTCGGGGAAATTGGAAGAGGTCCCGGGGAGTTCGTTGATACCAATCATACGCAACCTGGACGTTTGTTAAGCCGACAGTGCAAGCGGCGTATTGCTACGCCGACTGGGGAATGGCTCGGTTCGGGTGCCGAAGAAGGTCGTGCCAAGCTGCGATATGCGTCGGGTAGGTGCAAGGAGCCTATGATCCGACGATGACCTAATGCGACTTCGTAATCTTCGGATTGTTCCGTAAGGAACGGGAACGCGGGGGATCGAAACATCCTAGTACCCGCAGGAAAAGAAATCACTAGAGATACCGTGAGTAAAGGCGATCGAAAACGGTACAGGGCAAACCGAATCCCCATTAGTAATGATGGGGAAATGTGGTGTTATGGGCCCGGTTACATCCTTAAGACCAACCAGAGATCTGCTGGAACGCAGTACCATAGAGGGTGATAGTCCCGTATGGGCAAATCAAGAGGATGAGTTCCGGTGTCCCTGAGTAACGTGCGTTGGATATCGCGCGTGAATTTGGGAAACATTCATTTCCAACCCTAAATACACCCCGAGACCGATAGTGCAGTAGTAGCGTGAGTGAAAGCTGAAAAGTACCCTTGACGGGAGGTTCAAAGAGCCTGAAACCAGTCGGCTATAAATTGTAAGGGCATGAAAGGGAAACCAGTGTTCTTACGTCCGTTTCGAAAAACGGGCCATGGAGTTCTGTTCAATGGCGAGGCTAAGAGGATCATCCTCGGAGCCGCAGGGAAACCAACAAGTCCGCAACCGCAAGGTGAGGGACGAGGTGCGCTCGCCTGGAGTCATTGGAGGGACACCCGAAGCCAGTTGATCTATACCTGGGCAGGTTGAAGCCTTTCGAAAGGAAGGTGGAGGACCGAACCGGTAATGATGTGCAAATCTTTCGGATAACCTGGGTATAGGGATGAAAGGTCAATCAAAGCTGGAAATAGCTGGTTCCTCCTGAAACTAATCGCAGTTAGATCTCGGTGGAGGTCGATCGTGTGGTAGAGCACTGATCGGGGACTTAGGGGGAGAAATCCCTCGGTCCCCTGTCAAACTCCGAACATGTGGTCACCGTAGAAGCCGGGAGTGAGGGCATCCGGGGTAAGCTTGATGTCCATCAGGGAACGTAACCCAGCCAATAATTAAGGTCCCTAAGTTTCGGTTAAGTGTAATAACAAAGGGAGTCTGTAGTCCAAGACAACTGGGAGGTGAGCTTAGAAGCAGCCATCCTTAAAAGAAAGCGTAACAGCTCACCAGTCGAGATTATAGGCCCCGAAAATGGACGGGGCTAAGCCGAACACCGATATTATTGAGCACCGCAAGGTGATCTGGTAAGGAGGTGACAGGCGTGGGTAGAAGCTAGGCCGTGAGGTCTGGTGGACCGCGTTTGTATAAGGATCATGGCAGGAGTAGCAGCAAAGAATGGTGAGAATCCATTCCGCCGTAGGGGCCAGGGTTCCTCGGCAATGTTCGTCAGCCGAGGGTTAGCCGATCCTAAACTACCACTTAATCGGAAGTAGTGAAAGGGAAACAGGTTAATATTCCTGTGCCGCGTCAGATTTTGCGTCATTCTTGACACATCGGGATAAATGGAGTAATCTTGTCTGGTTATTCAAGTGTATAAACTGAGGAAGAACCGTAATGGTGTGAACTTGGTGAAAGCGCGAGCAGGGGGACGAAAGTCCCCTTCCGTCTATTCCTGGTGTCCGTGAAAATTGAATGACTTACACCTGATGCGTTCGTACCAAGAACCGACACAGGTGCCCCTAGATGAAAAGTCTAAGGCGTGTCGGCCTAATCGATGCGAGGGAACTCGGCAAATTAGCCCCGTAACTTCGGGATAAGGGGTGCCAGCCGCGAGAGTGGCTGGTCGCAGTGGCAAGGGAACTCCGACTGTTTAATAAAAACACAGATCGCTGCAAGTCCGAAAGGATGTGTATAGCGGTTGAAGCCTGCCCAGTGACGGTATCTGAAACTCGGGTCCAACCGAACGAAGGACCGTTAAACGGCGGGGGTAACTATGACCCTCTTAAGGTAGCGTAATACCTTGTCGCTTAATTGGCGACTTGCATGAAGGCCCAACGAGAGTTCTACTGTCCCCGCATCGAAGCCGGTGAAACTAACAGTACTGGTGCACAGTCCAGTATCTTCCACCTGAAAGCGAAGACCCCATGGAGCTTTACTGCAACCTGTTGTTGTGATATGAATTTTGATGTGTAGGGTAGGCGGGAGACGTTACCCAGGAATTGCCGCTAGGTAATCTCCGAGTCAACGATGAAACACCGCCCTTCAGACTTCGTACCACTAACTTCGTCAGAAGGACACCAATAGGTAGGCAGTTTGGGTGGGGCGCCACGCGCTCAAAAAGATAACAAGCGCGCCCAATGGTCAGCTCAGGCAGGTCAGAAATCTGCCGGTGAATGTAAGGGTAAAAGCTGGCTTGACGCGGATCCGGACAACAAGGATCGGCGATACGAAAGTAGGGCCTAGCGAACCAATCGACCTTCTGAATGGGGGTGATTGATGACAGAAAAGTTACCCTGGGGATAATTGAGTTGTCGCCAGCAAGAGTTCATATCGACCTGGCGGCTTGCTACTTCGCTGTCGGCTCTCCCTATCCTGGCGGTGCAGCAGCTGCCAAGGGTGGGGTTGTTCGCCCATTAAAAGGGATCGTGAGCTGGGTTTAGACCGTCGTGAGACAGGTTTGTTGCTTTTTGGTGGAAGTGTATTGATGCCTGACGAGAAGGACCCTTGAGTACGAGAGGAACGGGGGTTCGGTGCCTCTAGTCAATCAGTTGTCCGACAGGGCATGCTGAGCAGCCACGCACTACTGGATAAGAGCTGAAAGCATCTAAGCTCGAAGCCACCTTGAAAAAGAGGCATCTTAGGACGCTCATAATTGATGAGCTTGATAGAATCGGGATGTACGCATCGAGGTTCTCCGAGATGTTCAGTCCGCGGTCACTAACGTCCTTTGCCGCGAAGCACTGTAGGCTTGCCTTAATGGTAGGCTTTGGCTTAACCGTTAAACGGGTTGCGTGTGTACCCTCTTCCAGGGCCTTTATCTTTGTATTAATTCAGGTGGAGTTTTGTTGCGTATGATTTTGTCATCAGCGTAAGCTTTGCGATTTTTAAGATCAATAAGAGAAAACGGTGTTGGACGCCGTGGGCAACTTGTCCCTTATCTCCTTGAGGTAGGGATAGAACACCCTCATCTCGTCCTCCTTCTCCGGTTCCCGGCCGATAATGCGGGATATGACCTTGACCTCCAGTTTACCGATGATCTTCCAATAGCCGTCGCCGAAGGAGGTATCGGTCATTATCAGGATGGGCAGCTTCAGACGAGAGGGCTCGTCCTCATCAAGAAAAGCAGAGAGAAATAACAGTTCCTGGCGGTCCAATCTGTACCGCCTGCCGTCCTTCCCTTCGTAGGAAGGATCGGGGTCCTCGAGCAGCTGCCTGAGCGACCTTCTCTTCACTGGAACATGCTGGTTCATGTTGGTGAACAGCCTCTGCATGGCCCTTTCATTGAAGATGTCGCCCATGTGCAGGAAATCATGGAGGCGGTGAATTTATCGTTTTCGCGTCCGGGCAAAAAAGGGGCAATCCTTAATAACGAATTGCTGGATATTCAAGGGCCGATGTATCGCACTATGTTCTGGAGGCAATAGATGAACGATCTGCCATCTCATGTCCAGGAAATGCTGGACAGCCATCCTTGTTATAACGAAAAGGCGCACAAGAATTTCGCCCGAATGCACCTGCCCATCGCCCCCAGGTGCAACATCCAGTGTAACTACTGTAACCGCAAGTATGACTGCATGAACGAATCGCGGCCCGGGGTAACCTCGGAACTACTTTCGCCGCGGGAGGCGGTGGAGAAGATCCGCTACGTCAAGGAGAAGATCCCCTACATGAGCGTCATCGGCGTGGCCGGACCAGGCGACCCGCTGGCCAATGAGGAGACCTTCACCACGCTGGAGATGGTGAAGAAGGAGTTCCCCGACCTCACCCTGTGTCTCAGCACCAACGGCCTTAACCTTCCCAAGGCGGTCCCCAGGCTTAGGGAGCTGGGCGTCAAGTTCGTCACCGTCACCATAAACGCCGTGGACCCTGCGATCGGGGAGAGGATATACGATTTCGTGATCTGGGAGGGAAAGGTGCTGCGGGGTCGGGAGGCCGCGCAGAGACTGCTGACCAACCAGCTGGAAGGCATCAGGATGTGCGTGGAGGCCGGCATTCTGGTCAAGGCCAATACGGTGATGGTACCGACCATAAACGCGGACCACATCCCGGAGGTGGCCAAGAAGGTCAAGGAACTGGGGATCTACATCCACAACATAATACCGCTCATTCCGGTCCCGGGCACCAAGTTCGCCGACGTTCCCGCGCCCACCCCGGAACAGCGCAAGCGTCTTCAGGACATGTGCGAGACGAACATCCGGCAGATGAGACATTGCCGGTTCTGCCGGGCGGACGCCATCGGCCTTCTGGACAATGACCGCTCTGCGGAGTTCGCCCATTTCACCTGTGGTTCCAAGGACCAGGCCGCAGGTGGGCCCATCGCCATCGAGATGGAGGTCAAGGCGAGCTACAAGGTGGCTGTGGCCACCTCCAGCGGGATCATGGTAGACCAGCATTTCGGCCAGACCAGCCGGTTCTTGCTCTACGAAATGGAAGAGGGGAAGATAACCCCGGCCGGCCATTTGGACACCGACCCTCTGATGAAGGAACCGATGTTCGGGGAGAAGCACAGGCGAAAGCTGGAGAAGATGGTGTCCGACCTCTCGGGGGTGGACATCGTCCTGGCCTCCGAGTTCGGCGAGAAGGCAGAGATGGAACTCATGGCCAGAGGGGTGAGGCCCTATCGTCACGAGGGCAAGGTGGAGGATGCTATCCGGTGCGCGGTCGCCGACCTGTTCCACACCAGGGCGATGATGTTCGAGTGATGACATGAAAGCGTCCAGGTTGCTGGTGGAATGCCTGAGGGCCGAGGGCGTGAACTGGGTGTTCGGCATCCCCGGCGAGGAGAACCTGGACATCATGGACGACCTACACCAGGCGGGCATGGAGTTCGTACTTGTCCGCCACGAGCAGGCCGCGGCCTTTATGGCGGCGACGGTGGGACGCCTCACGGGAAGACCGGGGGTCTGCCTGAGCACCCTGGGTCCGGGAGCCACCAACCTGGTCAGCGGGGTGGCGGACGCCTTCCTCAGCAACTTGCCGATGGTGGCCTTGGTAGCACAGGCCGGGGCGACACGGCGAGATCCACCGCAGAAGCAGGTGCTCGACCTGTTGGCAATGTTCCGCCCTCTGACCAAGAGGGCCATGGACGTCGGCGGACCAGATGAGGTCCCCCGATCGGTGAACAGGGCATTCAGGATCGCCTCGACCGAAAGAAGCGGACCGGTGGTGCTGCAGCTGCCCGAGGACGTGATGAAGAGGGAGACCAATGGATATCCGGCTCAGCGTCCGAATGGCGGGGTGAAGAAGGCTGGGAAGAAGGAGATCGCCGCTGTGCGTGATATCCTGTCCTCGGCCGAACACCCGTTGGTACTGGCCGGCCATGGGGTGCTGCGCGAAGGGGCCGTGCCGGTGCTCATCGATTTCTGTGAGGCCTGGAACCTGCCGGCAGGATGCACATGGATGGCCGCCGGGGCGATCCCGTTCGATCACCGCCTGAGCCTGGGCACGGTGGGTATGCGCAACAGCGACCTGGTCAAGGACGCCTACGAGGAGGCGGACGCGGTGCTGCTGGTGGGATTCGACTCCACCGAGTTCCAGCCTCAGTACTGGAACCAAGGAAGGGCCAAGAGGATAGCCCACCTCGGGAGGTCGAGGCCCATCCCCTGCCGGAACATGGTGCTGGAAACCACCGCCTTGGGGGATATCTCCGATTCCTTGAGGCGCCTATCTATGAACGCTCTCCCGATCAAGCAATGGCATGGAGAACATCGCCGGAAGCTGGTCGATGAACTAGCCAGGGCGTCAGAGGGCCCCAAGGCCCTGGTGCAGGCCATGCGCCGCTGCATGAGCAGGGACGACATCATGGTCAGCGACGTGGGGGCCCACCTCATCTGGCTGGCCAAGTATTATCCGGCGTTCGCACCGAACACGCTTCTGCTGCAGAACGGACTGATATCTATGGGCGTGGCAATACCTACGGCCATAGCCGCCAGGATGGTTCACCCGGATAGACGCGTGTGCGCGACGGTGGGTGACGGGGGCTTCATGATGTCCTCGGCCGAGCTGGAGACGGCCAAGCGGCTGGGCGTGAACTTCGTCACGGTCATATTCAATGATTATGGGCTGGGCTTGATCCGGGAGAAGATGGCCCGCGGACTGGGAAGAAGCTCGAACGTGGACCTCGGCAATCCTGACATACCGACCTATGCCCGCTCCTTTGGGGCGGAGGGCTACTCCGTGAACGAAAAGGAACTGGAATCGGTCCTGCGGGACTGCCTGGACCGGGATGCCCTGGCGGTGATCGACGTCAAGGTCGATTACTCGCACAACCGAACCCTGTTCTGAACCAGTGGTTAAATATCCGAGGCTGCGTTCAAAGTTGGAGGAAGCTATGACGCTCAAGAAGGCCACTTTCGCTGCCGGATGCTTTTGGGGAGTGGAAGCTAGGTTCATGAAGGTCAAGGGAGTGGTCCAAACCGAGGTCGGGTATATGGGCGGACACACCGAGTCGCCTTCCTACCGCGAGGTTTGCACGGACCGCACCGGGCATGCCGAGGTGGTTCACCTGACCTATGACGACGCGGTCGTCAGCTACGAGCATCTGCTGGAGGTGTTCTGGGGTTCCCACGATCCAACCCAGAAGAACCGCCAGGGACCGGACGTCGGCACCCAGTACCGCACGGCCATATTCTACCATGACGAGGAGCAGCGCTCCGCCGCCGAGAGGTCCAAGGCGGCCATGGACGCCAGCGGCAGGTTCAAGCGCCCCATCGCCACCCTGGTGGAGAAGGCCGGGCCCTTCTGGAAGGCCGAGGAATACCACCAGAAGTACCTGCAGAAGAAGGGACTGGACACCTGCCACGTATGACTGGATGAACGTCCAAGCGTGCGATACCATGACAATATTCTTATAACGACCCCGAAATAACGCCAGTTATGACCGGTTCGGAGTTCGACCTCGCCTTCTTCCAGGAGAAGGGATTCATGCGCAAGCAATGCCCCAAGTGCCAGAGGCACTTCTGGAGCCTGGGCGACTGGCCCACTTGCGGAGAGCCGCCTTGCGAGGAGTACACCTTCATCGGCAACTCCCCCATGAACCGGAAGCTCAGCCTGCACGAGATGCGCGAGGCGTACCTTGGCTTCTTCGAGGAGAACGGGCACGGCCGGGTGAAAAGATACCCCATCGTGGCCCGGTGGAGGGACGACGTGTTCTTCACCCAGGCCTCCATCTACGACTTCCAGCCCTGGGTCTTGAACGGGGTCATCGAGCCGCCCTTCAATCCACTGACCATTTCGCAGACCTGCGTCCGCTTCAACGACATCGACAACGTCGGAAAGACTGGCAGGCACTTCACCTTCTTCGAGATGTGCGCCCATCACGCCTTCAACAAGAAGGACGGCAAGTTCATTTACTTCAAGGACCGCACGGTGGAGCTCTGCCACCGCTTCTTCACCGAGAGCCTAGGAACCGACCCGGGCAAGATGCGCTACATCGAGGAGTGGTGGGAGGGCGGCGGGAACGCCGGACCCTGCGTCGAGGTCATCCTGGACGGGGTGGAGGTCGCGACCCTCGTGTTCATGATGTACCGGGACACGCCCGACGGACGAAAACCGATGGACATGACCGTTGTGGACACCGGATACGGCCTGGAGCGCATGACCTGGGTGTCCCAGGGCGTCTCCTCCGCCTACGAGGCGGTATTCGGGCCGGTGGTGGAATGGCTGAAGGACCTGGCCAAGGTCGAACCGGACCGGTCCGTGCTCACCGAATACTCGAAGGTCGCCGGGGCCACCAACATGAAGACGGCCGCCGACGTGCGCCGCATAAGGGAGACCACGGCCGAGAGGATCGGCATCAGCTACGAGCAGCTGATGAGGACCATCGCCCCCCTGGAAGATATCTACGTCATCTGCGACCATTCCCGGGCCCTGATGCTCATGCTCAACGACGGAGTGGTTCCGTCGAACGTGAGGGAGGGTTACTTCGCCCGCATGCTGGTGCGCCGCGCGCTGCGCTCCATCCGCTCCCTGAACCTGGAGATCAGGCTCTCGGAGGCCGTGGGGCGCCAGATCGACCACTTCCAGGACATCTTCCCGGAGCTGAAGGAGAACCGCGAGGACATCTTGAACCTGGTGGAGGTGGAGGAGGAGCGGTACTTTGAGACGTTGGGGAGGGGAAAGCAGCTGGTCGGAAGGCTGGTCAAGGACCTCAAGAAGGGCGAGAAACTCTCCAACGAGAAGCTCATCGAGCTGTACGATTCGCATGGACTTAATCCGGAGATCGCTCAGGAGTTCGCGCCCGGGCAGATCGACGTTCCGGACAACTTCTACATGCAGGTGGCCGCAAGGCACGAGAAGCCCGAGGCCGAGGTAGCGGAGGCCAAGGAGCGCCCGGAGAAGATGCCCGAGACGCGCATGCTCTACTATGAAGATCCAGAGATGGTGGAGTTCGAGGGCACCGTGATCGCGGAGATAGACGGCGGCATCGTCCTGGACCAGAGCGCCTTCTATCCGGAGGGCGGCGGTCAGGAATGGGACCTGGGCATGCTCGATGGAAAGAGGGTGTGTCGGGTCATCAAGATCAAGACCACCATAGTGCACTTCGTGGAAGGCGGCAATCCCAAGATAGGCGCCAAGGTGAAGGGGTCGATAGATCTGGAGCGCCGGCAGCAGCTGATGCGCCATCACACCGCGGCGCACCTGATCAACGGGGTCGCGCGCGGCCTGTTCGGCAATCACGTCTGGCAGGCGGGGGCGCACAAGGCCGTGGACCAGGCCCGTCTGGACGTCACCCACTTCGAGAATCTGAGCACTGAGCAGCGGGACATGCTGGAGAGGGAGGTGAACAGAGTGGTGCTGCAGGACCGGCCCATCAGCATACAGTTCATGCAGAGGGATGAGGCGGAGAAGCTTCACGGATATAGGCTGTACCAGGGCGGGGCGGTCCCGGGAAAGATCATTCGGGTGGTGGAGGTCAAGGGGCTGGACGCTGAGGCCTGCGGAGGGCTGCACTGCTCCCACACCGGCATGGTCGGCCCGGTGCGCATCACCCGCACCAAGCGCATCCAGGACGGCATCGTGCGCGTGGAGTACACCGCGGGCATGGCGGCCGTATCCGGCATGCAGTCCGATAAGCGTCTGGTGGAGGAACTAGGCGATTCTCTTAACGTTCCAGGCGAGAAGCTGCCCGAGGCGGTGACCAAGCTGCAGGAGGACCTTCGCGAGCAGCGCAAGAGCATAGAGCACCTCTCCTCGGTCATCAACGACATGAGCGTGAAGGGATTGGTATCCGAAGCCCCCAAGGCCGGAGACGCCCGCGTGGTCGTCCATGAGGCGCTGCCCGGCGAGGACCCCGAAGAGATGTCCAAGCAGCTGGCCTCCATGCCCTGCACCGTGGCCGTCATCGGCGTCCCGGGCGACAAGGCGAAACTGCTGGTGGCCTGCTCTCCGGACGTCAAGATGGACTGCCGCAAGGCCCTGAAGGGCATCATGTCCTACATGGGCGGCGGCGGGGGCGGCAAGCCTGATTACGCCCAGGGCGGCGGCGGGGACCCGGGGCGGCTGAAGGACGCCCTGTCCAAGGCGTACGACGTCATCTGCCGGGAGATCGGCGTCTGAAACACCTTCCAACGCCCTCTTTTCATTGCAGAATACTTATATACCTGCTCAAGCTTGGCATGTTCGACAGAATCGATACTGTTGAGGGAGCCTTTCTTAAGAGAGGCTTGTTCCCGGACCGGTAGCCCTATCCGGAGATGGGAACTGCAAACCAGGTCGTTCGGCCTGGAGCGTACTTCGCGAGGGCGAGATTCGATTCGCGATCATCAGCGAGGGATACCTTTGGCTGAAGCGAAGAAGACAACTAAGACCGAAGAGAAGGACGACTTCCGGTATATTGTCCGCATAGTCAACACTGACATTGACGGCAACAAGCCCACCGTGGTCGGCCTGCAGAGCATAAAAGGCGTTGGAAAGAGGGTTGCCGAGGTCGTCGTCCGCAAGGCCGGCGTGGACCGTTCGGTCAAGATCGGCTCCCTGGACGAAGCGGCCACCGACGAGCTGGCCAGGCTAGTTACCACCTATTCCGAGTATGCCCCCAACTGGGCCATCAACCGGCAGGCGGACTACGAGACCGGCGAGGACCAGCACGTGGTCAGCACCGACCTGGACATCGTTTTGAAGGACGACATCAACCGCCTGAAGATGATCAGATGCTACCGCGGAGTGCGCCATGAGTCCGGACACAAGGTCCGGGGCCAGCGCACCAGGTCCAACGGCAGGAAGGGTCTGACCCTGGGCGTTTCCAAGAACAAGAACCAGCCCGCCCCCGCCAAGAAGGAGGCCTGAACATGGGTGACCCAAAGTTTCCCAGAAGGAGCTTCGACACGCCCTCCCACCCCTGGCAGGGCGAGCGCATAAAGGAGGAGGCCATACTCGTAAAGCAGTACGGCCTGAAGAGCAAGAAGGAGCTGTGGAAGGCCAAGACCATCCTGCGGAACCTGCGCAAGCAGTCCCGTGACCTCCAGGCTAGGCTTAGGACGGGCGAGCACCAGGCCAAGATGGAGACCGAGAACCTGCTGCACAAGTGCGCTAGGATCGGCCTGCTGCCCATGGAGGGCACCAGGCTGGACGATGTTCTGGGACTCTCGGACATCGCCCTGCTGGAGCGCCGCCTGCAGACCGTGGTGTTCAACAAGGGACTGGCGTCCACCGTCGGTCAGGCCAGGCAGTTCATCGTGCACGGGCATGTGTGCATCGACGACCAGAAGGTCACCATACCCGGGTACATCGTGACCCGTGAGGACGAGGAGAGGATCGTGCTCAACCCGAGGTCCCCCATCGCTGACGAGCTGCACCCGCTGAAGCAGGCCCAGAAGGAGGCCGCTGCCGTGAGGGCCCGCCACGAGGAGGCCACGGAGATGAAGAAGGACCTGGGCAAGAAGAAGTTCGTGAAGCATGTGCCCAAGGATGTGGAGGCCGCCGTCCAGGACGTCGAGGATGTCCCGGCCGAGCTGCCGACCGAGGAGGTGAACTGATGGGCAAGTGGGGAATCGCGAACGTTTTCGCCAGCTACAACAACATCATCATCACCTTGACCGACGTCACCGGTGCAGAGACCATCACCAAGTGCACCGGCGGAATGGTGGTCAAGGCGGCCAAGGACGAGTCCTCGCCTTACGCGGCCATGAGGGCCGCGGAGAAGGTAGCCGAGATCGCCAAGGAGAAGGGGATCGAGGGAATTCACGTCAAGGTGCGCGCACCTGGCGGAAACCGCTCCACCTCCCCCGGTCCCGGCGCTCAGGCGGCCATCAGGGCCCTGGCCCGCGCTGGACTGAGGATCGGAAGGATCGAGGATGTCACCCCTATCCCGCATGACGGCACCAAGAAGAAGGGCGGGCGCCGGGGCAGAAGGGTGTAAAGAGGCGCTTTATGCACATAAAGATGCTAGAGGAGATGGAGACCAGGGCTAAGTTCCTGGTCACCGAGGCCAGTCCGGAGAAGGTCAACGCCCTGCGCAGGGCGCTGATCATGGACGTGCCCAAGCTGGCCATCGATGACGTGGAGTTCCACCTCGGTTCGTCGGTGGACGCCGAGGGCAACGAGTACGAGAGCATCAGCCCGGTGTTCGACGAGATCGTCGCCCACAGGCTGGGCCTCGTGCCGATCCCGACCGACCTGGAGCTCTTCGGCTTCCGGGACCAGTGCTCCTGCGGCGGCGAGGGTTGCCCGAGCTGCACTATCTACTACTCCCTGGAGAAGAGGGGGCCGTGCGAGGTGTACTCCGGTGACCTGAGCTGCCTGGGCGACGCCAAGTTCCAGCCCAAGGACTCGCTCATACCGATCGTCAGGCTGGGCGAGCGCCAGGGTATTTTGGCTTACGCCATCGCCGAGCTTGGCACCGGCCGCAAGCACGCCAAGTGGCAGCCGACCCACGGAGTGGGATACAAGTACTTCCCCACCGTGACCATCGACCCGTCCAAGTGCGACAACGGCGGCTCCTGCATCAAGGTCTGCCCGAAGGAGGTCGTGAAGTTCAAGGACCAGAAGGTTCAGGTCTTGGACAACGACGCTTGCGTCCTGTGCGAGGAGTGCGTCAGGGTCTGCCGCACCGGCGCCATCCAGGTGAAGTGGTCCGAGAACAAGTTCATCTTCGAGTTCGAGACCGACGGGTCCCTGAGCGCGAGGGTGGCCCTGTCCAAGGCCCTGGAATCGTTGGAGAAGACCTTCGACGAGTTCAGGGAGAAGGTCGCCTCCCTGGAAGGCTGAAACGGCGGCACCCCCGCCCTCTTTCCATTTTCTTATTCCTTTTAAAAATCATCCAGGCTGATCGCCTTTCTGCTCGGTTTCTCGCAGACCGGCTCTTCCTCGACCGCCTCGTCAGCGTCCGGGTCCACCGGGAACTCCAGAGGTTGCTCCTCCCCTCCCTCGTCGAACGAGTCGAGCGAAGCCGGCGAGGTGTCCGCCGGATCCCCGAATATCGAGGTTATGGACTGCTCGATCAGCCGTATCCGCTGCTGCGTGTAGTCGGAAACGCCGTAGTCGCGCCCGATGCGGCTGGTGACCTCCAGATACTTCTTGACGCTGGCCTCGTACACCGTCAGATTGAGCTTGTTGCCGCAGTAGCAATGACCGCTGAGCGGCACCCTGCGGTAACTTTCCCCGCACTTGGTGCAGCGGAACTTCTGCCCGGAGAAGCTCTTCAGGTTGCCGATCAGGTCCGGCAGGAAGTGCTTGGTGATGACCCGGTGGACCACGTCCCCCTCGTCCACCGCCCTTATGCGCTTGGCCAGCTCCAGCTGGGCGGTCATCTTGTCCATCATGGTCTCCAGGGTCTTGTACGCCGACTCGTCCGGACCCTCCGCTATGTCGCGGGTATCGTGGGTGAAGCCGAAGCCCTCGTACTGCAGCAACGATTTGATGCGGTCGGATACCAGGTCCATCTTGGCCTGGATGTCCTTGGGGTGGCGGAACTCCACGCAGGCCCGGTAGAACTCCAGCGGGTACTCCCAGTGCACGTCGATGTTCTGCGCCTCCTTGTCCACCTCGTTCGGATCAAGACGTAAAGCCAGCACCAGGGGGGCGTCCATCAACCCTCCGCGGGAGTCCGGGAGATAGGAGCGGGAGAAATTGAGCAGGCCGTCCAGCAGCAGCACCACGCTATCCTCGTCGCCATCGGCGTTGCGTCTCTTGGCGGCATGGAAGAAAGGATGGCCGAAGCATACGGAGGCTTTGGTGAACCCTATCATGCGGCAAAGTATTCCGCCGGAGGTGTGCGGGGCGAGCCCGATGGCCAGATGACCGATCAGGTCCTCCTTGCGGCGGGCGTTGTAATAGCGGGGCAGCTCGTAGAACCTTTCCAGCAGGTCGTCGATGAAGCCGGCCACCCGCACCATGAAATCCCCGCACGATATGGAGGGGACGATGTCCTGCACCTTCAGCTCGCACAGCTGCTCGGGATCGGTCAGCGGCCGGTCGTGGATGTCATGGTCGTAACCAAGCTCCAGGGCCTTCTCCACGCTCAGCCCTATCTCCCGCGGGCGGAAATGGGTCAGCGGGACGTCCGTAAGGTCGAAGCGGATGGTCCCGTCCTTGTTCACGTAGATCTCGTGCTTGCGCCGGAGAATGCCCTTCTCGAGGGGCTCCGGACACATGTCCTTGGACTTGAGCTCCTTCTCCCCCTTGAGCTTGGGCGGGATGGTCCTTTCCCCCAGGACCTTCCGGGCCTTTTCAAGCTCCTCGCCTAGGTTGACCGGGACCTCCTTGGACTCACCTACCGGTATGGTGTGACCGCCGCAGGGACATCGGTAATACACGCGGTGCTCGCCGCAGACCTGGCATTTCCTTACCCCCAGCTTCACGGTGATTGCCCCTTTTCCGGCCGCCTTCTCCATCAGGCGCTGCGGCCCCCCGTGCATGCCGATCGGGAAGATGGTGTGCGAGGGGGCTTTCGCCGAACGGTCCTTGGCCTTCTCCGGCCTGGCCATGCGCGATCCGATCCTGGTCACGGAACGGGGATTGACCTTCACGCCAGTGCACCTGGAGACCGCCTCCATCGTGCTCGCGCCTTCCAGTGGCGTTCTATCCTCGACCTTTCCATCGCCCAAGATGCCCAGGCCGGCCAGCAGAGGCTCGGCGTATCTCTCTATGACCACCTGACCGTCGAACATCTGGTGCAGGGCGCCCAGGGTCTCCAGGGTCCGCTTGGACGACGGCTCCATCTCTATGTGCAGGCGTCCACCGTTCAACCTGCCGTGCGTAAGGATGTGCGACCTCAGCTCCTGCAGCTTGCCGAGCGGAAGGTCGTACCAGAACAAGTTGTACTTGGGGTGCAGGGGAACACCGTAACGCATCGACATATCCACGGCCGAAGCGAAGCTTGGAGGGTCCTCCCAGCCTTCCGGCAGCTGCCAGTCGTTGGCGGCGTATAGCTCGGCGCGGTGCCATTCCAGGTCGTAATCGCCCGGCACCAGGACGTGGTTGTTCTCCACGAACTCCCCGAACGGGAAGAGTATCTGGCCGACATCGGTGATCTCCCTCACCCTTCCCTTGACCTTCATGAACTCCTCGACGGTGCTCGTCTGCACTAGATCCCCGTTGTCCAGGAGCAGTATCGGCCCTTCCAGGCGGTCGCAGGGAGTGACCGCCCCGGCCTTCCCGGGCCGCTCTATCTTGATCTGCGTCCCGATGGCCAGGAAATCGTCCAGAGCGAACATGGTGGCGGGATTGAGCGCGATGGCCGCCAATCCGGTGGTCCTTCCCCGGCCGTAACGCAGCCGAAGCCCTCCCGGGCGGGACGGATGACCGATGACCGGACGCCCGGCCACGATGTCCTTGAGGTATTTGGTGTCGGGGACCACCTTGACCTCCTTCTGCTCCTTGGCCGCCCCCTTCTTCAGTTTCAGGTACTCGCTGATGAAGTCCCAGCCCTCCAGACCCAGCTTCCTGACGTGCTTCTCAAGTTTGGGTGCTTTCAAGCACAGGCCCTCGGCGATGACCAGGCACACCCCTCCCCTGACCGAATTGGTCTTGATGCGCGGCAGGTTGCGATAACCAGATATCTCCACGTCCTCGGTCTTCTCCCCGTCCACGCACACCGGGCAGTTCCGGTAGATGATCTCGATCTCCTGGTTGCTGGGGGTGAACTGCAGGTGCTGGGCCTGCTTGTAGAGCGGGATCTCCTCCTTGAGCCGCTCCACCTCCCCGACGGTGGGCTTGTAGGTGCCGATCCCGAACTCCCGGCGTACCACGTCGGCGATAAGAACGCTCATGGCCTGGGCGGTGCCCCCCGCGGCCCGAATGGGACCGTTGAAGAACACGGACAGGTACTCGGTGCCGTCCGGGTTGGGGTTGATCTTGACCCCGGCGATGCCCACAATGGGCGCGACCAGTATGCCTTCGGTGAGCACGGACAGCCCGACCCGGACCGCACGGTCCATGGCCATCTCCCTGCCCTCGTTGGCGGCGACGGCCTCCTTGGCCAGCTCTTTAGCGATGAAAAGGGAGAGCTCCTCGCGGCTCTCGATGCGCTTGGACAGTTCCCTAATGCGTTCCGCCACCCCGTCCACGTGCCAGTCGGAGAGCTGCTTCTCGACCCGGGCGGCCAGGTCCTCGGCCTGAGGGATCTCCACCTTGGTGCTGGGGTCCAGCCCTTTGCTTCTCGCTTCAGCGGCCAGAGCGTAGCAGCGCTCGTTCTCCTGGAACAGACCGGAGAAGTATCGGCGCATGGATTCGCTGCAGGCCAGTTCTTGCAAGGGCACCCCTTCCGCACTAATGGGAGAGAAAATTAATAAGTTTGCTTAGAACAGGGGCTCGGCCGCTTCCAGATGTTTGACCGAATCACGGAGGGCGGACATGACCTCTTGTACGCCCAGTCCGTTCGCGGCGCTCATCTTGAGCCGGTCGGAACCGCTGTCCAAGATGTCCACCTTGTTCTCCACCACCAGCATCGGCACGTCAGGGAACAGTCCCCGGACGGATTCCAGCAGCCGCATCTGGCCATCCATGCGGTAGCCGCAGGTCTCCGACGGGTCAAGTATGAACAGGATGGAATTGGCCAGGTGCTTGAGCGCGGTCACCGCCTGCATCTCGATGCGGTTGCGGTCGCCCAGCTCCCGGTCGAGCAGACCGGGGGTATCGATGACCTGATAACGGCGGTGGTTGGCCTCGTGAATGCCCACCTCGATGCCCTTGGTGGTGAACGGATAGGCGGCCACCTCCGGCTCAGCGGCGGATATGGTGCGCAGGAATTGACTTTTTCCCACGTTCGGGAAGCCGGCGATGACGAACGTCAGCATGTCGTCGTTGAAGTCCGGCACCTTGCGGAACTCGTTCCTGGCGTAGGTCAGGAAATCGAGGTCGGGACCGACCTTGTTGACCACCGAGGACGCGCGGCCGTAGAAGGCCTTGCGGGCGTTGTCGGCCGCGAACACCGAGGAGGAGGTCATGACCTTACTGGTGTACTGCTTCTGCAGCTCCTTGATCTTGGAGGAGGCCCAGTCCAGATTCCCCAGGGCCTTCTTCAGTCGGTCCACGCCCACCGTGACCTCGATCATCTCGGCCAGGAAATCGCCGCGGTCGTTGATGCTCGGGAAGGCCTTTACGTACTTCTGGAGGGTGGAGGAGATCACGTCCGTGGCCGAGGCGATGCGGGCCATGGACTTTCTTTTTACAAGCTCGACCTTGTCCGGTCCCTGCTTGTCGATCTTGTTGACCTTACGGAACGCCTTGTCCAGTATCTCGTCCGCGGTAAGGATGGTCGGGACGCGCTTCCTAAGGTTCTGCACGGTCCGTCACAAAGTAGAGGTAGTTTATAAAACATGGCTCCCGCCATGAGCTTTTCCCTCCGGGCGGAACCGGTGCTCACCAAGGATGGCCAGGACGTCCTGGGCAGCGAGGACCTCCACCTTATGCTCATGCTCCGGGACAGCGGTGTGGAAAGAGCCGCCGCCAGCCTTGGGACCTCCCAGCGAACGGTGCTTAGAAGAGTGCGGCATCTCGAGAGCAGGACGGGCATCGAGGTCCTGGTGAAAGGGAAGCTCACCCAGCAAGGAATGGACCTCATCGAAAGGATGCAACTTTACCAACGATTGCTGGAGGCCCAGCTGCAGCACCTCTGGAAAAAGCCCAGCCTTACCTGCGACGGTCTGGTGTTGCGGGACGGAAAGGTCCTCCTGGTGAGGAGGGCCAAAGAGCCGTTCCAGGGATGCCATGCCCTGCCGGGGGGTTTCGTGGAGTACGGGGAGAGCACCGAGGCCTGCGTGGTCCGCGAGGTCCGGGAGGAGACCGGGCTGGAGACGGAGGTGCTCCGGTTGGTGGGCGTGTATTCCGAGATGGGGAGGGACCCCAGGGGCCATTTCGTCACCTTGCTGTACCTGCTGCGCGAGAAAGGGGGATCGCTCCTGGGAGGCGATGACGCTGAATCGGCCGGTTTCTTCGAGGTGTCGGCATTGCCGGTATTGGCCTTCGACCATCGAAAGATGATAATGGACGGTCTCCGCGCCACGGAACATCCTTTATAGTCCCAGGAAGGGTTATGGATAAGCATGGGGCAGGACGACCTGGACGAGACGATCCTGCGCATGCTGCAGGGCAACGGCAAGATGACCATTGAGGACATCGCCGAAAGGCTTGAAAGATCCCCCTCCACCATCCGGGACCGTATCCGGCGCTTGGAGGAGGAGCGGCTGATATTGGGATACTCCACCATAATCGACCAGGAGCGGCTGGACATCGACGCCGAGGCGCTGGTCCTGGCGGACATCGATCCCCAGTCCGAGGGAAAGGCCATGAGCGCCCTTATGTCCCTGGAGGAGGTCAGCGAGGTCATGAAGGTGACCGGGGAGCCGCGCCTCATGTTCAGGGTACGGGCCTCCGACCGCAAGGATCTCCTCAACTTCTTGGACAGGAAGATAAGACCGCTGGGGTTCCGGCGGGTGGACGTCCGCCTGGTATTGGACCGTTCGGTGCGCTATCCGGGCTCGGTCTGATGGTGGTGCTTAATTATCCATCATTTTCTATATCCCCAAGATGCAGACCGTGACCTGGTTGGCCCTGCTGGTGTTCCTGTTCACCTACGCCCTCATATCCGTGCGTAGGGTGCGCAGCGTCAGCATCGACCGGCCAGCGGCCGCGCTCTTCGGGGCGCTGCTGATGATCCTGCTGGGAGTGGTGACCGCCGACCAGGTGCTGGAGGCCATCGACCTGGACATAATCGGCCTGCTGCTGGGCATGATGATCATCGTTTCCTGCCTGGAGATAACCGGGCTGTTCGACCGTGTGGCCGTGCTGCTGGTGAACAGATGCGCGGACCACTTCACCCTGCTGTGGCTGAGCATGGGGGTGACCGCTCTGCTGTCCGCTCTGATCCTGAACGACACCGTGGTGCTGATGTTCACCCCCATCATCATAAAGGTCTGCAGGGCGATCGACGCCAATCCGGTGCCTTACCTGGTCGGGGAGGCCTTGGCCGCCAACATCGGCTCGGTGGCCACCGGCGTCGGCAACCCCCAGAACGCGTACATACTCATCCAATCCGGGATCTCCTTCTCCGATTTCGCCCTGGCCCTCACCCCCTTGGCGATCGTATCGTTGGCGGTCGCCGTAGGCATCGTGGCCCTGGTGTTCCGCAAGGACATATTCCAGGGAGGAATTGGGAGACCTCGTCCGATCGATTGCTCGCGAGTGATATCCGTCGCTCCCAGGACGCGGATGGAAGCGCCGTTCTTCCTGGTGCTGGCCGTGCTGGTGGCGGTGTTCATCGGATTCACCGCCTCCTCCTGGCTGGGAGTTCCGATCTCACTGGTGGCCTTCCTGGGCGGCTGCTTCCTGCTGCTGGCCTTGCCCCTGATGAAGAAGGACACCGGAACGACCCCCATCCTGCGCGGGGTGGACTGGACCCTGATCCTGTTCTTCGTGGGACTGTTCATTTTGCTCAAGGGGGTGGAGACCTCCGGGCTCATGAACATGATGCTGGATTCCTTCGCGGACATGGGCGCGGGCATGGCCGGCGTGGCCGGCCTTACCGTGATATCCTCGGTGCTGTCTAACTTGATAAGCAACGTCCCGGCGGTGATGCTCCTGTCACCGGTGGTCCCGGCAGGCAACGACACGCTGTGGCTCAGTCTGGCCACGTCGTCTACCCTGGCGGGAAACGCCACCATCCTGGGGGCGGCGGCCAATGTTATCGTCGTGGAGAAGGGGCTGGGCATGGGCGTCGAGGTCCGTCTGTGGGACTTCGTCAAGGCCGGACTGCCGGTTACCCTGGTTACGCTGCTGATATCCGTGCTGTTCCTGGGATTTTAAAAAGGAATAAGAGGTTTCGAGGGAAGTGATTTGGGAAGCTCAGAGCTTCTTGGTGCAGAACCACCAGTCGTAGCAGTCCTTGCCCTTGCCGACGTTCTTCTTCCTCTCCATGGCGGTCTTGTAGTCCCTGGGCGGAGGAATGATGGCGCGGTCGCCAATGAGCTCGCTGTTGGGCCAGCCCTCGGGAGTGGCCAATCCGTTCTTGTCGCAGAACTGCAGGGCCTTCAGGGCGCGCACGACCTCGGCCACGCTGCGGCCGATCTCCTGCGGGTAGTAGATGATCAGGCGGATGATGGCCTTGGGGTCCACCAGGAAGACGGCCCTCACGGTGTTGCTGGCCTTTCCGGGGTGTATCATGCCCATCCTCATGGCCACGTCCCCGTGGTCGGCGATTATGGGGAACGGTATCTTGACACCGACGTTCTCCTCGATCCACTCCACCCACTTTATGTGGGAGAACACCTGGTCGATGGACAGTCCGACCAGGACCGCGTTCATCTTCTCGAACTCCTCGGCCCTCTTGGCGAACGCCACGAACTCGGTGGTGCAGGTGGGAGTGAAGTCAGCTGGGTGGCTGAACAGTACCAACCACTTACCCTCGACGTCCTTCGGGAGGCTCATCGGACCGTGGGTGGTGGTCACCGTCATGTCCGGAAACTTGTCCCCGATCAGGGGCAAACCCATCATGGAATCTTCGATATCTTCGCACATGATAATCACTGGAGAGTAATACCCACCATCACATTATTTAATGATTATTGATTTCATGTGATTTTATGACTGCTGGCCAGCTGGGTCCTTTCAGGAAAAAAAAGGTTTATCTTAACCCAATTGTGTCACGTAAGGCCTTTTGTGGGAATAAGGGATAAATACCGAAAGGCCCATTGGATAGAACATGTCCCTAGCCACTGACCTATCGTTGGTGTTCATAGTGATCGGGGTGCTGATGCTCCTGGTGGAGATCAGCCAGCCCGGGTCCTTCCTGTTGGTGCCGGCCACGGTGCTCCTGGCATTGGGAGGGGTCGGGCTCGTGTTCCCGGACCTCCTGCTCACGGTCTGGTCCCCGATAATCGCGGTCGTGATATTGGTGCCCACCACCTTCCTCACCATCAAGCTGTACCAGCGCCTGGCGCCCCCGGCCCCGCCGGAGACCACGGTGGCTACGTCCCTGATAGGCAAGGAGGGAACGGTGGAGACGGAGGTCGTGCCTGGTTCCCTGAGGGGCAAGGTCCGCATAGCTAACGTCATATGGAGCGCTACCTCGGAGACGCCAATACCGGTGGGGAAGCGGGTCAAGGTGGTCCGAAGCGAAGGCGTGCACGTGACCGTTGAGGATATTTCCAAGTGATCTAGGAGAAGGTAATCATGGCAATAGGAGTCGAGATATTTGGTTTGTTGATACTGGCCATCATCGCGGCGATCGTGATCGTGGTGAACGGTGTCAAGATCGTGAGGCCGTACGAGCAGGCGGTGTACATCCGCCTCGGTATGTTCATAAGAATATTGAATCCAGGTTTCAACTATGTCGCCCCGCTGATTAACGAGACGGTGAAGCTGGACCTGAGGACGCAGGTATTGGACGTTCCCAGACAGGAGGTCATCACCAAGGACAACTCCCCGGTGAACGTGGACGCCATCATCTATGTGAAGGTGGTCGACCCCAAGAAGGCCTTCTTCGAGGTCACCGACTATAGAGCGGCCACGGTATACCTGGCCCAGACCACCCTGAGGTCCATCATCGGTGACATGGAGCTGGACGAGATCCTCTCCAACCGTGAGAAGATCAACCTCAAGCTGAGGGACATCCTGGACGAGGCGACCGACCAGTGGGGCGTAAAGGTGGACGCGGTGGAGATCAGGGAGATAGACCCGGCCCCCAAGGTCAAGCAGGCCATGGAGGAGCAGACCTCCGCCGAGAGGCTGAGGCGCGCGGCCATCCTGAAGGCCGATGGAGCGAAGACCGCAGCGATCCTGAACGCGGAGGGTGAGAAGAGGTCCCGTGTGCTGCAGGCCGAGGGTCTGCGTCAGGCCAAGATCCTGGAGGCGGAAGGCGAACGCCTGGCGATCATACTCGAGAGCCAGGGTGAGGCGCAAAAGCTCAGGATCTTGAGCGTGGGGGCCTCCACGCTGGACACCAAGGCCCTGACCGTCCTCTCGTTGGACGCGGTTAAAAGACTGGGAGAGGGTCAGGCCACCAAGATCGTGCTGCCGTTCGAGCTCACCCGCCTGGTCGAGGGCATCTCTGACTACGTCGGAGGAGTGCGCGCGGTACCGGAAAGGGAGATCTCCAAACCGGAGGAGATCGAGAGGACGGTCGGAAAGGCCGACGTCATTCTGGGCCCCATCCCATCCCAGGAAGAGCTCCGCCGGGACATGAAGGAGCTTGAGGTGGCCATGGCCCAGGAGAGGCGCGAGGCTGAGGCGATAAAGGCGGGAACCCGGGTCTCGCTGGAAAAGGACCGTGTCTGAAACTTCTTCTCCATTCCTTTTTTTTATTATTCCTTGCCTCGACCCTTCCATCTGAACGCCAGAAATACCAGGAGCGTCACGGCGATGACTATGGGAACGGTGTAATACCAGCTCCATTCCGTTCCACCATCTGTTTCGGCTGCTGCGATCAAGGCACTGAGGGCGAACACCTCAGCCTGGTCCTTGAGGTCCTGTTCCTCGACCCAGGAAGGGTCCTCCACACCGGAGATGGAGTCCTTGGGGGTATGGATCAGTCCCTTTACCGGACCATCAGGCTCGTCATAGATGGTCATGGGATAGGAATAGAAGAGGACCGCGTTCTGGATGCCTGGGACTGATTGAAGGCCGAGATCGACTCCCCAATAGCTCTGGAGGTTGGCCGATATCTGCGAGGGATAGATGAAAGAGGTATGGTCCGAACCGTCCATCTGCTCGATCGATAGAGCCATGCCCAGTGCCTGAGCGGCCTGGGCCACGATCTTGTTGACGTTGTGGTCCCCGAATGAAGCCGCGTAAGTGACCTTCAAGGATTGCGAGCCGATGCAATCGGCAACCAATACCACCAGGTGGTCCGGGAGCTCCTCCAGATGGTCCCTGACATAATGGATGGAGCCTACCAGGCCCATCTCCTCTCCGGCGAAAGCGACGAACCTCAGGTTGTACCGCAGCTCGATCTTCCCGGACGTCTTGGCCTCCTGTATCACCCTGGCGGTCTCCAGCAGCGCAGCGACGCTCGCTGTGTTGTCGATATATCCTTCACACATGACCGTGTCATAGTGGGCTCCTAGCAGCACGATCTTATCGGAACCCTCGCTGGATGGGATGTCCGCCACTATGTTCTTATGAGATCCATTGCTCCAGGAGGAGGGGATGCTGATGTTGACGGCCGCACCTTCCATGGCCAATGACCTAAGGGCTTGTCCTTCGCTGTAGTTCACGTCCCCCACGGCGATGCCCAGGTCCCAAAAGTAAGGTCCTGCCACTCCCAAAGGCCTTCCCCCGGAGGACATCTGCGAATATTGATCGGCATAGTCCATCCAGGAGTAGCTGTAATAGAAAATTATGGCCGAGGGCGTTTGGTGCGTCAATTTGTCCTTGAACGTTTGCTCCCACTCAACATCCCACCGTACCTCGCGACCGATCAGGAGCACCTTGCCCGTGGTGTTCACTTGGCTCCAGGCCTCTTCATCTATTGGTTCGTTACCGATGGAGATCTGGTTGGGGGTGGAGGGTAGCGGCAGGGTTGCCAGCTCCTTGACGCCTTCAACAGGCAAGCTGAAGCCTTCGATGTTGAAGGATCCTGCCAGGACCATGTCGGTGTTGAGGTCCCCGTCATGGTCGAAGAACAGATACGGACTTTCCGACAGGTCCCAAACTGGCATCTCAAAGCTCTCTTCGCTGACCTCGAGCCCGTATTCCTCGAACGTTTGCGCGATCAATCCGGCCGCCGCCTCGGCGCCCGCCGAACCGGCCACCCGATAGGCGGGATGACCGGCCGAGATGTTGCATAGCTGTTCGGTCAGATCGATCACGTTCTGTCCGTCCCAGTTCTGATGAAGGACGGTTGTCGCATCGTCCCAGCCATCATCCGTCGCCAGCAGCGGCAGGGGGGCGGCGATCAAGGTCAACCCTACTATAAAGGTCAAGAACAAGATGGAGATCCTTCCTATCCTCTCACCATAATTAATAAACAGGTACGCTATAAAACGATATTGGATTCTTGTCTGGGACATCGTCGGAACGAGTTCAGGCTCCAACTTATTTCATCATCCTTTCCGGGATCCGTACGGAGATCACGCATCTTTCATCCTCGTCCAGTACGGACCGCAATACCTTGGCTTCCGTTTCCTCACCGAAGATGACGTCCCAGGGCAGTTTAGTGAACCCCGCGCTGCAGTTGCAGAAAGAGGAGGATACCAGGGATCGGCCTTCCATTATCGATGAGCGCACCAGCGGACAGTGGCAATAGTAATACCGCTTCATGCTGACATCCTGCTCGGAATAGTACCGCTTGGGATCGAAGGGTACCTTCTCGATCACTATCTGGTCCCCTTCCCGGACCCCGGTCTGGACCATCTGGTTGGCGGCCACCTCATCGATGAACTCCTGGGTGACCTCCTGCTCGTACCAAACCTGGCCGGTCCTAAGACGATCCCTCAGCTCCTCGACCAGGGCGCGATGCTCGGACGCCAGGAATTCATCGATGCTGGCCGCGGCCTCGAACCGTTCCTTCATGCCTTTGAAGGCCTCGGGCGGTATCTCGTGATAGTTCCAGGCGAGCAGGGAGCGGACCTGTTCGGGCGAGAGCTCTTGCTCCATTCTTTGGACTATTCTGGAGGTGAGCGAAGGATAGGCATCCGTGCTGGTCCCCAAGGGCGGCCTCTCAAAACCGTGGAACACCACCTCGCACTTGTCGTTCCCATGCCTTTCTCGGAGCCTCCTTTCCATAAGAGGGAGGATATCGTACGAGTTGACCATACCGGCCAGATGGATGAACAGGTCGGGACGAGAACGATACGCACAATACCTGGCGATGTCCACAAGCCTTTCCGGTTCGTTCGTGCCTTCCGATATCAGGTAATGCAGGTAACCATCCAGGACGGTCGAGCCGCAGTTGCCAATGGCTTGCCTCGCCCTGGAAAGCCAGTCCTCAAATGCCCTAGCGTTCCTGACGGCCGAGCTCAACCTCGGTTCGCTGACGCCCTTCCTCGCCAGGTATTCCCTGAACCCTTCCATTGAGATACCCCGGTATAATATTCGACATTCGTGGTAATTATCGTTTGCTAGCCCGGGATGAAAGGGAAGCTCGGCTCGAAGTTCGGATGACCAAAAGGATTTTCGTGATCGAATCGAATGATATCCTCCGTTACGAATGACCAACCCTGAATGGATAATGGCCGACGCGCCGGTGATCAAGGTCCGCAAGGAGAAGGAGCGGAAGGACCACCGGCGGGAGCGGAAAAGGGTCCAGGCCTCCGATAGGGGTAAGCAGCGGGTTCAGCCCAGAAGGTATTGAGCTCCGCTCGTGGGGTACTTGCAGATGCAAGGATCTCCGATTAATAAGAAAAAGTGGACGGGCCGGGATTTGAACCCGGGGCTTCCTGCTTGCAAAGCAGGCGATCTTCCGAGCTGATCTACCCGCCCAGTGTGGCCGCATAAATGAAGTTCGAATAAAAAGGTTTCGCGTTCAGCGGCATATGGCCCCGCCGGAGGCCCCTCCGACCAGCCGGCGGTACTTGGCCAACACCCCGGTGGGCCTGCGGTCCACCACCTTGACCTTGGCCAGGCGATCCTCGATCTCCTTCTGTGGGACCATCAGCTCGATCCTGCGCCCCGGGATGTCGATGGAGATGCGGTCCCCGTCGCGTATCGCGGCGATGGGGCCCTTGTCGAAGGCCTCGGGAGACACATGGCCGATGCAAGGACCTCGAGTGGCCCCGGAGAAACGGCCATCGGTGATAAGCGCCACGCTGTTAGACAGTCCCATTCCGGCGATGAGGCTGGTCGGGGAGAGCATCTCCGCCATGCCTGGTCCGCCCTTCGGCCCTTCGTAGCGGATCACCACGACATCTCCCGCAGCGATCTTGCGAGCTGATATGGCCTCATATGCCTGTTGCTCTGAATCGTAGACCTTCGCTTTCCCTTCGAACCTCATCATCTCCGGCGAGACCGCGGCCTGCTTGACCACCGAACCTTGCGGAGCCAGGTTGCCGTAAAGTACCGCAATGCCTCCTTCAGCGTGGAACGGGCGGTCCTTCGGCCGGATGACCTCCTCGTTCCGCACGGTGGCGTGTCGGGCGATCTCCCTGATGCTTCTTCCATTGACGGTCATCTCGTCGGAGAGATCGTCCAGAAGCCGGTTAAGCATGGCTGGGACACCTCCCGCGGCATCGAAGTCCTTCATGTAATAAGGACCGCTGGGCTTGATGCTGGTCAGATGGGGCACCCTCTTGGATATATCATCGAATGTGCCCAGATCGATGTCGATCCCGAAGTCCGCGGCGACGGCAGGTATGTGCAGGGCCGTGTTGCTCGATCCGCCGATGGCCATGTCCAGTACTATGGCGTTGATGAAGGACCCCTTCCTGACCACCTTGCGGGCGCTCAGTCCCTCCTTGACCAGCTCGACGATCCGTCTTCCGGTCGCCCGAGCCAGCTCCTTCTTTCGGTAATCGGTGGCCAGCATAGAACCGCATCCGGTCAGGCTGAGCCCCAGTGCCTCGGTCAAGCAGGCCATGGTGTTGGCGGTGAACAGTCCGGAGCACGCCCCCTGTCCGGGGCAGGCGCACCTCTCTATCTCCAGTACCTCGGCCACGCTCATCTTCCCGGCCTTGTTGGCTCCCAGCGCTTCGAAGACGCTCTGCAGGTCAAGACCGTTCTCATCCTTCCAGCCAGGCTCCATCGGCCCACCGGTGAGAATGATGGTCGGCAGGTCCAGACGGCCGGCGGCCATCAGCATGCCTGGAGTGATCTTATCACAGTTGGTCACACCTACCCAGCCATCCATGCAATGCGCCTGGACCATGATCTCCACGCAGTCGGAGATTACGTCCCTGGACACCAGAGAGTAACGCATTCCGGCATGGCCCATGGCCACCCCGTCGCATACACCAGGGACTCCGAACATCAGAGGCACTCCTCCGGCTTCGATGATGCCCTTACGGACCTCCTCGGCCAGCTCGTTCAGATGGATGTGCCCTGGAACCACGTCGTTCCAGGAGTTGGCTATGCCAATGAGCGGCTTCTCCATGTCCGCATCGGTCAGTCCGGTGGCGCGCAGAAGGCTGCGCTGCGGGGCCCGGTCCACCCCTTTCTTGACCGCATCGCTTCGCATCGGGGACGGTTATGTCCGACCGCTTAGATTAAGTTCTTCCCTCAGTCGTCCCCGAACTCTATCCCTTCTTTACCGAACCTGATCCTGAGCGCGTCCAGATATCCGGTCACGATCTCGTCCTTCCTGGCAATGTCCCTTATCCAGATCTTGATGTCCACCTTGACCTTCTCCCGCTGGATGTCCTTGATGATGATGGTCGGGGAGAATTGAGAAAGGTTGACCTTCTTCTCCAGGTACCTTCTGACGCTGGAGAGCTCGAATGTCCTGTTCACGTTCCTCTGCTCCTCCTCTCCCACGTGCGGAAGGATCAGAGGATCCTTGTCCGCCACGTCCAGGACTATCTCCTTGATGCGGTCGAAGTCCTTGAGCGAACGCAACCAGACCGGTATACGCAGGGCTACGATACCCGCCCGGGAATAGTTGATGACCTTGTTGTTGACCATGACGGAGTTTGGGACGTACAGAATCCTTCCGTCCAGGTCCTTGAGGACCGTGTTCATGAGATTGATGTCCTTGACCTTGCCCATGCCGGTGGCCGGGACCCCGGAGACCTCCACCCACTCGTCGATCTTGACCGGTTTGGTGAAAGACATCAGGATGCCTGAGAAGGCGTTCATCAGCACCTGCTGGGATGCCAGTGCCACACCTATACCCAAAATACCCAGGGAGGCTAGCAGGGCGGTCATGTCCAGCCCGAGAACCTCCCAGAAGCCGAGATAGAGACCGATGGCCAGGACAACGTACTGTAACAGCCTGGCCACCGCCTTTGATTGCGTTCGAGGGATCCGGCTGTCCAGAACCCTCCTGGTCAGCATGTTGGTACCTTTGGCCAGAACGATCGTGGCCAGAACTACGATTATGAACCCTATCAGGTCGGTCACTGACAGGCCTAGCAAAGTGGGGTCCGCCATCAGTCTTCATGAAGGCCCCGCGGTTTATATTGGTTGCCATTTTGGACCATTAGGGCGTAACCGATTGGTTAGAGGTCCAGTTGATATGGTGCCAAAAATATAAGGTTTGGAAAGGGAAGGTGTTGGTTAAGAGATTTACGTTCAGGACCTGAGAACGATCTCGATGTTGACCCCGTCAGGGACTTGGATCCTCATCAGTTGCCTCAGGGCCCTCTCGTCCGCATCCAGGTCGATGAGGCGCTTGTGAATGCGCATCTCCCACCTGTCCCAGGTCTCGGAGCCTTCTCCGTCCGGGCTCTTGCGGCAGGGCACCTGCAACCTCTTGGTGGGCAGCGGGATCGGTCCGCGTATGGCCACACCAGTACGGGTGGAGATCTGCTTTATCTGGGTGCAGACGCTGTCCACCTTCTCCGGGTCGGTGCCGCTCAGCGATATCCTTGCTCTCTGTGCCATGTTTCAATCCCCAAAAAATGGAAAGGGAAAAGGGGTTTACATCTCCTTCTTTTCGACATCGATGCAGACACCGGCAGCCACGGTCTGGCCCATGTCACGGATGGCGAACCTTCCCAGCTGCGGGAAGTCCTTGGCCTTCTCCACGACGAACGGCTTGGTGGGCATGACCTTGACGATGGCGATGTCACCGGTCTTCAGGAAGGTGGGGTTCTCCTCCTTGACCTGTCCGGTCTTGGGGTCCAGCTTCTTCTGGAGCTCGATGAAGGTGCATGCGACCTGGGCGGTGTGGCAGTGGAACACCGGGGTGTATCCGACCGGGATGGCGGTGGGGTGGTTCAGCACGACGATCTGGCAGGTGAAGGTCTTGGCCACGGTCGGCGGGTTGTCGACCGGCCCAGCCACATCTCCCCTGTGCACATCGTTCTTGGCGATGCCCCTGACGTTGAATCCGACGTTGTCGCCGGGCTTGGCGATGGGCAGGACCTCGTGGTGCATCTCGATGCTCTTTACCTCACCGATCTTGTTGGAGGGCATGAAGATGACCTTCATGTCCGGCTTCAGAACACCGGTCTCGATACGGCCGACCGGAACGGTCCCGATGCCGGTGATGGTATAGACATCCTGAATGGGCAGGCGCAGGGCCAGGCCCTCGGTGGAGGCGGGAACCTTCAGTGCGTTCAGGCACTCGAAGAGCGTGGGTCCCTTGTACCAGGGGGTGTTGGCGCTCTTGACCTTGATGTTGTCGGCCTTGTAGGCGCTGATGGGGATGATCGGGATCTCATCGAGCTTGAACCCGACGGACTTCAGGAGCTGGCCGATCTGTTCCTTCACCTTGTTGAACTGCGCTTCGTCGTAGGCCGGCTTGATGGCGTCCATCTTGTTGATGGCGATGATGATCTGCTTCACACCCAAGGTCTTGGCCAGGAACACGTGCTCCCTGGTCTGGGCCTGGGGACCCTCGATGGCAGAGCACACCACAACGGCGGCGTCGGCCTGGGAGGTACCAGTGATCATGTTCTTGACGAAGTCCCTGTGGCCAGGGGCGTCGATGACGGTGAAGTAGTACTTGTCGGTGTCGAACCGCTTGTGGGAGACGTCGATGGTCACACCGCGCTCCCTCTCTTCCTTCAAGCTGTCCATTACCCATGCGAACTCAAAGGTCGCCTTTCCCTTCTCTTCAGCCTGCTTCTTGAACTTCTCGATCACATAGGGGTCGATGGCGCCGGCCTCCAAAAGGACTCTACCGACGGTGGTGGACTTGCCGTGATCGACGTGACCTATGAATACGATGTTCATGTGAGGTTTGTCAGCCATTTGTTTTCCCTCCAGATTTTTCCTTAAATACTATTGGTTGGTTGCCTCTCGATATTATTCATTCTATATAACCGTTTTTCATCTTCAGCCGGAGTAATATCCTGCGTCGTAAGGCTGGGGGTTCAGTCCCTTCCTCTTCCTTATGTCTCCGACCACCTTGTCCTGCAGTTCACGAGGCAGGATCACGAATCCCGAGTTCTCGGTCGACCACAGGGCGCGTCCCTGGGTCGCCCCGCGGATGGCGGAGGCGAAACCGAACATCTCGGCGACCGGCGCCTTGGCGATAATCACCGTGGCGTCGTGGTCCTGGTGGATGTCCTCGATGGTGGACCGGCGTCCCTGCAGTTCGCGGGTGACGTCGCCCATCATGTCCTGCGGGCAGTTGATGTAGACCTTCTGCATGGGCTCCAGCAGCGACCTGCCAGCCAAGCACATCGCACCATATATTCCGGAGCGAGTTGCCGGGATGACCTGGCCCGGGCCCCTGTGAATGGAGTCCTCGTGCAACTTGGCATCCACGAGCATGACCTTCAGTCCGGCCACGCGCTCGTTGGCCAGCGGACCCTGTTCCATCGCTTCGTCGAACGCCTGCTTGCACAGCTCCATGGTCTCGTGCAGGTTCTGGATACCCTTGGTGGTGTCCAGGAAGATGTTGTTGTTCTTGAATGCCACAACGCCCTTGGCCTGTTCCTTGTCCATGCCTAGGTCGCTGAGCTGCTTGGCGAGGGCCTTGGGGTCCTTGATCTTCCCGTCGGTCTTGATCTCGCCGTTCTTGATGGCCTCGACGATTGCTTCTTCGAGCGGCTCGACGACCATGTAGAACTTGTTGTGCTTATTGGGAGACTTGCCCTCGAACGGACCGCCCTTGCCCTTCACTGCCTCACGGTAGACGACGATGGGCGCGGAGGCCTTGATCTCAACCTTGTGGTCGTTAACGATACGGTACTGGGTGATCTCCAGGTGGAGCTCGCCCATTCCGGACAGCAGGTTCTCCCCCGTCTCCTGGTTGATCTGGACCTGGATGGACGGATCGGCCTTGCCGACGGTCCTCAGCACCTCGACCAACTTGGGCAGGTCCTTCATGTGCTTGGCCTCGATGGCCACGGTGACCACGGGTTCGGTGTAGTGGGAGATCTTCTCAAAGGGCTCCATGTCCTTGTCCGAAGAGCAGGTGGCACCAGCGATGGCGTCCTTCAGTCCGGACAGAGCGACGATGTTGCCGGCCTCGACCTCGTCGACGGCGATGCGGTCCGCGCCGACGCTCATGGAGACGGTCTGCACGCGGTTGGCATTGGGCATTCCGAGGATGTACATCTCTTGTCCACGAACGACCTTGCCGGAGAACATGCGGCCTACGGCCACCTCACCGGCGTGGGGGTCGATGATGATCTTGGTGCACATGAAGGTGGTGGGACCGTTCCGGTCGCAGTGCATCATGGCCTTGCCGACCTCGGATTCCTGGTCGCCCTTCCAGATTACCGGGATACGGACCTTCTGAGCATCCACCGGGTTGGGGACGTGGGTGATGACCATGTCCAGGAGCACCTCATGCACCGGGGACTTCTTGGCCAGGGTCTTCTGGTCCTCGTTCTTGCAGTAGTTGTAGACGTCCTTGAAGGAGATGCCGCTCTTCTTCATGTACGGGGCGGATATGGCCCAGTTGTTGAAAGCGGAGCCGAAGGCGACGGAGCCGTCCTCGACCTTGACCTGCCATTTCTTGCGCAGGTCCTCGGGCAGATTGGCCACGATCCTCTTGTTGACCTCGGCGATGATCTGGATGAAGCGATCATTTATCCTGCAAAGCACTTTGTCATGCC
>CAZPFU010000012.1:0-48399 GCA_964585915.1 uncultured Methanomassiliicoccus sp.
GTACTCGCCGATGAGCAGGCAGTACACCTACCTGCGCCTCATCAACCGCTTCGCCGCCTGCGCGACCAAGGCCATGGAGAACGAGGTGTCCGTGGAGGCCATCGCCAACATGGACCTGCGCAACAAGCTGGCCAAGTCCAAGTTCGAGGACAACATCGAGGACATCCTGAAGGAGATCGGCGCGACCATGGACAAGGAGTTCGAAGCCCTGGGAGGTAAGTAAATGACATCCAAGGAATACCGTTCCATCACCCAGATCGCCGGGCCGCTGGTCTTCGTGGAGAAGACCGAGCCCGTTGGATACAACGAGCTGGCCATAGTGACCTTGCCGGACGGCAGCGAGAGGATGGGCCAGGTCCTGGACTCCTCGGACGAGGTAGTGGTCATCCAGATGTTCGAAGGCACCACCGGCATCCCCAAGACCGCCGGCGCGCGCTTTTTGGGCGAAACGATGAAGATGCCGGTGTCCAAGGACATGCTGGGAAGGATATTGTCCGGAAGCGGCAAGCCCCTTGACGGCGGTCCGGCCATCGTGCCCGAGGACCGTTTGGAGATCATTGGCGCCGCCATCAACCCCTGGGCCCGCGACAACCCCCAGGAGTTCATTCAGACCGGCATCTCCACCATCGACGGGATGAACACGCTCGTCCGTGGCCAGAAGCTGCCGATCTTCTCCGGTTCCGGTCTCCCGCACAACGAGATCGCCCTGCAGATCGCCCGCCAGGCCAAGGTGCTCGGGGGTTCCGAGGACTTCGCCGTGGTGTTCGCCGCCATGGGTATTACGAACGAGGAAGCCCAGTACTTCATGAAGGACTTCGAGAGGACCGGCGCCCTGAAGCGGGCGGTCGTCTTCCTGAACCTGGCCGACGACCCGGCCATCGAGAGGATCATCACCCCGAAGCTGGCCCTGACCACCGCTGAATATCTCGCCTTCACCCTGGACATGCATGTGCTGGTCATTCTGACCGACCTGACCAACTACTGCGAGGCCCTGAGGCAGATCGGTGCCGCCCGTGAGGAAGTTCCGGGTCGTCGCGGCTACCCGGGGTACATGTACACCGACCTCGCCGGTATCTACGAGCGCGCCGGGAGGATCAAGGGCAAGAAGGGAAGCATCACCCAGATCCCCATCCTGTCCATGCCCGGTGACGACATCACCCACCCCATCCCGGACCTTACCGGATACATCACCGAAGGTCAGATCGTGGCCAAGAGGGAACTGCTCAGGGCAGGCATCTACCCGCCCATTGATGTCGGTTCCTCCTTATCCAGGCTGATGAACGAGGGTATCGGGAAAGGCCGAACCAGGGAGGACCACAAGGCCGTCTCCGACCAGTGCTACGCCGCTTACGCGGAAGGACGCGACCTTCGCGGACTGGTCGCCATCGTCGGAAAGGAAGCGCTGTCCGAGAGGGACCGGAAGTTCCTGGAGTTCGCCGACGCCTTCGAGAAGCACATCGTGCAGCAGGGCCGCGAGGAGGACCGCACCATCGAGGGCACCCTCGACCAGATGTGGGACATACTCGCCTCGCTGGACGAGAGGCAGCTGACCAGGATCGACCGGAAGTACATCGAGAAGTACCACCCGAAGTACCGCAAGAAGGATTGAGATGCCCACCGCCGACGTCAAACCGACCCGCTCCGAACTGCTGGAGATCAAGAAGAAGATCAAGCTGACCAAGTCCGGCTACAAGATCCTCAAGATGAAGCGGGACGGTCTGATCCTGGAGTTCTTCAAGATCCTCGAGCAGGCCAAGGACATCCGGGACAAGGTCAACCGCGATTACGATGAGGCGATGCGCTGCATCGCCATCGCCAAGGCTGTGGACGGGGCGATAGCGGTGCAGAGCGCCGCCTTCGCCCTGAAGACCCATCCCGAGCTTTCGCTACGCTCCAAGAACATCATGGGCATCGTGGTCCCGGAGATAGAGGCCAATTCCATACGCACTCCGATGGACCAGCGCGGTTACGGTGTCATCGGCACCTCGGTCTACATCGACGAGGCGGCCAAGGCCTTCGAGAACCTGGTCGAGACGATCATCGAGGCCGCGGAGATCGAGACCACCATGAAGAAGCTTCTGGAAGAGGTCGAGAAGACCAAGCGCCGCGTCAACGCCCTGGAGTTCAAGGTCATACCCGAGCTGCAGGAAGCGGAAGCCTTCATCCGCCTCCGTCTGGAGGAGATGGAGAGGGAGAACACCTTCCGGTTGAAGCGCGTCAAGCAGAAGGCGGAAGCCAAAGGCTGATGCTCGAAAAGCTCTACGACACCCCGGAAAAAAGGGCCAGGCTGGTCAGGTACGCCTGGCTCCTCTCTCTTTTAATGCTCGCTCTAGGTTATGTCATGATCGCGCTCTTCTGGGACGGCTGATCCAGCATCTCCAGCCGGCCGTCCTCCAGGTGGTAAAGGGCGGAACAGACCTTCACCGGAACGCCGGGCATCACCTTTTTCAGCAGCTCGCGCAGGGATGCCGCTTGGTCCAAGACCCAATACCTCTCGTGCGGCTCGTAGAAGCCCAACCAGGACCTGGCGTCATTGACCTTCTCGCCAAGAACGTCCGAGAGCGCCTCAACGTCCACCGCCTTCGCCACACGCTCGTCCAGCCCTCCGCAGGAACGCATGCCGCAGCTGCTGTGCCCCACCACCAGCACGTTTCGGCACTCCATCACCGTCAGGCAGATGAGCAGAGAGCGCAGCGTATCGTCGGTGACCGAGTTACCGGCGTTCCGGATGATGAAGACCTCGCCTGGCGACAGCCCGAGCATCTCCAGCGGCGGTATGCGGGAGTCCATGCAGGTGAGCACCACCGCCTTGGCGGAACCGTTCACCGGCGGCCGGACGTATCGCTCCATCCAGGCGCGGTTGCCCCTCAGAACGTTCAAGATGAAAAGATCGGCGCCATCCTCGTCCTTGGGCGGGGTGGTGTACATTGTTCCCTTAGCCCAGGAGCCCCTATTTCAACGTTTCCTCAGAAATCGGCCACCGACAACTTACCGGTGCCGAGGTGCGCCAGGGTGAGCTTGGCCGGGTCCGGCACGAAGTTATGCATCTTCTGGAAGGAGGTCTGGTCCTGCCAGGTGGAGGCGTTGATCATACGGATCCCGTTGTAGAACGAGACTCCGGCGCCGTGAACATGCCCGGTGACGAAGATGTCCGGGACCTCGTCTATGACCAGATAGTCCTTCCTCTCCGGGGCGAAAGGGGTCTTGCCCCCGTAGGCGGGGGCCAGATGCCTCCTCTTCAGCATCTCCTCCATGGCCTTCAGCGGCGCGGAGTATGACAATCCCTTGATGCCGTTCACCAGGTCGTCGAAGCTCTTGCCGTGGTAGGACAGGATGGTGCGCCCCTCTATCTTCAGGTACGCCGGGTTGCCGATCTGCAGGATGTTGGAATCGAACAGCTTGGCCACCTCCTCGCAAAGCGCCGGTTGCGGCTCGGCCGGGCGCACCATGTCATGATTTCCAGGCTGCATGACGATCCTGATATCATCGGGGATGTCCTTGAGATGTTCGGCGAGCGCCCGGTACTGGTCGATGATATCCTCGATGACCAGCTCCTCCTCCTGGTCCGGGAAGACGCCCACGCCGTCCACGCAATCACCGGGGATGATCACGTAACGTATGTCCAGACCCTTGGCCTCGTCCCTGAGCCAGGCGATCATGTTGTTCCAGCGTTCCTCCAGGAAGGTGTTGCTGCCCACATGCACGTCGGACATGAAGGCCACCTGGGCGGTCGAGTCGGTCACCTCCATGCCCGAGCTGAACGGGACGTCGGGACGGATGAGGTCCTTCAGGATCATCTTGCGGTCCCGGCGGGACATCTTGCCGACCACGCCGATCACCTCGTCCTGCAGCACGGAGTCCTTGGCCGTCTTGTTGTCCTTGGGCACCATGACGGTCATTCTCTCCGTGTCGTCCTCCAGCTCGATGATCTTCTCCCCGGAGCGGGTCTCCCGCACCTCGTTTACCATGCCGATGACCTTGACCTCGTCGGCCTGCAGCTTGTTGGGGTCCATGGCCCTCTGGATGGATATGGCGCCCATCATGTCGCGTCGGCGGAGAAGCAGCCCCTTGAGCGAGGCGTAGCGGTCTTGGAAGTAGCGGGCGAAGCCCTCCACGGTACCCAGGCAGTCCGATTGGGCGGTGATGTCCTTCATCACCTGCACCTCGCCTATGCGCCTGACGGAAACGGGCTCCGGACGCACGATCGTCTCCAGCCGGGGCTCGTCCACGTGCACCACCGTCCTCAGGTCGCGCAAGGTCACCACCAGCGGCTGGTAAGGGATCTGCGGGATCACCTGGCGGGCGAACTGCAGCGGCGATGGCTGTGCCAGAATGAACTCCTCGGCCTCCTGGTCCAGAAGATAACCGTCATTGGCCAGGGCCTCCACGACCTTGCTACGCATCCGACCTTGCCATGCCGCCCCCATTTTAAATAGTTTCTTAAATTATCCATTCCCGATGGTCAAGGTCGTAGCCAGTTCCAGATGGTACCCCACCGAGGACGTCGAGAGGGTTCGCCGCTGCCTTCAGAACATCTTCCCGGATGCGGAGCTGAGCGAAGAAGAGGGTAAGATCACGGGAACCTCCACCGACCTGTCGCGATTCAAGGAGCTGATCCGCAATAACCGCATCCTGGACAGCACCAGGGCGGTCATGCTCCGCGGTCTGGGCGAAGACCGAATCTCCTTCAATATGAACAAGCAGGCCGCCTTCGTCGGAAAGGTATCGTTCGTTGAAGGCAACGCGCCCCTCGGGCACATCGAGATAATCATTAACGGGGAGGAGCTGGAGGCGCTCATAGACGACGTCGCGCCCCGCACCGTAGACGGGGAGATACCTTGATCGCCATATCCTCGCCGCACCTCTCGCGCTGGGACTTCCCCTACGCCTTGGGCAGGGTGGCGGAGCATTACCAGGCCTGGGAGATAGTGGCCGAGGGAAAGCACTTCCTGAGGGACATTTGCGATGATTTTCTGAAGCTCTCTTCGTCCTACGACCTTCAATATTCCGTCCACGCGCCGCTGAGCGATATTAACATCGGTGCCATCAATCCCAGGATGAGGGAGGCGGCATTGAACGAAGTGCTGGAGTCGTTGGACCTGGCTCACCGCATGGGTATAGATCTGATGACCGTCCATCCGGGGTTCATGTCGCCTCTGGCGATCCTTGACCGCGACACCGCCGTGCAGGCCACCAAAGCATCCTTGAAGGCCATCGACGCCCGCAGCAAGGACCTGGGCATCCGCGTCGCCCTAGAGAACATGCCGGAGATGCCGGCCTCCATGGCCAAGGAGCCCGAGGGGCTCCTGGCTTTCCTGGAAGGGACGGGACTGGGGGTGTGCTTCGACATCGGCCACGCCAACACCGTCGGCAACATCGCCGATTTCCTATCAATAAAGGACCGCTTCATCAACATGCACGTTCACGATAACGTTGGCGATCGGGACCGACACATGGTTCTCGGTGAAGGCAATATCGATTTCCTCAAATGGCTTGGCGCCTTCCGGCCGTATCCGGGTAGATACGTCATCGAGGCCCGCGAGCTGGAACGGTCATTGGTGTCGCGCGACCGGCTTCGGAAAATACTGGCCTATTTCGACTGATCAGTTCTCCCTTCCGCAACGAGAGCAGACGAACTTCCCGTTGACGAACCTGGCTTCCGTTCCGGCGCAGTACTTGCAGACGAACCCGAAGGAAGGCGTCGTCAGCGGGCCTTCGTAAGGCACGTACTTTGCCTTGGGAGAGAGCGGCTGATAGTAGACGTTGACCGGGCGGGGGTCCCCCCACTTCAAGACCTTCCGGCCGCTGAACAGCTCCAACGCCCGGATGGAATAGTACGCCAAGTACACCACTCCCAGGACCATGAAGGCCAGGAGCAACAGCCCCATGATCATGTCCGTCCTGTCCCCGGGCCAAACATCCATGGGGAAGCTGAGGTAGTCGATGAAGAAGTGCAGCATGACGCTTGCGTAAACGCCGTACTTCAGGAACAGGTAACCGAGCGCCAGGCCGGCCAAGAACGTCGGAGGCACCTTGTACAGGTCCCAGCTGAAGACATGCGCCAAGGCGAATATGGTCGACGAGAACACCAGGAAGAACTTCTCCCAGGGACCGAACTGGAAGTTCCCCCCGAATATGTACCGGCGGTAGGGCGCTCCTTTGCCCTTGAGAACATACACCGCTCCCAGCGGGAGGCCTATATAGAGGATGCGGCAGATGACCTCCTCCCAGACCGACGCCCGGAGGAGGGACCACAGCTTCTCCCAAAGTTCGCCGGTATCGCCTCCGGAAGAGGGGTCGATTCCGATGAAACCAAGTAGCAGGTAATAGGCGGCGTTCATTGCCAGGATGGCCAGGAATATGGTCGAGACGGCGTACAGCGGGGAATGCCCGGTCTGTTTGAAGGTCAGCTCCTTCCAGAGCTGTTTCCTGCCCAGGTAGAGCATCACCCCCAGTGAGAGGAGGACGGCCATTACCAGCAATATGTAATAGATGACGAACCACACCCCGGGCAGCCCCAGGATCTTGACCAGCCAGGGCAAGGCCAGGAACAGCGTCGTTGCCGATTCCCAGGCCTCTGGGATCACCAGATGCATGCCCCAGAGCATGATCCCCGCATTGATTATGCCAAGGGCGAGAACGACCAGCGTCATATATGCCCCAATCCCCCGGAAGACATCTCGGGCGGACTCCAGGCTGCTCTTCTCCCGGACCGGCCTAGGCGGGGGTGCGTAGAAGGCGTACTGGCGCGCCTTATCGTCCGTCCCGTTCAGAGGAAGGCCGCACCGGGGGCAGAAGGCGGCGTCGCCCAGCACCTCGGCCGCGCAACGCGGGCAGGTACGCTTCGGGGCCTCTCCATCCATGCTCCCTTCCATCAAGACCTTTCTATTTTTAACTGTCGATGTTGGTGGCGAAAAGCGTATCAAGTTCATCAATTCTTCTATCCAGATAAATATGCCAGCATTGTATATCCATAAGGCAAACCTTTATAATTTTACCGATTGTTGCATACCTACCAAAAGGGAGGCAACCGCAATGGATGACGATGCGCCGGGAAAGAATGTGGATTTTATAACGCTTAGCGCCGAGAAGATACCCTTCGGCCGCAACAACTTCATAGAGGTCGCGCGGAAGAAGGCCATCACCAAGGAGGGTGAGAACGAGTTCATCTCCCTGTCCCGTGGATATTACCTACCGGACGGCACCGAGCGATTCAAGAAGTCGGTCACCATACCTGACGACCCCAAGATCAAGGACTTCGTGATCGAGAAGATACGCTCGATGTGAGCGGGTCTCATTACTTTTCCATGAGCAGTTCCAGGTAGGAGCGCCGCTCATTCCCCTCCAGCCCCAGCTTGGCCTTTAGGTCCATCAGCACCCTCCTTCCCTCATCCATGTCCAGGCCCGCATACTCCATCTCCACGAAGTCGCCCAGCCCCTCCACCCGGTCCAGGCAGAAGTGCACTCCCCCCAGGTCCAGCATCCGTCTGCGCTTGGCCACCCTCAGGAACGGCGAGAAACCGACCCGCTGCAGCAGGAGAGACATGAGGTCCAGGTCCCCGACGTCCAATTCGATCTCCTCCCGCATCTTCGTCTCCGGGTCCAGTTTAGGTCCCTTGTAGGTGATCCGCGACCGCCCGTTCTCCCGGCGCAGACGCAGTGCCTCATCCGTCGAGCCGAAGTCCCGAACAGGGTGGGAGAAGTACATATCCACCTGGTCCAGGTCTTCCAGGTGCTTCGCCCCCATGGAGAGCAATCGTCGCTCCAAGCCCGTCAGGTCGGCGCAGGGCATCTTGATCTCCAGCTCCAACATCCCTCGATAACTGGGCATTGGAATATTTAAAAGCCTGGAACCAAATCATGTATGGATAACATGGACAGGGACGACCTGGGACTGCTGCAGGTATACACCGGCGAGGGAAAGGGCAAGACCACCGCAGCTCTCGGCCTGGTCCTCAGGGCTTGGGGGCACGGCCTGCGCGTATGCGTGATCCAGTTCATGAAGCGGGGGGAGGACTACGGCGAGGTCAAAGCGCTGAGGAAGCTGGGAATCGAGATCTTCCAGTTCGGTTCCGGGAAGCTGATCGTAAAGGGAAGGCACTGCCAGGACGACCTGGACTGCGCTGACCGCGCACTCGACCTCTCCAGATCGATCCTGTCCTCAGGCGAGTTCGATGTGGTCATCCTGGATGAGGTGAACGTGGCCATGTCCTTCGGCCTTATTCGGTGTTGCGACGTGTTGGAAGTGCTCAGGGCCAGGTCCTCTGGGGTAGAGGTGATCTGCACCGGTCGGAACGCCCCCGACGAACTGATGAAGGAGGCGGACCTGGTGACGGTGATGACCCTGGAGAAGCATCCATACGACGAGGGGCTCAGCGCCAGAAAAGGTATTGAATATTGACACGCATTATATAATCCAGGTAAACATTAAATATCCTCCAGTTGCATAGATTAAGTTCTAGAGCGATAGCTTTAGCGAGGGAAGTAACATGGTCCGATTCAACAAGCAGCTCAGGAGAACCCGTAATGCGGTGTCCGACATAATCGGTAACCTGCTGATCCTGGCGATCACAGTGACGTTGTTCTCCAGCATCATGTTCTATGTTGCCACCATTCCGTCTCCGGAAGAGCAGACCTATGCGGAGATCACATACGACCTGGGCGAGGTGGTGGACAGTTCGCGTTGGATTTACCTGACCCACAAGGGCGGGCAGGAGCTCATCAACGGCAGCACCAACATCTACATCTTCAAATACGGCAGCGAGCTCATATCCCTCAAACTCGATGACGGGACCCTCTCTGGACAGGACAATGAAAAATGGAGCCCGGGAGAGGTATGGCAATACGAGCTGAGCGGCATCAACGGCGACACCCCCCTCAGCGTTATGATCATCGACACCACGCACAACACCAAGGTATGGGAGGCCGAGATGGTCGGCGGACAGGTCACCGGGGATTACGCGCCGGTGATAACGACCCGCGGCACAACTCCCTCCATCATCATCGACGGTTCAACTTTCCGATTCTTTGCCCACGTCTCCGATTTCAATGATGACCTCGATACCACCAGCGTCTACATCGACGCCACATCGTTAGGTATCGCGCCTGCCCTGGTCCAACTGACCGACAGCGACGGCGACGGCATTTTCACCAGCGACCCGATACTCGGGAACAAGGACTTTGACAACAAGGAAGTGATGGTCAAGGCCAAGGACCTCACCAACAAGGCGACCTCCTCCAGATTCACCCTGATAGCCCAGCAGGACATGACGGGCGGTGGTGGGTCCAATGAGACCAACATCGGCCCCTTCACCGGGTTCGAGGGATATCTGGTGAACGGAACCTATCCCCCGGACGCCAGCGGCGGCCAGAGCGGAGACACCCTGGGGACCACCTTCTATTACATCAGGCGGTCCTCGGACAAGGTGATCACCAGGGATTTCGAGCCCGGCGAGAAGTTCTACATCGAGGTATACAGCAACAAGCTCACCAACCTCGCCCTGGAGAACTCTTTCTCCATGTTCAACCCTTCCACCGGTAACCTGATGACGCCCCCGACCAAGCTGGTCAACGCGTTCCAATACGGGGGAATATATGCCACCTTCCATAGGTACTACATCAATCTGACGGCGCCCAGCCAGGCATTGTCCTTCCCCCTGCAGATCATGCTGAGGGATAACGCAGGCTCCGTGGCCAACATCGCCGATACGATCTATGTCGACGGAGCGACCTATCCATACATTAAGACCTACCGGCTGAACGAGGCCAATAAACTGGAGCTCTGCGATTCCTTCAACCACACTGACAAGGTGTACCTGAAGATATTCACCAAGGATGTGGATTCCACCATAACCACCGTGGTACTGAACGACATCCAGATCAACGGATACAGCGGTAAGTACATCATAAAGCAGACCCTTCCCACGCCCACCACCTGGACCTCTGGAGCTGAGCCGGCACTTGCCGTGCGTTCTCCGCTGTCACAGCTCTATAAGACCGTAAGGACCGGTGACAGCCCAGCAAGGGTGTATGACAACAATGTCCTCAATTCTGTGTACACCGTGCGCATCAACCTGCTGGAGCCCAATAACGACTGGTGGCTGCCCGGCAGGAACTCCTATACCCTGCTGATACCGGTGCTCACTGATTCCGGCAACTCCGGGACCGGTGAGACCTATTACAACATGAACTATCAGTTCAACGTCACAGCCCCCAGGAGCACCACCGATCTGGTGGCCAGCGTTGGCGCAGGGGCCTTCACCTGGAGCGCATCCGGCGCCACATGGGAGGACAACAAGCTCGTCTGGTACAAGAACGGCGAGAGGTTCGACCAGTGGGACGCGACGTACATCGATGAGGATACCTATAACGGACCCACCGGAATGGTCCTGGCGGACATTGACAACGATGGATACCAGGACCTTGTGGTCGGTTACCAGGACAGCACGGTCTCTCTGGCATGGTACAGGAACCAGAACATGGAGGGAAGCGCCTGGTCGACCCTGCCATACGTCATATGCAACGCCTTCGATGCGAATCCCGGAACTCAGGCCGCAGAGAACACCGACAAGGGCCTGGCCAACGAAGATTCCTCGGTATGGGCGACGATGTACAGTCCTGACAGGTTCGCCTCGGACTCCTACATCGCAGTGAACGAGATAGTGGGTGCGTTAGATGCGGGCGATTTCGACGGTGACGGGGACACCGACATCGTGGCTTCCTTCATGCACGTCGTGGTCTATACCTCCGCGACCGGTTCTGGAGATGCCGATTACACCAATTCGTACGGAATGTTCTTCAACCGTGGCATATACGTGTTCTGGAACGATGGCAGCTGGACCAGGACCCAGATATCCGGTACCAGCACGTACACCAACCAGGACAGCAACCCTGCCGCCCTCGATCTGGCCGTGGGTGACCTGAACCAGGATGGCGTGGACGACATCGTCGCAGTATATGAGACCGGGGCGACCAACGTATGGTTGAACCAGTGGAAGCAGGTCATCGGCACATCGACGAATCCGAAGGGGGATGCCTTCAGTACATACGTCTCCCTGACCTCGGTAGGAGGCAACCAACCCTGGACCCATACTCAGAGGGCGCCCCGTGTGAGCATCGCCGATGTGGACCTCAACGGATACCCGGACATAATCAGGACCAGCACCACCGCTGGAACCTCCCAGACAGTGACCGTCTTCAGGACCACCAGCGCCGCCCCATCGGTGGAGTACAGGTATCCGGATGTGCAGTACTATCCGGGAGCAGAGAACAGCGCCAAGGTCACCGGGGACATCTCCAACCTGGTCTCGGACAATAACGTCTACCAGGTGCTCACTGAGATCTACCAGAACACCTCAATGATGACCAGCGCCCCGAACCAGGTCCAAACGTCCTTGCCCAATATCGATAACACGGGTGAGGACCTAAACGATCTGAGCGTCGAGGACGGGGTCACGTACGATATTGGTATCGCGGAGACAATGAACGTTCGTGATTTCCCACTTAACGCCACCTACTCCGGTTCACCGGTCACGTATGCGGTGCTTAGGGTGAAATACTCCACCACGGTGGACTATAACGGCAACGACCCGATCAAGTACTGGGACGGCTCGAGCTACCGGACCACGACAATATTGCCAGTTGGATCGGCCGTGAACGTTAACACGACATTCGACCTCCTGGCCGCTGGCATCGATACCTGGAGCGAGCTGCAGAACCTCCGGGTCATGTTGCAGAACAACAACGGCACAACCGGAACGGTCCAGTTCGACTACGTATGGCTTGAGGTGAAGTTCGCTGAGAGCCGCTATATGGAATGGGTGTATGAGGTGCCCAACGTGGTGACCCAGATCACTCACGTGCTGAACATCTCGGCCTTTACCTCCGGTGAGACCTTCAACGTTCTGTACTCCACGGACAACAACATCTGGTACGATGCGTTCAGCTTCACCGGGACCACCGAGGCGGCCAAGGAGCTGCAACTGCCCCACACCACCAACGCCAAGTACTATCTGAAGATCGTCGCGGCCGACACCTCCATGAGCGATTCGAACAACGACTCCCTGACCCTGGACATGGTAAGAATAACCCACAGCCGTCCCACGGTGCAGTGGTTGGATGGCGAGAGAAGGACCGTATCCTTCACCATGCTGAACGTTAATGAGTACATCGCCGCCCTGGCCGTAGGGGACGTGACCTCGTTCACCGACATGCCGGACAGCTACCCGGACATAATCGTCGCCACATCCTATGTGGGAAGCGGCTCGACGGTAAGGACCCTCATGCTGTCCTACGGTGTAGGTGGCAACTCGTTCGCCGCTCCCGAGTCCATAGTCACCTCGGCCCTATCCGCTGCGGTCGGGTCCAATAACGGCATCTACGATGTCCAGACCATCGCGCTCGGCGACTACAACGGTGATGGTTACCTCGACATAGCCCTGATCATCGGCTTCGCTCCCGGCCGCACCGGTGGCACGGCCCCGTCCATCTGGCTGTACCGCAACGATCCGACGGTCGGACAATGGGGAGAGCAGGTGCTGAACGCGCTGGCCTCCGGAGAATCGGCCATCAACGTGCAGGCAGGCAACGTGGACCTCACCATCCTGTACCCTCTGCTGGGGATACTCGGGCTGGTGGCGGTGGAGGGCTGGATAAGCAGGACGGACCGCAAGCGCAGGTGAAGGCGCTGTACGACGTGGCCATCTCCGGTGGAGGGCCCGCAGGGTCCTACTGCGCCTACCGCTGCGCCCAGGCTGGCCTCTCCACGGTCCTCCTGGAACGTCAGCTCCCTCCCTGGACCAAGACCTGCGCCGGAGGGGTGTTGATGAGGGCGGCATCCCGTCTGGACTTCCCCATTCCCGAATCGATCGTGGAGAAGAAGGTGGTGGGCTTCCACGTGGTCGGGGAGGACTTCAGGGAAAGGTTCCGCTTCGATAGGTGCCTTACCTACACCGTGGACCGGACCGCCTTCGACCTGCACCTTCTTCGGATGGCGGAGAGGGCGGGAGCGGAGATCAGGTGCGGTCAGGCCGTCGAATCGGTCAGGGAGTCAGATAACGTTGAGCTGAGCACCTCGCATGGATCGGTCAGCGCCAAGTGCGCGGTCATCGCCGAAGGGGCGGGAAGCCGCAACGCCAGGCGTCTCCTCGGTCCGCCCCCCCGCGGAGGGATGGCCATGGGACTGCGCTCGGTGGACCCTACCGAAGAGGACCCCGGGGACGAGATCGAGGTCTTCCTGCTGGATACGCCGACCAAGAGATTGGAAAGGTATCCCATGTTCCCGCTGATGGGCTGGATGTTCCCTTATCGCGGCCGGGCGAACTTCGGGGTCGGTGGCCACGGTTACGGCAGGACCGAGCTGATGACCGGCATGGGCAAGGTCTGGGATTGGAGCCTGGCCAAGGCCGTGGGGAGGGGAAGGCCCTCCGCGCACCCCATCCCGGTACTTCCTCGTGACCGGCTCTCCACCTCCAGGACGATGCTGGTGGGCGACGCCGCTGGCCTGGTCTCCCCGATGAGCGGGGAAGGGCTATCGCACGGGCTGGCCAGTGCCATACTGGCCAGTGAGGCGGCGGCGTCCTTCGTCAACGGGGAGGCCGGGGCGGTCCAGAACTATGAGAAGCGGGTGAATGACACTGTGGTCAGGGACATAAAGGCGGCCATGGTGATATCGCCAATCCTGCACTGGCTCCTGGGGGTGGTGGACACCCGCGCCTTCTTCCACACCGTCCGCCAGGAAGGCCCGTACGTGGACGCCTGGACCAGGATGGCGCTCGGCGAGGAAACCTGGCAACGGCTGCTCATGATGACCATCCCCCGGTTCCACCGTCTGTTCTTCCGCTCACTTACCTAGACGATGGAAAGGAACCTCAATGCCGCGTAGACGAGGCCAGCCATGGCCAGGACCATGACCTCCCTGGAACTGCGGCTCCTCCGGAAGCGCAGCGCGGCCATCGATCCCAGTAACGGAAAGACCGCCAGGTCCACGATCGAGGAGAACAGCACCAATGGGGTCAGGGAGGCCAGGAATATCAGCACCGAGACATAGGACGCCCCCTTTTCCACTCCGAAGACGGTGTACACCGTGCGCACCCCCCCGGCCCGGTCCTCCTCATAGCCGTCCACGTCGGTGACTATCGAACCGATCACCAGGCCGATGAACATGAACCCGCCGACCATCAGCACCTCCAGGTAGACGGACGGATAGGCCACCGCCCCGCTGAGGTAAGGAACCTCGGAGACGTAATCGACCACGCTGTAGGGCGTGGACGCCCCGTACAAAAAGGCCAGGAAGGTGCCTGCGCCCATGAGCAGGGGGCTGAGCAGGGCGTTCTTGAAGCGCACGGGAGGGATGGAGTAGACGAAGGCCAGGGCCAGGATCCCGGACATGATGAGGAACTGCTGCAAGCTGAGCAGGAGCGATACGCAAAGGGCGGTGAAGGCTAGGATGACCGATGTCTCCCTGGCCACGCCGACCGAAAGCAGCCCAGAGGCCAGCACCCGGCCTTCCTTGGACGGCGAATCGGTATCGCGGTCGCTGAGGTCGTTCCAGATCACGCTCGCCTGCCAGGCCAGCACGGCCGAGACCACCGCAGGTATGGCATAGGCCAGGTTTACCCAGTACGGTCTGTCCAATATCCTGCTCACCAGGGCCGGCTCGCCCCAATCCTGCCAGGCCACGGCCATCCCGGCCAGCACGATGCCGGCGAAGAAGGCGGTCTGGAAGGGGCGGAGCACCGAAAGCTCCCGGCGGAAGCGCCCCTTCAAGGTGATGAAGCTGAGGGCTAGGACCAACGCCACCGTCACCAGGTAGTAGTAGGCGAAGATGAAGAGGTGGTGCTGCACGTACTTGGTGCTGTCAAAGTTGGGGAATACCGGCAGGCCGTTCTCAGATCCCACTGGCATGTAGGCCCCTGGGGTGCCCAGGGTGAACATGGCGGCGATGGTGAAGAGGGCCATTAGGCCCAGGCGGATGGCCAGCAGGGACCTTCCCTGCAGGTCCCGCACCTCGTCGCGGCGGCTCCATACCACATAGGCGAAGAGGGCGAAGAGCACCACCACCACCTCTACCGCCTGACCGGGATGGAAGGAATCCCCCTCCATCAGGAAGAAGGCGGCCAGGAAGTCGGTCCAGGAGAAGTAGGCGTAGTTAGTCCCCTGACCGAATAGGAAGTGGTCCACGTAGGGCGGCAGCAGGATTATCCAGTAATACCAGTTGGTGTAGTTGATGCATTTACGCAGGCCGGTGCCGGAGAAGACCTTGAGTATGAGCACCAGACCCAGGTAGGTCAGGACGAAGAAGGCCACGTGATGGGCGATGCTGAATATCCAAGGGTGAGCGGTACTGACGAAGGCCTGGTCCAGCAGGTAGTACTCTGACAGGTCCCGGACCAGGGCCAGGACCAGTACGTAAAGGAAGGTCTGCCAGAGGTTGAGCCGGTCCCTCTCCAGGAACTCCTGCAGGGAATCGACCTTGCGTTCGAAACGCTCCCACAAACGGCCGTCCTCCTCCATGGCCGTCAAGCGTCCTCCAGGCTATTAATCCCTCGCGTCACCGACCAGCAGCCGGATGGTCCCACCGGCGCGTTCCAGTTCGAGGAGCAGCAACAATGGTGAACGGCCCTCGGCCATCTCCCCGGCCGCCAGGGCCATGTGCGCCTCCCGTTCGGCGTTCAGAGTTGCCAATCCCTTACCCCCGTTCACCTTGCGGTCGTAATCCAGAACGAAGGACTCGGGGCTGTCCAAGTTGAATCGCTTGCGGGCGACGCGGTGCGAGAGGAACGATTCCTTCATCAGCTCCAGCCCGCTGATCAATTCGCAATAGCGTTCGGAGAACAGCTCCTCGTTCATGTCGATGGGTATCAAGGGGATGCCCAGCTCGTCCGTTACCTTGACCGCCTCCGTATAGCACGGAGGCGGCATCTGCACATCGCCGAACTCCAGAAGGCCGGCCTTGTAAGCCTCCTCCTGGTCGCTCAGCTCGATCTCCTCGCCCTGATAGGAACGGAGGCCTTCCAGCTCCTCCTTGGATATGGATATGCCGACAGCTTGCGGCTGCAATTCAGAAATCGCATTGCGGACCTTCTCCCCCTCGCGGACCAACCCCTTGATCACTGGAAGGACAAAGATACGGGAACCGTTCAGCTCAATCTCGTGCATCTACCTCGCTCCGGGCGTTCACCATCTTGCGCAGGCGCTCCGACTCCTTGATCTTCTGCAGCTCGTCACGTCCGATGAGCGCCGTGCCCTCGATGCTGTGCCTGGTACGTAACCTCTCGATGAATATAACCGATTCCTTACCGGTGATGCGCGATACGTCCGCGACGACCTTGGCCTTGTCAGCAAGCCTGGCCTCGTCCTTTCCCAGGCCGGTGAGGATAAGCAGGTCCCTATCTACCGTCAGCGCCTCGAACGGACATTTCTCGGTGGGCTTGACCACCAACCCCATCTGCATCAGCATGGTGTAGATGTTCTTGCTGAAATCGTCGCACTTCTCGACGTCCAGAGGGCGGAGCTCCTGCGCCGGCGGCTTGTAGCTCAGGGGGTCCACCGGCACCACGATCTGCTTTCCCAGGTACTCTTCGAGACGCAGGGCGGCGTCGATCATGGCCCCCATCCCCGCCTCGTACATCTGTATGGTGCGGCGGGATACGCCAGCGACCTCCGCCAACGTCCCGAGGCTGACGCTCCTCTCCTCCCTCATCTTGTGCAACAGGTCGCTGTCCAGACGGACGTACAGGCCGCCCGGCGCGGCGAAGATGAAAGGCGGTTCATCCTCCAGCAGCAGGTCCTTCATGGTGGCGAAGGCGATTATCGGGATGTCGAACCGTGAGTACACGATGCCCTGCTCAAGATCGCCCGATCCAGAGCGCTCGCCTACCAGCATGATAGATCCCCCGAGCGCTTCCGCGAGCACCTTGAGCTCCTCGGCGTTCTCCTTGGAGAAGGCGTCGATGTTCGTTAGGACCTTGACCAAAAGCAGGCTGCGGTCCCGACGAGCCACGATGTCGAAGGCGATGCTCCTCAGCTTCAATGGCATGGAAGCGTTGAAGCCTGAACGGAGCAGGAGCTCCCGCACCGACCTGATGAGCTCGTCTCGCTGCACAGCCTGTAATTCGCTACAGCTTCTATATAAGGATTGGTAAAAAAGGGAGAGGGGCCAGGCCCCATCTCAGTTTATGTCGATCTTCCTTCCCTTCGGCCGCGGCGAGGACTTGTCCATGACCACCGTCAGCACCCCGTTGCGGTACTCGGCTGAAGCGCTGTCCTCCCGCACCTCGCAGGGAAGCTCCAGGCGCTTGCAGAACTTCTTGCGTTCCGTGTCCACGGAGATGGTCAGCTCGCGGTCCTCGGACCTCAGGTCGATGTCCTGTTTATCGACGCCCGGAAGTTCGACGATCACCTTCACCTTGTCCTCTTCCTCGGTCACGTCCGTCAGTGGCTCACGGCAGTTGGCGTCCGGGGGAGCGCCGCCTCTTGGCACGTTCCCGAACTCCTGCACCACCGGCCTACCATCCGCACCGGTGCGCATGGAGAACCCGTAGACCAACGGATCGTTACCGGTGCCGCTAAGGGCCGCCTCCATCAGCCGGTCCATGCGCTCCCGCATGACGTCGAAATCATCGTCAAAGGAACGGAACAGGCCGTTCCAATCGTCGTCCCTTCTAACCTTCCTCATAACATCACCTCACGTACTCGAAGTCCTTGGCTATCTTCTGGAACTTGCTGAGCTCCTGAAGGGAGATGGGGCGGTGCTTCTCCACCGCGTCCATCACGTCCTTCATGCGTACCCTGGTCTCCTTCATCGCTTCCGGGTCCTCTCCTTTTCCGGAGGCCACCGCCTCGCGTATGGCGGTCATGACCGCCTCGTTAGCGATGGCCGCCAGGTCCGCTCCGGTGTATCCATCGGTCCGGTGCGCCACCTCGTCCAGGCTCACGTCGTCCGCCAGCGGCTTCCGCTTGAAGTGCACCTGCAGGATGGCCTTCCTGGTCTCCAGGTCCGGAGCGCCTACCTGTATCAGGCGGTCGAAGCGTCCCGGGCGCAGCAGCGCCGGGTCGATTATGTCCGGACGATTCGTCGCCGCTATGACCACCACATTATGTAACGACTCCAACCCGTCCAGCTCCGTCAGCAGTTGCGAGATCACCCTCTCCGTCACATGCGAATCGGAGTCCCCGCCGCGGGTCGGCGCTATGGAATCTATCTCATCCATGAAGATGATGCACGGCGCGGCCTGCCTTGCTTTACGGAAGGTCTCGCGCACCGCCTTCTCGCTCTCGCCCACCCACTTGCTCAGGAACTCCGGCCCCTTGATGCTGATGAAATTGCTTTCCGATTCGGTTGCCACCGCTTTCGCCAGCATGGTCTTTCCCGTTCCCGGTGGTCCGTACAGAAGCACGCCCTTGGGCGGCTCGGCGCTCATGTGCTCAAAGAGGCCCGCATACTTCAGCGGCCACTCCACCGCCTCCTTCAGCTCCGCCTTCACCGCGTCCAATCCACCGATCTCCTCCCAGTGCAGGTTCGGCGATTCGATAAGCACCTCGCGCATGCTGGAAGGGGACATCTCCCTCAGCGCGGCGAAGAAGTCCTCCTTGGTCACGGTGATGCGGTTCAGCACCTCCATGGGGATGGTGTCCGCCTCCAGGTCCAGGTCGGGCAGGATGCGCCGCAGGGAGTGCATGGCCGCCTCCTTGCACAGTGCGGCCAGATCGGCACCGGCGTAGCCGTGGGTGAGGTCCGCCAGACGCTCCAGGTCCACATCTTCCGACAGGGGCATCCCGCGGGTGTGGATCTGCAGTATGTCCAGCCTTCCGCCGCGGTTGGGTATGTTGATCTCTATCTCCCGGTCGAAGCGTCCCGGGCGGCGCAGCGCCGGGTCCAGGGCGTTCGGGCGGTTCGTGGCCCCGATCACCACGACCTTTCCGCGGCTCTCCATCCCGTCCATCAAGGCCAGCTGCTGTGCCACTATCCTCCTTTCCATCTCCCCGGACACCTCTTCTCTCTTGGGGGCGATGGAATCTATCTCGTCGATGAAGATGATGGACGGCGCGTTCTCCTCGGCCTGCTTGAATATCTCGCGGAGGCGTTCCTCGCTCTCCCCGTAGAACTTGCTCATGATCTCCGGTCCGCCGATGGACACGAAGTTGGCGCTGGTCTCACCGGCGACGGCCTTAGCCAGTAGCGTCTTACCAGTTCCAGGCGGGCCGTGCAGAAGCACGCCCTTGGGCGCCTCCACTCCCAGGCGCTCGAACAGCTCCGGGTGGCGCAGCGGAAGCTCGATCATCTCCCGGACCTTCTTGACCTCGTCGCCAAGACCGCCGATGTCCTCGTACGTTACCTTCGGTATCCCGGAGGGCGTTTCCTTCACCGGCTTGTCGCTAAGCTTGATCTCTGTGTCGCCGGTGAGAAGCACCGCATCTGTGCTCGGGGAATGGGACATAACCACCAGGTCGATGCGCCGGCCCATGACGTTCAACTCAACAACGTCCCCGCGGGAGAACACCCGCCCCTCCATCATCTGGGCAAGGTATTCCTCGCCGCCCATGATGCGCAGCTCCTCGGTCGGAGCGAAGGCTATCTTCTGGGCCGGTTTGACCGACACCTTGCGGATGGCCACCTTCTCGTCGATGCTGGTCTGGGCGTTGCGCCTTATCGTTCCGTCGATGCGGATGACGCCGCGGTTGGCGTCCTCGTTGTAACCAGGCCAGACCAGGGCCACCGTCTTCTTCTTTCCCTCGATCTGGACCACGTCCCCGGCGTTCAGCCCTAGGGCTTCCATGACCGCCGGGTCCACCCTGGCTATGCCGCGTCCGGCGTCCTTGGACTTGGCCTCGGACACCTTCAATACCTTGTCAGATGCGCTCATCTCTTTTCACTCTCGAATGGCGAGGCGGAGCTCACTCCACCTCGATCTTGTTCTTCCTCTCCGCTTCCGCGGTCATCTTGGGCAGGGAGATCTCTAGGACCCCGTTCTCCATCTTGGCCCTGATGCGGTCCCGATCGACGTTCTCCGGAAGACGCATCTGGCGGTGGAAGCGCATGCTCCCCCTCTCCCTGCGGATGTAGCCTTCCTGCTTCTCCTCGGTCTCCATCTCCCTGTGGGCGGTTATCCTCAGCACGTCCCCATCAGTTTCTATGGTGACGTTCTCCTTGGTCATTCCCGGAAGCTCGGCCTGCACCAGGAAGCGCTCGTCCTCCTCTCTCAGGTCCACGTTCGGCGTCCGGACGCCCTCCCTGCGGTAAATCTCATTTCCAGGCAGGACGAAACCCGTGCGTATGTCGCTCAACATCCGGTCCATCTCCTCTAACACGGAAACGGGGCTCCAGGTCCAGATCCGGGGGACCAGGCCCGCCGGCTCCCTTTCGGTTCCTGTCATATCTCTTCACCTCTTTACATGTTAACCAAGAGTTGTATACTCTTAGTACAATACATCAGTGTTTGTACTTCTATATATAATTATTTATCACGCCGGTCGAGCTCCCGCTCCACCCTGGTCGCTGCCTCGTTCAAGCGCTTCAACAGCAGTTCCATCTCCCGGCGCAGGTTTGGGCCGCCCTCCTGCAGGTCCTTCTCCAGTCTCAGCAGCGCTTCCTCGGCCTCCTTCCCGCCCAGCTTGGCGTTGGTCACGGTGTCGCCCAGCACCTCCCGGCCCAGCCCGTCCAGGTCCTGGGCCGCGGCGCGCAGGGCCTTCTCCAGGTCCTCCCCGACCTTCCTGATCTCCTGCATGTAGCGCTCAAGGTCACTTGTCATCCTTCTCCTCCTCCAGCGAACTGATTATCTCCTCGACCGAATCGTCCCTCAGCCCGAGCCCGCGTGCCAGCTCCTTGGGGTCCATCCGCGGGTGCTGAATGTATTCGTAGACGATCTTGCGGCTGCGGTAGTCCGGGAACGAGGCGTCCACCGCTCGCCCGGCCTCCTCCAGTATCCGTTCCTTCTCGGCGATGAGCTCGGCGCGCCTCTCCTTTATGCTCTCCAGCTCCAAATCGATGTCCCGCAGCTCCTTTCGCAGGTCCAGCAGTTTCCTGCCTTCCACACCGGGCCTTTCCGTGGTCTGCTCCTCGAAAGGTCTGGTGGCCACCTCGGTGTTGAACAGGCCCGGGCCGATGTCCACCACCATGGTGAAACCGGTGGTCGGGAAGTATCTGCGCCGGGAAGGACCGCCCTGATCGCTGTCCTCCAGGAACGAACGTACCAGGTCCAGCTCCTCCAGCATCCTCAGGTGCTTCATTATACCCTGTTGGCTCAGCCCCAGCTCCCGGGACAGCTGCAAGGGATAGTGCGGCTCGCGCACCAGCGCCTCCAGTATCCTCCGGCGGGTGGGGTTCTCGATCACCGATAGCAGCACGTCAAGCTCGTCCATGTTCCACCAACTATTGAACTAGATGTTCACATCATGTATTTGTGAACTATTAGTATATAATAAATTCGCGAACAGGGAATCTTTAACTAACGGACGCCGTTCAAGTGGCATGGCCGGCGAGCTGCTGGGGGAGAGCGTTGTCGTATCTGACATGGCCGAGGGCAGCCAGGTCTACAACAAGGGCTATTACGGCTATCCCCGTCCCGGAGGAGGCCTCGACCTAGACCTGCTGGAGGCGCTGTTCCTGGTGGAATGCGACAAGCTTCAGGTCTTCCAGAACGGGAAGCAGATGGACCACGCCTCGCTGTACCGGCGGGTCGCCAGGTCCGCGGAGGACCTGCAGTCCCGTTACATCGTTTATCGCGATCTCCGGCAGCGCGGCTACATCGTCAAGCTGGACCAGGGGGACTTCCATTTCCGGGTGTACCAGAGAGGTTCGTCCCCGCACAACTCCCAGGCCAAGAACTGGGTGCTGGCGATCTCCGAGCGTGACGTTTTCAACATAGCGGCGCTCTTGGAGAAGAGCGAGACCTCGCAGCGCACCCGCAAGGACCTCCTGCTGGGCGTGGTGGACGAGGAGGGCGACATAACCTACTACACGGTTGAGGGGGCGGAACCGCACGGCCTGACCGAGGAGGCGCCGACCAAGGCCGAAGGCGCCCTTCTCGATGATTCGGTGATCGTCCTGGGCGAGGACGCTGACCGATTGTACGAGAACGGCTTCTACGGCAAGAAGATCGGCCCCATGCTGCAATTGTCTTTGTTGGAGACCGCCTACCTGATGGAGAAAGACCGTCTGGAGGTGCGCTCCATCCGCTCCGGCCAGAGGATGGGCGGGAAGGGTTTCCTCACCAACGCCAGGAGGTCCCAGCCCGATTTCGATATGCGCATGAAGGCCTACCAGGACCTGCGCTCCCGCGGCATGGTGGTCAAGACCGGCTTCAAGTACGGCACGCATTTCAGGGTGTACGAGGGCAACCCGTCGAAACATCACTCCCGTTACCTGGTGCACGTGGTCCCGGACGATTATTCCACGGTCTGGGCGGAGATATCTCGAGCGGTCCGTCTAGCACATGGGGTTAAAAAGGAGATACTGTTCGCCAGCTCCGGCGAGCAGTTGAGGTACGTAAAGCTGACCAGGGTGCGGCCCTAGGCCGCGCAGACCTCGGTCTCCGGGGCCTTGTGCAGTTCCGCCATGACCTTCTGCGCTCCCGATACGTCCTGGGGGTCCAGCTTCAGGGCGGCGTCCAGCAGCTGGTCGGCCTCGTCCAGCCTGCCCTTGTTGGCCATGACCACCGCCATCTTGACCATGAAGTTGGTTTGCTTGCGGTCGTATTTGGTATAGTGGATGGCGTTCTTGAAGGCCTCCACCGCTTCATCCAGCTTACCCACCTTCAGCAGGCCGTCGCCCAATCGGGCGTACCGGGCGGAACGGGTCTCCGGGGCGGCGTCCAGCTCGGCGGTCTTGCGCAGGGTCTCCACCATGAGCAGCAGCGAGGCGGGCACCTCGATCTTGGTCCCGCACTTGCAGCAGGCGGTCTCGCCCTCCTTGATCAATGTTCCGCAGTTGGCGCAGTACTTCGGAAGCCTGGTCCCGCAATCGGGGCACAGGGTCCAGTCCGCCTCCACCACCGCCTTGCACTTGGGGCACTGGGCGGCGGCCTTCACCGTGACCGACGAGAAGCGCTTCAAAGCCGCCGCGACCTCGTCGCCGCTTGGCATGAAGGAGGACTTGTAAACCAGCACAAGGACCAGGGCCAAAGCCTCGAACCCCAAGGCCACCTGGTTTAGGAGCAGTATGAGGTCCTCGGTCAACAATATGGCGATGACCCTGATCACCAGGGCGACCAGCAGGGTCTTCATGATGCCCGGCCATTCGCCCACCTGGCTGGTGGCCACGGTACGGGCCACGGACATCTCCCAGACGCCCACCACGGTGAAGACCAACATCAGTATGATCCCGACCACGGTGGTCACGGACATGAAGACGAAGATGGCCGTGGGCGGGGTTATGATCAATATGAGTCCAGCGAAGATCAGGCCTATGGCCGGCAACAACAGTAAGGGCTTCTTCACCTTCATTTCGAACACCTCTCGAGGGCGCCAGGACGCACTCCTCTAAAATGTTAAGAAGATAAGAGGTTTGCGGGTCAGAGCTGTATCTCTATGCCCAACTTGTCGGTCAGCTCCTTGTAGCGGTTCCGGATGGTGACCTCGGTCACCCCGGCGATGTCGGCCACCTCGCGCTGGGTGCGCCTCTCGTTGCACAGGATGCTGGCGATGTAGATCGCGGCGGCCGCTACGCCCGTCGGGCCCCGTCCGGAGGTCAGCTCCTTCTTGTTGGCGTCCTTCAGGATGTCCGCGGCCTTGGCCTGGACGTCCCCGCTCAGCTTGAGCTCGGAGCAGAACCTCTGCACGTAGTCCTGGGGCTTGGTGGGCATGAGCTTCAGGGAAAGCTCCCTGGTCATGAAGCGGTAGGTACGGCCGATCTCCTTGCGGCCTACCCGGCTGGAGCTGGCGACCTCGTCCAGAGTGCGCGGGACATTGCACTGCCGGCAGGCGGCGTAGAGCGAGGCGGCGACCACGCCTTCTATGCTCCTTCCGCGTATCAGGTTCTTGTTGACCGCCTTGCGGTAGACCATGGCGGCGGTCTCCCGGACGTTCCTGGGCAATCCCATGGCGGAGGCCATGCGGTCCAGTTCACTGAGGGCGAAGGCCAGGTTCCTCTCGGTGGCGTTGGACACGCGTATCCTCCGCTGCCACTTCCTGAGGCGGTAGAGCTGGGCGCGGTTCCTGGTGGGGATGCTCTTGCCGTAAGAGTCCTTGTTCTTCCAGGATATCTCGGTGGAAAGTCCCTTGTCGTGGATGGTGTAGGTCATCGGCGCGCCGGTCCTGGCGCGCTTCTCGCCCTGCTCCACGTCGAAGGCCCTCCACTCCGGGCCGAGATCTATGAACTGGTCGTCGATCACCAATCCGCACTCCTCGCAGATCAGCTCGCCCCGCTCATAGTCCCTGACCAGGTGCCCGCTGTTACACTCCGGGCACCGGGTTATTTCCTCTGCCGATTCCTTTTTGTTTGCCATGGTTTTCGACCCCATCTATATAGACCTGCTTTCCGGTCACGGACAGCAGGCTGGTGTCTCCGGTCGGTTCTACGGTCACATAGGGGGAGTCCACCGGGCCGAAGATCCTGACGATCCTGCCCAGGGGCCGTTTTCTGTTGTCGAACACAGCATCTTTGAGCTTGGGCGTGAAGGCGGCGCGCACCATCAGTTTACCGTCCACGGTCACTTCCTGCACGTTCCCAAGAAATTGCATGATGAACCCTATACGCCGATGTTAACCGGTGTTGAGGAAGAGGATAATAAATTAACTATTTGAACATTACGCAAAGGTATATTAATAAGACAGCTCAAGGGATATAACCTTTCCTAGTTTTTGCCTCTGCTGATGATATTTAACCCTATCATAATCGGCCATTCCGCCGGCCATTATGGAAAGGCGCACAGTTTATGTCGGAGCAAGCTCTCTACCGCGCGTGAAGATATCCAAGGACCACCCCAGGTACCGCTCGTTGGTCACCAGGGAGCGCATGGCGGCCATGGTAGAGGAGGGGATAGTCTCCACCACCGGGCTCATCGCCCACGGGCGGGGCGAGGCTTTCGATTACCTGCTTGGTGAGACCACCGTTCCCGAGGCGGACCTGGCGGAGAAGGCCGCCGCCGCGTGGCTATTGAGGGCCGAGCGCCCGGTCATCACCGTCAACGGCAACGCCGCCGCCCTGGCCGCCAAGGAACTTGGCGATCTGGCCAGAGCCACCGGGGCCCTGGTGGAGATCAACCTGTTCCACCGCAGCGAGGGACGCCTCCGGAAGGTATGCGATCTCGTGGAGAAGGAGATGGGGATGAAGGTGCTGGGAAGGGAGCAGGACGCGGTGCTGGAAGGCATCGCCTCCGACCGGGCCCGCTGCACCAGCCAGGGTCTGCTCGCCGCCGATGTTGTCCTCATTCCCCTGGAGGACGGAGACCGGGCGGAGGCCATGGCCAAGGCCGGCAAGAAGGTCATTTCGATAGACTTAAATCCCTTATCACGAACCACTCTGGCCGCCGAGGTGGCGGTGGTGGACGAGCTCACCAGGGCCGTGCCGAACATGGTCAGATGGGCGAACGAGCTCAGGAACAGGCCGGAGGAGGCCCAGGCGGTGCTGGCGGCCTTCCGCAACCAGGAGAACCTGGCGGCGGTCATGCGCCGCATATGCCGGGGATTGAGGAAAGGTACCGCCGATCGATCGGAGCGATGAAGATGGACGATGAACTGCTGTTGAAGGGCTCGCGCCGCCTGGGATGGGCGGAGGCCCATATGTCGGTGATAAGGGAGGTCGGGGAGAGGATGCGCCAGGAGGGCTCCCTCAAAGGCACCAAGGTGGGCATGGCCCTGCACGTGGAGGCCAAGACCGGCATGCTGGCGGTAACGCTAGCAAGGGCCGGGGCCAAGGTCAGGCTGGCCAGCTGCAATCCCCTGTCCACCGATGACTCGGTCGCCCTGGCCTTGAGGAAGGAGAGGGGCATCGAGGTCTTTGCCAAAAAGGGCGAGAGCAATAAGGAGTACTACGAGAACCTGAACGCGGTGCTGGACCTGCGGCCGGAGTTCGTCATCGATGACGGCGCGGACCTCATCACCATGCTCCACACCTCTCGGAGGGAACAACTGGAAGAGGTGAAGGGAGGCAACGAGGAGACCACCACCGGGGTGATCCGCCTGAAGGCCATGGCCGCCGAGGGCCAGCTGAAGTTCCCGGTGATGGCCGTGAACGACGCCAAGATGAAGTACCTCTTCGACAACCGCTACGGGACCGGCCAAAGCACCTTCGACGGGTTCATGAACGCCACCAACCTGCTCATCGCCGGAAAGACCCTGGTGGTCGCCGGCTACGGCTGGTGCGGCCGCGGGGTGGCCATGAGGGCCAAGGGGATGGGCGCCATCGTCATCGTCACCGAGGTCGATCCGATCCGGGCCATCGAGGCGCGCCTGGACGGCTTCCAGGTAATGCCCATGTCCGAGGCCGTCCGTCAGGCGGACATCATCATCTCCGTCACCGGCTGCAAGGACGTGGTGCGGGAGGAGCATTTCCTGTCCATGAAGGACGGCTGCGTGCTCGGTAATTCAGGGCACTTCGACAACGAGGTGTCCAGGAAGGCCCTGGAGTCCATGTCGTTCCGTAAGGAAAGGGTGAGGGAGCACGTGGACCGCTATGACCTGAAGGGCGGGCGCAAGGTCTACCTGGTGGCCGAAGGCCGCTTGATGAACCTGGCCGCCGGGCAGGGGCATCCGGTGGAGATCATGGACATGAGCTTCTCCATCCAGGCGCTGGCGTTGGAGCACCTGGTCCGCAACCATTCCCGAATGGAGGCCAAGGTGTACCCGGTACCGGCGGAGATGGATGACACGGTCGCGCGCATCAAGCTCCGAACCATGGGGCTGTCGATCGACTCGCTCACCGCTGAGCAGCTGAAGTACCTCAACGACTGGCAGGAGGGCACCCAATGAGGCCTTTCTTGTGCGTGTACGGGCACACCAACATCGATCACCTGCTGAAGCTAAAACAGCTGCCGGAGCGGAACACCTCCTCCAACGTCATAAGCAAGAGGAGCTTCTTCGGGGGCACCGGGGCCAACGTGGCCACCATGGCCTCCGCCCTGGGGGTGCCCACCGCCCTGGTCTCGTACGTGGGCAAGGACCTGCCGCCGGAGTTCCGTGAACTAATGGAGTCCAAAGGGGTGATGCTGGAGGAGCTGGTGGAGGTGGAGGGCAAGGAGACACCGACGGTCTGGATCGCCACGGACGAGGGCGAGGACCAGGTCGCGTACGTATTCCAGGGGGCCATGGCCGACATGGCCTCCTATCCCCTCAAGGTCAAGGGGGCCAAGGAGGCCCTGGCCATCCATCTGATGACCGGCTCCCCCGATTATTACCTGAAGCTGCTGACACTGCCTTCCATGCTGCGCAAGAGACGGGCCCTGGACCCGGCGCAGGAGATCCACCACGTGTGGGACGCCCAGCGATTCAACAGAGCGTTGGGGTACACGGACATGCTGTTCTGCAACCGCAGCGAGCTGGCCACCGCCCTGCGCTACAACGGTAAGGACAGCCCGGAGGAGCTCCTGGGAAGCTACCGGGAGATGCAGGTCATCATCAACACGCTCGGCGGGCAGGGGGCCAGGATCTACAGCAAGAACGAGGTTCTCGATGTTCCGGCGGCCAAGGTCAAGGTGGTCGATCCCACCGGGGCCGGGGACGCCTTCCGGGCGGGGTTCTACGCGGGCCTGTATCGCGGGAAGGGCTGGATGGATTGCGGGGCCTTGGGCTGCGCCGCTGCTTCCTTCGCGGTGTCCTCGCAAGGCTCCTTGACCTCCATCCCCGACTGGGGCATGGTGGAGGAGAGGGCGAGGTCCATATTGAGATAAGGGCATCTGGACATCGCCGGGGATGCGTGCGATAGGAGGAAAATTATAATAAGTGAAAAAACCTGTAGGAGCCCCTAGGTGAACGAATGGCGCAGGGTGCGCTCTAACCCTTAATGCCGTGCCAAGCTCGGCCAGGGGTCGGAGACGCCGCCAACTGGTCATCGACACCGATCCTCGGATGAATATCAACTAAAGGTGATCAAGAATGGATCTGATGGAATTCCTGACGGTGCTCCTGCTGACCTTCAGCCTGGTCATGATACTGGCTGGAGCCTTCACGGCCTATTTCGGAAGCGGCAAGAGCAGGATGATAGGTGTCGTCTTGTTGGTTATCGGTTTGATCGTGGGCGTTGTCTGGGGATACCTCGGATACGCTGATATGGCCGGCGTCGAGGTCGACATATCCGAAGTGATATGGGTCGCCTTCGTCAACATCCTGGCCGCCCTGATCGGCGCCCTGGTGGCGGTCGGCGCGTTCCTGCTGGCCATCATGAAGAGCTGAAATCCCTTAACTTCCCTTCCTTTGCCTCCTCCGGAGGCAAATCCTTTTTTATTTGAACTCTGTCAGTGACCCAATGGCTTCGGTTCTCATCATTCTCGGGAGCAAGAGCGACGCGGAGGTTGGCCGCAAGGCCATGGACGTTCTGAAGCGCTTCGATGTGGATGCGGAAATGATCGTGGCCTCGGCCCACCGCACCCCGGACCGGGTGAAGCTCATGGTGGAGCAGAGCAAGGCGGACGTGTTCATCGCCATAGCCGGACTGGCCGCGGCCCTGCCCGGAGCGGTGGCCTCCTTCACCAGCCGACCGGTCATCGGCGTGCCGGTGTCCGGCAAGCTCGGCATCGATTCAATTCTGTCCATAGTGCAGATGCCCCCGGGGATCCCGGTGGCCTGCGTAGGCCTGGACCGCGGGGACAACGCGGCGTTGCTGGCGGTCTCCATGCTCTCCATCGGGGACCAGAAGCTGGCCAAGGCGCTTACTTCCTATCGCAAGGAGATGGCCGAGAAGGTGGAGAGCGATTCCAACGAGGTGCAGGCCTGATGTTCGACCCCCAAGAGTTCGTGCAGGAGAAGATCGAGGAACTGAGGACCAAGATAACCGGAAAGGCCATCATCGCCTGCTCGGGCGGGGTGGACAGCACCGTGGCCGCGGTGCTGGTGGACCGGGCCATTGGGGACCGCCTGCTCACTGTCTACGTAGATACCGGCCTGATGCGCAAGGGGGAGACGGAGGACGTGCGCCGGATGTTCGACAATCTGAACGTGCACTACCGCCTCGTGGACGCCAAGGACGAGTTCTTCGGCGCTCTCAAAGGCCAGATCGATCCTGAGGCCAAGCGCAAGGTTATCGGGGAGAAGTTCATCCGGGTGTTCGAGCGGGAGGCCAAGGCCTTCGGGGCCGACCATCTGGTCCAGGGGACCATCGCCCCGGACTGGATCGAGAGCGGCGACGGCGTCCGCGACACCATAAAAAGTCACCATAACGTCGGCGGGCTGCCCAAGGACATGACCCTCAAGCTGGTGGAGCCCCTTTGGGACCTCTACAAGGACGAGGTCCGGGCCGTCGCCCGCTTCCTCGGCGTCGAGGTATCGGAACGCCAGCCCTTCCCCGGCCCGGCCCTGGCCATCAGGGTCATCGGCGAAGCGAACCCTGAGTCCGTCGGCGTCGTCCGCGAGGCCTGCGCCATCGTCGAGGAGGAACTGGAAGCGGCCGCGGCCAAGGGCAGCATGGACCGCCCCTGGCAGTACTTCGCCGTGCTCCTTCCGGTGCAGTCCGTGGGAGTGCAAGGGGACCGCCGTGCGTACGGACGTACGATAGCCATCCGCGCCGTGGAGTCGGTGGACGCCATGACCGCCTCCTTCTCCAAGATCCCTTACGACGTGATGGAGCGCATATCCCTGCGCCTCACCAACGAGATGAAGGCCAACGTGAACCGCGTGGTGTACGACGTCACGCACAAACCGCCGGCCACCATCGAGTGGGAGTGATCACAGCAGCTCGTCAAGGTCCTTCCAGTCGTCGACGGTGTGATCGGGGACGATCGAATCGTCCGGCTGGAAGTAGCCGCTTTTCTTAAGCACCGCCCGCATCCCCACCGATTTGGCACCTTTTACGTCCGCCTGCAGCGAGTTACCGATGTACATCGACTCGTTCTTGGCCACGCTCAAATTGAACATGGCCAGCTTGAACATGCGCGGGTTCGGTTTCCGCAGACCGACATCGCTGGAGAAGATCATGTCGTCGAAGTACCCCTCCAGGCCGAAGTGCTTCATGTCCCGCAGAGGGTATTCCGAGGGCAGCCCCCAGGCCACGTCGGAGATGAGGCCGATCGAGCAGCCCCGGTCCCTCACCCTCTGCAGCATCTCCAGAGTGCCGGGGACCAGGCTTCGGTCCTCCTTGAGGGCCTCGTAGAATAGCTCCATACCATCCTGGATCAGTCCCTCGTCCACCTTGCAACCGGCGGAGCTGAATATGCTGTCCAGCACGCGTTCCAAAGGTATCTCCAGCATGTCCTGGAGCTTGCGGTCCCGGTTGCCCTGCAGGGTGGTGAGCACCGAACGGCGGAACTCCGGCTCCTGCATGCGCCCCCCGGTCTCCGAGGCCAGACGGTACAGCCTGCTGACGATCCTCTCCTCCGGCCCGGCCCAGTCGTGGTAGTAGTCGATCAGGGTGTGGCCCAGGTCGAATATCACGGCCTTCATGCCTATTCATAATGCGCAAGCCAGACATAATCATTTCCCGGGACGCTTCCGGGGGTCCGACCAATCGTTTTATACCGCATATCGATGATTCGGCCCCGATGCGGGTCTATGTGGTGGACAACGGGGGGCAGTGGACGCACCGGGAGTGGCGGGTCCTGAAGTACCTTAAGGTGGAGACCAAGATCATCCCCAACACCACGCCGTTCGAGCAGATAGGGCAGGTGGACGCCCTGGTGCTTTCCGGCGGGGCTCCGGACGTAGCGTCGGAAGCAGGGCGAATGGGCAACAATGGCGAGTACATCGACAAGGCCGACTTCCCCATACTGGGCATCTGCGCCGGCATGCAGTTCATGGCCACCCACTTCGGGGGGAGCACCGGCCCGGCGGTCCGCGCCGAGTTCGGGCGGACCCGTCTCTACGTGGACGTGGAGGACCAGCTGTTCCAAGGCGTTCCCAGGGAGTTCGACGTCTGGGAGTCGCACAATGACGAGGTCAAGGTGGTTCCCGAGGGCTTCGAGGTTCTGGCGCATTCAGACACCTGCAAGGTGGAGGCCATGCGCTCCCTGAAGCGCCCATTGTACGCCGTGCAGTTCCATCCCGAGGTGGAGAACACCGATCATGGCATGGACATCTTCCGCAACTTCCTGAGGGCGGTGGAGGAATGGCACCGCTGAAGGACGAGCTCAAAAAGGCGCTGTCGGACGCCCTGGACAAGCGGCGACGGGACGATACGTTGGAGGCAGCGGTCGGCCGCGAGGTGCGCCGGGCGGGGCTGCAGTACCAGGATTACCTGGACATCATGGAGGCCGTGAGGGTCGTGGCCAGAAAGGAAAAGTTGGACCCCTGGAAGGCGGCCCAGGCCTTATTGGAAAAACAGTAGCATTATGATCAGGGCGGCCAGGCCCACGACCAACGCCAGTAGCGCGGTCCGCCGGTCGCTGCCCAGCACTATCGGTATCGGACCTATCAACACCACCCCGCCCACGGACGGCCGTTCCGGAGGTCTCGTGGACCCCTTAGGGACCGGGATGAAGAACGACAAGAAGATGACCACCACGGCCGCGAAGGCAAAAAGCAACGATGCCGCCCCGAAAGCCCCGTCGGCCTTCAGCACCGGAAATATCAAAAATAGGTAAAGCTCGACCTCGCCTCTTTCCCAGGCCATCCATCCCAGGGCGGCGGAGGACAGCAGGAGCGCCGCGGCCAAGGCCCAAAGCCATTCCCTTCTCACGAAGCATCATCGTTCCATACCATTTTTTACTTACCCGTGCGTTGAGTACATCATGCCCGATCCCAAGCCCCGGGTGGTCATCAGCCGCTGCATTGAGTTCGATTCGTGCCGCTATAACGGGGCCATGATCAACAGCGAGTTCGTCCTGCGCCTGATGCCCCACGTGGAGTTCCTGCCGGTGTGCATGGAGGCCGACATGGGCCTGGGGGTTCCCCGCGATCCCGTGCGCATCGTCCGCATCGAGGGCCAGGACCGTCTTCTGCAGCCCAGCACCGGACGGGATGTAACGGAAGGAGCGCTGCGCTTCACCCGGGAGCATCTGGCCAACCTAAGGGACGTGGACGGTTTCCTGCTCAAGAACCGCTCCCCCTCCTGCGGCATCAAGGACGTGAGGGTGTACCCGCCGGGGGAAGGAAAGGCGGTGCTGACCGGAAGATCGTCCGGGATCTTCGCCCGAGAGGTCATGGCCGCCTTTCCCTCTCTGACGGTGGAGGACGAGGCCAGGCTTCTCAACGGAAGGATAGCCGATCACTTCCTCACCCGCATCTTCACCTCCGCCCGCTTCCGAGGATGTGCCCAGAAAGGAACCTCCAAGGCGCTGATGGACTTCCACTCCAGGCACAAGCTGCTGCTCATGGGCTACAACCAGGCGGCCATGCGCAGGCTGGGGCGCATCACTGCCTCCCCCGCTCCCGTCGAGGAGCGGCTGCGGGAGTACTCATCGGAACTTCAGAACGCCCTGCGCCGCCCGCCCAACTGCCGGTCCTGGAATAACGCGCTGATGCACGCCATGGGCTACTTCTCGGATAAACTGGACGCAAAGGAGAAGCAGCACTTCCTGCGATCCCTGGAATGGTACGCCGACGGAAAGGTCCCGCTGAGCGCGCCGCTGCTGATGGTCCGCTCCTGGGTCCTGCGGTATGGGGAGGACTATCTGCTGCAGCAGGTTCTTTTCGAACCTTACCCCGAGGAGTTCATGGGGCTGCTCGGTACGGAAGCTTGCACCGGGCGCGATCTTTGGGAGGGCGTCCGATAAGCTATTAATCCGCAAGCGGCGATTCCTGTTCCCAGCATGACCAATCTGAACGCGGTGCTCAAGGAGATTCTGGAATCGAGGGGCTTCCTGGTGGACCAGGACGGGCCCTTCGTGCGCGGGCGCCGCGAGAACGTGGAACTGCATTTCTTCCCCTATTCCAGGCATTCACCGGCGGCCATGGAGGAGCTTACCAAGGCCGCCCCGGGCATCAAGGGAAAGGTGGTGCTGGCGGCGCTGGTGCCGCTGGCGGAATCGACCCTGGCCGCCCTGCCGCCGGGGGTGGTGGTTTGGGACCGCGAGGCGGTGGAGCACGAGGTCGGGCGCACCCGCATCGAGAAGCTGGTGGGCGAGGAGGACCACGGCCTGATCGACGACCTCTATGCGGACGACGTGCCGATGCTGGAAGATGACGTTCCCGCCATCAGCGAGGAGGAACGCATCATCCCGATGCACATGTCCCTACAGGACGTGGTGGAGCTGTCCTCCAAGACCGTGGGCGGCTTCAGCCACCGGCTGGAGCTGGTCCCTCACTACCTGTTCAGCTACCAGGTGCCGCTTTACGTCGGCGAGGGAAGGATCGGCGGCCGGGAGGGCACGGTGGCCGTCAACGCCCTGACCAAGGACGTGCAGTCCTGGGACCAGCTCCCGGAGACCGTGGCCAGCCTGGACCAGGGCCACAAGCGCCTGGAGCCGATACTCGAGGAGGAGGAGGCCTCGGCCCTGGCCCGTTCGACCGTGGAACGGGAGCATACCTACGAGAGGGACATGGTCAGGGAGAACGGGCAGGTGACCATGACCGAGAGGGTTACGGTTCATCCCCGCCTGGACCTCGGCTCGGTACGATCAATGGGCATCTATTACGTCCCGATATGGTGCGTGGAAGGCACCAAAGGCGTCATGATCCTCAACGCCAGCACCGGCAAGGTGCTCAGCGAGGATTACTTCCGGGACATCAGCTGATCTTCTCCAGCCGGCCGCGGATGTTCTTCCAGTGGGCGCCCTGCCAGTACACTTTTCCGCAGTCCCGGCACATCCGGAACTCCTGATGTCCGCTCCAGGTGCCCTCCGCCACCCGGTCCCTGACCAGTTCCTTGTCCACCTTCTGTAGCGGACCGTTGCAGGACGTGCAGCGCGTGCGTTCCAGGTCGAAGCGCAGTTCGAACCTCTTCACCACCGCCGAGAGCTGGGCGTCCAGGTCGTCGCTCTCCAGGTAGAATCCCCTGGCCCCGGCGCGCTGCGCCAGCTGCCGGTCCCTGGTAAGAAGGCATCGGTCGCCAAGGGCGGCCAGCAGTTCTCCGTCCTTTTCGTCCTTCAAGTACACCGAATCATAGCCCATGATCCTCAGCCAGCGGGCCAGGGACCCCAGCATCCCGTCCAGTAGGAAGGAAGGCTCAGGCATCATGCCTTACCTCGTAGGTGAGGTGCACGCCGGATCCCAGTTGTTCGAACGAGATCAGCCTGAGCGGGACGTGCTCGCCCAACCGGAAGCCGTCCCCGTCCACCGGGGTCGGGGATTCCCTCCCGCCGATGATGAAATCGCCGACGAAGACCGAGTAGACGTCCACCAGCCCGGCCCGGAAGAAGGAATAGATGGTCTCCCCCCCTCCCTCCACCAGGAGGTTGGAAATCCCTCTTTGTCCCAGGGTATCGAGAAGGGCGTTCAGGTCAAGCGTGCCCTTGCCCAGCCGGACCGTCTCCGCCCCCGGGTACTGCCGGGCGCAGTCCTCCAGGGTGACCATCAGCGTACGGGCGCGTTCGTCCAGGACCAGGGCGTTCTCCGGGACCTTGCCCCGGGGGTCCAGGACCACTCTCAGGGCCTGCTTCTCCCTGGGAAGGCCTTTCACCGTCAGATGGGGGTCGTCCGCCAGGATGGTCCCGGCCCCCACCAGGATGGCCTGGCACTCGGTGCGCAAGCGTTTCACCCGCTCCATGTCCTCCGGGGAGGAGATGCGCAGCTGCCTTCGCTCCGCCCCGGCGATCTTCCCGTCGGGGGACATGGCGCAGTTCACGATCACCCTGGGCCTCATGGACGGTGCATTCCCGTAGGTCATCATAAGGGTGATGGGAAGGTTGATTAATAGCCATAAACCGATATCCGCGGCGATGAACGATTTCGACATAATCGAGCTGAAGAGGTCCAACCTACGGGGCGCCACGGTCATCGAGGGCTTCTCCAGCATAGGGCTGGTCGGTTCCATCACCGCCAACTACCTGGTCAACCTGCTGGACCTGGACCTGGTGGCCATAATCGACTCCCCGTACCTGCCTTCCGTTTCCATAGTCAGGGACGGCGTTCCCTATTCCCCGGTCCGCGTCTACTCCGGGGTGATCGGGGAGAAGGGCAGCGACAAGATCGTGGTCATCGTCTCCGAGTTCGAGCCCCCGCAGGAGATACTCAAGCCCCTGGCCTGGACCATCATGGACTGGGTGGAGGACAAGGGCTGCAAGATGGTGATCTCGCCGGAAGGCCTCGCTAACAAAGCGGGCGAGGATACCGAGGAGCCGGAGGAGAAGGAGGGCGCGGACTTCAAGGTCTACGCGGTGGCCTCCACGCCCCGCGCCAGGCAGCTGCTGATCAAGAACGACATCCCCATCTTCGAGAACGGGGTGGTGGTGGGGCTGGCGGGCGTCCTGCTCAACGAGGGGGTCAACCGCGGCTTCGACGTCGTTTCCATCCTGTCCGAGGCGCATTCCGATTATCCCGACGCCAGGGCGGCCGCTACGGCCACCGAGGCCATAGACAAGCTCCTGTTGCACACCCAGCTGGACACCCAGCCTCTCCTGGAGGAGGCGGCGCTCATCGAGGAGGCCCTCAAGGAGATCAAGAAGAAGACCGGGGAGAGCGAAGAGCTGGCCAAGAAGCGCTCCATCATGTACGGCTGATCACGTCGATGCGGTGCGGGGAGGCCTCCCCCACCCGGAAGCTCACCGGAAGGAAACTGGGGAGAAGATGCATCTGCGAGGCCAGATGGCCGCTTATCTTACCCACGGCGAAGGTCGAATCGCCCCCGGCGATGGCCATGTAGGTGATCAGCTGGTCGGCGGTGCGGGAGTCTAACGTACCGCCAAGGTCCATGACCGTCCTCAGGCAGCTGGCCGCCTCGTGCCCTACCTTTTCCGCGGGCACGCCGCGCTCTCCCAGGGCGCTCCAGCCCAATATCGTCCCCCGGTACTCCGCGGCCAGGATGATCCCGGCGCCGGGGCAAGCTCCCTCGGTGACCACCTTCTCGGCCTCCAATCCCGGGAACGCGTCCCGGGCGGAGGCGATCATACGGTCGGCCACCCTCTCCGGCAGGTTCTGCACGCAGGCCCGCCCGATCACTCGCAAAAGCTCGCCGCGCTCCTGGAGGCGCAGCGGTGACAGCGGACCGCCCTTCACCTTCAGCCGCACCACGCCCCCGCCCCTGGGATGGAAACCCCTCCTCTCCACCACCATCTCCAGGTCCGCCCCCATGCGCCTGAGCAAAGGGAACAGCACCAGCTGGTAGTGGTCCACCGGAGGGGACCAGCGCACGTCCGTCCCCCCTATCAGGCGCAGCTCGGTCTCCACCGGCGAGGCGACCAGGACAGGGAGCGCGGACTGCATGAGCAGCGTGAGGCTGCCCGCCGTGCCCACGTCGTGATCGTAAGCTCCGCCGGTGACCCGGCCTGGGACGAACGTAAGCTCGCGCGATCCCGCGCTGTCCCCCTCCACCTGCGCCGAGCACAGCCTCTGCATGAGGCGAACGCCTGCCAGGTGCTGGGGCTTCAGCCCGGGGTCCGGCCTCCCGGCCCGGATGTCGGTGATGTGGAACGGCTGGCCGGTGAGGGCCGACAACGATAAGGCGGTGCGCACGGTCTGTCCGCCGCCCTCCCCCTCGGAACCATCCAGCTCGATCATCAGACCTTCCCGGAACGGCGGGCGGCCACCTTCCAAACCTCGTTCATTACCAGCGCGATCATGCTGAGCGGCAGTATCAGCGCCCAATCCTCCCAGCCCAGCCGCGCGGTGCGGAAGGCGTTGCTCAGCCCGGGCAAGTAGACCACGGCCAGCTGCAGCAGCCCGGAGACCGCCACGGCGGCGATCATCTTGCGGTTGGTGAGCAATCCCAGTTTCATTATGGTCAACGTCTGGGACCTGGCGGAGAAGGCGAAGAACAGCTGCGAGAAGACCATGGTGCAGAAGGCCACCGTCCGAGCGTGCCGCACTTCGTCCTCGCCCCCGGAAAGATCAAGCATCCCGACCAGCGCGAAGGCCAGCAGGGCGGAGAAGGCGAAAGCGCCTCCAATGGACAGAACCCGCACAGCCGTACGGCGGGTGACCGGCGGCTCCTTCGGGTCGTTGGGAGGACGGTCCATGATGTTCGGCTCGATAGGCTCGACGCCCAGTGCCAGAGCGGGAAGCCCGTCGGTGACCAGGTTCATCCAGAGCAGGTGCACCGGCAATAGGAACGGTATGAACTCCGGGTCCACGAAGATGAGGCTGGCCGCGAACATGGCGATGACCTCGCCGGAGTTGCAGGAAAGAAGGAAGGCCACGAACTTGCGGATATTGTCGTAAACCCCCCGCCCCTCCTCCACGGCGTTGACGATGGAAGCGAAGTTGTCGTCCATGAGCACCATCTGGGAAGCCTCCTTGGAGACGTCCGTACCGGTTATGCCCATGGCCACGCCGATATCGGCCTTCTTCAGGGCCGGGGCGTCGTTCACACCGTCCCCGGTCATGGCCACGATCTCCCCCCTGGCCTGCAGGGCGTCCACGATGCGGACCTTATGCTCCGGCGCCACTCGGGCGAAGACGCTCACGTCCTCCAGGAGATCCTCCAGCTCCTGGTCCGAGGCGGTCTCCAGCACCCGTCCGTTGACGACCTTGTCCAGACCGGGCACGGCTATCCCCATCTCCAGGGCGATGGCCCGGGCGGTCAGCTCGTGGTCCCCGGTTATCATGATCACCCTGATGCCGGCGGTGCGGCATTTCCTCACCGCTTCCACGGCCTCCTTGCGGGGGGCGTCGATCATGCCGACCAGGCCCAGGAAGGTGAACTCCTTTTCTATGGCCGATTCCTCCAGCGGCACGTCCGTGACGTCCCGGACCGCTATCGCCAGCACCCGCAGGGCCCGTCCGGCCATCTCGTTGTTCTTGGCCAGCAGGGAATCCGCCGTGCCCTTGTCCAGGTCCTGGTCCCTCTCCCTCACCCGTCGCCTGGTGCATAGCGGGACCACGCTCTCCGCCGCCCCCTTCATGAAGGCCATCTTCCTGCCGTCCACCTCATGGACGGTGGTCATTCTTTTCTTGACCGAATCGAACGCCAGCTCGAATATGCGCGGTGAGTGCTTGAACACCTCCCCCTCGTCTATGCCGGCCTTGCGGGCGGTGACGATCAGGGTGCCCTCCGTAGGGTCGCCGCGCACCTTCCACTTGCCCTCCTCCTGGTAGAGCGACGAGTCGTTGCACAGCGCCCCGGCCACCAGCAGCATCGCCAGGTCCTCGCGCTGGGCCATGTCGATGGTCTCGCCCTGCACGATGAACTTGCCCTGCGGTTCGAAACCCTCGCCGGAGACGTTGACGGTCTCCCCCATGAAGATCTCCCGGATGTTCATCTCGCCCTTGGTCAGCGTTCCGGTCTTGTCGGTGCAGATCACCGTGGCGCTCCCCAGGGATTCCACCGCCGGCAGCTTGCGCATAACCGCCCTGCGCTTGGCCATGCGCTGAAGGCCAAGGGCCAGAGAGATGGTCACCACCGCCGGAAGCCCCTCTGGTATCGCCGCCACCGCCAGGCTGACCGAGGTCAGGAACATCTCCTCCGCCGCCGCCCCCCTCAGGTAACCGACGGCGAAGATGAACGCACACACCCCCAGGACCATGGTCCCCAGCTGCTTCCCCAGGCGGTCCAGCTTCTTCTGGAGCGGGGTGTCCTCGTCCTCGGACTGCACCATCCTGGCTATGTTGCCCAATTGGGTGAGCATCCCGGTGGAGGTGACCACGGCCCTCCCCCGCCCGTGGTCCACGGTGCAGCCCGAGAACACCATGTTGTCCCGGTCCGAGAGCAGCGTGTCGGAAGGCAGCACCTCGATGGCGTTCTTGCTGACCGGGAGCGATTCGCCGGTCAGGGAGGCCTCGTTGGTCTTGAGGTTGGCCGCCTCCAGGAGCCTGGCGTCCGCGGAGATGCGGTCCCCGGTCGAAAGCATGATCACATCCCCAGGCACCAGCTCGCGGGACGGAACGCTCTTCTCCTCCCCGTCCCGGATAACGTTCGCCTTGGGGGCCGCCATGTCCCGCAGGGCCTGCATGGTCTTCTCCGCCCGATAGTTCTGCACGAAGCCGAAGATCGCGTTGACCAGGACGATGACCATTATGATGCCGGCGTCCAGGAACTCCTCGGTGGAATCCTTCCAGACCCCTATCCCGGCCGATATCACGGCCGCGATGATCAGGATGATCACCATATAGTCCTTGAACTGGTCCAGGAATATCCGGAGAGGGGAGATCTTCCGTCCCTCGCTCAGCTCGTTGGGGCCGTAGCGAACCAGCCTTTCAGCGGCCTCCTCCGAGGTGAGCCCCCGCTCGGAGCTTCCCAGGGCGCTCAAGGTCTCCTCCCCTTTCATGGCGTGGAACTCGGTTGACATCTGAGACCCGGATGGCAACAGGTTTATGATTTATTATAACCGACGCTGGAATTTCTAATGGAAACGGAGGAATGCCAGATGTGGACAATTATAAATAATGTATAATACTATAACCTGGCGGGATGCACTAGGGTCAACGCTCTACAGGCGGGGCCCTCGATAACTGGAAGTAATTGCGCCAAGGGCGGGGACCTCCAGCGGAATCGGCGGCATCTGCAGGCAGGCGAGATGATAGCAACAGACGGTTTGATGTTCGAGGTGGGGATCATTATGCTGATCGCCTTCATCGGCGCAGCGGTGGCCTCGAAGGCCAAGCAGAGCGTCATCCTCGGATACATACTGGCCGGGATGCTCATAGGTCCTTACATCTCCGTAGAGCTTTTCGGTTACACGTACGAAGGGCTGGTGCACGACACCGGTTTCATCGAGATGCTCTCCAGCATGGGCCTGACCCTGCTGATGTTCTTCGTCGGCCTGGGGTTCTCCATCACCAAGCTCAAGAAGACCAAGGCCCCGGCGATCATCCTGGCCCTCATGGACGTGGGCCTCGGGATGTTCCTGGGCATCCTCATCGGCTTCGCGCTGGGCTGGCCCATAATCGACACCGTGTTCCTGGCCGGCGTCATCTCCATGAGCTCGGTGGCCATCACCGGCAAGGCCCTGGAGGAGATGGAGCGCATCTCCAGCCCGGAAACGGAGTACCTGCTGGGCACGGTCATCGTGGAGAGCTTCCTATCCATGGTCCTGCTGACCATAGTCGGCGGGCTGATGTTCAAGTCCGACGCGGACGGCATTAACATGACCCGTCTGATAGTCGGAATCCTGGCGTTCTACGTGTTCTTCATATTCCTGGCCATCGTGGTGGTCCCCCGGGTGGTCAAGTACTTCGAGAGCATCAAGAGCAACGAGCTCTTCGTGCTGTTCGCCTTGGGCCTGGTGTTCCTCTCCGCCGCCCTGGCGGAGGTGGCCGGGGTGCCGGCGATCATCGGCGCCTTCTTTCTGGGAATGGTCTTCGCGGAGACCAAGCTGGCCGAGCGCATCGAGGACCGCATCACGCCCTTCCGGGACGCACTGGTGGCGGTGTTCTTCATCACCTTCGGGATGATGATCGACCTAAGCATGCTGTACACCATCGTGCCAATATTGCTGATCGCTGTGCCGGTGACCCTATTATACGAGGTCATAGTGCTCAGTTCGGTGTCCTATATCTTGGGTTTCACCTCCAAGGCGGCGACCTTCATAGGCACGGCCATGACCGGGCGCTCCTCGGAGGCGATCATGTACGCCAGCGTGGGCAGCAACTCGCCGGCGATAACCAAGGGGACGGAGCTGAACCCCTTCGCCGGGGCGTTCTGCTTCGTCATGAGCATGGTGGCCCCCCCACTAATGAAGCACAGCGGAAAGCTCACCCGGTCCCTAGGCAAGCTCGCGCCCAAGTTCCTCGTCTACGGCGGTACGCTCATCAATCGCACCATGAACAAGATCATTCTGCCGTCAACAATAAAGCTGTTCGAGAGGACCCGTCGCCTGGAGGCGCTGGTCATCATCTACTTCGTCGACCTGGTCTGCATCATGGTGCTGCCCTTCCCCTACAATGTATTGGCCTTCGTGCTGGGCGGTCTCATCGTCACCGTCATCTACGGCACCCTGGAGAGCGACATGTACTCCATCGTGCGCACCGTGAACTATGACAACCTGGGCGTGGTCACCCGGGACCCGGGGCACATCAGCCGCTTCATCTCCGGCTTCGTGAGCCTGAGCCTGGTGACCATACTCTCGCTGGCAGTGCTCTTCGCCCTCTGGTGGGCCTCCTCGGTGATCGTCCTGGTGATCTACTTCTTCATCGTCATGGGCATGACCCGCAGCGTCTACAGGTTGACGCGCACCCCGGCCTTCAACATCAACGCCAAACCGGTAAAGCGCCGCGCCCCCCGCAAGAAGCAGAAGCCCTTCCAGCCCAGCTTCAACGCTCCCGCCAACCGTCCCGACCCCGGATGGGACTTCGATGCCGCCCCGCCCGAACCTCCGGAACGGGCGCCGATCAGGAAGACCGACCCGGGCTGGGAGCTGGGCGCCCCCAACTTCGAGAGCGACGAGATGGCGGGATCGTACGAGCCGCCGAGGAAGCGCAAGCCCAAGGAGAGCCCCCCGGTGACCGCCGCGGCGGAGAGCGACGAGGACAAGTGGGGCCGGCTCTGATCCAAGGTGGTCCTAGTATAACCGCCATCGGACTCATTCGGTTTTTCACAGAGAAATATGCTAAGGTGCGGACACCGGGATTCGAACCCGGGTTCGAAGCTTGGGAAGCTCCAGTCCTGACCACTAGACTATGTCCGCTCTGAGCTACTAGATTACAAATTCTCGTTTAAAGGTTTTCACTTGCTGACGGTCTTCAGCAGGTTCTCCAGCTCGGATATGATCCGGTAGATGACCGTCCTTCCGTGCATCGGGATGTTGGGGTCGTTAGCCAGGTCGTCCAGCTTTCCGATGGCCCCGGCCACCCTGACGTCCAGGGCCTCCCCGTCCTGGTTCAGCCTGCCCTTGGCCTCGGTGGCGCCGCGCCTGATGTTGCGGGGTACGGAGGTGTCCTCCGATAGCTGGTCCAAGACATCGATGATCTGTTTGAGTTTCGTTTTCGCATCATATTCCATGCAATCACTTCCTGTTCGATCCGGACGGGTCCCTCACTCCGGGGCGGACCTCTGTTCGCCCCTCTCCTTGAAGGTAGCCACCACCATGAGGGTCTTGGTGTCCTTGACCCCGTTCACGGCGGAAAGCTCCTCCACCAGGAACCTCTTGAGCTGGGTATAGTTACGGAACTTGGCTTTTACGACGATATCGGTGTCTCCGGTGACCAGGAACACGTCCATCGCCGGTTTGAGCAAGGAGACGTTTTCGCACACCGCGTCAGCATCCTTGGTCTCGACCTTGAGGGTTATGATCGCGGTGACCTCCTCATCACCGTAATATGAGGATAATATCGAATCGTTCTCGCTCTGTTGCACGCGCAACCCTCCTCGCTCGCTCATGGCAGACCGCTAAGGCGGCTGTGCTGGACCTCAGAAAGTGAAAAAAACGGAAGCGATCACATCGTGTTCTCGAATTCCTCTTGCAGATCTATTATGACCTGCTCAAGGACCTCTTCCAGGCTGTTGCTCTGGTATTCCCGGAGGCCCCCGACTTCGCTTTGCACCCGTGCGACGAAGTTGTTGTTGTCTTTGAGGAATTCAACATTGCAAAGAGACTCTTCCATGATCGTTCACCCCAGTCCAACATCCATGAGCGTTGGTCTGTTTTGGCGAATGAACGGTACCCTATATAATAGTTGTCTTAACCTCCCCTGCCCCCATCCAGATGTCTGGCAAGAGATTTAGATTAAAAAATAATTATATAAAAAACAGTTTACAAGTTCTTCTCCAAGAACAGCGCCGGCCGGTCCTTGCCGAAATAGTTGGCCACGTCCCCCGCCCTGCGGTATCCGGCGGATTCCAGGTCGGGAAGGACCGGGCTATCCGGCGACGCCTCTAGGGTTATCTTGATCGTGCCCGCCCCCCGGGCCGATTCCTCCGCCCCTCTGAGAAGATCGGAGGATGAACCGCCGACCAACAACAGGACCCTGCTCTTCCCACCCTTCCCCTCATGATAGACCACGATCCCGGAGTCGCCAGCCACCAGCACCGCGAAGTCGGGCGCCATCATGAACATCTCCAACGCGGAATAGGAGAAGCTAGGTCCGCCCAGCACGTTCGGCTTGCCGTCCAACTCCAGCAGGTCCCCCTTCTTGGCCGCCTTGACCTTGACCATATCATCACTCCAGGTGCTTGACCATCATATAGGCGTCGCTGCCGTCCTCGTAGTAACCGGAGCAGAGCGCCAACACCTTATAGCCCAGGGATAAGTAAAGGTTGACGCCCTCGACGTTATCGGGACGGACGCATAGCGACACGGTCCCTGCCTCCTCCCTTACCAGAGATTCCACCTCGGCCATCAGCTTCCTGGCTATACCTCTCCGCCGAAAGGCCGGGGAGACCGCCAAGGACAGCACCTCCGCCGTCTCGTAGGGCCGGGAGATGGAGAACATCACATAGGCCGCTATGCCATCGTCCTCCGCCACCATGGTCCGGACCTCCTCCTGGGCCATCAGCCCCCGCACGAACGCTTCATCCCAACGGCGGGGCCCGAAGGCGCCCTGCTCCACGGCCATGATCGCCGGCAGGTCAGATACCTCCGCCCTACGTATGCGCACCTTCCAGCATCGGCCAACTGGATTATATCGGTTTGCCGGCGGACCGAAATTATGGAATACATAGATGCAGTTCTTTACCGGCCAGTGGTCAAATGTCTCATTACACCAGCATCAGCTCGCTGCTCAGGTCCCCGGTCTCCGACGGCCAGGTGTCCCTGAGGGGCTGGATATACCGGACACGCAGCAGCGGGAAGATCGTCTTCGCCGTGGTCAGGGACTCCACGGGCATCATCCAGGTCACCATCAAGAAGGGCAACCTTCCCGACGAACAGTTCGAGGGAGCCGCCTCCGCCTCCATAGAATCATCCGTGGAGGTCACCGGCACCATGCACCAGGACGGACGCGCCCCGGGCGGCTACGAGGTCCGGGCCAGCTCCTACCGGGTGATCGGTCCCGCTCTGCCTTTCCCGATCACCGAATATCAGAGCGAGGAGCTGCTGCTGGACAACCGCCACCTCTGGATCAGGTCCAGGGAGCAGACCGCGGTCATGAAGGTCAAGGCCTCCCTGCTGGCCGGGGCCCGGGAATGGCTTGCGGAGAACGAGTTCACCGAGGTCACCCCGCCGATATTCACCCAGAACGCCTGCGAGGGAGGCGTTACGCTCTTCAAGCTCAAGTACTTCGACCGGGAGGCGTACCTAAGCCAGAGCGCCCAGATGTACCTAGAGTCCTTGATATTCTCCCTGGAGAAGGTCTACTCGATAACGCCCTCCTTCCGCGCGGAGAAGTCCCGCACCCCTCGCCACCTCACGGAGTACTGGCACATGGAACTGGAGGAGGCCTGGGTGGACAACGAGGGAAACATGAAGATCCAGGAGGAGCTGGTCTCCGCTATGGTGGCCAAGGTCCTCAAGGAGCGCCGGGACGAGCTGGAGCTGCTCAAGCGCGACCTCGAGCAGCTGAAGGCGGTCGTGCCTCCGTTCAAGCGCCTGCGCTACTCGGACATGATCGACCTGCTCAAGAAGAAGGGGTTCGACATCGAGTTCGGGGCCGACCTGGGCGCCGTGGAGGAGAGAGCGATAACCGAAGAGGAGGTCGCCCCGGTGTTCGTCACCAACTTCCCCAAGGAGTGCAAGGCCTTCTACATGAAGGAGGACCCGGACGATACGCGCACCTACAAGTGCGCCGATCTGCTGGCGCCGTTCGGCTTCGGGGAGGTCATCGGCGGCAGCGAGAGGGAGACCGACCTGAACAAGATCCTGCAGAGGCTGGAGGCGGCCGGGATACCGGAAGACCCCTACCGCTGGTACCTGGACCTCAGGCGTTACGGCTCCGTGCCGCACTCCGGGTTCGGCCTGGGCGTGGAACGCATCGCCAAGTGGGTATGCAACCTGGAGCACATTCGCGACGCTATTCCGTATCCGCGCACGGTGGCCAGGGTCTATCCCTGAAGGCGCCGGCCCATCTCGCAGTAGAGGCGGAAGGCTCGTTCCAGCTGCCACCTCTCCACGTACTCGTCCTTGGAATGGGCCATGTTCGGGCTTCCCGGGCCGCAGACCGCGACCAGCGGGTTCACCGTGGAATAAACGGCCGCCTCGGTGGCGTAGGGCACCGCGAATATCCCGTCCGCCCCGGCGTCCAGCAGCTCTCTTATAAGCGCGGTGTCGGGCGACGTCTCGAAGGCCGGAAGCTCGTACTGCATGATGATGTCGTACGATTCCCCCTCCAGGGTGCGCATGATGCGCTCCCTTACCTCCTTGGCGGTGAGCGGGTAGGGGAAGCGGGCGTTCAGCTGGGCCTCGCATCGGTCGGGAACGATATTGTTGCGGGTGCCCCCCCTGATGGTCGAGACCACCAGGGTGAGATCGTCCGTCGGTCCCTCCGGGACCTTGAGCATGGGGTCCAATCTATCCAAGAGCGAGGCCATCCTCATGATGGCGTTGTCGCCGTTCCAGGGCATGCTGGCGTGAGCCGCTACGCCGTGCGCGGTCAGGGTCAGACGGGATATCCCCTTCTCCTTCCAGGCCACCCTGAGGTCGGTGGGCTCGCCGACCAGTATGCCGCTGGCGCGGCGGACCTCCGGTCGTTTGGCCAGGAACTCCGCCCCGGTCATCATTTCCTCCTCATCGGTGGTGATGAGCAATGAGAACGGAACATCCTCCTCCTTGAGGACCCGGGCCGCGGCCATCATGGCGGCCATTCCTCCCTTCATGTCCGCCGCCCCCAGCCCGTACACCCGGCCGGCCTCCACCTCCCCGTCCTCTCTGGTCCAGTCGTCCCCGGCCGGGACGGTGTCCAGATGGGCGGCGAAGGCGACGCCCCCGCTTCCGTTGGAGGCCAACATGGCCGGGCTTTCGTGGACCCCGCCGACGACCACCCTCAGTCCAAGCTCCTCCAGCCTGGAGCGCACCAGCTCGAACAGGGCCTTCTTGCCCTCGTTGGTATCGCTGCGCATGTTGAGCAGCTCTATCAGGTTGCGGACCAGTTCTCGGGTCATGTGATCATTTTCGATAGAACGGAATCTCCACCACCTTGGCCGGTACCGCCTCGTCGCGGATCTGCACGGCCAGCTCGGTCCCCACCGCCGAAAGCTTCTGCGGTACATAACCCAGCGCTATCCCCTCCTTGAGGCAGGGGGACATGTTCCCGCTGGTGACCCTCCCCACGTTCTTTCCCGCCTGCACTATGGCGTAACCGTGCCTGGGCACCCCCTTTCCCAGGAGCTTGAGCGCCACCAGGACGTCGTACTTGCGCTCCTTCTGCAATATCAGAACATCCCGGCCGATGAAGGGATGGTCCATCTTGACCACCCAGGAGGGTCCGGTCTGCAGTGAGGTCTGGTTTCCGTCGAAGTCCGTTCCGGATAAAAGGTAGCCCATCTCCAGGCGCAAGGTGTCCCTGGCCCCCAGCCCGATCGGCCTCACCTTGCCGGTCTGCAGCAGCTTCTTCCAGAGCCACGCCGCGTCCTTGTCCTCCACCAGTACCTCGAAGCCGTCCTCGCCGGTGTAACCGGTCCGGGCGATGTAGCAGCCCACGCCCTCCCCTTTGTTGGTGAAGTGATCGGCCAGGAAGTGCGAGCTTTTCCCGGATAGGAAAGCGAAACGGCCCTGGAAGCGCTTCAGGGTGGAGAGGTCCGCGGAGCACATTCCCTGCATGATGACCTCCGCCAAAGGACCCTGCACGGCCAGGCAGGCCAGCCTGGTCGAGAGGTCGGTGATCTCCAGGTCCCGGGTGTTGGCCTTCACCCATTCCCGCACCCGGTCCACATTGGAGGCGTTGGGGACCATCAGGTACTGTCCCTCGGATATGTGGTAAGTGATGACGTCATCGATGATCTGCCCATCGATGTTGAGCAGGTGGCCGTAAACGGCCTTGCCCACCGGGGCCTTGCTTATCGGATTGGTCAAGAGACCGTCGATCTGGATGGCCGCCTGCGGCCCCTTGATCAGCAGGTCGCCCATGTGCGAAACGTCGAAGACCCCGCAACCTCTCCGGACCTGCAAGTGCTCCTCGATGATCCCGGAGTACTGGATGGGCATCTCCCATCCGGCGAACTCCACCATCCTGGCCCCGGCGGCAAGATGCTCCTGGTAGAGCGGTGTCCTCTTCATGCTTTCACCCGTTAAATGGCGGCAACATTATCAATAGCTTTCCGTCAGGCCCCCAGGATCTCCTCCAGCCTCTGCCGGACCACCTTGGCCGGGACATCCGGCAGCGATATGTACGTCGTACGTCCGCCGGTCTCCTCGTTGGTCACCCTAGTGCCAACCAAACCCTGGTTGGTCAGGTCCTGGAGGTAGGACCAGAACATGGTATGCCCTCTCGGTTTTTCGCCATGCTCCTCGGCCACCAGCCGGTAGATCGCCTCGGCCTCCGGCGTTCTCACGTAGGCCTGGTCCTTTATGGCTCGGGCGACCGCCAGAAGCACCATCTTGTGCTGCTTGTCCAGGTCCTCGATCTTGCTCTCGGTGACCACCGAGTACGTCAGCGCCTTCGCCCCGCGCACGTGCTCCGGCGCCAGATGTTCGGAGCCCTCCTCCTCGGCCAGCATGCCTGCCCGATCAAGCAGTTCGATGGCGAAGCGGGCGTCCCCGAACTCCCCGGCGATGTCGGCCATGAGGTCCAGGGAGTCCTGGCGCACCACGCCGGGGAAGAACGCCAGGTCGGTGCGGATCTTGAGTATGTCTGTCAGGTCCCGCACGCCGTACTTGTCGAAGCGGATGGCGTTAGCCCTTCGGAACGTGGAGGACGAGGCGGCGTCCAGCATGTCCAGCACGTTCTTCTGGGAGATCATTATCACCGACATGGACGGCCGTCCGCCCACGACCTCCTCGTCGAAACGGGTGAGCTGATATACCAGATCGCTGGCGCCCTTCACCAGCAGGACGTCCGCCTCGTCCAGTACGACCACGAGATGCATCTTGCGCTTCTCCAGGTGCTTGCGGATGGAGCGCAGCATCTCTTCGGTCGAGAAGCCGCGGTCCGGGAAGTTCTCATCGAAGTGCATGACGATGCGCCGCAGCACCGCGACCTCGGTGGAGCGCTGCCGGCAGTTGACGATGATGTAATCCATCGGCCGCCCCTTCTCCTGGGCGGCCTTCATAAGGTCCAGGCAGAATCTTTTTGACGTGGCGGTCTTCCCGGTACCCACGCTGCCTATGAGAAAGGCGGTCTGGGACATGCTTCCGTCGAGAACCGGGCGGAAGAGCATCTCCAGCCGTTCCAGCTGCTCCTCGCGGTGGCAGAGCTTGTCGGGAACGTAATCGAACGAGAGCTTGGATTGGTCCTTGAACAGGCGTGGGTTTCGCATCT
>CAZPFU010000013.1:0-47026 GCA_964585915.1 uncultured Methanomassiliicoccus sp.
TAGCGGCCTATCATGAAGCCCTGTCGAGGCTTCGACTCGGGTTCAAATCCCGACCGGGGCGCTTTTATCATCTCTTCCTCTTTGCATACACCACCACGACGGCCACGGCCATCACGATCACCACCCCTCCGACCATCCAGTAGATGTACGGTGTCCTGGGTTCCACATCATCGGTCCAGGTGTTGTCTTCCAGATCGGTCTCCCATCCCTCCGGGGAGACAAGGGTGGCATTGACCTTGCCTCCCTCGAAACCGGTCAGGGGCCGGTCGAACGGTTCGAACCCGCTCCCGCTCACTTCTATCTCCCATTGGAATTGCATTCCTCCGGCATCAACAGAAAGGGTGACGTTCACCGGCACCTCGCCCTCGTTCCAGATCTCACCGCTGAGCTCCCAGCCCGTCCCCTGGACGTAGTTCAGGCTCATCCCGGAAAGGTAAAGGTTCCCTGGGACCACCGTGACCAGATCATCTGCCTCCGTCACCCCTCCCGCGTCATCGGCCACGGTGAGCGTCACCTGGTAACTTCCTGCCTGTGCGTATCTGTGTCTCACCAAAGCCCCTTCGCCGTACGCACCGTCGCCGAAGCTCCAATTGATGGATGCGATATCGCCGTCATCGTCGTCGGCCTGGGCGGTGAACACCAGTTCCAGGGGATGATCGCCCTGCTCCTTATCGATCGCGGCGCGGGGGACAAGGTTCTGAATGGCGATGTTGGAGCTGTTTGTGACCTCCCCGCCGGAGTCGTCCCGGCAGGTCACCGTCACGGTGTAATTTCCTGGAGCGAGGTAAGCGTGAGTTATGTTCGCCCCCTCCCTCACGATGCCATCGCCCATGTTCCAGGTGTAGTTCACCACCGTCCCGTCCCTGTCTTGTCCGGTCGCATTGAACTCCAGAAGCTCCAGGGACCAGTGCTCTCCCTGCGGTACGGTCACGTTCACCGTCGGCAGGCGGTTGGTCACCGTGATCAAGGAGGATGCCCTGCTCGTCCATCCACGGTCGTCCGCGACGGTGAGGTCGACGGCATACTCGCCCGGCCTGAGGTAGACATGCGACGGCGATCGCTCGTTCGAGGTCCCCCCGTCCCCGAAGTTCCAGCTCCAGCTGACTATGTTGCCGTCCAGGTCGTACGAGCGGTCCTCGAACTGGACATCCAGCAGGCTCTCCACCTCGTTCGGGACGATGAACGCCGCCACCGGTCGGGAATTGATGACCGTCAGGGTCTTGGCGAGCGAGGTGGCCGCCCCGTCCTCGTCGGTGACCACCAGCGTCACCGTGTACGAGCCCAGGGCCGAGTACCTGTGCTTGACCGCGCTGCCGCTGCCCGAGCTCCCGTCCCCGAAGTCCCAGTGCCAGGAGACCAACGAACCGTCCGGGTCCGTGCTCTGGGAGATGAACTGAACGTCCACCAGGGTGGTGACGGACGCCGGGCTCCAGGAGAAGGCTGCCACCGGCGGATCGTTCCCCACCGCCAGGAGTTGTTCCTCGGATCCCACTGCTCCGTCCGAATCACGCACGGTCAGGGACACCAGGTAATCGCCCTCCTCAATGAAAACGTGCTCGGGCGACCGCTCGTTCGAGGTCCCACCGTCCCCGAAGTCCCAGTGCCAGGAGACCAATTCACCGTCAGCGTCGGTCGATAGGTCCTGGAACTGTACGTTCTCGCCCGGGGCGGGGCTGTTAGGAGAGATATCGAAATCGCAGGTCGGCCCTAGGTTCGCCACTAAAATCTGTTCTTCAACGCTGTCGGTCCTCGCATAATGATCAGTGATCGTCAACCGCACCGTCATCACGCCCAGCGAAGAATAGGTGTGCTCCACCGTCTCCCCATAGGCGTGTGATCCGTCCCCCAGATCCCAGGTCCAGTTGGATAAGCCGATGCCGCTGCTGCTGGTCGAGATGAACCTTACCTCCTCGACCCGATTGGCCTGCGCCGCGTCCATGGTGAACGAGGCTTCCAGCAGGTCGAAGGCCAGGCTGCACCTTTCGACCTTGGGGTATTGGTCATAGATATCATCGATGTCGTATGCCGCATCGAAGATGCCGTCCGCCCCTGCCAGGTCCTGCGCCTCCCCGCTCTTGGTGTCCGATCCGACCATGTCCGACCAGTGATTGCCACCGATAGGGTACTCCCTCCCGAAGGTGATGTTCGAGCGGACCAGGACCGCCTGTTCCCGATTGAAAAGCAGGTCATTGCCCCAGACCAGTCCGTCAGTATCGATGGCCAGTAATCCTACGCTGCAATTATCGAACGCGTTGCCATAGATCTCCATTTCGGTGCTGTCCACCAGTGCCAGGCCGTTCCCCGCCCTGCCGAAGAAGGAGGATCTCACCACGACATCATGGCAATCCACCAGGTACAGGGACCCGGTCACGTTCTCCAACGCAGCTCCGTTCAATCCCAGCATGATCTGGAGCATGCCAAACGTCAGGCTTACGTTCTCAATGTAATGTTCGAAGTGCGATCTGGCGTCGCCGAAAACGCCCATGTCCATTCCATTGTCGAGGAATGAAAGGTCTCGCAGGGACATTCCCGCGCAGCGGTCAATGGACAGACCAGACGATCCCGCGGTCCAGGAGGACGAGGTCACCGAACCGGTCATGTTCCACAGGCGCAGGCCATCTCCGCCAATGCCCGCCATCCCATCCAGGTCGGCCGTGGAGTTCGAAAACGTCCACTCGCCAACCTGGTCCACCAAGGTGGCGTCCCTCATCATCACCGCGGTACCGTTCGTCCACCATCCAGAACCGCCCTCGACGACGGAGCCCCTCATGAACAGCGCTCCCCCCGAAAGGGTGCTTACGGGGCCTGTCGACGAGAAGACCAGATGAGAATCCTCGAACTCCAGGTCCCCTCCCTCCGAATCGATGGAGAATGGCGAGCCCAGCAAGATCGATCCGTTCAGCGACAGCCCGCCCAGGACAGTGAAGCGGTAATTCAGGTCGGAAGGTTGCAGGGTGACGTTGCAATTCACCATCTCCACGACCGCCAGGGGGTCGATGAGCAGCCCCCCGGTAAGCGTCCGGTCCTCGTTCCAGGTCTCGTCGGCCGTTACCCGGCGATCGACCATGAGGCGGACGGCCATCCTATCGTTCGCCGCCTCCTGGTCCAGGGCGCAGAACAGCTGGGCGGTGATCTCGGTGACCCGGTACTCGGCGGGCGTCCATTCCATTGGTACGATGATGCTCTCTCCGGGACCCAAGGAGACCGAGGCATTGCCGATCTCCGCTCCATTAGCGAAAAGCCGCAGGGTCCCGACGTCATCCGACTGACCACGGTTCTGCACCCGGACATCCACCGGGCAGACCTCGCCTAGGATCGCGCGGTCCATATCGACCGACTGCACCGACAGGTCATGCACCTCTCTTCCTGGTAGGTGCACCCGGGTCTCCGGGTCGCCCAGCAGGTTCAGCTCCAGATATACCCAGCGCATGGACCCGGCGGAAGAGGCCGATACAGCCCATTCCTCCTTGGAGTAGGACAGGGCCCGCCCAAGGTCGGTGACCTCCTCATCATAGACCTGTTGGAAGAAGGATATATCGAACTTCTGAGAGGAGCCAGCAGTACTGCCTGGAGAGTACCATCCGTAGCGGGAGTTGCCGATGAAGGCCACCGTGCCGCCTTCGCCCTGCACGAACTCCTCGGCTATGCAGTCCCCCGGCGAGTACGGCTTCTCGTCGAACCCGGCCACCATGCATGCCTGGGTGTATAAGATGAAGGGCAGTTCGTTATCCAGCTGCTGAGCGTTGTAGTTCACCAGGCCGGCCAGGTACCCGAAGTTGCCGTGACCCATGTGGTTCACGACATGTACCTCCGAATCCAGGGCCGCCAGCACCGCGCTTCCGGAGAACGTTCCGTCCTCTGCATAAAGGGTAGAGCGTTCCAGCATCTCGTCGGCCAGGACCAGGTCCCAGACCTCCTCTTTGTAGTCGTCTCCATAGGTCGGCTCATCATCCAGCTTCTCCCCGATGAGCAGGATGTCGTCCGCGTAAAGGTTGGAATAGCCCATCTCGTAGGCGATGGTCTTGTTCACGAAGTTCCAGGCCTGGTCGACGGTAGATACGGTAGCCCTGCCGACGAAGACCTCCGCCAGCAGGTCGGCCTCGTCGTTGCTGAGCACACCGATCAGTTCACCGTAAACGCCGTCCCCGTCGGTGTCCCAGCTACCATCCAGGCCTGAATAGTAGATGTCTCCCGGCAGCTCATCGTATTCCGTATCGTATATTGGGGACTGCAGCATGCGCACCGGGACCACCTCGTCATCCCCGCCCAGGAGGACGTACTGAACCCCCCACTCCTGATGCGCGGCTATGATGAAGTTCCGTATTATCGTCTGGGTGTCGTTCCCGCTACCCATGTGAGAACGGGGATCGCCCCAGAAACGGCTGTTGCCCAGGATGTGATCTAGCGATACCACCGTGCTGCGTATGTCCGGGTGCACGGAACCCAGCTCGTTCCTCCCCACCTTCCACTCGGCCAGCTCGAGGAAAGGTGCGGACAGGTCCTGGCTGGTTATGATCAGATGCTCGTACTCCCCGGAGGGCAGCAGGCTCGATTCCGTGTAACGGGGCAGATCGGGCAAGACCTGCGGATTGTCCACCAGGTCCCTCACCCGGTCCAGGTCTCCTATGTAATCCGTCCGGGCCTGCTCGTAATACAATATCACGGTATAATCGCTCACGAACGACAAGGCGCCCGAATCCTTGTCCCAGAACAACGGGCGGAGATCGACGCCGATCACCTCGACGCCTTCCAGCACGTAGCTGCTGGGCGCCGCGTAAGGCAATCCCTCGTACTCGTGACTGAACGAATGCTCCCCGGAGAGGGAGATCTCCGCCGGGTTGATCGGGTACTGCTCCATGAACGCTATCACCCGGGGCGCGGCACAATCCACCTTCGCGCTGATCACTTCATATCCAGGCGGAACGGCCAGGAACAGCGAGCTGAACGGAAGCGCCGGGACCCCGCCCCGGGCGTCGTACTCCAGACCAGATATGGCGTAAAGGCGTTCGGAAGTGCCCATGTCCACGTACGGTTCGGAAAATTGGTACTCGTACGATATAGAGAACGAGCTCTCGGCCCCCGAAGGAGGGGCCTGGAGAACAGGGATCAGAATGAAAGCCGTCAGAAGGATGACCGAGACCATACGAGTACGACTGGAGGCTTTCATCGGCGAACCCAGTGGGTTATGATAGTGATACCTTCGTATTTAATCCGATTCACCAGGCTATCAACCATAATAGTATTAGAAATAATAATATCGTATTAAGGAATTGAGATAAACGATTTTAACCATGAAGAGACGATACGAATGGTCGCCATACTGGGTACTCTAGGTTTTCGCGCCAATTCCCTTCTCCCGACGCTGGAATCCACACCAGGCGTGGACAAGGTGGTGGTCTTCTGCAACGACCATCCCCGGGCGCTCGAGGCTCTCGCCGAGGTGCAGAGGGTCTGCTCCATCATGGGCATCGCCGTCGATCGGGTGGCCATCCCGGACGCCTTCGATCTGCTGCAGGCCGCCAAGGCCATGCGCTCGCAGGTCCGCCATCTGAAGAAGGGCGGGCATGAGATCGCGGTCTTCAACATCGCCGGCGGGACCAAGATGATGAGCGCCGCCGCGCTCCTGGTGTGCGCCATGGAAGGTCTGAACTCCGTTTACGTGCACGACGAGACCTACCGTGAGATACCGTTGCCGTTGCTGAAGGTGGATTACTCGCAGCTCCTCACCACCGCCCAGAAGGAGATACTTACGTTCATCTGGACAAACCGCGCCCGGCCCATGACCCAGGTGGAGATCTCCCAGGGGATGGGCAAGCACAAGGCCACCATCAACCACCACATCCAGGTCCTGGAGGGGAAGAACATCCTCCGCTTGGTCGAGGACCCCCGGGACCGTCGCAAGAAGGTGGTGAGGGTCGACGACGCCCTGGAGCTGATGCTGGAGATGGACTGATGGAGGTCCGGGGCGAGCTCCTGGTAAGCACCTTCGGGAAGGAGGTCGGCGAGATAGTCGCCGGGATGCGGTCTCTGCCCCACGACCATCTGGTATTGGTCACCGACTCACCACTGGGCGAAGGGTCCGCCGTCCTCTCCTTCCTTAACCGTCTGGGTATCCGTCACGAGGTGCTCCTGGTGGACCCCTCCGACATCACTGGCTCCGCCCTGCTCATCGAACGCAAGGTTCAGGAGCACATCGAAAAGGGATGGCGGGCCCGGGTGGACATCACCGGCGGCCGCAAGCTGCTGAGCGACTCGGCGATGCTTGCCGCGCTGTCCACCGGCGCCGAGGTATGCTGCTTCGAGATGGAGGCCAGGAGGTTCCCCCTCCTGACGGCCATGGGGGTCAGGGAAGCGCTCCCCGATGACCTGGCCGAGGTCCTCAGTTCGCAGAGATGGCCCATGCCCTTGATCGAGGTCGGCATGAAAGGCAAGGACCACCCGCTACCACCCATGCTCAGGCGCATGAAGCAGATGGACCTGGTCCATGTGGAGGAAGGGGACGTGCCGATGATCTGTTTGACGGAGAGGGGCAGGGCCTGCCTGGACTGGATCCTGAGGACGAAAGAGCTCAGCGGATCTTCGGAATGACCTCTTCGAACAGGTAGTCCAGCCGCTTGTGGAACTCCTCCTGCTGCACCTTCCATTTGCGATTGAGGCCGGAATCCTGCATGAGATGCATCCCTTCAGGGTTCAGCGGGAAGGAGCCGGAAACGGTGCACACCGCTATGCTCCAGATGCGGCGGGCCGCGTCTATGGAATAGCCGCCCCCGCCGGTGACCAGGTAACGACCGTCGCAGTGCTCGTGCGCCAGCCGATGGGTTATCTCCGCCACCTTCTCGTATGTACGGGTGGTAAGCCCCATGCCGACCATCTGGTCGCTGTAGTGGGCGTCCGTCCCGAACTGGTGGATTATGATCTCCGGACGATACGCTTTCAGGGCGGCGGAGAGCACCTTGTCGTAGGTAGGTTCGTACACCTCGTCCGGGGTGCAGCGCGGCAGCGGGACGTTGATGGCGTACCCTTCCCCCTCTCCTTCGCCGAAATCAGTGACCGCCCCGGTGCCGGGGTAGAATCCCGCCCCGTAACGGTGGAAGGAGACCGTGAGTATCTTCTCGCCATTGAAGATGGACTGGGTGCCGTCGCCGTGATGTCCATCGATGTCGATGATGGCTATTCGCTCATAGCCGTACCTGCGCTGTAGCCGTCTCGCGGCAATGGCCAGGTCGTTGAAGACGCTGAATCCCGCCGCCCGTTCCCGCCGGGCGTGGTGCAAGCCCCCACCCGGGGTCATGACGTGGTCGAACTCCCCCCGGGCAATGCTCTCCGCCCCGTACAGGGTGGCGCCCACGGCGGCAAGCGCACCCTCGAACAGACCATGGCACACCGGGGTGTCCCCCATGTCCAGGTACCCGGTCCCCGCAGCGCTCATCTCCTTGACATACTCGATCAGCGAGCGGTCGTGCACCTCCCGGAGGTCCTCCTCCGTGGCCGAAGGGGGTTCCACGTACTCCAGGCGTCCGTCGAAGACGTCCATCTCCCTCAGGGTGTCCCTGATCAACTGGAATCTGATGGGCTGGTATGGATGTTCGGGCCCGAACTGATACCTGAGCAGATCATCGTTATAGAAGAAGGCTGTGGTGCCGCACATCAGGGATCCTTGTCCATTGGCCTTCCATCTTTAGGAGCTATGAAGACCAAATAACTTTTCCCGTCTCAATCGATAAACTGAACGGATATGGAGCCTTCCTTGGTCGCCAGGCGCTTGGATATCATCCCCGCCTCGACCCAGCAGGCGTTCATCACGCCTATCGGGACCAGGCACGTGGGCGTGAGAATGCCCTCTTCCGCCGCAGTAAGGATGCGGGAGCCGCGCTGCTCGTTGATATCGTCCATGGTGACGGTGCCCAATCGCTCCGCGTAGTTCATCACGTTGGTGCAGTCCGATTCTATTCGGACCTTCAGGCGGTCCTCGCCGTCCATCTCCGCGGTGACCCAGGTCTCGTGCGAGCAAATGGGGGTGACCACTCTGACCCTGGAAGCCATTGTGATAGCGAAGGGAGGATTTGGTATAATTCTCTTTCATGGCGCTTCCCCGCATTATGGTGTGAAAGGGGTTCTGTACCACCTAACCATCCCGCCGCCGTCCGGGTTCATCTTACAGTATTACGAATAGAATAATAATTTATACCGTATTAGTATTATTCATAGCACCCAACAAGAAGGTACAGTAATGAGATTCCAAAGAGTTCTCGCCACGCTGATGGTCCTGGCCTTGCTGACCGTCGCGATACCTGTCGTCACACAAGCGGATACTGCGAACAGCTCTGAAATAAGCATAACCGATTCTCGGGGCGTCACCACCAACCTCACCGGGCCGGCGGTGCACGTCGCCTCGTTCGGGGCCTTCGCCACCAACACCCTGGTGGACATCGGCATGCTGGACGCTGCCGTGATCTTCGATGCCAGCTCCGAGTTCAACAAGAGCGCAATCCCCGAGATGCAGGGAATGCCGGCCGACAAGTTCATCACCGTGGGCAGCGCCAACAAGGATCAGGTGGTGCAGAAGATGCTCGAACTGGTGGACGACGGCGCCTGGAACAAGAGCACCGATGTCATATTCGGATACGGCTACTCCTTCCTGGCCACCACCTGGGATGAGCTGGAGGGACTGGGCTTCAAGGTCATAACCTTCTACCCCGCCTCCTACGATGGCATTGTCCAGGTGGTCAATGACATAGAGACGGTCATGGGGGCCGATCACGATCTTTCGGACTGGATGGCTTTCGTGAAGGAGTACATCGCCGATACGCTGAGCCTGAACGGGATCGACGAGGAATCCGAGCTGGTCACGGCTCTCTACGCCAGCTACAGCAGCAACACCCTGAAGCTGGGCAACAACGGCTCGGTTACCGTGGACTTCATAGGCTCCGCCGGCGGGACCAACGTCGCCGAGGATGCCAACAAGACCGTCCCGACCTACACCGCCGACTTCTCCGCCATCCTCCAGCTGAGCCCGGAATACGTACTCCTGGATGGATACTACAGCGGTACGGCCGATGACTTCTCGGACATGATCATGGACGACAGCATCATCGTGTACAAGCTGAACAAGTCCTGGAACTCTTACTGCCCAGATGCAACGGAGGGATTGTGGACCATCGCCTGCCTCTTCTACCCCGACTACTTCGAGGGCGAGATGCCGGTGGAGGGCCAGCCGGTGGTCGGCCCGATATCCATAACCGACTCCCGCGGGGTCATCACCAACCTGACCGCTCCCGCCTCGCATATGGCGTCCTTCGGGGCCTTCGCCACCAACACCCTGGTGGACATCGGAATGTTGGACAAGGCGGTCATCTTCGACGCCAGTTCGGAGTTCAACAAGAGCGCCATCCCCGAGATGCAGGGAATGCCCGCCGACCGGTTCGTCACCGTGAGTTCATCCAACAAGGACATGGTCATTCAGACCATGCTCGACCTGGTGGACGAGGGCAAGTGGAACAAGAGCAGCGACGTGGTGCTCGGTTACGGCTACTCCTATCTTTCCACCGTCTGGGCCGATCTGGAGGATTACGGCTTCAACGTGGTCACGTTCTACCCCAACTCCTACGACGGCATCGTCCAGGTGGTGGAGGACATCGAGACCATCAGCGGGGCGAACCACAGCGTGTCTACGCACATGATGTTCGTCAAGCAGTACATATCGGACAAACTGGTCGATGAGGGGATAGTCGACGAAGATGACAAGGTGACCGCGGTGTACGTCAGCTTCAGCGGCGACGTGATGTACCTGGCCAACAACGGCTCGGTGACCGTGGACTTCATCGTCTTCGCCGGAGGGGTCAACGTGGCCCAGGACGACGACATCGATGCCAACCGGTATTCCGTCGATTACTCCGCCATACTCCAGCTTGACCCGGAGTTCGTCCTTCTGGACGGTTACTACCCCGGCACCGCCGAGGATTTCAAGGACAGCATCGGCAATGATGACATGAACGTCTACAAGCTGAACAAGTCCTGGAACTCCTACTGCCCGGATGCGACGGAAGGTCTGTGGGCGGTGGCCTGCCTGTTCTACCCCGATTACTTCGAGGGCGAGCTGCCGATCGATGCGGAGGACACCGGGAACGATGAGGTGCAGGACAACACCATGATCTATGTCGTGGTAGGCATAGTGGTCATCGTGGTGGCCGTGGCCGCGGTCCTCCTGATGAGGAGGAAGGATTAGGTTCCCCATGCCTTCCTTACAAACCATTTTATCGTTCCTTTCTTTGAGGTGAGGTTACATGGACAGCATCGCTAAGCGTAGGAGACGGACCACTGCGGTCTTCGCGGCGCTGTTCATTATTCTATTCATTTTCATGGTCCTGGACCTGGCCCAGGCGTTCATCCCCCTCACCTTCGAGGAGGCCTTCTGGGCGCTCCTGGGCCGCGGCACGGAAACGCACCAGATAATCATCTGGAGGATGAACCTGCCCCGGGTGGTCATGGCCATCCTGGTCGGGGCGGGGCTGGGCATAGCCGGGGCGGTCATGCAGGCGGTCTTCCGCAACCCCATGGCCTCCCCCTACATCCTGGGTCTGTCCTCCGGCGCTTCGTTGGGGGCGGCGGTTGGCCTCACCTTCACCGTGGCCTGGATGCCCGTGATGCTCATGGTGCCGCTGTTGGCGTTCGCCTCCTGCATGGCCACCCTGTTCCTGGTCTATTACATCTCCAACGTGGGAGGGCGAGTTCCCACGGAAACCCTGCTGCTGGCCGGCATCGCCGTAGGGGCGCTGCTCTCCGCCCTGGTCTCCCTGCTCACCTATATGGCGGGGGAGCAGATGCAGGGTATCGTCTACTGGACCATGGGCAACCTAACGAACGCCGACTGGGAGAACATAATGATCGTGGCACCATTGATATTCGCGGGCAGCCTGATCATGGTCTCTTCCTCCCGGGACCTCAACGCCATGATGCTGGGGGACGCCCACGCTCTGGACCTGGGGGTGGAGGTCAAGAAGGTCCGCCTGCAGCTGCTCATCGCCTCCGCCCTGGTCACCGCCGCCGCGGTCTCCTTCGTCGGAGTCATCGGCTTCGTCGGCCTGGTGGTGCCGCACATCCTCAGGATACTGATGGGACCGGACAACCGCGCCCTGCTCCCCGCCTCGATCGTGGGGGGCGCGGCCTTCCTGATGATGTGCGACTATATCTCCAGGGTCATAGCCCCCAGCATCGGGATCTTGCCGATCGGCATAATCACCGCGTTGATCGGGGCCCCGTACTTCATCTACCTGCTGCGCAGAAGGCGCAGCGAAGTGGGGTGGGACTGATGCTGACCGTCGAGGACATAAGCTTCTCCTACCGGGAGAAGCCGGTCCTGCAGGATGTGGACCTGGAGGTGAGGAAGGGCGAGATAATCGGCATCCTCGGCCCCAACGGCTGCGGAAAGACCACCCTGCTCAAGCTTCTCAACCGCAACCTCAAGCCGCAGAAGGGCAGGGTCCTCATGGAAGGCGTGGACCTGGAGGAGATGTCCAAACGGAAGATCGCCCGGCAGATCGCGGTGGTGCCGCAGTCCAATGAGATACGCTTCGCCTTCACCGTACGGGACATCGTGAGCATGGGCCGGATGCCTTTCCTGAGCCAGTTCCAGGGCGAGTCCCGCGATGACATGAAGATCGTCGAGGAGGCCATGGAGAAGACCAGCATCAAGGAGTTCGCCGACCGGCTGATCAGCAACATGAGCGGGGGCGAGCGACAGAGGGTCATAATCGCCCGCGCCCTGGCCCAGAGGCCGGAGATAATACTTCTCGACGAACCGACCTTGCACCTGGACATAAATCACCAGTTCGAGGTGCTGGACCTCGTGAAACGATTGTCGCAGGAGGAGGGCCTGACCGTGGTCATAGTCTCCCACGACCTTCCCATGGTGGTGAAGTACTGCGACCGGATGGTCCTGATACACGACCACCGCATCCACGCGCTGGGAACTCCGCAGGAGGTCCTGACGCCGGAGAACATGCGGACGGTGTTCAACATCGACGCGGTGCTGGAGCATGATGCTGTGCTCAACGCTCCCGCGGTGAAGATCATCGGTTCCTGCAATCGCCGCTGACCTCTCCCGTGAAGTACCAGGGGGATGTTAGCCGGGGAAAGCTTCAATAAGGGGATTTTCCTGCACAGTGTTATGCGGCAGCTCCTGAGGGGAAAGATACACCGGGCCACGGTCACCGCCGCCGAGCCGGACTACGTCGGGAGCATCGTCATCGACCAGGACCTTCTGGAAAGGGCGGACATCTGGCCCGGGGAGAAGGTACTGGTCTCGGATGTCGATAACGCCGCGCGCTTCGAAACGTACGCCGTATCGGGAAAAAGGGGCTCGGGCGTGATCAGCGTCAACGGCGCCGCGGCCCACCTGGTGAAGGTGGGCGACCGGGTGATCATAATGGCCTTCGAGCTGACCGACAAGCCCATCCCCTCGAAGGTGGTCCTGGTGGACCAGGGTAACCGGTTCCTTCGCAACCTGTGAACCTCCCGGCCAAGAAAGCTTTATCTCCGACCAGTTAATACTCGGGTAAGGGAAAACCAATGGCAACCGGCGAGTTCGACAAGTTGATGAAGGACGGCTATCGGCTGATGGAAGACGGGGAATATTCTCAAGCGCTCTCCAAGTTCGACAAGGCCATCAAGACCGATCCGACCAACCCTGCGGCTTACCTAGCGAAAGCGGACGCCGGCGTGCTGGTCCCCAAGGTCTCCCAGGAGGAGATCATCGCCCTCTACAAGAAGGCCTCGGAGCTCGATCAGGAGAACCCCTTCATACTGCAGAGCTGGGGAGCCTTCTGCATGGACATCGGCCTCTTCAATGACGCCGAGTCCTGCTACAACAAGGCGGCCCAGATCGACCCGGAGAACGCCACTTATTATTATTCCGAGTTCGGGGTCGAGTACTACAAGAAGGCACTCGTCGTCTACGAGTCCCGACTGGACGAGCAGACCAGGGCCATCATCGCCAAGAAAGCCTTGAAGTACCTGCTGAAGTCCATCGATCTTGACGAAGCGTCGGCTAAAAAGCTTCTCTGATCATCGCAGCAGGCGCTGGTCCGGTCCGTCCCGGCGCAAATGTCCGTCCCTGCGTTCAGGGGAGCATAGCTCACAGACGCGCCCGTGCTTGTCGTAATGCGAGGGGCAGACCAAACGGCCGCATAAGGCGCAGCTGTACCTGGCCGGCCTGGAGCAGATGGAGCAAAGGCCCAGGACCTCCATGCCTTTCCATTGTCCGACCTAGTAAAAATAAGTTCTCTCAGATCAGGCCCAGGGAGAGCAGCCCCTCGCGGACACCCTCGGCGTGGCGTCCCTGGGTGACTAGGTCCGCGGCGCTCTTGGCCTTATCGGAGGCGTTCCCGACGGCAACACCGTAACCGCACTCCTTCAGCATCAGGGCGTCGTTGTCCGCGTCCCCGAAGGCCGCGACCTCCGAGACGTCGACACCTATAAGCTCGCACGCTTTGCGAACGCCGGCCATCTTGCTGTGCCCCTTCTCCATCAGATGGATGGCGAAACCGGTGGCCTCCACCTCCAGCGGCCATCCTTCCAGGGCCTTGAGCACCGTGGCCAGGTCGGTCTCGCGGCTCAGTCCGACCTCGGTGTGCCTCCAGTGGTCCGTATACAAGCGGCGGACCCCCGGCATCACGGTGCGCAGGTGCTCGTACGCTCTCAACGGGACCTCGTTCGAGAAGAGCTTGTAGACCTCGTCCTTGTAGGAGACCACGCCCCCGTTCTCGGCCACCACCGGTCCGCGCAGGCCGATGAAGGTCGATAGCCCGTAAACCACCGGCAGGACGTTCCCGCTGGCCAGCATGACAGTGCTTCCCTTGTCCTGTGCCTTCCGCAACACTTCGATCCCCAAGGTCTGGATCATCTTGGAGGAGTTGGTGATGGTGCCGTCCACGTCGCACACCACCGCCTTGTACACCATATCTACACCAGGTCGCTGCGCAGCTCACCGAGGGTGGTCACCCTCTCGGCCATGGCATTATGCTTGTGGATGGACTCCTCGCTCTCGCTGCGCACGGTGACGATTGTGTCGTCAGGCAGCTTCGCGTAGCGCTTGAGTATCAACGCAAGGTTATCACGCACCACGTCCTCCACGAACTTGGGGTTGCGGTGGGCGGTGATGACCACGTTGGCCTCCTCGTTGCGCTTCAGTATCTCGAAGGTGGGGCTGGAGAACGAAGCCTCCACGATCTCGATCAGATCGTCGGCCTCCACCTCGAACTGCTCCGGCACTTCCAGCATGGCGGTGGTCACGTTCCGCTGGTTGTGCGAGATGGTAGGGAGGCAGCCAGCCTGCTTCAGGGTGTTGCCCTGTATCTCGTCCACAGTTTCCATCGCACAGGGGCAGGCGGTCATCCCGATCACCCGTACGCCGATCATCTTCATCAGTCCGTCCCCGCGCTTATGGGTGGCGCGGGCGATGAGCTTGTAGGACTCGATGCTCTTGCGGCCAGTGGGCAGCGAGCGCTCGAGGAAATAGTCACCTTTGATGTGCACCTCGGCGTAAGTGGCGTACTCGTGCCGGTCCAGCAGCCTCCGGCAGATATCGGCCGCCAGGACCTCCAATCCCTTGATCGGCTCCGACACGCCCTGCTCCACGATCTCCGCGATCACCTCCAGGTTGCGGGAGAGATGCGATCCTCTCTGCGTGGAGGGCAGGTCCACAAAAACATCGATCTCGCAGGTGAGGCAGGTGTCCCGGCCGTCACGGTGCACGCGGACCGGCTTCTTGACCCCGGTCACTCCCACCCGGGTGAGCTTGAACCCATTGGTCAGGTACCGGTTCTGAACATCGCTCTTGGAAATTCACATCACCGCCTCCTCCAACGGGGGGATATCTTTATATTTTAGCCCATCAACAATTTTTCTGGTAAAACTATGCGTTCTTGGTGGAAGGGCGCTCAACACTGCTTTATATCCATTAAAAAATCCCCCTTTGATGATATGCGGCCTTGACGAAGCTGGCCGGGGACCGGTCATGGGCCCCCTGGTCGTCGCCGCGGTGATGGTGGAGGACGACCGTCTATTCCGGGAGTGGGGGGTCAAGGACTCCAAACTGCACAAGCCAGAGGAACGGGAAAGGCTGGCCGGGCTGATAATGGCGAACTCCTCATGGAAGGTGGTGATAATCGAGCCCGGCTCCATCGACGAGCGCAAGGGCTCGACGTCCCTCAACACCCTGGAGATCAGGGCCTTCGCCTCCCTGCTGGACGAGATGCGGCCGCACAAGGCGTACGTGGACGCCTGCGACGCCAGCGAAAGGCACTTCAAGACCGCTTTGACCAGGGCGATGAAGGCCCGTCCCGAGCTCATATGCGAGCACAAGGCCGATCTGAACTACCCCGTCGTATCCGCCGCTTCCATCGTGGCCAAGGTGCGCCGGGACGCGGAGATGCGCCGCATCGGGGAGGAGCTGGGGGATGTCGGCAGCGGGTACTCCTCCGATCCTAAAACGAGAGCTTTCCTGGAAAATTGGATAAGGGAGAAGGGGGATTTGCCACCCTACACCAGGAGGTCATGGGCTACGGCCAGGGACATGCTGTGTTCCTCCAAGACCTCCAAGCTGAGCGACTGGGAATGACATGACGACCAAGGACCACCTACTGAACGCCATCGACAAGTTCAACGACAAGATGCATTGCGACGCCCAGCTCCGCGACGAGGTTGGCCCGCTCGTTAAGAAGGTCAACATCGACCTGGGCACCGAGCATTATTCCTTCCTGCTCAAGGACAGCTGCATCGCTTGTCTGGACGACGGGCTCCTGGAATGCCCGGACATCGTGGTCTGCTCGGACCCCAAGACCATTGACGACCTCTTCACCGGCAAGATGAAGCCTATGAAGGCCTGGGCCCTGCGCAAGGTGGTTATAAAGGGCTCCCTCGAGGACGTCATGAAGCTGCGCAAGTTCTTCTGAACCAGCCGTCAGCCGCAGGTAGAAAGGTTTATAACCGGCCTACGCATGATGGGGAAATACCAGAGCGGGGTAGGGTAGCCAGGACATCCCGTCGGGCTCATAACCCGGAGACCGGTCGTTCAAATCGACCCCCCGCTACTTTTTAGCACCTCTCAACTTCCATATACGGACTCGTCCATTCCCTCTCGCCGGATCTTATGCGCAAGGACGTTCTCATCATCGGGGGAGGGGCCACCGGGGCGGGCATCGCCAGGGACCTCGCCCTGCGCGGGGTGGACTGCCTCCTGCTGGAGATGGGGGACTACTGCCACGGCGCCAGCGGGGGAAATCACGGACTTCTGCACAGCGGTGCCAGATATGTCGTCAAAGATCCATCGTCCGCATCGGAGTGCGCTGCCGAGAACGTCATTCTCAAGAGGATCGCCCCTTTCTGCATCGAGGACACCGGCGGTCTATTCGTTTCCTTGCCGGAGGACGATGCGGCCTTCGCTGACATCTTCGTCGGCTCATGCAGGTCCGCCGGCGTTCCCGTCAACGAGCTCACGCCCAAAGAGGCGCTGGCGTCCGAACCGGGGCTCAGTCCCCGGCTGGTCCGATGTCTGATGCTCAATGACGGTTCCGTCGATCCCTTTTCCCTGGTGCAGGCCAACGTGGACGACGCCCGTGCCGCCGGTGCTTCAATAATCAACCATTGCGCGGTCACCGGAATGACGGTCGAGGATGGAAAGGTGTCCAGGGTGGAGGTCCGGGACCGCCGCGTCCTGCATACCACGATCTCCCCGGAAGTGGTGGTGAACGCCGCCGGGGCCTGGGTCTCCGAGATAGCCCAGATGGCCGGCTGCAACATCTCCATGGGATTGGACCAGGGCAGCATGCTGGTGTTGGACGGCAGGCATTGCTGTCACGTCATCAACCGGCTCAGGCCTCCCTCGAACGGCGACATCTCCGTCCCGAACCACACGTCAACGATATTGGGGACCACCTCGCGGCCGACAAGCTCGCCGGAGGATACCACGGTATTGCGAGAGGACGTCGATCTCCTCGTCCGGGAAACGTCCGCCATGCTGCCCTCCCTCCGCGATCGTCGGATCATCCGGACCTACGGAGGGGTGCGGCCCCTGCTGGGCGGAGGCGGAAGGGAGGCCAGCCGCTCCTTCGCCATCTTCAACGACGAAGGGGCTGAGAACCTGATCAGCGTGGCCGGTGGCAAGCTGACCACCTATCGCCTGATGGCCGAGAAGGTCACCGACCGGGTATGCGGGATGCTCGGTGCAAGTTCGAAATGCCGAACCCACCTGGAGTCGCTAGGCCGGCCGGTGGGCGGGAAAGGAGGCTCAATATCCTTGACCAGGCTGGAGAGGAAGTACGGTAGAAAGGCCTCTTCCATCGATACGTCCGATCCTCGGGTGGTGTGCTCATGTGAGCAGGTCCTGCGTTCCGAGGTGATAGCGGTGATGAAGGCCGGGGACGCCCTGACCCTGGCCGACGTGATGCGCCGGACCAGGGCGGGCATGGGCTACTGCCAGGGGTTCGATTGCTCCCTGTCCGTACTGGAGGTCATGATGGAAGAGAAGGGCATCGAGCCGCTCCCTTCGTTGATGGAGTTCCTCCAGGAGAGGGGGCGCGGTCTGGAACAGGTGACCGGCGACCAGCTGCGGCAGGAGATGCTGCGCCAATACGTTCTTAGAGGAGTTTACGGCCTGGAGGGGAAGGAATGAGCCGCGCTCTGGTCATCGGCGACGGGGCCGCCGGAACATTCTCCTCGTGGCTCCTGTCGAAAAGGGGCTGGGAGGTCACCCTGGCGGGCAGGGGAACGCCTTGCGCCTCGATGTCCGCCGGCTGCCTTAGAGCCGCTCCGAGGGAATGCCGTCCGGAGGTCTTGGAGTTCCTTCACCATGAAAAAATGCCCTGGGCCACCGGGGTCAGGGAAGGTGTGAGCAGGATAGGGACCTCCTACCGCTGCTGGATGTCGCCTAAGCACTCCACCTGGACGGACGGTGAGGCGCCGGAAAGCATGGCCGTGGTCGGTCTGGAAGGTCATCCCTCCCTTCCGGCAAGAGTTGCGTCGGCCGTTCTGAAAGAGCGGGGTATCAGGGCGGAGCCGATCGTTCTCTCGAGCTCGGTCCCCTCGGACGTGCCATTGGCCTCCTCTTTCCATAACGACGAAGCGTGGGAGGTCCTGGCAGAGGAGCTGGAGGACTCATCGGCCGAAGCGGTCCTTCTCCCGGCCATCGTACCTCTGCAGGACTACGACAGGCTGGACCGGCTGGAGCGTCGCTGCGGTAAGAGGATACTGGAGGCCATTACCCCCCTCAGCTCCCCCGGCCAGAGATTGACGGACATCATGCTCCTGAAGGCCCGGGAGGCCGGGGTGACCATCTGGGACGGGAGGAAGGTCACTGCCCTGGAGGTGCATGGGAACAGGGTTGGCGAGGCGACGGTCCTCGGCGGGCGGGAGGCCCGCAACATCGCCGTGGACGCGGTGGTGATCGCGACCGGAGGTCCCGTGGTGGACGGACTGAACCTCAAGGAAAGAGCGATCGAAGATCCCTTCGGCAGGTTCCAGGTCGTCGGGGATGGCGATCCGCTCAAGGGCGGTTATGCGGTCTCGAACGGCAGGTTGATCTCCTCGGACGGCCGGGTGATGGCCAACGCGGCCGGCGCCGGGGACTGCCTTCGATCGGTAGGAAGGGAATACGGTTCCGGGCTTACCCAGGCCTTTGAGGGGGCCTATCTTGCCGTCAGGGCGCTGGAGGTTGCATGAACGAAGGCCGCTGCATCAAATGCGGGAGCTGCCTGCGGGCCTGCCCGGTGCTCAACGATCCTGCGGGAGCGCAGTTCCCGGGACCGCGGACGGTGGGAGTGGACGCCCCGCGCTTCCTGGAGAAAGGCAACATAGGCCAGGACGCCCTGCGATGCACCATGTGCCACGCCTGCGAGTGGGCATGCCCCTCCGGGATCGCCCTCACCCGTTCCATGCTCATGCTCCGGTCTGAGATGTCCCAGGAACGGCTCCCGGGCCACCGCAGGATGATCGAGAACGTTTCTTCGTTCGGTCGGACGGTGAGCACCGAGTTCAACGGCTGGCGGGAGGAAGGTGAGCGCACGCTCTACTTCCCGGGATGCATAGGTCTGGGACGCTTGACCGGCCTCACGGCTTCGGTATCGTCTCTGCTGACTTCCCTGGGCATAGCCCATGACATATCGAGGGAGGCCCTCTGCTGCGGTTCCCCGCTGCTCAAGATAGGGGCGAAGGACATGGCCGACGATCTCCGACGCCGTAACGCCGAGGTCTTCTCGCGGTACGACCGCATAATAACCTCATGCCCGGGATGCACCTTCCAGCTCAGGGAGGTGTACGGGATCGAGGCGGAGCACATGATCGAGGTGCTGAAGGGATCGGAACTGCGCTCGAAGCTGGAAGGCCGCTGGGCGCTGCAGGTCCCCTGCCATCTAAAACGCGGAATAAGTCCCTGGACGGCCGAGGACCTGGTCGTCATCCTGGAAAGCGCCGGAGTCAACGTGGTCAGGGTGCCTGGGGAGGACGACTGCTGCGGCGGCGGGGGAGGCATGCTCTCCGGCTTCCCGGAGACCTCCGGCTCCATGGCCCGGAACAAGGTCGAGATATACCGCCGGGCCGGCGTGGACGGGGTGATAACCGCCTGCCCCTTCTGCTCCCTGAACCTGAGAAAGGAAGGGCTCAGGGTCCTGGACATCGGCGAGGCCATGGCGATTAAACGATAGCGAATAATCAAATACACCATGCACGTTAGAACGCGCCGGATGAAGAAAGCGCTCTGTTTTTCCTGCCTGCATCGGGAGAACCGTCCCGAGCTGGGGCTCAGCGATCAGCTGGTGTACTGCCGCAAGAAGGAGATGGTGGTCCGGCCCAAGATGGAGTGCCCGCTCTACTCCAAGGCCACCGCCCGGGCCGTTCAGGATCTCAACCGCGCTCTCTACGGGGTCCTGGAAGGCGTCGAGGAGTGATCATTTCCACTCCAGTACCGGGGCCGGGTTCTCATCCCCGCCGGGGGAGATCTCGAAAGGAATCCACCGCCCGGGCACGGACATGCCGCGCATGTGCCGTACTCTCAGCACCCTATTGAGCTCGTTGTCGAAGCGCAGTTCCAGCACCCCGTCGGCCAGGGCCACCAGATGGTTGAGCGCCTTTTCGTCATGCACTCCGTCGAACACGGACACGATGGCCGTGCCGAACTCGCTGCGGATGCGGGAGGTGCTTATCTGGAAGAACTTCAGCACCACGCTGGCCTGGTTGTACAGGAAAAGCGTGGAGAGGGTGTGCATGAATATCCTCAGGGGCCGCTTCTCCTCCGCGAATATGTTGGCCACGTTGAACATTATCCCCTCCAGGTCGTGTATGCGACGGACCTTCGCCCGGTCGGCCGGCTCGCGGTCGTCCGAATTTCCGAGCAGGCTGGAATGGTAATCGATGACGTAAAGGCCCTTGCCCAGCAGGTCCAGCGGGATGCCGAAGCGCTCCATGGCCCCCAGCAGGTCCTTGGGCAGCAGGTCCATGGTCACGAACACCACCGGCTCGCCCTGGTCCAGGTATTCCTTGACCATGCCCATCTGGAACTCCAGGAGTCCCACCCCGGGGGTGCCGAGCATCAGTACCGAGCACATCTGCGGAAAATTGGTCTTGAACATTCTCAGCACCTCACACCAGCGGGGTCAGGGACACGCACCCGCCCTGGGGTCTTTCCTCTACGGTGAACGCGAAGCACTCGGTGAACGGCTTGCTGCCATAGAGCACCACCGTCCCGCCTATCCTTTCCACCTTCAGATGCACCGTCGCCAGGTCGGCCAGCCGAGCCGTGGATCGGGAGGTGGGGGAGGTCAGTCCGACGAACGCTCCCCCGTTCCGCTTCACCGCGGCCAGATGGTCCACCAGCCCTTCCATGACCTCCCCGCCGTAGATCGATTCCAGCGAGTCGAACCCCATCAGCGAGAGGAAGGGCGGGGAGCTTCCGTCCAGGGCGTAGGCGACGTTCTTCCACTTCAGGTCGTCCGAGACCCGGGAACCCTCCACGCCCATCACGTACCTCCCGCTTCCCAGGTCCATCTGGGAGGCCGGCTCGACGACCCGAACCGCCTTCTCCATCTCCACGTCGGTGATGGCGTTCTTCAGCATTCCCCGCGCCCCCGCCCCGCTCTCCTTGCGCAGCGGCACCCAGAGCACCCCGCGCCCGGCCTTGGCGAAGCTGGAGACCAGCGATCTCTCCAGCAGCCCGCTGACCATCGGGGGAAGCCCCGCGCCCAGCTCTATCAGGGTCACCGCCCCTGGGGATAGCCCTCCGGTCATCTCGTCCAGGTCGGTTATCCCATACGAAGTGCGACCCGAAGGGTCCTCCGGCCTGATGAAATCCTCGCGCATGCCGCAACCCCGGTCCCAGCTGGCGCCGAAGCAGCGGAACTTACCACCTTTCAAGCTGAACAGGTAGAGGGGCTGCTGCACCTCCACCCCGCGCAGCTTCATCAGGTCCATCTCGCGCACCAAACGCCGCTCGTGCTCCACCCGGCTGCATTCCACCACCCCGTCACCCAGGTAATCGAGCATATGGTCGTTGCTCTCCAATACGAAGATCAGGTTGGCGCCCATGCCTTCCACCAGGTCCCGCTGCAGGGCGATCATTAGCTCCCGGCACTGCAGTTCGTACCGATCAGCTAAGGCGTCAATGCTGTCAACGATCACCAGCACCCTCTCCCCGCCCTTCTCCACCAGATCGTACAGGTTCTCCAGGTCGGGCATGGTCCTGCCGATGGAAACGGTCATCTCCTTCCTGGGGACGACCAGGTCGCCGGAGCCCATGCCCTTCAACCTTCCGAATCCGGAGCGTCGGCGGGTCCCGCTCATCTCCCGGGTGATGAGCCGATCGGCCAACCAAGGGAACTGCCGAAGCAGGGATGAGTCCGAGACGCGGGTGGAAAGGTAATGAGCCTTCTGCCGGTCCTTGAACTCCTCCGCCACCTGCAGGACGAAGGTGGTCTTTCCGGTACCGGCGTTGCCCCGGACGATGAGGGAATGCCCGCCTTCGTTCTCCAGGAATCGTACGATCTCGGAAGGCAGGGAGGATGAGGATGGGTCGGGCATGAGATGTACCTTGTTCGTCCGACCCCCCTCTTATTTTAACCAACTTTCCTCCCCATTATCACTTGCCGTCAATCAGGGAGCGCGAAAAAGATTAATAAACGGCCACAGGGATGGCTATGCCCAGAGGACCCTTTGATGAAAGCTGTCATTCTGGCCGCCGGGGAGGGCACCAGGCTCCGTCCGTTCACCGTTTCCCGGCCGAAGGTCATGATCCCCATCGGCAACCGCCCCATACTGGAGTATGTGGTTCGCGCCTTGGCCGCCAACGGCATCACCGAGATCATCCTGGTGGTCGGTTACATGAAGGAGCGCATAATGTCCTTCTTCGGGAACGGCTCGCGCTTCGGGGTCAAGATATCCTACGCCATCCAGGAGAAGCAGCTGGGTACCGCGCACGCGGCACTGGCGGTCCGGAACCAGATTAAAGAGGACTTCATCATGGTGGCGGGCGACAACATCATCGACGCCCAGGTGATCTCCGACCTTTTGAAGCACAAGGGTGGCCTTGCTATGTTGGTCACCGACTCCGAGATGCCCTCCAAGTACGGGGTGGTGCAGATCGAGTCCGGCCGGGTGGTGGACATCATCGAGAAGCCCGATAAGAAGGTGGGCAACATCATCAACACCGGCATTTACCGTCTCCCTCCCAGCATATTCGACCACCTGGAAAAGGGGGTCATGGCCGGCAAGTCCGGCATCACCCACGTCCTGCACAGCTGCATGCCCCGTCTCAAGATCGAGGCGGTGCGCTCCACCGGACGCTGGATGGACGCGGTGTACCCATGGGACCTCATCCGACTGAACGAGTACGCCTTCAGCCTCTCGGGGCAGGAGACCGCTGGGACCATCGAGTCGGGCGTGACGATGCGCGGTCCGGTGTACGTAGGGGCCGGTTCGAGGATACGCGCAGGCTGCTACATCGAGGGACCGGTGTCCATCGGCGAAGGATGCGAGATCGGTCCGTACGTGACGATATTCCCGGCCACCAGCATAGGGAATGGGGTGCATATCGCTCCTTACACGTATGTCAACAACTCCATGATCATGAACAACGTGTCCATAGGCTCGCACGCCCACATATCCAGGGCGGTGATCGACGACGGATGCCGCATCATGACCGGTTTCTCTGCCCCCTCCGGCCTGGCCCAGGTCAGGGTGGAGGACGACTTCTTCAAGGTGGAGAAGGCCGGCAGCATGGTCGGAGAGTTCACCCAGATAGGTCCGAAGGTGGTGCTGTCCGCCGGCACCATCGTGGGTGCGAACTCACGGGTGGGCGACGGCGCCAAGGTAAGCGGGACGCTGGAGGACAGGAGCATAGTGGTCTGATGTGCGGCATAGTCGGATATTCTGGCCACCGCCGGGCCTCGGAAGTGCTTATGGAAGGGCTGAAGCGCTTGGAGTACCGGGGGTACGATTCAGCCGGCATCGCCATGGTGGAGGACGGTCGCCTGGTGCTGTTGAAAAGGCAGGGGGAGCTGGAGGTGCTGCAGAAGGTGCTTCCCAAGTTCGAAGGGCGGACCGGCATCGGTCACACCCGCTGGGCCACCTGCGGACGCCCATCGGATAGGAACGCCCACCCCTTCGTATCCTGTGATGGGAAACTCGCTATCGTTCACAACGGAATAATCGAGAACTACTCCGCTCTGCGCGAGAGGCTGGAGTCGAAAGGGCATCACTTCACCTCCGAGACGGACACCGAGGTGGTGGTGCATCTGATGGAGACGCATTACTCCGGGGATCTGCGCCAGGCCCTGGCCGATACGGTCCGGGAGATCCATGGCACCTACGCCATCGCCGCGGTGCTGGAAGGAAGCCCGGAGATCGCCGCCGCCCGCAAAGAGAACCCGCTGGTGATCGGCCTGGGGGTCAAGGAGAACTTCCTGGCCTCTGACGTGACCGCTTTGCTAAGCTACACCAATCAGGTGCTGTACATCATGGACGGGGAGACCGTTTCGCTCACCCCTCAAGGTGTGACGGTTTACGATCAAGAGGGGGCGAAGGTGAAAAGGGAACCCTCCGTGGTCACCTGGTCCGCCGAGGACGCCCAGAAGGGCGGGTTCGAGCACTTCATGCTCAAGGAGATATTCGAAGGGCCGAACGCCATCCACAACACTTTGTTGGGAGCTCTGGACCTGGTGGAGAACGGTGAGGTGCTACCGCGAACGGACTTCCCCTCCATCAAGCTAGTCGCCTGCGGTTCTTCCTTCCACGCGGCCATGGTCGGCAAGTACGCCATGGAGGAGTTCGCGGGAGTACCGACCACTCTGGAGCTGGCCTCTGAGTATCGATACTCGCCGGGAGCCCGCGAGGCGCCGCTGGTCATTCTCATTACCCAGAGCGGGGAGACCGCTGACACTTTGGCGGCGGCCAGGGAAGCCCGTCGCCGGGGGTGCAGGACGTTGGCGGTGACCAACGTGGTCGGCTCGACCATAACCAGGGAGGTGGACGAGGTGCTGTACACCAGGGCCGGTCCGGAGATAGGCGTGGCCGCCACCAAGACCTTCCTCACCCAGCTGCTGGCCATGTACCTGGTGGCCATCCGCATCGGCTACGGGAACGGCACGCTCAGCCATGATTCCATGCGCAGCGCCCTTTCGTCGCTCAGGCAATCCTCCAACATGGTCCAGTCGGTGCTGAACCACATTCACGACATAGAGGAGGCCAGCAAGATGGTCGATCAGGCCATCCACTGCTTCTTCATCGGGCGCAACATCAACTACCCGACCATGCTGGAGGGCGCCCTCAAGCTGAAGGAGATATCCTACATCCACGCCGAGGGCTTCGCCGCCGGGGAACTGAAGCACGGGCCGCTGGCGCTGCTGGACTCCACCACACCGGTGATAGCTGTGGCGATCAAGGGCGACCACACCTACGAGAAGATGCTTGCCAACATCTCCGAGGTGGCTGCCCGGGACAGCCCTGTGCTGGGCGTGGGCCTGGAGGGCGACACCGACCTGTCCAGGCTTTGCGAGCGAATGATCTACGTCCCGCCGGTCAAACCGGTCTTCTCCCCGATACCGGTCACTGTGGCGCTTCAGGCCCTATCGTACTACGTGGCCAAGCGCCGCGGGTGCTCCATCGATAAGCCAAAGAACCTGGCCAAGAGCGTCACCGTGGAGTGATCACAACAGCCTCTCCGGGCAGGAGTCGCGGCGGGAGCATCTAGCGCACTTTCCCGGTCGCATGTGATTGCGATGCACCTCTCCGCTGCGCATCAGCCCGCGCATCTCCTCCAGCTTTTCCAGGAGGATCCTCTCCATCTCCGGGTCGAACTCGATCTCGTGCTCCTCGCTGCCGTAACGTAAAAGGCCGTAGGGAGGGCGTTTGCCCGAGGATTCTGCGATCAGCAGGCAATAGGCCGCCACCTGCAGGATGTGCGAGAAGAGCGGCCCTTTCGGCGTGCGCCCGGTCTTCAGGTCCCCGGGTATGAGCTGGCCGTCTATCTCCAGCACGAAGTCCGGACGACCGCTCAGACCGTAACGTTCCGAGAAGTACAACGGTGAGCTGTCCGTGCCCACGTAATGGATCTCTCCGCCCAGGCCTTCCAGGTTCCTCCATTCCCCGGCCTTCTGGGCGGCGGAGAGCGAAAGATACAGGGCGACGGAAGCGGCGATCAGCCACAGCAGCGCCAGGGCCTCCAGGATCATGGAGACCATGGGATCGGCCTGCAGGAGGTTGCCTATGTTCATGGCCACCACCATCAGAACCAGCCCGAATATGGCCACTATCTGCAGGCGCCGCACCTGGATGATGGCCCTTCCCCTCTGGGCGGAGAGATAGAGCATGGCTATCACCGCCAGGAACCAGATTATGCTGAGCAAGGGCAATATCCAATCGATGTTCGCGCTGCCGGTGGCCCTCATCAAGGAGATACCGGTGACCGCGAGCACGGTCGCCACCAGGGAAAAGAGGAAGACCATGCGCTCCCAGTCCCAGGCCTTCTGCTCTATGCTCCTTATGCGCCGATACTCCTCCGCCTTGTCGGCGTGGGCGATGTCCCCCTGCTCCTGCTCCGGGGTATGAGATTGGGACTGCCGCCCCAACCACCAGCTGAGCGGACAGTAACCGTACCGCTCCAAATCGCTGGCTGAAATGACCTCGCCCCGGTCCATGGACTAAAATAATGATGACAGATATTTAATGTGTGCCAGCCTTCGCTCATTCCATGGAACGGCAGTTCAGTCCGGTCAGGGACGAGTCGGTTATGTAGATCCCGTCCTCCATGGTCAGCTCGTCCACGAACCCGAACCAGTAGACCACCAGGCCTTGGCCGAACATCTCCACGTAGGGCGAGAGCTGCTTCCGGGTGTTCTTGTTGACCTCCACACGGTCCCCGAAGGTGGCCTTGGACTCGATCCAGTTCACCTTCCAGCCGTTGACCACTATGGGCTTGTCCAGCAGGGCGTCGGGGGTCTTGGAGTACACCCCGCGAAGATCGCATTCCGTGCGGTAGGTTATTCCCTGCGCATCCAGCCAGTCCTGCAGGTTCTTCTCGCCCCACTTACCCCGCAGGGTCTGCTTCTCCGAGCCCTCGGGCGAGTAGATTATGTCGGCGGCGGCGATATCCTCGATCTGCTTCCTCAGGTCGGGATCCTGGATCGTCTCCGGGTTGCGCACGATGGCCCAGAACTGCTTCTTGGACCGTCCGGACTCCTGGAATATCATCAGCCCGGTCAATATCGGAGGGAACTCCAGGCGCCTGGAGATGTCCAGGATGGTCTCCCCGTTCTGCCAGGACCTGACCATGCGCTGTCCGTTCCGCTGAACCTTGTAGAACTTCTTGGTGGTCTCGCGGACCGTCCTCTGGGTGTATATGACGGTGAGAAGTTCGCGGTCCAGGCTCAGTTCCTTGGAGAGCGCGTCGATATCAGAGGGTTCCTTCAATCGGTCGTACAGGTATTTGAAATCCTCATTCTTCATCCATTTCAACCTTGACGCCTTTCGTAGCCGGGGAATGATATTTAATGCTTGTGAGTTGGTCGCGCACCGACTCCGAACGCACAGCGGCTCGATAGATTGAAATTTCCGAATCCCATGTACAAAATCCAGTGGGATGGATCCCTTTGGAGGATTAAGATGGACCTGAACGATTTCCTGGCATCCGAGAACGGCCCGCCCTGGCTTCCAGCCAGTGTCGCCGAGGCCCGCAAGCTGGTCTACATAGGACAGCTGTTCGCTCTAATATTCACACTGATCGCCCTTCTGGCAGGGGTAATATCCATAATCACCGGGAACCTCGGCGGGGGGATATCCTCGCTGGTCGCCGCTGGATTGGGCGTCGTTCTCCTGTTCATGCTCAAGGACCAGGTCTTTGCCAACCTCGACCAGGGACGGTTCAAGCAGGCCAGTGACTCACTGCTCATCTGGACCATAGTTGGTTTCTTCGTTTATGTCATTCCGGGACTGATCATGCTCTTCGGCTTCCTGAAGCTGCAGGACATATTCCAACCGCAGTACCAGCAGTACCAGGCCCAGCAGTACCAGGTGGCGCAGGAGCAGCCCCAGCAGGCTCCGCCCGCTCCGCAGCCCGCTCCGCAACCGGCTCCGGCCCAGCCCGCGCCGGCCCCCGAGCAGCCCGCGCAGACGCCGGCCGAGCACAAGGACAAGAAGGTGGAGATGGCCAAGTGCCGCAAGTGCGGGGTGAACTTCCCGGCCTTCATGCATAACTGCCCGAACTGCAACGAGCCCAGGCACTAGGCCTGGAAAACAACTTCCCCCTTTCTTTCTATTCTAACGATCCGGTGGTAGGGTATCTGTCCCTCCCCCACCTTGAAGAAGGACCTGCCCAGTTCCTCGATGTCCTCACCGTTGACGAACGCCAGGTCGTCCGGTGCGCCCCGATGGACATAGGTGACGACGACCGCGTCAAGACCACCCTCGCCCCATCGCAATCGATTCAGGACCTCCCGGGGATAGGTCATGCTCGACCATCGGAAGGAACGGTCAAAAGGTTTTTGCACCCCCTGAGCTGAATCGGTGCCATGAGCCGGACGATGGTGGAAGGTCAGCTGGTGGACGTGGTGAACGGGAAGATCTCCCCCAGCCGGGTGGTCATGGAGGACGGCAAGTTCGCGGAGATCGTTCCTCTGGCGGTGGCGCCCAGCCGGTACCTGCTGCCCGGCCTGATCGACTCGCACATACACATCGAGTCCTCTCAACTGTGTCCGTCTCGCTTCGCCGAGGCGGCCGTTCCGCACGGGACGACCGCCGTGGTGTCCGATCCGCATGAGATCGCTAATGTGCTGGGGATGAAAGGGATCGAATTAATGCTGGAGGACGCTTCGAACGTTCCTTTGCGCATTTTCCTGACCGCCCCCTCCTGCGTCCCCGCCACCAAGTACGAGAGGTCCGGGGCGACCATAGGCGTCTTCGAAATAGAGTACATGTTAAAGGACCCCCGGTTCGTCGGTCTAGGGGAGGTCATGGACGTGCAGGGAGTGCTGAACGACGATCCGCTCATCATCTCCAAGATCAAGGCGGCCAAGACCTTCTGGAAAGGGATCGACGGACACTGTCCCTGCCTGGTCGGGAACGACCTGGTCAAGTACATCAACGCCGGAATGCGCACGGACCATGAGAGCATGACGTCGGACGAGGCGGAGGAGAAGTACTTCCTCGGCATGTGGATACAGGTCAGGGAAGGAAGCGCTTCGAGAGACCTGCGCGCCCTGATGCCCTTCGCCAAGACGCACGAGTGCATGCTGGTCTCGGATGATCTCAGGGCGAGGGACCTGGTGAACGGTCACCTGGACGTCCTGCTGAGGAAGGCGGTGGCCTTGGGCATGTCCCCAATGCACGCCATCCGTGCGGTCACGGCCTGGCCGGCCTGGCACTACAATCTGCCCGGGGGCAGCGTGGCGGTAGGACGCACCGCCGATCTAGTGATATTGGACGACCTGCGCGATTTCAACGTTAAACAGGTGTACATCGAGGGAAAACTGGTGGCCGAGGAAGGCGCACCCCTTTTCCTGGCCGAGCCCAGGACGAACGGCCTGGGCATAGTTCCCCGAGAGCTGATCGATGATGACATGCTGCTCGGGGCGGAAGGGGAGAAGGCGTCCGTCAGGGTGATCGAGGCCTTCCCCGATCGCATCGAGAGCAGTTCCCTGGTGACCGAGCTGCCGGTGCGGGACGGAACGGTGCGAGCATCGCCGGAACAGGACATCCTTCATCTGGCGCTGGTCAATCGCTACGAGAACGAAAGGCCGGTCCTGGGGTTCATCAAGGGTTTTGGTCTTAAGCGCGGTGCCATGGCCACCAGCGTGGCGCACGATTCCCACCATATCCTGGCCGTCGGGGCGTCACCGGAAGATATGGCCAAAGCGGTGAACACGGTCTCCCACTCCGGGGGATTCGCGGTTTGCGATTCAGGTCAGATATCCAACCTGCCGCTGGAGGTCGCCGGGCTCATGAGCACATCCCCAGCCAGGGTGGTGGCGCAGAAGGAGAACGATCTGGTGGAGAAGCTGGCGGGCATGGGCTGCCGTCTCCCCGCCCCTTTCATGACCCTCTCCTTCCAGTCGCTGCTGGTGGTTCCGGAACTGAAGATCGGCGACCGGGGCCTGTTCGACACCAGGCGCACGGAGTTCGTGCCGGCCATCCTGTGAACGGCAAACGTTATTTCTCCGCACCGCGGTCGAGGTGCTCAACGGAGTGGACCCGATGGAAAAGGTGGAGAGCTTCAAGTGCCGTATTCTGACCTGGGACGAGATCGCGCGGTGGACCGAGGCGGTGGCGTACGACATCGCTGACAACGGCTTCCGGCCTACCGTGGTCATCGGCCTGACCCGCGGCGGCTGGGTTCCCGCACGCGTAATATGCGACCATCTTCAGGTCAAGAAGCTATATGCGGTGAAGACCGAACATTGGGGGGTGACCGCCAACACGGATGGGAAGGCGCTGCTGACCCAGGAGCTCAACGCCAGCATAGAGGGCGAGTCCGTTCTCATCGTGGACGATATAACGGACACCGGGGAAAGCCTGCTGCTGGCCGAGACGCACCTTAAGAGGATGAACCCGAAGGAAGTGCGCACCGCTACGTTATTGCACATCACCCACTCCAAGAAGCAGCCGGACTATTACGAGGTCGAGGTGCCGGAGGAGGACTGGACCTGGTTCATCTTCCCCTGGAACCTGCATGAGGACCTGCGCACGATCTTGCCTAAGACGCTTTACCAGCCTCAGACCGTCCTAGGCATCCAGAAGGGCTTCAAGGAGCAGTTCCAGATAGATGTGCCGGAGGACCTGGTCCGCCGCACCATCCGGCATCTGGCGGCCTCTGGAAAGATAAAAAAGAAAGGGGCCAAGTGGCAGAGGGCCGACGGCGACGAGGCCTTGCCGAGAAAGTGATCAGATCTCCATGTACACGTCGTCCCCTTCCACGGAGACGATGTACACCCGCAGGTCCTTGGCCCCGGCGTGGGCGACCTTCCTTCCGTCATTAATGTCAAAGGCCGCGCCGTGCGCCGGGCATATCACCGTCCCATCGCGGACCGTTCCATAGATCAGGTCGAACCCGGCGTGAGAGCACTTGCCGTCCATGGCGAACAATTGCCCCAGGTACCGTCCGACCACGAACTTGCGTCCGTCGACAACGACTCCCTTCAGCCGCCCCTCCTTGATGTCCGCGTCCTTGCCGACCAGAACCTTCATGCCGGTCGAATTCCAACGCAAGGGATATAATGACTGCCCCGGAAATCGCACAATTAATGAGCGACCAGTGGAATATCCGCAAGGAGCAGCATGTTGGAAAAACTGAAGGAGAGCCTGGAGCGAAGCGATGTGGTCCGTTTCGGCGAATACCAGTATTTCGTTCATCCCATAACCGACGGCATCCCTTCCATGGACCCCCAGGTGCTGGACGAGGTGCTGAACAGCATCTACGACATCATGGACCTGGACGTGGACTATCTGGTAGGGGCGGAGGCCATGGCGATACCGTTGATAGTGCCGCTGTCGCTGATGACCGGCATCCCGTATAATGTCGTAAGAAAGCGGAAGTACGGCCTGCCGGGAGAGGTGAGCGTTAAACAGACCACCGGATATTCTGAGAAGGAGCTTTACATCAACGGCCTCAGGAAAGGGGACCGGGTGATGGTGCTGGACGACGTGGTCAGCACCGGCGGGACGCTGCGGGCGATCGTCTTAGCGCTCAAGGGAATGGGCGTTGAGGTCCGGGACGTGATCGTGGTGGTGAAGAAGACCGACAAGCTGGACGAGCTGGAAAGAGAGATCGGCCAGAAGGTGCGAACCCTGGTCGAAGTGGAAGTGAGGGGCGGCAAGGTCCGCGTCATCACTTAACGAGGCGCTTCTTCATCAGGTACACCGATGCGATGAAGCAGACGGCCGTCAGGACGATTATGTAGGCGATCCCTATTGCCAGTTCGGTCGAGATCAGGTTGTAGGAGAGGTCCCTGACCATGTTGGATATGTGCGTCAGCGGTAACGCCAAAGCAAGCTGCTGTCCCCATTCCGGCAGCACGCTGAGCGGGAAGAAGGTCCCGCTGAAAAGGAACATCGGCGTGATCAGTAAAAAGAATGGATAGTTGAAAGAGTCCAGGTTCGGGACCAAAGCGGTGAAGAGCATGGCCAGGGATGCGAACATCAGGCCGCCCACGAACGCGATCAATGGGATCAGAAGAAGCCCTGGAAGCTCGGCAAAGCCGAAGGCGGCGATGACACCGAGCACGATGGTGGCGTTGATGAAGCTCTTCGTCGCCCCCCAGAGTATCTCTCCGGCGATGATGTCCTCCAACGATAGCGGCGTGGCCAATATGGCGTCGAACGTCTTCTGGTAGTACATGCGGACGAACGACGAATAGGTGCACTCGAAGAACGCCCCGTACATGATACTGATGGCTACGAGTCCCGGCGCAAGGAACTTGATGTATTCCAGGCTCTTCCCGCCGTACTCGATGTCCGCTTGGATCAGAGCGCCGAAACCAAGTCCCATGGCCACCAGGTAAAGTATCGGTTCAAGGAACGGCGGCAGGAAGTTGGTCTTCCAGGTGATCAGGAACACGTCGCGGTTGCGCTTCCAGAGGGCGATGGAGCGCCAGGAGATGTTGGACAGGAGGCTCATTCCACCAACGCCCTCCCGGTGGAGCGGAGGAAGACGTCCTCCAGCGTGGCGTTCCTGATGAGGTAGTAGCTCATGGCGAAGCGTTCCTTGAGGTCAGCGGCGACGCTCTGGCCTTCCTTGGTGTAGATCAGCATGCGGTCGATGGTCCGCTCGTACTGCCATCCTTTACCTTTGACGTAAGCTTCCATCTCGTCCGTGGGCTCGTCGATCTCCATCACGTCGGTGCCGATGACCTGATCGATGAGGTCTCTCGGTCTCCCTTCGAGAATGATCTTCCCGTGGTCCATGATCACCAGGCGGTCGCACAGCCGCTCCGCCTCGTCCATGTAGTGGGTGGTGAGAATGACCGTGACCTTCCTTCTCTTCAGCTCTCGCACCTTCTCCCATATAAGGTGACGGGCCTGGGGGTCAAGACCAGTCGTCGGTTCGTCCAGGATAAGTAGCCGGGGATCGTTCATCATCGCTCTTGCGATAATGAGGCGGCGCTTCATTCCCCCAGATATCTCCTGGATCATCTCGTCCCTTTTCTCGGTCAGCTGCATGAACTCCAGCAGGTGGTCGGCCCTTTCCTCGAACACCTCCTTGGGAAGTCCGAAGTACCGTCCGTATACGGTCAGGTTCTTGCGCACCGTGAAGTCGGGGTCCAGGTTGTTCTCTTGCGGGGCGACGCCGATGGCGGCCTTGATCTCCCGGCACTTGCCATTGACCTCCATCCCCAGGACCTCCAGCTTTCCGGAGGTTATCGGACTGGCGCAATGGATCATGCGCATGGTGGTGCTCTTTCCCGCACCGTTGGGGCCGAGGAAGCCGAAGCACTCCCCCTCCTCTATTTGAAAATCGATAGCGTCCACTGCCCTGAGTTCATCGAACACCTTGGTCAGTTTCTGCGCGCGCACGGCTGGCATGAGCGGCCTGCTATGAATTTCTAAATATTAAGCAGGAACGTTGGTCAGCCTGATTGCAGCCGCATGTCTATTCACCCGTCACTCAGCTGGGCAGACGTGCCTGGCGCGGACCTTCTTCTCCTTCTATACTTTACCCTCTTCGGCATGGGCCTTGGGGCGTTATCAGGACTGGCGCCGGGCATTCACGTTAACACTTTGGCGGTGCTGCTGGTCATCAGCGTCCCGTCGCTATCCCCTTTCCTGGAGGGCATCTGCTCATCGACGGGATGTTCTCTTCCGCCCCCACTGCTGCTGGCCTGCACGATCCTATCGGCGGCGATATGCCATTCCTTCCTGGATTACATCCCGTCCCTGATCATGGGCGTGCCGGACGAGACGGAATGCATGTCAGTGCTGCCATCGCACCGGCTTCTTCTAGAAGGCAAGGGAATGAACGCTCTGCAGGCCGCGGCCCAGGGCAGCCTGGTCGGGGCCATGGCAGGGACGATCGTCCTGCTCCCGTTACCGTTCGTTCACGTTCAGATCTCTAACGTCCTCAATGACATTGCCCCGGCGATCCCCTGGCTGCTGCTATGCGTTCCTTTCCTACTGTTCTGGACCGAAAGCGGGAAGGCCGATCCCAAAGCGGAGTTGGACATGAGGGACGGCCGTTCCACACCGGCGAAGATGATATCGTTGAAGAGGCATGTCCCGGTGCATGGGGACTCGGCCAGGGTCATCGGGAACGTGCACCGCCGTCATGGGATCTGGTACGTGCGGGCGCCATTGCAGACCTTTCGGATACGTGGCCAGGGGATGCTGGCCGGGGACCAGACGCTGATCGGCAAATGGATCGTCCGCAAGGACCGTCTTCCCATCGTAGGATGGTCCGTTCTACTCTTCTTTTGCTCAGGTGTCCTGGGCGTCACGGCCATGGACGGCCTGGTTCCAGGTGAGGATATATGGAAGGGGATGGAGGGGAACATGCTGATGCCTCTCTTTACGGGCCTCTTCGGGCTGCCGTTGCTAATCGGTTCCTCGCGCGGCCGTATGCCTGAACAGGAAGGTGAAGCGGACGTATCGCCTTCGGTTGCCGGGGCTTTGAAAGGCTCGTTCATGGGCGGGCTGGTCGGCTGGCTGCCCGGAGTTACAGCAACGGCCGGAGCCGTGCTCTCTACGATGCTCCCTCGCTCCCGTGGAGGGCCGGAGGAGTTCATATCCACCGTGTCGGCCGTGGGAACGGGAGCGGCGGTGCTCGGGCTAGGAACGTTACTTCTCATCGGAAAGGGAAGGAGCGGTACGCTGCTGGCGATGCAGGAGGCCATGCCCGCTCTTTCCGTAACGGACATGCCGTCCCTGCTCCTCTGCATACTGTTCACGTCCCTGGTATCCTATGTCCTAACCTTGCGTCTCGGTCGTCGTTTGCTGCTCAAGGCGCAAGGACGGGACCTGACCAAACTGAACCAGGGCGCCCTTATCGGCATGATCGTCCTGTCGTTCTTACTAGCCGGCCCCGGCGGCCTGGTACTGCTGACGTTATCGACCATCCTCGGCATGGTACCCGGAAAGGTCGGCATAAGCAGGGTGCATCTCACCGGTTGCCTGCTTCTGCCGATCCTCCTCTACTACTTCGCCCCGTTCCTGCGGTAGAAATCCCGCAGATGGTCCTGGCCGAGCTCGAATGGCGATAAAAGCTCCCCAGCGGCTCGGAACAAGAGCTCCTCATACCGCCCGACATCGTATTCCTCATCGCCTTCCAGGAACTGAGCAACTTTCACTTCCTTGCCCTTGATCATGATGAACTCAACAGCCTCGCCGGGCGGCGTGCGGAAGCCCTGGTCCTCCAGCTGGCACAACGCACGGAACTGGTCGTTCTTCTGTCGGTACTCGTTCAGCTCCCTTGTTATTCGTTTCGAAAGCACCAGCTTCTCCAGCGGGGTCTCCATGTCCCTGAGGTTCCGTATGTACGAATCAAGAACGTCCAAGGCTTCCGGGATGCGATGACGGAATCCTTCAGCGTCCTCTCCCAGCACCAGCCGATCGAGCATGCCCTGCTGCAGTTCCCTGGCTAGCGTGCAAGTGTCCCTTCTGCGCAGAGCGATGCCACGCACCTTCAGTTCCCCGTCCTGGAACGCGCCATAATAGCGGTTCAAAGCGCCCGCCCCATTGGTCAGGTTCGGCAGGAACACTATCCACTTGTACTCCCCGTCCCAGACCAACGGTATGCCCATGCGCTGTCCTATCTCCCGGCAATAGGATTCCACATCTCCATCGCCGGAAAGCCAAAGCGAGTCCACTATACCATGCAACACTCGGAATCCTCGGCGCTCGGCCACCTCCGCTGATATCATCAATATATCACGTCCGTGGGCGGTGATCGATTCGTGGCACTCGATGCGGCCGAAGCGGGCGTTGCGGTAACCGGTATAACCGAAGCAGGTCACCAGCACCCACTTGAGCACCTTGGCCTGCTGGTCGTATATGGCGCTCCGCCGTCCGCCCTCGTTCTTCAGGCGCTTCAGCGAAATACGTCGACGCACGATCGGTTCTAGAACACGACCAAGCAGACCCTTGCGCTTGGAGCAGGTCCAGTAGCCCAGCCCGGGCACCGGCTCCCCGCTGTCCTGGCAGCAATCACAGTTGAGGGTCTCCGGGGAGATGTTGTGGCGCACCATTATGCTCGGATACAGCGAGGTGAAGTCCACCTCCTGGATGTGCTCATGCAGGCCGACCTTCGGTTCGTAGATGAGGCCGCCTCTATCCGAGACGACCAGCTCGGCGGCGGTCTTGAAATCCTCTGGCAGGTTCTTCTTCCACATCACCAGCGAGCCCATCTTACTGGCCTCGTTCACCTGCATGGCGCTTATGGCACTTCCCGGGGACATGCGGGCCATGTCCTGCAGTGATATGCGGGAAAGGCGGCAGAGGTCGATCAGTCCGGCCATCTTCCCTTCCTGAAAGATAAACGACGACCCTTTGTCTAGATGGATACGCCCGCGCAGCTTGTACGCTGGCGGTTTGTACAGTATGCGTCCGTAAGTGAAGTAGCTCTTGCCCTTCCCGCGGCGCTTTCCCCCTTCCCGTCCGAGCTCCAGCTCCATCTCGTTCCGTTCGGCGCACTTCTCCAGGAACGGGAGATGGAAACTATCGCCGCCGTCGGTGATCAGCACGTCCGGGTCCTGGTCCCGAAGGGCCTGCTGCAGCAGCTCCAGGATGTCCGCCTCCTTGCCCTCCATGACCATATCATCGAGCGTGGCCCGCTTCAGGCGGTCCTCCAACGTCGGCATGCCCCTGCGGGCGGATGTCTCTAGCGTCAGCTCGCAGGTGCGCAGCTCGGGCATTGGATAGTCCAGTCGGAACGGGGTGTCCAGGTTCTTCCAGCGGTCCACGTCCATCAATCCCATCGGGAAGACCTTGCGGTGCAGGAAGTAGCGGGTGTCCATGCGCGTATCGACATTGAATAGCGTGTGGTCACGGTGGCATCCCCATTTGTCTATGGTCTTCGCCAAGGGCATCAGGTTGCGGTAGCCGCGCGGGGTAACTTTCAGCACTTCCTCCAAAGGTCCTGTCAACCAAGTCCGGTGCTTCTCCCAGCGGTGCTCCACGCCAGCTTCCTTGAGGCCGAGGAGCAGGTCCTGCCGGCGCTCCGCGGACGGTTTCACGTAAAAGCACGGACGGTACTCGCGGTCAGAAATGCGCTCCATTCCCGTGGACGTTTTTATCCAGGTCACCATCTCATTGTTGACCTCATCCGCGTAGCAGTCCAGGATCCATCCGTGCATTCGATCAGGCCTTCTTGCGCAGGCGCTCCAGCTCCTTCTCCTGTTCCAGGAGGATGGAGAGCAGCGCCCCCTCCAGAGGGTCGAGGAAGGCGGCGACGGAACAAGCGGAGGCGTGCATGCGGACCTTGTCGGAGAGCCGATCGAACGCCTCGCGGTCCTCCTGCGGCAGCGCTCTCCGGTAATCGTTCCAGCTCTGGAAGAGAGATTCCGAGGCCATGCGGTACGTTGGAACGGTGCGGCCCATCAGAACCGCCTCCCATATTCGTCCAAAGTGGTCTGGTTCGCCGGGACCGGCCGATACATGATCTCCTTCTCTTCCCTAGGCAGCGAGATGCGCACGTAGCCGGAGCGGTGCTCTATGCTCACCACACGGTCCACCTTCTCATAGAAGAGGGAGCGCAACCCCTTGCGGTACATGAGCTTCGCCAGACCGTAGTTCGTCACCACGCTCACGGTGCGGTGCTTGGCCGTCAGCGAACGCAGCTTGCCCATGCCCCTCTCCATGAGCTTCAGCGATTCCTCCCAGTCCATGTCCGCGTCCTGGAAGAGGTCCGGGTAGCAGGACACCACCACCATGCCGCCCTTGTTGCGGCACAGCTCCTCCTCCAGAGACTCCTCGACCAAGGTGGACATCTGGTAGGCGGTGAAGGCCCGGGACACGCTGATGCTGTTCAGAACCTCCTCCGGCCGCAGCCGGAAGCGCTTGCACACATACGTGAGATCGTAGGGATTGACGGAGTTCCCGCCGTCCACCCAGATCACGTCGCGATGCCACTCGCGCACGAAGTTCACGCTCAGCATGTTGACCAGGGTGAACAGCAATTTGTCCGAACTGTCGATGGTAGTGACCGTTCCCGGCTCCAATCCGCCGAGCAGTTCGTCCACCGGGGGTATGGCGGTGGTGGCCAGCATTCCATCTGTCACAGAGTGGAAATCATGGACCAGCGGTTCGGTCACCATCTCGGGCATGGAGCGGTACATCTGCTCACCGCACCAACTTCGCCTTGAGGGTATAAAGGGCTGACAGGGGGAGGTGGGTGAAAATGAGATGTATCATTGTAAAAACGGCTGCGCAGTCCCCTCTTTAGGATCATTCTACGAAAGGAGAATGCTCCAATCACAGTTAAATATCAATGAAAAACTTAATTTTTCAAACATCTTAGGGGGGAAGTTGGACGAACTCATTTGCTAAGAAATGGATCAGCGTAGCCTGTGTCTATCTGATGGTCATAGCGGCGTTCTATGTCATAGGGTCGGACGTCCGGGCGGAGACGGTCGACGAGGCCGGGGAAAGCCTAAATGAGCAGGCTTCCGCGATGGAGCATCAGGATAGGAGGTTGACCATTTCGAACGATGGAGCGGCTGACCCGCACATCGCGGTCGATGGCGACGTGACCTATCTTCTATGGGTTGATGGCAACACAGGCTCGCAAAGCCTGATGTGGAAACGCTCAAACGATTCGTTGAACCAATTCACTCCCGATTCCGCCCTGACATCCACATTCTACTCGATCGGCGACATATCAATATGCTGCTCGGAAGGGTCCATTGCAGCGGCTTTCGAAGCAAGGTCATCCGCAGGTTCCCCATCCATGGTTTACTATCTCTACTCCTCCGATGGCGAAGATTGGAGCTCGGTCTATTCGGTCGCGCCGGGCGATTCGCCCGTGCTCATAGGGGGCGAGGGAGGCCAGTACCTGGGATTGAACATCGTTAACGAAGGCCAGAGGCATCTTTCAATAGCGTCCATAATAGTGAACGACGACGAGATAAACGCGACGATAGTGGCGAGCCTCCCCTTCGCCTCGGACCTCTTTGACCTGTTCATGACGGACGATTCGATCAACATCGCCCTGAACTATGAACCGTCGGATCAGATCATGTTCATGCAATTGGCCGGGAACGGTACCATCGTCACCTCCCCTTCCACGATCTGCCAGACCTCCGATCTGGTCGGGATCGATCTTCAGATGATCGACGGTGCATTGAGGTTATTGATCATCGAGAAGGGATTCGTCCGGCTCGCGCGCTGTCTGGGCGTTCCGGAATATTGGTCTGTCTGTAGCCTGCTTGAGCCCGAGGGAACGATCACCGGCGCGTCGATGATGGTCCTTGATGATAACATCAGAATAGCGTATGCCAAAGACGATGGGAACAAGTCCACGGTTCTCTATCTCGATTGCGATCTGCAAGGCCAGACCGTTCGGGGTCCTGAAGCGATATCAACTCCCGGCCTCAATGCCAGCTCGCCTTTGCTTCTATCAACTTCCCCAGGGGTGATCTCCTGCATCTATGTCGAGGAGCACTACGATTCGCAGGAGCTGTTCCTGAAGTACGACATGGATTTTGTCATTCCCGACATCCCTCGGCTTAAGAAGTTCATCCGGTCCCTGGGTGAGGATACGCTGTCCGAAGGCAACATCTCCAGGGAGAAGCTCATTGAGAAATTGGATAGGATCGTCGCATTCCTGGACAACAAGAATGAGGCCGCCGCTGTTGAAGAGGCCCTGGAGCTGAAGGCGTCGATAGAGGTCTATTTCGTTTACGCTCCCTATGCCGACCAAGAAACGATCCAGGGGTCCAAGGACAAGATCAAGAAGAACCTGGACACCGTGAAGAAGGACGATGCCCCCGACGTCATCATCATGTCCCCGCCCCCGGTCCCTGGGTTCGATGTCAATTTGTACGAACAATATGTCACAAATAATCAAGCCGAACTGCGGATGTATCTCGTTGTATCTGGTACACCCATATCCGGTTATATGATGTGGGGAGCATCTTCGACCCTGACCAACCGTGTCAATTGCACATCGAGCGGCAATACGTTCATTGGAGTAATGGCCAATCTCAATCCCAATACTACTTATTATGCAAAGGGCTACATTACTGCCAGCATCTTTGGTGGAACCTCCACAAAAAGTTCCCAAACATTAATTTTTAAAACATTCCCAAGCGTTCTGCACATCTATTCCATATCAGTATCCGTTTCCTCAGGTTCCGCGGTGATATCCTGGACCACCGATGGAGAGTCTAATTCAAGGGTAGATTACGGTACGACCTCATCCTATGGGAGCTATGTCTCATCGAGCAGTTATTCATACTCCCATTCGCTCACATTGAGCAATCTGGCTTCAAATACCCTGTATCATTACAAGATATCCTCGGCCTACTCCTACAATGGTTTCTCGCTTAGTGCCGTCACATCCGACCGGACGTTCACCTCGGCCACGGCGATGACCGTCACAATAACCTCCGTCGCATCCGCGCTGACCGATCTGAACTCGGTCCGCATAACATGGACGACGAACGTGCAGGCGACCAGCCTGGTCAATTATGGAACGACGACCAGCTACGGCTCTATCGCATCGGGTAACAGCGGGACCTCGCACATCGTTGACATCAACGGGCTGCAGGGCGGCACGCTGTATCATTTCAAGGTCGAATCCGCGGCGACGGCCGATCCGAACGCCATTGGATATGGTACAGACAGTTCATTCACCACCAAGAACGCAGAGGACGGGAACCTCGGTTGCGATGCTGGAGACGACGCAACTTCCGCCTCATTGCTGACCAGGGGCGCTTTCACATGTTATCTGGACAGCACGTTCGATACGAATGACTATTATTCCATCCTGCTCCTGAGCGGCGAGACGCTCAAGATCGCAATGGGCGTCCCCTCGAACTTCGATTACAACCTGTATCTGTTCAATCCATCTGGAACACAGGTCGCCTCATCGACCAGCGGCGTCGGTGTGGATGAGAACGTTCAGTACGCGATAAACGCGGACGGCGTCTGGAAGATGCGGGTGTTCCACCAGTCCGGGACCGGGCAGGGATTGTACGGTTTGAACGTTCAGGTGCTAGGCGCCTGGGAACATCACTATCTGGACGTCGGAACTACTGGTGACAACGACGTAATGGCGCACACTCCTGGTTTGGTCATCATGGACGGCACCGGATGGTATGCCGCGTCCAGCGGCATGAGGGAGACGATGGTCAATGGAAGCTTCCTGTTGAACATTTACAACGGTACATACCAGTCGAACACCTATTACGAGGTGGCGATCGCCTACACGTCATCGGCCGACGTGGGCGTATCGGTGCTGGTGGGCGAATCATGGATCAATGTTGCCACGCTCCCCGGGAGATCCATCGCCTGGACCTACAGCTTCGTCCTGAAGAGCGACATGCTCTCCGATTCCTCTTCCACGCTGTACGCTTCCAACGTAAGAATGCGCTTCGATCATCAGGTGGTGATCGATTCCATCGACGCGATGCCGATCGCCTACGCCTCCGATTTCTTTGGAGGCTCGCAGTGCAACCCCGGAGTGATGCTGGAGAACAACTGGCAGATCGGGTCCGCCGTCGTCAACGGTTCCACCTACGCCACCTTGATAGTATCGCTTCCGCGCACCGATATCACGTACTTCCTGGAGTTCCAGAACCTCGATTCCTGTCATGGGATCGGGGTACAGCAATGGGACGGTTCTTCGTACGACAACATCGGCACGCTTGAAAGCTGGGGGACGTCCGCGGTGATACAGTTGGACCCCGCATCTTATTTCGACATCTATTCGACCACCCCGGGAACGAACCTGCACATAAGGCTGGCGTCCCCGATCGTCAACTTGTCCAGGGTGGTATTGTGGACCTCCCAATCGACCACCGATGTGGGAGCGACCGGAGATTCCGATGCCAATTCGCATACACCCGGGATAAGCATCCTGGCGAATTCCGAATGGTCTTCACCTTACACCTATGATTCTAGAACGGTTCGAAGGACCATGGCTGGTATGTATGCCAACTTTTACCTGAACGGGGCGCAGAGCGATACCGCATATGTGGTCACCATGACCTATAAAGGTACGTCGGGGACGGCGTATCTGAAACAATATCAGGGCAGCGCCTACGGTGACTATATGGCCCTTGGCAATCTGGTATTAAATGGTGCTTGGCAGACCACCAGCTTTGTCACGTCAGCTGAGAGCGTCTACGACAATACACCGGGTGGAGCGGTCAATCTCCTGTTCGAGATCACATCCGTTAATTCGGTCTACGTGGATTCCATCTCCATTTGCATGGATTCGGACGACGATACATATGGGAATTCTTACGAGGCGATGCGCATCAGCATGGCCGGGATCGGCGCCCATATCTACGATCTGAACCCATTCTCCGCGGACACGGACTCCGACGGTCTGAACGACAATGTGGAACGGACGACCGCTTACATGACGGACCCCTGCGACCCCGACACGGACAACGATGGACTGCTCGACGGTTCCGAGAAGTATTCATATTCCTGGTCTATCGATGATTCCTACTTGATACCGGACAACAACACCTGGCTGAACATTCCCATAAGCGTGCCGGCCATCCAGGGTGGCGCATCCGCCATAACCTCCTTCTGCCTGGTCCTCGGCATAATGCACGGTTCTCAGTACCAGCTCGAGATCAAGATAGCGAAGGGAACCAGCACGCAGAAGACCATAAAGACCGCCTACAGCGGAAGCGGAGCGAACTACTTCATCCTCAGGAACCTGTTCGTGGCAGCCTCTCCTTTCACATCGCCGTACACAGCTGCCGATCTGTCAACAGGCGCGGAATGGCACATCTACGTAAGGGATGCCACTCCTGGAACGCAAGGCCGGGTGGAATATGCGCGCCTTCAGGTGAATGGCACGACGAACCCGCTCGACAGCGATTCCGATAACGACCTCATCCTCGATGGGGAGGAGGTGGAGTTCGGAACGGATGGCTGGTACACGAATCCACGAGCTTCAGATAGCGACAGTGACGGCGTCTCCGACAGGAACGAGATCCTGGGGAGCACGCAATGCGGCTCCGCTACGGACCCCACTCGCGCCGACACGGACGATGACGGGTACAATGATCTCGTCGACCTCTATATGGGCGACGCCGTGCTCCGTGTCACGATCATGGAATACAAGACCAGGGAGGACGTCAACTTAGGTGACGACGATTGCAACATCTTCTTCGTCATCAGGTACGGCGACCAGGAGCTCTCGACCAAGCGGCTGGACGCGCACACCGATGTCCTGTACTATCCGGGATGGGTCTACGACATCGATATAGAAGAGACGATCACCTCGGTCGACCTGGAGTTCCTCGCCGTAGGTGACAACGCCGTGCTCACCGGAGACGACGAGAAGCTGGACGTGTCGCCCTCGGGCAACTTGGACCACGATGTCACGTGGGCTCTTTCCTCCAACCCCTACATCCTGTCCTTCCAGGGGAGCAAGGACACCCTCGATCATGACACGGACGCCTACATGAAGGTCAAGCTGGAGCGCGCGGTGACGGAGAAGGCCAAGGTCATCGTCATCAATGGAACGGGAGAGGAAGGCGATTACGGCCTGGACACAGTTTCCACTGGAATCTACCGCTACAGCGCCGACGACCAGGTGTACCTGGTCGTGCTGAACGTTACCGGAACGAGCGCTCACTTCCAGTCCGGCATGAACGCCATCATCCTTCCTCGAGCGATCGCCCTGCAGTGCCAGCTCAACGACACGCTCTACGACCTGCAGAACGTCGGCAATACGCCTTTTAGCGGAGCATCGTTCTACAGCACCAACGTCTCCAGTGCCTCAGCGTCCGGTCACATCATCGCCGTCATATCGAAGAACGTGACGGCGACGCAGGCCGAAACGATATTGACGATGCTGACGCATAACGCGACGGGCGCGCGCGTCGGTAACAGCGTGACGATAGCGCCAACGTCGCTTTACCTGCTTCACCTTCCGAACGACATCCTTTCCGCCATACCCACGTCCGTCATGAACTCGGGAATGGGTGAGGGACCTAGCTTCCTTGACCCCCTGGACATAATAAACGATATAGCCGGAATGGTGTTCGACTTCCTGGTCTGGGTGGCGACCGGCGGCGTGCTGTTGTTATTGGCGCACCTGGTCAGGGAAGGGCTGAATGCGATCGGCAACCTGGCATCAGACCTCTGGGATGAGGTGCAGGATGCAGTGGACCGAATCGTTGACGCATTCTGGGCATGTGTAAATTATATAGTTAAACTTATAAAAACAGCATATCAATCACTTATCGCTGAGCCTCTGAACAACGTCCGGGACTCTTTTGTATCATGGGCAATAGGTATAATTTCTGTGGTAAAAAACGTTTCAACTAGTGTTGAAAAAGGACATATAGATGTGTTCCAGGCCGCAGAAGAAATATTCGATTTCATGTTCGGAAGCACGACATTCAAGCTCCTCATGGCCATTGCAACAATGGTCATTATCGGTATTAGCCTGGCCCAGACGATTACTGGCCCGTTCGGCTTCGTCCTTCTTCTCATCAGTCCAGTACTGATAGATATTGTTATGCAGGGGATGGTCACAGGATTGGCTGGGGCCCATTGGTTGATCGATTCTATAATCAATGGGGTGGCCAATATATCATATTCAATTTTCGATTTTTTTACATCAGAAGGTGTTCAGCTGAGTGCTACCGTCGTTTCCGTTTTCGCAGTTCTCAGTTCGTTCTTCTTCGGACAGATAAGCGTGTTTGGTGACTTAGGTGATGATGATCTCGAGATAGGAAAAAAGATCAAATCATCAATTAGCTTCCTATGTAGCTGTATAGGATTGATATTATTCTGGATTGACGTCGGGGATGATCAGGAAGATAATGATCTACTAGATTACACCGGATTATTCTTCACTTGCGTAGGTTTGGTGGCTGGGTTGGATGGTGCAAAAAGGACTCCAGTTGGAAAAATCTGTATCGCATTTTCATCGATCAGTTTATTCACAGGATTAGTGGATGTGATGGCTTGATTCGGGATAAGGATATCATATTTATTGAACGAATCCCAAAGAAATTGATGTCGACCACATACAGCCATCGAATGACATATGTTTTATTGCTGTGGCTCTTAAGAATTTTTTACACATCGTGCATATATATAATAATTGAAGAAATATTTATTGGGAGTTATAATATACCTAATATCGGGTCAGTAGTTCTCGCATTAGGGGCGGCCATACTAATATTTTATGCAGAATTCGTAACTACCTCCGATATAAAAGCGGCCACTTCCATAATCATCTTTTCAAATAGAATCAAGGTCTATAGGAACACCGTCGATATCCTGCATGGAGTTAAAAAAGAATTACTCAGGAAAGACATCGAAAAGATATTCGTTATTAGAGGGACCATGACTCAAGATTTAACTTTTTCCAATTATATTACTTGGAAAAACGCTCCTGGCGGGCTCATTATATATTTAAATAATAACTCAATATATAAAACAGGATTAAAATATCCCCCTCAGATCGACATGATGATTCGTTTCTTCCGCGAGCAATGGGGAATCCCTATTATAGATAAAGGGGACGGTGTCGGTGAGATCTATGAACGCAACTCCAACCACCGATTGGATATCCAAGCAGTCATGTTCGACGCGTATAGGTGATACACGGGTGTTTTTCATAATAATCATCTATTACTTGAATACGAAACGTTGAGCTCCATCAGCATACAAGAGTAGGTCGAAGTGTTCTTCGTAATAAATTATCAGGATGAAGAGTAGGAGTTCGCGACCAAGCGCATCAGCGCCACCAAGAACGTGCTGTACACGTTGAACTGGATCTACGACATGGATATCCCAGAGACGGCGACCTACGTCAACGTGGAGTTCGAGGCGGTGGCCGAGAACACCGGCTGGCTCGGCGACGACGCGCAGCTGGACATCGATCCGGACAACTCGAACAAGTACAACGCCTACTGGAACATGTCTTCGCCATATTTCATCGGCACTGGTGCCGATAGCGGCGGCAGCTACGACGCGTATCTCAAGATGAAGATGGAGCGCGCCGTCGCGGAAAAGGCTCAGGTCATCGTCATCAACGGCACGGGAGACGAGGGAGACTACGGCCTCGATACCGGTTAAACGGGCATCTACCGCTACTGCGCCGATGACCAGGTGTACCTGGTCGTGCTGAACGTTTCCGGAACCAGCGCTCACTTCCAGTCCGGGATGAACACGATAATTTTGCCGAGGGCTATCGCCCTGCAGTGCCAGCGATACATCACTCTGTAAGTATTATCCATTTCCTCCGACAATATCGAAGCAATATCTATATCCCAATCAAATCAATAAATATCCACGAGGGAAACGATGTCATATCCGTACGAACGCCAGGTCCGGCGCAAGAAGATGTTCGGGTATCTCCTGGGCATTGGGTTGGTGATCTTGACCGTACTGGTCATGATCATGCTCGCCTATTGACGTCCGGGACGCAAGATCAGGCGAACCCGATGCCACTTTCGAAGGCCGCTTCGTTACGAGTAAATAGCTGAGGCTGCATTCCACGGACAATGGAAAGGGATGGGCCTTCCGTTCAATTAGGCAACGGCATCGAGGTCATTTGCGGTGATTCTAAGTTCTTCCTCGATCCACGCAAGGTTTCCGAGGAGGCCATTTGCTGCATCTCCCACGCCCATTCCGACCACATGCCGTCGAGCTTCGCCGGCGGCCCGATCCATTGCTCGGACATCACCCTCCGCTGCATGCGCGGCCGGGTCAAGAGCAAGAAGTCCAAGACGTTCCTGGAGAGCGTGGAATTGGGTAGCAGCCCACTTGTGGAGGCTAGCGGCGCCGGGCACATATTGGGTTCTAACATGTTCCTTATGGACGCCGGGCAGAAGGTCCTGTACACCGGCGATTTCTGCCCGCAGGACCGCTTGGACATCGAAGGTGCCAGGCCGCAGAAGTGCGATATCCTGATCGTCGAGGCTACGTACGGAAACCCTCGCTACAAGTTCCCGGACCGCCGCGAGATGATCAAGGTCATACACGACTGGGTGGAGGACGTTCTGCATCAGGGATACTCGGCCGTGCTGCACGCTTATCCATTAGGCAAGTCGCAGGAGCTCATCACCATGCTCAGGGACTTCCAGCCCCGCCTGCACGGTTCTGTTCTAGATACAACGCGCCTGATCGAATCCGAAGACCTGAGGTTTGACTATCTGCCGTTCGATCCTCAGGACCGCGATCCGCAGCTCGTGATCAGCCCGGGGGCCTGGGGCGAGAACGGTTTGAGCGTTCTCAAGAAGAAGCGCTCCGCCGACGTGTCAGGCTGGTGCCTGGACACCAGGGAACGTTCTTTGGGAAAAATGGGCTGGGGCATGGACCAGGGCTTTGCATACTCCGACCACGCCGACTTCTACGAGATAATCGA
>CAZPFU010000014.1:0-43284 GCA_964585915.1 uncultured Methanomassiliicoccus sp.
GGTCAGCAGCTTGGCCGTGCCGCCGGTGGATATGAGCTCCACGCCCAGCTGGCTCAGCCCCTTGCAGAAGTCAACGATACCATCCTTGTCCGAGACGCTGATGACCGCCCGTTCGACCTTGACCATATGAATTCCTTCGGTGGGATGGGCACACCACAAAGGATGGTATGCCACGGGTATATTGCCCGTTCCCTATTAAAGATAGCGATAGCCGATAGGAATCGGCTGAGCACTGGCCATATCTTCTCTTTCTTACCGCGGTAGGTCCCATCAGGGACCTGGGAGGGCGGGGCGGGAATGCTTAAAACGGTCCGCGGACATGACCTTCTGAAATAGATGTTGGTCATCAGCGAGAGATTGAACGGACTGTTCGCCGCGGTCGGGCGGGCCATCGACGCCAGGGACGATAAGTTCATCCAGCAGCATGCCGTCCAGCAGATGGAGTGCGGGGCGCAAGCTCTGGACCTCAACGTGGGTCCGGGAAGGGACGACGGACCGGCGGCCATGGATTGGCTGGTGCGGACCGTACAGGAGGTTACCGACCTCCCGCTGTGCATCGACACTCCCGGCATAAAGACCATGACCGCTGGCGTCAAGGCCTGCCGCAACAAGCTGATCATCAATTCGACGACGGCGGAGATGAAGAAGATGCAGGCGCTGTTCCCGCTGGCGAGGGAACATGACGCGGAAGTGATCTGCCTGACCATGGATGAACGGGGCGTCCCTAACGACGCCGAGTCCAGGGCGGAGATGGCCATGCTGATGATGACCACGGCCATGGAACACGAGATCATGCCGGACCGTTTGTTCCTTGATCCCTTGGTCATGCCCATCAAGGCCGCCCAGGACCAGGCCATGAAGGTCATCAAGGCCATGCAGCTGTTCCAGACCCTGAACGACCCGGCGCCGCGAACGGTGGTCGGCCTTTCCAACGTCTCCAACGGGGCCAAGGAAAGAAGCATGCTGAACCGGACGTTCCTGGCCATGCTCATGGGCGCCGGGCTCGGCGCGGCCATAGTGGACGTGCAGGACGCCGAGCTCATGGCGGTGATCAAGGCCGGGGAGCTGCTGAGGGCGGAGAAGCTCTACTGCGACGATTTCCTAAGGGCCTGAAGAAGGGGGGACATAGCCCCCTGGCTGATATGCGGAAGGTGGCTTCCTTCACTAACGCAAGCGTCCGGCCTACTGCGACATGATGTGCATCATCTTGTACAGGTCCGGACCTGGCGGGAAGAACTGGATGACCGGGATGGCTTGACTGGTCATCTCTGGAACGCTGTTCATCAGATATTTGACCAGCTCATCCGGGTTTGCCGTCTCATATACGCACCAGGCACCGTTCAGCCGAGCGTCCACGTGGCTGTTGACGATCATGGTCCCCTTGGGCAGGTTCTGCAGGGCCTCGATCACCTTTCTGGCCACAACCTTGTATTGCTCCTTTTTCCAAGAGTGCGTCACCAGAAAATACGTCATGTGACACCTCCAAGGCAACCGTTGACCGGACCCGGCTTATAACTTGCCCACAGAATCGGGCTCAACGAACGATGAATGACGAATTTGATCGACCTGTTCGTCACTTCGCGACGGGGACATCAGTGGTCGTCACCAGGAAATTGGGGAACACGACGCAGAGATAGATCAACGAGAGAGGCGCGATGAACACCAGGAACGTTGCGATCAAGGTCACCACCAGACCCAATGGCGCGGCAGGGGAGGTGGCGATCTTCCAAAACAGGAGGGCGAATATCCCGTAAAGGAAGATTTGGGCGAACAACCCGATCTTCACGTACCAGGACCTCTCTGTGATGACGGTCATCTCTCCGCCCATGAACCTAATGCGGTGCGTGGTCAGGAAGTTCATGGGATCATCGTAATCGACCGTGTAATCGGTCAGGATGAGGGAGAATTTCTTCTGGCGATGCATCTCCCCATGCAACGAGACGTCCTCGGAACCGTTGGGTGTGGAACGTACGACCTTGAATCCGTCATCGACCTTGGCCCCGCAGTCCGGGCAACGCAGCTGCCCATAGGTCATCTCGGACGAGCAATGCGAGCAGACCAGCTTAAGAACGGGATCAGCGGGGCGGAGGTTAGGGCGCTTCGAACTCGCCGCCTGGGGCTGGGACATTTCCTGGGAGGCGGGCTTCACCCGGTCCAAGACAGCCAGGGCTTTCATCTCCTCACCGGAAAGGAATAGGGCGAGCGCCTTGGTCTCGAGCAGCTGTTCCTTCCACTCCCCCACCCCTTCCTCCAGACCCAGATCGGCCCAGGATATGGCCTCGTCATACTTCTCCATCTTGACGTTGGCCATGGCCAGACGGTGACAGATCTCGGAGCGGGCCTTGCTCTCCTCCTCCAGCTTAAGGCGGACCTTGAGGTCGGCCACGGTTATCTCCCACTGGTCCATCTCGGCGGCCGTGGGGCGTGAGCGCTGCTCCGCCTTCCATCTCTGGACCGTGGCCTTCCGCCACTCCTCCTCCATTCGCTTCCCCGGATAGTATTCCGGGGAATAGATAATAAAACTATCCAGGGTTTTACCAGGTTCCGTAGGTACCGAAGTCCTCGGCCGCTTTGTTCAGGGCGCGGATGTTCTCCGGCGGGGTGAACGGAGGCACCTCGCAGGCCGTTCCCAGTATGTAGCCGGAAGAGCAGCTGCGGCCCTTGATCAGCTGGGTCTTGGCCTGCTCGTAGACCTGTTCGGGAGTTCCGTGCAACATCAACTTGGTGTCCACGGTGCCCATGCAGGTGGCGTAGCCTCCGAACTCCTGGATCAGCAGGTCGGAGGGGAATACCTCTCTTCCCTGGTAGCCGATGTGGACGATGGTCATGGGGGACCAGGCCATCTCCTCCTTGAGCACCTTGTAGTCCGTTTCGTGATTGCCGCACAGGTGGTAGAACACCTGCGGTCCGGCACCGTTCTCGAAGCACTTGAGCACGAACTCGTTGAGGTATTTCCCGGAGAACTCCCTTACCATGTCGTCCGAGAAGATGTCGTTGTTGCCCAGCACGGACCCGGTGGTTATGGCCGCGTAGCCGTAGCGTTCGGATATCAGCCCGGCCCCGATGGCGGCCGTCTCCATGTACACGCGTATGAGCGCGTGGGCCAGTTCCGGCTCCAGGAGGGTCCACATGATGAAGTTGTCAACCCCGACCAATTGCGCCCCGCTGCCGGTTATGTCCGTGGCGATGGCGATGGGCGAGAACATCTGCGGCAGGTGCTTCTTGACGTAATCGTTGGAGCGGAACAACTGGTCGAGGGTGGTGCCCTTCAAAAGCTCCTCCCTGCTCGGGATGTGCAGTTCCTCCACCTGCGACGGGTCGAAGACCAGCGGCGCCTTGGGCACCGGGGGCATCCAGTCCATGTACTGGGCCTCCATCCCGATCTCGGTCAGCCAGGGAAGGGAATAGTACCAGTGGGTTATCGGCAGAAGATCGTAATATTCCATTGCCGCGGCGACGCAGTGCGCCCCCAGCTCGGGGTTCTCATAGAACTCCCTTATGGTGTGGCCGTTGGCGATGGCGGCGTGCGACAACATCATGGGGTCCACTGGAATGTGACCGTAATTGGTGCCCATGAATGGCGATGCGAACCGCTTTCTGGATTCATTCAACCACCCTTCATCGATAGGCTTGAACGCAGCGGCCACATCGCTCATGGCTGAGGGAGGGTAGGAAGGGGTATAAGCAATCTGCGCCTGCGGGGCAAACCCTGATATTACGCTCAGGGGAATATTATAGGCATGAGCGGGGAGCTTGGTTGCATAGACGTACCGTCGTTGAGGTGGGAGCAGCCCAAGTGGACGCAGCGCCTGCATCGGCTGGTGTCCGGAGAGACCGTCTACGCCACCCTGGAGTGGCCTCAGGCCTTCCGTTCCACGGCGGTCTCGAGCTTCCGGGAAGGAAGATACTCCTTCAAACGCGGCGGCTTTCTGCATCCGTTCGTGACCGTCCGCCGACTGGAGTTCGAGATGGAGCTTGCCAAGCTGACCTTGGACTGGAGAGGGAACGGCGAGCTGGTGTTCACCAACGCGCAGAGGTTCACCTTCAGCCGCAACGAATTGGCGCGCTTCGATTACGAGGTGACGGACCATCGCGGCGCGCACCTGTTCTCCTTGAAGAAGGAGATGTCAGCGATAAAGCATAGCGGCGAGGTCCAAGTGTCCCCGGCCGGGATGAGCCACCGGGACATCGCCCTACTGATAACGTTGGGATGGTACCTGGCGGTTATGGTGACGGAGGATGCGGCCTCCGCGGTAGCGGCGGGAAGCTGACCCGGGGCTGTTCCGCCGATCTGTGCCCCGAACGGCATCTGATCGCGGAGACCGTTCAAGGCTTCCTGAACACCAGGTCCACCCTGGTCACGTCCCAGAGCGTCTCTATCTTCTCCTTGATCTCCTCACGGATGTTGTTGGCGAACTGGTGGTCCTCCGGCAGGTCTATGCTGATGGTGACCACGCCGTCCTTGACGCCCATCTCGGTCACCAGGTTGGTGCGCACTATGTCCAGCCCGGTGAGCGGATTGAGCACGTTCTTCAGGCGGCGACGGATGACCTCCAGCGTCGTCGGCACCTTCTCGACGACCAGACCATGCTTCTCCTCGTAGTTGGTTATGGCCTCCCGCAGTCCTTCCACGGCCAGGACCGAGCAGTGCGATTTGATCTTAGGCAGTCCCCCGAGAGCTTCCGAAGCGTCCTTCCAGGTTATCTGCTTCGCCTCGTCCAGGGTCTTGCCCTTGGCCAGCTCGGTGATTATCGACCCGGTGGCGATGTTGGATGCGCACCCGTAGGACTCGAACTTCACGTCCGTGATCACCTTGGTCTTCTCGTCCACCTCGATGTACACCGAGACCATGTCCCCGCAGGCCGGACTGCCCACGGTCGATTTTCCGTCCGGGTTCTCCATCTTCCCCACGTTGCGGGGGTTCTTGAAATGCTCCATCACGATGGCGTTGTACGGCAATGGCATGTCACTTTCCTCCTCTCTTCAACGGACTGATGTCCCTCAGCCTCTTCACGATGTCCTTCATGGCCTCCACGACCTCCTGCGCCTCCTCGATGCGGTTGAACCGCCCCAGTGAATAGCGTATGGAGCCGTGCGCCCGCTCGTGGTCCCCGCCTATGCCCATGATCACATGGCTGGCTTCCAGGGAACGGCTGAAGCAGGCGGAACCGGTGGAGACCTCGATCTCCCTCATGTCCAGGTGAAGGGTGATCGACTCCCCCTCCACGTAATGATAGGTCACGTTGGCGTTCTGCGGGATGCGTTCGGTGCGGTGCCCGTTTAGGGTAGTGTCCTCCACCTCCGCCAGCAGGCGGTCGATTAGCAAGTCGCGGATCGTCCTCAGCCGATCGTTCTCCTCCTCGGTCACCAGCTCGGCGGCCTTGGCGAAACCGACGATGCCGGGGATGTTCTCCAGCCCCGCGCGCAGGTTGCTCTCCTGGAACCCGCCGTCCATCCATTTGGAGATCGGCGTTCCTTCCTTCACCACCAATCCACCTACGCCTTTCGGCCCGTGTATGGTGTGCGGGCTTATCGTCACCAGGTCCACTGGTAATTTTCCGTAGTCCATAGGCACCCGGGCGAAGGCGTGCGTGGCGTCGGTATGGAACAGCACATCCTTGTCGTGGGCAATATCACCAATGGCCTTCAGGTCCTGCAGGGTGCCGATCTCCTGATTGGCCTGCTGCACCGATACCAGCACCGTTTCCTTGGTCAAAGCGGACCTTAACGCTTCCAGGTCCAGCACTCCCTCGGCGTCAACTGGCAAATACGTAACCTTGTAACCCCGCCGCTCCAAGGCCTTCGCGGAATTGAGCACCGGAAAGTCCTCGATGGCGCTGACCACGATGTGTTTCCCCTTATTCTCCTGGGCTCTGACCACCCCTTTCAATGCCATGTTGCTTGACTCGGTGTCCCCGGAGGTGAACACCAGCTCCTTTTCCATGATGCCCAGCCTCTGAGCCAGTTCTGTCCGGGCGTTTCCCAGGGCCTCCCGCGCGTCCAGGCCCATGGAGTGCCCGAACTCCGATGTGGCTACGGCGTAAGAGTCCAGGAAATAGGGGCGCATGGCCTCCCACACCCTCTCGTCCAGTCGTGTGGCGGCCGCGTTGTCCATGTAGATCATCTTCATACCTCAGATGAACAGGGTGATCTGCGCACCCCTGGCCTCGTTCACGTACGTGCCGACCGCCCCGTACTCGTCGATGAGGTCCTCCCGAAGGTCGGACCTGGAGATCTTCATGACCTCCATGGTCATCTCGCAGGCGATTATCTTGCCCCCGAGCTCCCGGAAGTCGGCCATGAGCTTCTGCAGATCCTCCACGCCGGCGGCCTTCATGCGCTTCTTGATCATCCAGCGACCGAGGCCGAACATGTTCATCTTGGACAACGGACCTTTCTCCAGTCCGCCCTTCTTGAGGCGTTCCAGGCCCCAGAAGGTGAAGTAGAGCGACACGTCCATGCCCATGGACAGCGAGCCGGTGCCCAGGATGAGGGCGCTGTAGATCTTGTCCATGTCCCCGCTGTGCACGATGATGGTGGTCTTCTCGGTCATGTCATCACTCCTTCACCTTGCGGATGCGTATGGTCCACTTGGGTCCGGCCTCCTGCACGCCTTCCAGCTCCTGGCCCAAGGCCTCCACGGCCATGGGGATCTCCTTCTTAGAGGCGGGGTGGTCGCCGGTTATCTCCACCACATCGCCCTTGGCGGCCTTCCTGATCGCCTTCCTCATCTCTATGAGCGGTACGGGACAGTTCTTCCCTGAGCAATCCACCTTTATGTCAACCATTGTTAATCCCAGATAGATTTGGGAGTAGAACGTAATAAAACCTACCGGTGGGGCCTTCGGTGGAGCGGTTCGAACCGTCAGGGCCTGACCCCGGCCTCGTTCACCAGTCTTGGGATGACATCCTCCCAGGCTATGGCGGTGATGTGCAGCCCGTGGACGCCCCTCAGGGACGCCAGCTCGTTCATAGTCTCCACGCAGATGCGGATACCTTCCTCCTTGGGGTCGGAGGCCTTCCTCAGACGGTCCACCAGCTCGTCCGGAACGCTCATCCCGGCCACCTTGTTCTTCATGAACAGGGCGGCCCTGTGCGAGCGGAGCGGTATCACCCCGGCGATGATGTGCACTTTCTCGTGCAGCCCTTTCTCCACCGCCAGGCTCATGAACCTCTTGAACCGTTCCACGTCCAGAACGCACTGGGTCTGCACGAACTGTGCCCCGGCGTCGACCTTCTTTGCCAATCTGGTCACGCGGAACTCGAAGGGGTCGGCGAAAGGATTGGCTGCGGCGCCTAGATAGAGCTGAGGCGGCTCCGGCAGAGTCTCCCCGGACCAGTTCTTACCCTCCCTGAGCTGGCGCAGCACCATCAGCTCCTGGATCGAATCGAGGTCGTAAACGTTCTTGGCCTGCGGATGGTTTCCGAAGGTCTGGTGGTCGCCGCTTATGCACAGCACGTTCCTTATTCCAAAAGCGCTGGCGCCGATGACATCGCTCTGCATTGCGATGCGGTTGCGGTCCCGGCAGGTCATCTGCATGACCGGCTCCAGCCCTTCCTGGAGGCAGATAACGGACGAGGCGATGCTGGACATGCGTACGTTCGCCGCCTGGTTGTCCGTGAGGTTGAAGGCGTGCGCGCTGCCTTTGAGCATGCGGGCCATCTCCCTGAGCTTCTCGACCTCGCAGGAGCGCGGAGGACCGATCTCGGCGGTGACGGCGAACTTGCCGGAATCGAGCGTTCCCTGCAGCTGAGAGACGCTCATCCCTCGCCCCTCCATTCCCTCTGCGTCGAACCGGGCAGGGCCTCTTGGTTCACGATGCGCCTCGGTCCGCCGTTCCGGCTGGGCCGCCAGTCCTTGGGCGGGATGTTCACGTTAAGCAGTTCAAGCCGACCCTGCCTTTCCAGCGCCTTGACGATCTGGTCCCAGGCGCAGGGGGTGTCCTTGGACACCTCGCAGATGCCGTTCTGGCTTCCTCCGCAGGGACCGTTGAGCAGACTTTTCGCGCAGCGGGCGATCGGGCATATCCCGGCCGTGAGATGAAGGATGCAGTCGCCGCAGCCGGCGCATTTCTCCATGAAAACGCCCATTCCCTCCGGCGCTCCCATGTTGGAGGTGTTGACCCCGGGCACCACCCTGGCCTCAGGACAGAGGTCCTGCGCCACCTGGGCGCCGACGCCGCAGGCCATGCTGACCACGGTGCCCTTGTATTCGTTCAGGGGTGTCAGGAACTCTCTCTCGCAGGCCCTCTCCACGGTGACCGTGTCAACCTTCCAGCCTTTTCCCTTGAGCTCGGAATGCAGGGCCAGCGCCTCGCATAACGCCTTGGATTCCTTCTCCCCTCCGGCGAGGCAGATGGCCGTGCAGGACCGGCATCCCAGGACCAGTATCTCGTTCGAGCCATCCAGCATTCCCAGGACCTCGGGCAGCGGCTTCCTCTCGGCGATTATCATGCCTGACCCCCTTCTCGTATCGACGCTCGCATATCCTCCACAGCTTTCCGGAAACGGGAGGCCTGATGCTCGGCCAGGTGGACCATGGCCACTCGGCCTTGGGCGAGGCCGACCTCCATCACCGTTCTTTCCAGGACCACTGAGCGGCGGGCGGCGACCTCGCTGCCGTAATGGTGGGCGCAGTTCTCCAGCAGGCATCCCACGATGAGGACGCCTTCCGCTCCCTGGCGGAAGGATCGCAGCACATCCCATTGCTCGACGGCACCGGCGCAGGGGACCTCTCTGAGAACGACATCGTCCAATCCCCCGCCCTCCAAGGCGGAGAGGGCGGCGGGCATCCCGGAACGGGAACAGCAGTAGCAGACTATCATTTCAGACCCCCTCCCATTTTTGTGCCTCCGACCTCCGCCCTTAGGTCCGCGGGCGGCATTTCGATAGCTAAGCTGGGGCACAACGCCAGGCACATCCCGCAGCCCTGGCACTTCTCAATGGAGATGAACATCTCCCCTTCGCTGTAGAAAGGAGCGCCGTACGGGCACACCCGGAGGCAGGTGAGGCATTTCGAGCACCTCTCATGGTCAATAACTGCCAACGGCACCCTCGGAAGTGGAGAACTTATGATCTTGACCAGGGAGGAGACGACCGCTCTGGCCATCCCGGCCAGGTCGCTCTCGTGATGGGCCGAGAACGCAGAACCGCACAGGTACGCTCCAGGCATGCCGCTGTCGCCCGGCACCATGCCGACAGGCTTGCGTGTCGGGGGCATGCCGAAGACCTGCAGCACCTCGTCGGCCTTCTCCGGCCTTACGGAGCTGACAGTGACCAGGTCGCCCAACTTGATCCTCACCGGGTGACCTAGATGCTCGTCGTTGACGGTCACCGAACCGGCGGTCACCTCCATCTCCGAGGCCCTGAGGAACGTCACGCCCCGAAGCTGGAGATCGCGGTATACAACCTCGCCATTCCCGGAAAAAGGCGTTTCCTGGACCACGGCGTAGACCTTGGCGCCCTTGGACAGGGCGTTCTCGATCTCGGAGATGAACGCCTGAAGGCATTCCTCGCCGCCGGCCAACGCAACCACGGCATCCCCGTCCCCGAAGCATGTTCTCTCCACATTCACGTTCAGATCGAACGAGAGAAGCGCCAGACCGAACCGGTGCATCACCTCGCCTGCTTCCAGAGTGAAGTTGCCCCTTCCTCCGGTAAGGCGTGCCTCGTTCCAGCTGACATCCTCTGGAGCAAGGCGTTCGACGTTCAGCCCCTCTGAGATCGCCTGTTCGTATGCGGCGTTCGCGGAAGCGCCTTCTCCGATCAACAGCAGTCCTTCGTTCTGGGCCTCCGGCGCATACTTCGACTCCCGATCGTCCAGCACCTTGGCCAATGCCAGCTCGGCCGCGTGCGCGGTCCTCATCTGATACGGAACAACGGCCACCCTGGCCGGAGGTATCCCGGCCGAAGCGGCCAGGTCCTGGTACTTTTTTAGTTCGGATGAGGCGCAGCCTAGCACCAGCAGCGCCTGGGTCGTTCGTCCGAGCAGATGCAGATGGATCTGATCCCTCCCTTCCATCGAACAGCAGCTCGGCAGCATCTCGGAGTGTCCGACCCGGGGGTGCTTCATCAGACCCCGGTACGCCACAAGGTTAGCCCCATGCGCCCGGCAGATGAACACCGCCGCCTTCATAGGCTCACTCATGGTCCGCCTCCAGGTGCTTCATGACCTTGACGGCGGCCAGTATGCCGTCGCTGACGCAATGCCCTATGTCCTTGGGACCGCGGCAGCTTCCGGCCAGGAAAATGCCCCGTTCCGAGCAGTGGTCGTCCTTCAGGTCCCCCCAGGGGTCCCGGGGCACGGCCAGCTGCAATATCGTGTCATCGTCGGTATCGGGGACCAATCCGACGGACAGTACCACCGAATCGTAACTCTGGAGGAACACATCCTCCCCGGCGGCGAAGCGGACCGTCGGACCGCCGCCCTCGGCGAATATCTCGGCCGGGCGGGAGCGCAGGACCTGGATGTCCGTGGATGCCAGTTCTTTGAGAAGCCCATCCTCGGAACTCAGTCCGCGCCAGTCCATGATGAACAGGGTCATGGAAAGCTTGGGGAACCTCTCCTTGAGCGTCAAGGCCTGACGTAGGGAATACTTGCAGCAGACCGAGGAGCAGATGGGAGTCCCCATCCTGGATGAGCGGGAGCCGACGCAGAGGACGAACGCCAACTTCTTCCCATCGCCAATGTCCGCCTCTCTTCTTCCCTCCAGGAACGATTCCAGCTCCATGGAGGTGATCACCCCGGGGACCTCACCCCATCCCAGGCGTTTATCCTCCGCAGCATCGAACTCCAGCGAACCGGTGGCCACGACCACGGCGTTCCCGTTCACGCTCAGATGCTCCTCCCCGAAGAGGTCGATGGCCCCGACGGGGCAGACGCTAACGCACCGCTCGCACTCCAGTCCCTGGATGGACCGGCACGAACCGCGGTCCAATCTGATCTTTCCGCCGACCTTGGTCATGGCCCCGGTCGGACACGCTTCCACGCACTTGCCGCAGCGCGAGCACCTGCCCAGATCGATGGCGTCCTTCGGACGGACCATATCGAAGCGGTATCGGCCGTTGTTGCGCTCCAACTGTTCCAGCTCCACGCTGGTGTGCACTGTGATCAGTTCGGACGAGAGAACTTGCGAGCGCAGGCGGTGCACCCGGCACACGTCGCACTGACGGCAATGGACCAAGCCTTTGCAGGAAAGGTCCTGGGCCCTTCCCCCGATCGTCTCGCGCTTTTCCAATAGCGCCACGCTGACCCCTCTTTCGGCCAGTTCCGCCGCGCAGGCCAGTCCGGCCGGGCCTCCGCCGATGACGACCACCTTGGCTATGCCCCCACCCCCTGCGACTTGGCAGAACAATTGCCTGGCCGTGAGGCCGGTCCATGCGGTCCGATAGGGGCTGCCATTATAGGTTTGCCACCATTAGCCAGATATTTTAAACTTTTGCGGGGCACCGTACCGCTTAAGTTCTGGCCGCGGGATATACCCATGTGCGCGCCGTGGCCTTCACCGTGGACGTGGACCGGGACGTCAACCTGGCCTGCCAAGGGGAGATATGCTCCATATCCAACGGGGGAAAGCATCCGCGATTCGATTCCTCAGCCAGGGGACTGCAGATGATCACTGGTCTGCTGGAGGAGATGGGCGTGCGGGGCACTTTCTTCTGGGAAGGACGGACGGCGGAGGTCCTCTCGGAGAGGATGGACGTCAGGGACCTCATGCGCCATCAGGAGGTGGCGCTGCACGGTTACGATCACGAGGACTTCACCGGCAAGGAGACCGGGATAGTGCTTGACCGGGAAAGCACCGGAGCCATACTGGACAAGGGAAAGGCGGCCTTGGATCAAGTCTTTGGAAAGGGAGAAAGGGGTTTCCGCGCGCCCTACCAGAGGGTGACGGACGTTCTTCTGGATGAACTGAGGGAAAGGAACTTCCTGTACGATTCTTCCGACACCGTCGAGCTGGTGAACGGTAAGGTTCGCCCTTACCGCAACAAGAACGGATTGCCTGAGGTTCCGGTATGCTGGTCCCGTGACGGCCGGGGCAAGAAGATCGTCTCATACCTATGGCCATACCATGAGGGGAAGAGGCCGATCACCGATTATTTCGACCTGGTCGACGGTTTCCGGGATGGACTGCTGGTGATCGCCACCCATTCCTGGCATCCGGTGGAGAGCTTCTGCTCTGGGCTCCGGACCAAGGAGGATGCGGAGCGGGACATGGCCGACCTGAGAAGGTTGTTGGAGAATATCGAGCGTTCCGGATGCGAGCTGACCAGCATCGCCGACCACCTGCGGAGGAAGGATGCCCTGTAATCCCGCCTACCGGCAGGCGATTTTGCTGGCTTGGGACGCCCTTTCTGGTATTCCGGACCCGGAGCTGGCCTCGGCCTCCGGTGGCGAGCTGCGCGGCCGCGAGCTGGTCCTGCGGACCGTTGGAGAGGAGACCATCGTCGACCTGGCCGATCGATGCGTGACCGCCCCGGACATGCTGGGGGGAGGCTGGGGATTGGCGACGTTGCATCACCTGAGAGGATGCTTGACCTGGAAAAGGGACGATGAGTGGGTGTCCTTCGATATGCTCCCTTCGGGACGCCCGTTCGCCGAGGCGTTCAGGCAACGGGCGTTGGCGCCATTGGCGGAACGTTATGGTAAAGCCCCAAGCGCATTGTTGAACGATGCTGAGGCGCTCGGAGGAACGCCGGTGGAAATGGGAGACGCTGCGATAATCGTCCAAGCCTTCCCGCGGCTGAATATCCTTATCGCGGTCTGGCAGGGGGACGATGAAGTTAAAGGAAGAGCGGTCATGCTCTTTGATTCCGGAGGAGCGCAAACGTTACCGGCCGAGGACCTGGCCGAGGTCGGGATAAGCATCGCCCAGGCGCTGCTCAGTACAGACCGGTGATCTTTCCCTCGTCGTCGATATCAATTCCCAGCGCCGCCGGTTGCGACGGCAGTCCGGGGATCAGCATGATCCGCCCGCATATCGGAACGACGAAGCCCGCCCCGGCGGAAACGAATATCTCCCTGATGGTGAGCTCCCATCCAGTCGGCGCCCCCTTCATCTGCGGTTTGTCCGTTAACGACAGCTGGGTCTTGGCCATGCATACCATCAGGTTTCCTTGGCCGGACTCCTCGATCACCCGCAGGTGCCTCTGCGCCGCCGTCTCGTACTCGATGACCTGGGCGCCGTACATCTCCGTGGCGATGATGCGGATCTTCTCCTTGAGCGGAAGGTCCGTCTCGTACAGGTAGCGGAAATCGCATTCGTCCTTCTCGATCGCCTCGGTGACCTGATCGGCCAGTTCCTGACCGCCGGCACCGCCTTTGGCGAACACCTCGGACAGGGCGCAACGCACGCCCAACTGGCGGCAATGTTCCCGGACCATGCGCACCTCCTCTTCCGTATCGGCCGGGAAATGGTTGATGGCCACCACTATCGGGACGCCGAAGTGCCTGATGTTCCCGATGTGCTTGTCCAGGTTGGAGAATCCCTTTCTAAGCGCGTCCGGGTCTTCGCATCCCACCGCCTTCAGGGGGCATCCCCCGTGCATCTTGAGGGCCTTGATCGAGCATACGAGAACGGCGCAGCTCGGCCGGAAACCGTCACTGCGGCAGACGATATCGAAGAACTTCTCTGCGCCGAGGTCGGCGCCGAAACCCGCTTCGGTGACCACCATGTCCGCCATCTTCAGAGCGTACTTGGTGGCGATGATGGAGCTGTTACCGTGGGCGATGTTGGCGAACGGGAACCCGTGAATGAAGAACGGCTGTCCTTCCAACGTCTGAACCAGGTTGGGGTGGATGGCGTCCTTGAGCAACGTGGCCATGGCGCCCACGCAGCCCAAGTCCCGAGCGTGAACGGGCTGGTTGTCATATGTATAGCCGATCAGCATCTTGCCCAGCCGTTCCTTCAGGTCGGCCATGCCTGTCGTCAGGGCCAGGATGGCGCTTATCTCCGAGGCCACCGTGATTATGAACCCGCTCTCGTGAGGAATGCCGCCTTCCTTGCGCCCGCCCAAGCCGACGACAATGTTGCGCAGCTCCCGGCAGTTCATGTCGATTGCCTTCTTCAGGAAGATGCGCGTCGGATCTATGTTCAGCTTGTTCCCCATGGCGATGTGGTTCTCCAGTATGGCCGAAAGAAGGTTGTGCGCCGCACCTACGGCATGTATGTCGCCGGTGAAATGCAGGTCGATGTCCCACATGGGATAGACCTGAGCAAGACCGCCGCCGGTGGCCCCTCCCTTGAGACCAAAGGTGGGACCGAGCGACGGTTCCCGTATCGCGCCCATGACCTTCTTCCCTTGCTTTCCGAGGGCTTCGACCAGGCCGATGGTGGTGACCGTCTTGCCCTCACCGGCCGGGGTGGGGGTGATGGCCGTGACCAGGATGAGCTTTCCGTTCGGACTTTCGTCGTAGCGCTTTAGCACCGAGAGCGGGACCTTGGCCATGTGCCTGCCGAAGGGAATGAGCTCCTCCTCGGCGATCCCGAGCTGGGCGGCTATCTGGTCGATCGGGAGCGCCTTGGCCTCCTGAGAGATCTCGATGTTGCTCTTCATGCACTACCTTGAGGACCGATATCCAGACCTAGCTTAAAATGGTTTATCGCCCGGCAATTCTTTTATAAGGCAAAGGCATCAAGAAGCCTGGTCAGCACATGGTCGCGAGACTTTTAGAAGGCAAGGAGGTCGCGGACCGCATCAGGAAGGACCTGATGGTCAGGATCGCCGCGCTGAAGGAGAAGGGAGTCGTTCCGGGATTGGCGGTCATCATCGTCGGGGACGACCCCGCATCGGTCTCATACGTGACCATGAAGGGAAGGGCCTGCCAGGACCTGGGGATGTATTCCCTAACCGTGCGGAAACCGGCCGACCTGAGCGAGGACGCGCTCCTGCACCTTATCGATGAGCTGAACCGGGACCCCAAGGTGCACGGGATACTCGTACAATTGCCGGTGCCCAGGCACATCGACGTCGGGAAGGTCATCGCCGCCATCGATCCGAAGAAGGACGTGGACGGTTTCCATCCGACCAATGTGGGAAAGATGCTCATTGGCGAAGGGGACGGTTTCCTGCCGGCGACGCCGTATGGCATTCACGTCATGCTGGAAGCGTACGGGATTGCCGTCGCCGGGAAGCATGTGGTCGTGGTGGGCCGCAGCAACATCGTCGGAAAGCCGATGGCGGCCATACTCATGCAGAAAGGTATCGACGCCACCGTCACCGTCTGCCATTCCCGGACAAAGGACCTCAAGGCCATAACGCTTCAGGCGGATGTGCTGATCAGCGGTATTGGTAAACCGCTCTTCATCACCGCCGACATGGTCAAGGAAGGCGTGGTGGTTGCGGATGCTGGATCGAACCGCATAGATGATCCGTCCGCTCCCAGAGGGTACCGCTTCGTGGGGGATGTGGACTTCGAGAACGTGAAGGAGAAGGCCTCCGCCATAACGCCCGTTCCAAAGGGCGTCGGGCCGATGACCATCGTGATGCTCATGAGCAACACGGTGCTGGCGGCCGAGAGGTCCCTGGAGCGTCAGGAACGTCCTAAAGTTTAAGTCCATCTTTGTATGTTCGAGGGACCGTTATGTTAAGGGAATGCGGCGAGCACGGATACTTTCGCGGGGAGACCTGCCCTATTTGCGGCGAACCGGGCAAGTTCTTGATGAGCGAACAGGAGCTGGACCAGTTGGGACGCACTCTGGCCGGGGTTCTCAGGCACTTCCCGGAGCGCTTCGGTCTGGACATGGACGAGCAGGGGTTCGTCAGCATCCGGGGCTTTATCAACGCGCTCAGGGACAGCAACCGCCGCTACCACTGGCTCAGGCCTCACCACCTGGTGGCCATAATCGAGACCGACCCCAAGGGAAGGTATCAGATCAGCAACGATCTGATGCGCGCGACGTACGGCCATTCGCTGGAACTGGATCTCAAGCTGCCCACCGAGAACATTCCCGACCACCTCTACTATCCTGCCACCCCTGAGGAGGCGGACATCATCCTGGAGACCGGACTGAGGCCGTCGGACCGCAAGATGGTGCACCTGTCGAAAACATACCAGGACGCCCTGAACGCCGGAAAGGTGAGGGTCGAGGCGCCGATAATTCTGGAGATAGACGCCGAGGCGGCCATCAAGGCCGGCAACGTCATTTCCCAAGCAGGAAGGACCGTCTTCCTGGCCCAGGAGATCCCCCCGGAGTTCCTCTCCCGCAAGGAAGAGGAAGAAGTGCTCTGAGGGAACCTTTTCATTCTTTTATGGTGCGGCCGGAAGGCTGGACGATCGTCAAGAATGAGAGAATAAAGAGTTAAGATAGCGTTGAACGAATCGTTCAGACGCTGATGGTGCCCACGATCTCCAGGACCTGGAACACGATGGTCAGGGAGAACACCACGAGCAATGGAACGATGGCGGAGTCCAAGGTGGCCAGCACCTTCTTGGAGCTCTTGTTGGAAGCGGATATGAGCTCCCGGGACGACAGCAGCATGATGAGCAGGATGGCTATTAGCGCGCCCCCTACGCCGACACTGATGGCGGTGGTGATGGACACGGCGCTGCTCGCCGCGGCCGTAGTAGATGCGCTTACTAGTATCAGTGACATTATGAAAGAACATCACGGGATACCTGGTATAAAAGAATTATTCACCTGGTCACGATTTTGATTCGAACTTCGAACGATAGCCCCACAATCGGCGAACCCCGGGTCAGGCTTAAATCGACGTTCCTCGTTCGATGTTCCGTGTTCGAGACGGCCGACGAGATCCTGCGCCGACGAGGGATGGTGGCCTACGACCGCCATGCCCTGTCCTGGGAGTGGGACGATTTCCAGCCTTCGTTGGTCACTTACGATCAGAGGGCGAAGGAGGTTGAGGAACTGACGTCCCAGTTCAGACCGGGGGAGCGCCTCGACCTGACGGTTTCGGAGGCTAGAAGGTGCGTTGGTTCCTTTGTCGACGGCGTTTACGAACCGTGCAAGTTGCGCAACGTCGTATCCGGCCAGTTCGATCAGTGCCCGCTGTGCGCCTCCACTTGGATCCCGGTGCAGAACTGCGTGTTCGAGCCGGAGTGCGATGGTACCAACATCACGAACGAAAGGTGCAAGAACGGTGGCGGGGAGATCTGCGCCAAACCCACCCACGTGTACGCCGCCTTCTACGGCGACCTGGTGAAGGTGGGAATGACGTTATCCACCCGTTTCATGGAGCGGGCCATCGAACAGGGGGCTGACGCCATCGCCAGATTGGGCACCTATCCCAACCGCAGGGCGGCCAGGGAGGCGGAGAATCAGCTGTCGAGAGCGCTGCACGCCACGCAGTGGGTCCGCAAGACCACCTTCCTGAAGGCGCAGTCCTCCATAAGGGACCGCGATACCTACCAGGAGCGGCTGGACGTCCTGCTCTCGACGCTGAACGGCGTTTCCGTCGACCCGGGAGCGGTGGAGTTCCTAGACCAATATCCGCTCTCGCCGTACGATCTCTCGAGGGCGTCCTTCGCCGAGGTGGCCGGCCGTCATCGGGGTGAGGTGCTGGGCTGCAAGGGTAAATGGCTTTTCTATCGCCTGCGGGATGGGGCCGTCATGATGCTGGACATGTCCAGCGTCCCTTCGCGATACGCCACCTTCGGTCTGGCAAACCTAAATAAACCGTAACCATATCCATCCACCTCCGTCAAGCGAACCAAGGGATGTCATCATGGTGCAAGTTCTCAAGCCGGAAGAGGTCACCGAGAAGTATGGAAGGCTGTTCTGCCGCGGCGTCTTCACGCTGGTGGACGAGAAGAACGGCGTCGCCCAGGTAATCGAGGAATGCTCCGCCAAGGGTCCGGTGGAATGGGACGCCTGCAACCGCAAGCGGGCTGGCGGCGCCATCACCAACATCACCGTGGAAGGGAACACCATCATCATGGACACCATCATCGGCGAGGGGGAGCTGCACTTCGGTCCGGCCTCCAAGGACCTGGGGGGGCAGGGGCTGCGCTCTTTGATCGTGGATGGAGATAAGGTCCGCACCACCTGGGTGGGCCTTGCCGGCGCCAGCGTTGGTGTTGGCGCATGCATGCCCCAGGGACCGGGCACCATTGCCGTCGAGTATCCGGACGAGGTGAAGATAGGCGGCGCGCACAAGGTGGAGGTGACGGTGATCACCCCCAAGCTGATCCGGGTCATAATCTCCGTGGACGACACGGACACCAAGGAGAAGGGAGCGTCCTGGTCCATGATGCTCAAGACGGCCCGGGAATGCCCCGTTGGCACGTTCCTTAAGCACAAGATCATTCAATTGAACCCTAACGTCCCGCAGAAGACCACCAACTGCTCGTCGTCCGGGGTCAGCTTCGCCGTGAAGGAGAGCGAGCTGCCGGCATTGCTGGAATACTTCAAGGAAGCCTTCAGGAAGAACACCTACTCCCAGGAGACCACCATGGCCTACTTCGTAGGACTGCGCATCCCGAAGGAGCTGGAGGACTACGGCTGGAACGCCAAGAAGGTCATCTACAAGCCGCAGCAGGCATTGGATGTCGCGGAGCGCACCGGGGTGAAGATCGTGAAGATCACCGGAATGCGCGGGACCATCGGGGCGGTAGCGGCCATCGGGTGCTTCGACCTCGGCGTCAAGGCCGCCGGGCTCCCTGAGGACTTCGAAAGTTAGATTATAATCGACCGGTTAGGTAACCCTGATGTCCAACGAGATCACCCGCGTCATTGCGAACACCGCTTACCAGACCTATGAGAAGCGGCTGTTCAAGGAGGTGATGGAGGGAGACATCCCTGAGCACGTGGCGATCATCATGGACGGCAACCGACGGTTCGCCATGGAGATCGGACTGGCCGTTCAGGAAGGCCACGTCAAGGGCAAGGACAAGCTGGAGGAGGTCATGGAATGGTGCCAGGAGATGGGCATTAAAGTTCTCACCGTCTACGCCTTCTCCACCGAGAACCTCAACCGGGACGAGAACGAGGTGCACTACCTCATGCGGCTGTTCGAGGAGAGCTTCCTCAAGCTGGCGGAGGATCAGCGCATTCACAAGAACCGCATCAAGGTGACCGTGCTCGGTCAGCGCGAGCTGCTTCCGGAGCAGGTCATCAAGGCCATCGAGATCGCGGAGAACCGAACAAAGGACTATGACAACTACTTCTACAACATCGCCCTGGCCTACGGCAGCCGTCAAGAGATGATCAGCGCCATCAAACGCATCGCCTGCAAGGTCAAGGATGGCGAGATATCCGTTGACGATATCGACGAGAAGACGGTTTCCAGCTTCCTGTACACCGCGGATTTCAAGGACCCCGACCTGGTGCTTCGAACGTCCGGAGAGGAGCGCGTATCGAACTTCCTGCTCTGGCAGCTCGCATATTCGGAACTTTACTTCACCGACGTGTTCTGGCCCGGGTTCCGCAAGGTGGATTTCCTGCGGGCGATTCGCACCTACCAGGCCAGGCAGCGCCGCTTCGGGAAGTGAAAAGGGCGGAGTTTAAATATCTCCGATTGTGTCAGCGTGCCAGTGAGCTTTGGTATGAGCAAAGAGGACATCATATTCCTGCACGCGCCGAGCGTCTACGACTTCAGGAAGGAGTTCCTGTTCTACGGGCCGGTGAGCGACATGGTCCCCTCCACACCGGTCTTCGAGATGTACCCCTTCGGTTTCACTTCCATGGCCGCCCATCTGGCCCAGAACGGCTACAAGGTCCGTATCGTGAACTTGGCCAGCATGATGCTCAACGACCGCAAGCTGGACGTGGAGAAGCTCATCTCCAAGCTCAAGGCCAAGGTGTTCGGCATCGATCTGCACTGGCTGCCTCACGCCCACGGGGCGCTGGAGGTCGCCAAGCTGGTCAAGAAGCACCACCCGGAGGCCAAGGTGCTCTTCGGGGGCTTCTCTTCCACCTACTATCACGAAGAGCTGCTGCGGTACCCGCAGGTGGACATGATCATGAAGGGCGATTCCACCGAGGAGCCCCTGAGGCAGCTCATGGACGCCCTGAAGAACGGGACACCGCTGAAGAACGTTCCCAATCTCAGCTGGAAAGATGAAAAAGGTGAGCATCATACCCCCATCACCTACGTACCGGACTCGCTGGACTATCAGGACGTGGACTACGGGTGGATCGTTCGCTCGGTGATCCGCCACATGGACCTGGAGGGTCATAAGCCCTTCAAGGACTGGGACCGCTACCCGATCACCATGGTGTTCTCCATCAAGGGATGCCACCTCAACTGCACGGTGTGCGGCGGCTCCTGCCCGGCCATGCATAAGTTCCTGAACAGACAGAAGCCGGCCTTCCGCTCGCCGGAAAAGCTCGCGCAGGACGTCTACAACATACAGCAGTACATCAAGGCTCCGACGTTCATCGTGGGCGACCCTCGCCGGGGCGGACTGGACTACATGCAGCGCTTCTTCGCGGAGGTAAAGCGTCTGGGAGTGACGAACTCCCTGGTCTTCGAGTTCTTCACCCCGCCGGACGAGGAGTTCTATAAGCTGGCGTCAACGCACACCAAGGGCTTCGCCGTGGAGATCTCCCCGGACTCTCACGACCCCGTGGTGCGTGAAGCCCTCGGGCGCAGGTACTCCAACGAGGAGCTGGAAACGTCCATCAAGAACGCCCTGAAGTACGGCGCGGAGCGTTTCGACGTGTTCTTCATGATCGGGCTGCCCAAGCAGACCAGGGAATCTGCCGTGAAGAGCGCGGAGTACGCCAAGCAGCTCTACCTCGCGGCCAACAAGGACCCCCGGCTGTGCGTCTTCATCTCTCCCCTCGCCCCGTTCCTGGACCCGGCGTCGCTGGCCTTCGAGGACCCCGAGCGCTTCGGTTACGTTTCCTTGGCGAGAACGCTGGAGGAGCACCGGGCGCGCCTGACGTCCCCCTCATGGAAGCACGTGCTCTCCTATGAAACGAAATGGATGACCAGGGACGATATCGCCGAAGTGAGCTACGAGGCGGCGGACGCTATCAATAAAGCGCGCTTCGAATGCGGCCTCATCGACCGGGAGGAACTGGACTACCGCTTGAAGCGCTCCGCCGACGCGGCGGACATGATGAGGCGCGTGGATGCGGCGATGGCCATTGCCGACCCGGAGGAGAAGAAGAGGGCCTTCCAGGAACTGCAGAGGCGCTCCGAAGAGTTGATGGAGAGCACCATCACCCACAAGCGGGAGATGGAGTGGTCCGCCAAGGGACTGATAATGAGCGTTCCCAGGGCGGCCTGGGCGATACTCCGCGGCGTCTAGGGGAATATCGGCCGGCAGCGAATGAGGTTGTTCATCCGGCGCGGTCCGAGGACCTTCATCGCCGTCTCCGTGCGCCAGGCGCTGCCGAAGCACAGGTCCGCCAGCACTTTCGTGCGCGCCGCGGTGCGCAGGGGCTTGTAGAGGTGCCGGCGCCATTCCTGCTCATATTTGCTCAAGGGGGTTCCTTTCAGCACGTGCTCCGCCGCCACCGTTCCGGCCACCCTGCCGGCCATGCGGGCGATCGGTATTCCGCCCCCGTTCACGGCCATGACCTGGCCGGCGGCGTCGCCGACGGTCATCACCTGTCCGGCCACGGTCCGCTTGGCGGGCATGGCCATGGGAACTACCTTCCCGTCCGGCTTCCCGGCGGTCAGCCCCTTCATCTTGATGAACTTGTCGAAGTAGTCGACCACCGTTCCCTTGGCGAACTTGCTGCTCACACCCAGGCCGACGTTGGCCACTCCCTTCTTTGGAATGATCCAGGCGTAACCGCCCGGGGCCACGGTCCCGAAGTACATCTCGCAGACCGGCTCGAAATCGCCTTTGATCTGGGTGGTCACGGCAGGGCAGAGGTCCTTGGAACGGGGAAGCCCCGCGGCCTTGGCCACCACGGACATCGGCCCGTCGGCGCCCACGATCACCTTGGCCTTGACGGTCAGGTCCTCCGTGCGGACCATCCCCTGTTCCACCCCGATCACCTTCTGGCCCGTCATGATCTCCGCCCCGGCCTTGGTGGCCTGGGAGGCGAAGAACTGGTCCAGCCGGTCGCGGTCGGTGGTGTACCCATCGAAGGGAAGGTCGTAGCGGGTCATCTTGGGCGAATATATCCTGGTGGTTTCCAGCTTCAAGGTGACCAGATCGGGAGGGACCTCGAAAAGCTCGGCCATTCCCTCGTAGCCGGGGAACATGGACTTCATCTCCCCGATGGAGGGCATGAACTCGCCGCAGCGCACTGGCACGCCGACCTGGGCACGCCTTTCCAGCACCAGGACGCTCGCCCCCGCCTCGGCGGCGAAGCGGGCCGTGGTGGACCCGGCGGGACCGGCTCCCACCACCACTATGTCGTAACTGAGATCCTTGCCCATGTGATACACCTCGATGACCGTCAGTAGTTGCGGTCGACGACCTTTGCCGCCAGCCTCTGAAGGCCGAGCTTGTGCTCCGAGTCGGGAATGCCGTTCAAGGCCGCCAGAGCCTTCTCGGCATATTCCTTGGCCTTCAGCTTGGACCTCTCCACCGCGTCCGTGCGGGAGATGAGGTCGGAGGCCTCCTCGATGTCCTTATCGGTCTTGGCCTTCTTGTGGAACAGCTGCGATAGCCGCGGACCCACCACGGGGTCCTCCATGGCGTGGATCAACGGTAGGGTGGCCTTGCCCTCGAAGAAGTCCACCATACGCGGCTTCCCCAGGGAGCTCTCGGTGCCCACGATGTCCAGGATGTCGTCCACTATCTGGAAGGCCATTCCGATGTTCAGACCGTAATCGCCCATGGCGTGTATGCGGTCGGGGCCAGCGTTCGCCAGATACGCCCCGATGCGCGCCCCGGCCATGATGGGCTTGGCGGTCTTGCCCTCTATGATCCCCAGGTAAACGTCCAGAGGGGCTACTTCGCCCTCCTTCTCGAACTGCACTATCTCGCTCTCGGCTATGGCGGTGCAGGCCTCGGCGACAAGGCTGACTATCTCCTCGTTGAAGAAGCCGCCGATGGCGAATGCCTTCACGAAAAGGAAGTCGCCGCTCACGAGAGCCTGCTGCAGCCCGAACTTCTTGTAGGCCGATAACCGTCCTCGTCGCTTCTCGGAGCGGTCGTTGATGTCGTCGTGGATAAGTGTGGCGGAATGTATCATCTCGAAGGCCGCGGCGATCTTCACCGCTTCGCTGACCTCCTTGCCGCCTGACGCCAGGTAGCAAAGTATGGTCACCCCGGGGCGCATGCGCTTTCCACCGGAAGAGATGACGTAATCGCATATCTCAGTGAGCACGGGCTGTTCCGAGCGGATGCTGCGGTGGATCTCCTTCTCCACCATCTGAAGCTCATCCTTTATCGAGGAATCCCAGCCCTGAGACATCGTTCGCTCGATATGGTAAATTTATACTTAACCGTTACTGGCTTTTAAGCGATATCAATGGCCAGCGTATCCGCCAGTTGATAAAAAATAAGAGAATGGATAAGGGGTTTTTCAGGCGAACAGGGCCTGGGCGGCGTCCTGGCAGAACTGGATGAAGTACTCCGGGAACACACCGATGCCGATTATGGCCACCACGCATATCGCCACCGCGGCGACCATGCTCTTGGGCAGCTTCAGCTTCTCGGACGGGGCTCCCTCTTCCAGCTCGTCCACGTACATGTACTTGACCACGCGGGCGTAGTAGTACAGGGATATGGCGCTGTTTATGATACCGGCCACGGCCAACCAGATCATCCAGTCGGAGCCTTCCACCGTGCCCATGATGGGCGAGGAGAACAGCACGACCTTGCTGGCGAAACCGGCCAGGGGCGGTATTCCGGCCAGGGAGAACAGCAGGACGGTCATGGAGAAGGCCATGAAGTTGGACCTCTTGGCCAGTCCCTTATAGTCCGATATCTTCTCTCCGATGGCCACGGTGGCAAGCGTCGCCACAACAATGAACGCGCCGCCCTTCATGAAGGCGTGGGTCAGTATGTGGAATATGCCGCCCGTTACGGCGTACTCGGTCCCTACCGCGACGGCGATCAGGATGTAACCGGCCTGGGCTATGCTCGAGTAGGCCAGCATCCTCTTGATGCTGGTCTGGTTCAATGCGGCCAGGTTCCCCACGGTCATGGTGATTATCGCTAGTATAGCCACCACGATCTCCCAGTCGGCCTTTATGGCCAGCATGGCGATGAGGAAGAACTTGAACATGGCCACGAAACCCATCTTCTTGGACCCGGCCGCCAGCATGGCGGTGATGGTGGTCGGCGCTCCCTCGTACACATCAGGGGCCCAGGAATGGAACGGAACCATGGCCACCTTGAAGCCGAAGCCCACTATGACCATGACCAGGGCCAGCCAGAGCATCTCCTTGTAATCGCCCAGGGTGGCCACCGCCACTCCGATCTGCTCGAAGCTGGTGGTGCCCGTCAGGCCGTAGACCAGGGATATGCCGAACAGGGTGAAGGCCGAGGAGATCCCGCCGAAGATGAAGTACTTCGTCGCCGCCTCCGTTCCCTTTATGTCCTTCTTGCGGAAGGCCACCAGGGCGTACGACGACAGGCTGGTGATCTCGATGCCGATGTACAGCACGAAGAGGTCAGTGGCGGAGGCTACCAGCATCATGCCGACCGTGGCCAGCAGGATGAGCGAGTAGTACTCCGCGGCGTGCTTCTCCCCCTCGATGAACTTGACGGAGGCGAGGATCACCACGAAGGCCACGGCCAGGAACACCATCATGAACAGGGCGCTGAAGTCGTTCAGCACCAGCAGGCCGTTGTCGAAGGCCTGCGGGGCCATCCCTTCCACGAAGTACATGACCACGGCCAGCATGGACAGGCCTACGCCGGCCAGCGATACGGCCGCCAGGAACTTGTTGTCCTTCAGCAGCAGGTTTACCGCCGGCAGCGCCAGCGCGAACAGGGCCACGATTATCTCGGGATACAATGCCGTATAGTCCACTTAGATCCCTCCCAGAAGGCCCAGTACGGTGCCAAGAGCGGGGCGTATGTAGTCCATGACCAGGGCGGGGAACATGCCGAACAGCACGATGAGACCGCTGAGCACGGCCAGGGGCAGCGCTTCGTACCAGTAAACGTCGTGCAGATGCTCGGTGTCGACCTCCTTGGTCAGCGGGCCGAACAACGTGCGCTGCATCGCCCATATGTAATACGCGGCGGTAAAGGCGATGCTGGTCACGGGTATCAGCAGCAGCCAGCCGAAGGCGTCGAAGGTTGCGGTCATGACCGAGAACTCGGCCACGAAGCCCACCATCCCCGGAAGTCCGAGGGAGGCCATGAAGCCGATCATCATGAACGTCGCGGCGAGAGGCATCTTGGCGGCGAGCCCGCCGAGCCTGGGGATGTTCCTGGTGCCCGCCTTGTGCTGTACCACTCCGCACATCATGAAGAGGACGGCGGTGATGAGGCCGTGGGCGAACATCTGGAACACACCGGCGGCGATGCCGATCTCGGTGAAGGTGGCGAACCCTAGCATCACGATGCCCATGTGGCTGATGGAGGAGTACGCCACCATCTTCTTCAGGTCCTTCTGCGCGATGCACATGATGGCGCCGTAGACTATGGATAGTATGGCCAGGATGACCATCACCCACTGCCATTCCTGGGCGCCGTCCGGCAGTGCGGGGAACGCAACGCGGATGATACCATAGGACCCCATCTTAAGCAGCAGGCCGGCCAGCAGGACCGATCCCGCGGTAGGGGCCTCCACGTGCGCGTCGGGCCGCCAGGAATGGAACGGGAAGGACGGCATCTTCACGGCGAAGCCGAAGAAGAGCGCGCCGAACACGATTATCTGGAAGGTCAGCCCGAACATCGGCGACACGGCGTTGATGTCCTCCATGCCGAAGGAGTAGAACCCGTTTACCGAGGCGGCCTCGAAATACAGGGCGAAGATACCTAGCAGCATGGCCAGACTGGCGATGTGGGTGTATATGAAGAACTTGATCGCCGAGTAGGCCCTGCGCGGACCGCCCCATACGCTGATCAGGAAGTACATCGGGATTAGCACGACCTCCCAGAAGATGTAGAACAGGAAGTAGTCCAGGGCCATGAAGACGCCTAGAACTCCCAGCTCCAGCACCAGCAGGAGGGCCATGAACTGGTTGGTCCGGTGATCGATATCCCAGGAGAATATGACCGCCAGGAACACCAGTAGTGTGCTCAGGAAGACCATGGGCACGCTGATGCCGTCCACTCCCAGTATGTAGGATATGCCGAGCGACTCGATCCAGGTGAAGGACTCCTTGAACTGGTACCCGCCGGCGGTCTGCACATACTCGGTGAGCATGAACAACGCCAGGATCATAGGTATGGCCGAGAAGACCAGAGCGGATATCTTGGCCATCTTGGGGTTCTTGCCCATGAAGAAGGTGACCAATGCACCGACCAGGGATACGAGCAACATCAGGGATAGTATCGGTATTTCCATGGGATCACCTCAGCACTCCTACGACGTAGAGAAGGATCACGATCACCGACACACCGATCAGGAGAAGGGTGGCGTAGCTCTGCACGAAGCCGTTCTGCAGCTTGCGCACCACGCCTCCGCTCTTGATCAGGAAGGTGCTGATGCCGTTCACGATGCCGTCGATTACGTAGCGATCGAACTTGTCCAGCAGCAGGGAGAAGCCATACACTCCCACGTAGCCTATCTTGTCATAGGCCACCGGGAACTTGTAGCGGTCCAGGAGCAGCTGGTGCATGGCCTTGGGGAAGCCCTTGGACACGACCTTCTCCGCAGATACCTTGGTCTTGTAGAAGCTGAAGTAGGCCAGCATTATGCCGGCGACCGCAGCCACTATGGATATGTAGGTCAGCGGGGAGGTGAAGACCTCGGTCAGCCGCTCGCCTATGCTCAGCGCGTGAGCGTGCTCGAAGTATATGGCCCCGAAGAACCCGTCCCCGATGAACAGGGAGAGCCCGGAGCCGAATGCCAGAGCAGCCAGTAATACCAGCGGGAGCAGCATGGCGAAGGGTGCCTCGTGCTTGTGGTGCCCGTGCTCGGTGGCGTGCTTGGTGCCCTCGTTGGGCTTTCCCGCGAAGACCATGAACCACATGCGGAACATGTAGAAGGCGGTCATGAAGGCGGTAAGCACTCCCAGTACCCACAGCACCATGAAGGTCAGGCCGGCGTCGCCGGCCTCGAACGTCACCGCGAGCACCTCGTCCTTGCTCCAGAACCCGGAGAGTGGCGGGATACCGGCGATGGATATGCAGGAGATCAGCATGGTGATCATGCTGACCTTCATGTACTTGCCCAGGCCGCCCATCTTGGCCAGTTCCTCGGTGTGCACGTAGTGGATGACCGCTCCGGCCCCCAGGAAGAGCTGTCCCTTGAAGAAGGCGTGGTTCATCAGGTGGAACAGGCCGGCGCCGAAGGCTATGGAACCTTCAACGTGGTGGCCGTGGTGCCACAGGAACGCGCCCGCCCCGAGCCCGAGGATCATGTATCCCAGCTGGGAAACGGTGGAGTAAGCGAGCACTCCCTTGATCTTCGGGGCGCAGAGGGCCATGGTGGCGGCCACGAAGGCGGTGATGCCTCCGATGGCGCCCACGAACAGCGCGACATCGGCGCTGGTGGCTATGATCGGGAAGGACCTGGCGACCAGGTACACACCGGCGTTGACCATGGTGGCCGCGTGTATCAAGGCGGATACAGTGGTCGGACCTTCCATCGCGTCCGGAAGCCAATCATGCAGCGGGAACTGGGCGCTCTTGCCTATCGCCCCTCCGAACAGGAAGAAGGCCGCGAAGGCCATCATGGCCGGGTCAGCGGTCTCCAGGGCGTGCCAGACCTCCTCATAGTTGAAGGTGTGCAGCTCGGTGAACAGGATGAACAGGCCGATCATGAACATGACGTCGCCCACCCTGGTGACCAAGAACGCTTTCTTGGCCGCGCGGGCCGCGGAGGGCCTTTCGTACCAGAAACCGATGAGCAGGTATGAGCAGAGACCGACCAGCTCCCAGAACACGAACATCTGGAAGAAGTTGTTGGCGAGGACCAGTCCAAGCATGACGCCCACGAACAGGCAGATCTCGGTGAAGTACCGGTGCCGCCTGGGGCCCTGGTCATGCATGTAGGCGGTGGAGTAGACGACCACCAGGAAGGCGATGAAGGAGACCACGATGAGCATCATGGCCGCCACGTTGTCCAGGTAGACGCCCATCTCCAAGGTGTACTTGGAGCTCAGGACTACCCATTCTTGGCTGGTGCTGTAGACCCTTCCGGTCGTCAGCAGCTCATAGGCCGTCCACAGCGCCAGGACCATTCCGGCCCCGACACCGCCCACGGCGATATAGCCGTTCAGGTCGTTCAGCTTCTTGCCGAACAAGCCGATGAAGACGAAGGCCAGCAGCGGCAGTACCGGTATCAACCATGCGTATTCCAGTATGTCCATCTTTACCACCTCAGCAGGTTAATTTCGTCCACGTTCACGGTCTTCCTCAGCTTGTTGAGGTTCAGCAGTATGGCCAGTCCGATGGTCACCTCGGCCGCGGCGATGCCGAAGGAGAACAGGGCGAATCCCTGTCCGGTGGCGTCGCCGAAGTACGAGGAGAAGGCGACCAGGTTTATGTTGGCCGCGTTCAGCATGATCTCGATGGACATCAGCACCATGATGGCATTCTTCTTCAGTATGACCCCGGCCGCCCCGATGACGAACAGGACCGATGATATTATCAACACGAACTCCAGCGGGATCATTCGTCATCCTCCTCCTGAGCGATGAACACTCCGCCGATGATGACGGAGAAGAGCAACAGGCCCAGCATGAGAACGGCCGCCCCGTAGTCGGTGAACACGGCCGTTCCGATCTCGGCGGTCTTGAGGACGGTGTCCCCGATGTCGCCCCATTCGATGGCGAACACGGAGTACAGCATGAGCTCCAGAAGGAGCCCGACGACCAGTACCTTGGCCACTATGGCCTGGGTCGAGTCACCGCGCTTCATTTGGACCGCCTCCTCTTGATGATGCCCTGCTCATACTCTTCGCAGGCGTCTCCCCCGACCATCCGGCGCTTGGTCAGCATTATACCGAACAGGATCAGGACGTTGATGGCGCCCACGTACACGAGTATCTGGATCAGGAACAGGTATTCCGCGTTCAGGAATATGTAGAGTATAGCCACGCCGACGAACGTTGCGGCCAGCCAAACCACGCTGCGCACTATGTCCTTGGAGATGACCACCATGGCGGCGCATCCCACGGTCAGGGCGCCGAATATCAGGAAGAACAGGGTCGTTCCGTCCAAAATCATCACAACACCTCCTTTACGCTAAGGGCCGACTTGGGACACACCTCAACGCACTGTTCGCAGACGACGCACTTAGCATTGTCGAACTTGGGGTGCTTTATCGGCTTTTTGGTCTTGGGGTTGACCTCACCGGTGTCCGCCATCTCAATGGCTCCAGCGGGACAGGTCTTGGCGCACCTCGAGCAAGAGATGCACTTCGCTCCGTCCAGACTGATGGTGTCATGGACGTTGGGATCGTTCTTGGCGTAGGTCTTGACCTCCCCACCGGCCTTCATCTCGGAGAGCAGGGCGAACTGATAGTTCACCTCGTAACCGGGCTTGTGGGGGTGCTGCAGCTTGACTGGGTCGTATATCAGGGCGCCGCGGCTGTAGGAAGCTAGCTCGAACTCAGGGGTGACGATCATGGCGTTGGTCGGGCATGCTTCCGCGCAATTGCCGCACATCATGCAGCGGCCGACGTTGACCTGCGGGCGCTTGACCTTGCCCTTCTCGGCATCCTGGAAGTCCACCATCTCGATGCACTGGTTCGGGCATTCCTTGGCGCAGCGGCCGCAGCCGATGCACCTCTCCAGGACTATCCCGGGGCGTCCGCGGTAGTTGTCAGGGTAGATCAGCTTCTCCCAGGGGTATAATATGGTGCAGGGCCGGTTCTTGGTGGCGCGTATGGCGCCCTTGAAGGTGACCTTCATGGTCTTCAGTATGTAACCGGTGGCCCGGAAGTGGTCCGCCTTCTCGTATCTTCTTTCCTCTATCCTCATCAGAACACCCCCGCGACCTTAAGGGCCACAGCAATCAACAGGTTGATGACGGCCATGGGAAGCAGCCGCCTCCAGCCGAGCTTCAGTATCTGGTCGGTCCTGATCCTCACCGTGGCCGCGCGGACCCATATGAAGAAGAAGAACACGAAGAACGTCTTGGCCAGGTACCAAGCTTCCGCCCAAATGAACTCCGGACCGGCCCATCCGCCCAGGAAGAGCATGGTGAACAGCCCGCATAGTATGTAGGCCCGGAAGTAATCGGAAGCCATCTGCAATCCCCACCGCACATCACCGTACTCAGTGGCCCATCCTTCGACCAGTTCCGCCTCTGCTTCGGGAAGGTCGAACGGGATGCGTTCGGACTCCCCGATGGCGGTAATGAAGAAGGTGAGCGCGCCAATGCACAGAGGCACGATGAGCCAGATGTTCTGTTCCTGCCAGGTAACGATCCCAACGAAGGAAAGGTCACCGGTAAGGACGACCACGGACACGATGCACAGCAGGAGCGGTATCTCCAGGGCGATCAGTTGCGCGGCGGCCCTCATACCACCGATCAAGGTGAACTTGTTGTTGGAGGACCATCCGCCTATCAGGATGGAGAAGGGACCGAAGGCGAATATCGCCACTCCCAGCAGCACGGCCAGGTTGACGTTTATAACGTAGAAGTTGTCAGAGAAAGGTATGCAGCCGAACAGCATGAAGGTCGAGGCCAAGTACGCGAATATGGCCATCTCGAACAGCCGGTGGTCGGAGTCCTTGGGCACGATGTGCTCCTTAAGGATGACCTTGATACCGTCCGCGAAGTTCTGGAAGAAACCGAGGAACCCGACCTGGGTACCGCGGCGGTCCATGAACCTTCCCAGGAACTTTCTTTCCTGCCATATGAAGCACAGCCCGAACATCATGGCGGTGATCAGGAATATGGCGACGACGAGCAGAGTGGAGACGAAGTCGACCACCGGAGCGGTCTGCAGCCATTCCCCGAAGTCGCTGAGGAAGCCCAGCTTGGTCCAATCGAGGAGCGCGCCGACCAGTCCCAGCAGCCACTCGGTGAAGTTGGTCAGTTCAATATAGAGGTTCGACATCTGATCACCTGTCCGTTTCTCCTATGCACATGTCCATGACGCCCATGATGGCCGGTACGTCCGAGATCTTGAAGCCGACCAGCATCGGAGGCGAGGCGGACAGGTTGACGAAGTTCGGGGACCGGACCTTCAAGCGGTACGGCTTCTCCGACCCGTCGCTGACCATGTACATCAGCGACTCTCCGCGGGGGTCCTCCACATGGTTGACGACATTGCCCTTCGGCGGGCACCTGGGCATCTTGACCCGGGTGGGGCCGGAGGGCATCTCGGACAACGCCTGGCGGACGATCTTCATGCTCTCGCGCATCTCGTCCATGCGCACGCGGTATCTGGCGTAAACATCGCCGTCGGTGTGCGTGCATATGTCGAACTTCATGTCGGCGTAGACCTCGTAAGGGTCGAGGCGCCGCAGGTCCATCTCCACGCCGCTGGCCCTCATGATCGGACCGGTGAGGCCCAGGTTCATGGCGGTCCTGCCGTCCATCTTGCCGATGCCGACCGTCCTCATCAGGAACGGCTCGTTCTCGTCCATCAGCGATTCGAGGTCGCGCAGGCGCTTCTCGAACTCGACCAATACCCTCTCGACATCCCGCTCGTAGTTCTCGGGCAGGTCGTTGCGTACCCCACCGATGCGGCAATAGTTGTAGGTCATACGCGCACCGGTCAGCTTGCAGAGCAGGTCCAGGAACAGCTCCCTCTCCCTGATCGACCAGGTCATGATGGTGTAGCTTCCCAGGTCGGTACCGACGGCCATCAGCCAGGTCAGGTGGGAGGTTATGCGCTGCAGTTCCAGAACGGCCACGCGGATGTACTTGGCGCGGTCCGGGGCCTCGATGCCGAACAGCTTCTCGGCGGTGAGGCAGTAAAGGTGGTTCCAGGATAGGGAAGAGCCGTAGCAGAGACGGTCGGCCAGAGGAACTATCTGGGAATAGGTGCGGTTCTCCACCATCTTCTCCCAGCCCCTGTGCAGGTAGCCTATGATCGGCTCGGCCTGGGTGATGGTCTCTCCCTTCAGCTTGACCCTGAGGTTCCACAGACCGTGGTTGAAGGGGTGCTGGGGACCCATGTTGATCCACATCTCATCGGTTGGCATCTCAGACCCTCCTTCCCACAATGAAGTCCTTTCTCAGAGGATGGAACTTGAACTCCTCGGGCATCATGATGCGGCGCAGGTCGGGGTGTCCCTTGAAGACCACGCCCATCAGGTCATAGGCCTCTCTCTCGTGCCAGTTGGCCCCGCCCCACAGGGGGGTTATGGAGTCCACGGTGGGATCGTCCCGGGGAATGTCGACCAGCACCTCGGCCAGGATATGGTTTGTCCACGAGGATACGTGAAACACGACTGTGAAATGGTCCATGTAATCGACGGTGGTCACGCAGGAAGCGTGCTCGAAGTTGAGCCCCTCCTTCATGAACTTGCATACTTCAAACGATATCTCGCGCGGGACCTTGATGTGCAGCCTCTTGGGGGCGGCCTTGAGGACCTCCACGGCGGGGTACTTGGACTTTATATCGTTGGATACGTCCTCCACGGACCGATCAGGCGTGTCGTATATTATGACTTCGCTCATCTTCACACCTCAATCGTCCAGGAAGCTGCCGCGGTTCTCGGCGGTTATCTTCTTGTTTATCATGTTGAAGGCTTGGATCATCGCCTCCGGGCGCGACGGGCATCCGGGGATGTACACGTCGACCGGGATGAAGGTGTCCGCGCCCTGTATGACGTTGTACGCGTCATACCAAGGACCGCCGGAGATTGTGCACTCACCCATGGCCACGACCCACTTGGGTGAAGGCATCTGCTCGTACAATGCCTTCAGGGAAGGTCGGAGCTTGGCGGAGATCCAGCCGTTCAAAAGAAGCACGTCGGACTGCCTCGGCGAAGACCTGAAAACGATACCGAGGCGTTCGGCATCATAGCGGGGACCGCCGGCGGCGGCCATCTCCAGGGCGCAGCAGGCGATACCAAAGTGCAATGGATACACGGAGTTCCTCTGACCCCAGGACCATATGGGAGCGGTGATCTTGTCGATGACCTGCTTGCCGCCGGTGGCGACCATGGTCTCCCTCAGCATGGTCTTGGTCATCTCGCCAAACTGCTTGGCGGTCATGGTCATGGCGTTGAATGACAGGTCTATATCCACAATATCCTCTCCTTCTTCAAAGAATAATAGACTCCAGCGAGCAGGATGACGAGGAACGTTATCGCCGCGATGTTAGCGATGTCGGAGAGTCCTTCGAACGCCATGGCCCAGACGATAAGAAAAACCGTAAGGATATCGAAGGCCACGAAGATGATGGCGTAGATGTAGAATTGTACATGGAATTGAATTTGGGCCACTCCGATGGGCCTCTCACCGCACTCGTAGGTCGTGTCTCTCATCTCAGCTTGCTTCGTCGGCCTGAATAGCTTCCCCATGATAATGGCGATAGCGGGGATAAGTAGAGCCACCAGAGCAAACATTGCTACCGGGAAATAGTCGTCTACGAGCATTGTAGGGGGATAATGCTTCCTTTATTTAAACTTTAAACATTCCTGAGGGGTCGATTGTGAAGATTTTCAAGGTATGACCAGATAGTTATATTTTGCTAATATTATAATATAAAATATTCGGTCATTTCAACCCGCCCCTTGGAGATGAGTTATTAATATTCTTGAGCCGAATGCGATTCTCATGTCCGAGGAGCCGAAAAAGATAGCTCTCCTGGTGGAGGACGACTACGAGGACTTGGAGCTTTGGTACCCCTATTTCCGATTGAAAGAGGCGGGCTATGAGCCGGTGCTCGTCGGCCCCAAGGAGGGCGTGTACCGGGGAAAGAGGGGCTATGAGGCCAAGGTGACCTTGTCCGCGGACCGGACGGACGCTGGAGAACTCCTTGCCCTGATCATCCCGGGGGGATGGGCCCCTGACCGGCTCAGAAGGCATGACTCGGTGGTGGAGCTCGTGCGAGGTGTTTTCGACCGGGGGTCGATCATCGCCTCCATCTGCCACGGCGGCTCGCTGCTGGTCTCGGCGAACGTGGTGCGCGGGAAGAAGGTGACATCCTTCCATTCCATCGAGATGGACCTCATCAACGCCGGCGCCCGCTACATCGACCGGGAGGTGGTGGTCGACGGCAATCTGATCACCTCCAGGAAGCCAGACGACCTGCCGGCCTTCATGAGGGAGCTGCTCAGGGCCTTGAAGGCGCAGCGGACCAAATCGGATTAATACGAAGTTATCGATGAACGGTCAGCCAATCATAGGTGTTACCATGAGGATCGGATTCGTAGGCGCGGGGAACATGGCCGAGGCCATGATGAAAGGCATCATAACCGGCGGGGTGGCTAAGACCGAGGACTTGATCGCCAGCGAGATCGTGCCGGAAAGGCGTGACTACATAACCAACACCCTGGGCGTGCAGACCGTCTCCGACAACATCGAGGTGGTGCGCTCATCGGACGTGGTAATATTAGCGGTGAAGCCGCATCACGTGGGGCCGGTGCTGGACGAGCTGAAACCTTACCTCAGCGGGAACCACCTGCTCATATCCATCGCCGCGGGGGTCAAGATTGCTTTTATGGAATCGCACCTGAACTGGGGCGTGCGCGTGGTCCGCGTGATGCCTAACCAGCCCTGCTTCGTCGGAGCGTCCGCATCCGGGTTCGCCCTTGGGCGTTCCGCAAAGAAGGAGGACAAGGAGACGGTGCAGAGCATTCTGAACTCGGTGGGAGTGGCCTTCGCTCTGGACGAAAAGCTCTTGGACGCGGTGACCGGCCTCAGCGGAAGCGGGCCGGCGTATGTCTATATGGTCATCGAGGCCATGGCCGACGGAGGGGTCCTTGCCGGGCTTCCTAGGGATGTGGCGCTGCAGCTGGCCGCGCAGACGGTCATCGGAGCGGGGAAGACCTACCTGGAGACAAGGAAGCATCCTGGCGAGCTGAAGGACATGGTGGCGTCGCCCGGGGGAACGACCATCGAAGGCCTTCGCGTGCTGGAGGAGGCGGGCGTGCGCGGCGCCTTCATCAACGCCGTGGAGGCCGGGGCCAAGCGCAGCGAGGAGCTGGGCGGGAAGAACTGATCATCTTCTTCGGGTGGTCCGCAGAGGGGAGCCGCACACCGGGCAGTCCGGCTGCGGCTCCTTGAAAACCTTTCCGCAGCCGGTGCAGAGGTAGTTCCACCGCACCACCTTGGTTATCCCCTTCATGTTCATGGGCATGTACTCGATGCCCAGCACGGACGCCAGGTTCTGTATGGAGTAATCGTCCGTCGCCATCGCGGCCTTGAGCTCCAGGGCGAGCGCCAGCAGTTCCGTGTCCGTTCTTGATAGGCGCGAGGAGTCCCCGGTGCCCTTGGCGGCCTCCCTCACCTTGGAAAGCGAGGAGGAGGTGGCCTGGGAGACCTTGATCATCGGCAGGAGGTTCTCCGCCCGGCGGTCGTTATACTTCTCCAGCTCGGCCAGCACCCCTTCCGTGACGTAAGCTTCCCAGTCCGGGGGTATCTGCTCCAGCCCGAACAGGGCGGAGGTGTCCAGAACTACCTTCACGGAACGGGGAACGACGAGCGCCCTAGATAACTTTACGGAGGACGGTGCTTTCGGCGTGGTTTTTAAATACCATCTTCTGATAAACGAGCCCCGATGTCACAGATACCTGTGGAGCAGGGGGTCATTGATTTCATCACTCAGAACAAGCAGGACTACCGCATCTGCACCTCCTGTTCCGGGCCGGTCATGCTGCCGGTGGCGTTGAAGTCCCCCAAGTCCACCGACATGGTGATCGCGATCGGGGAGAACAAGCTTTACATCTCCAGGGTCCAGGCCAGGTACATCAGAAGGGTGACCTCGGACATGATCTACGACCCCGAGGTCGGCCTTTCCTGCGGCGCCTACCCCGGCCTCTAGATCCTTCTAGCCATTTCCGCGGAGCGTATGGCCATGGCGCCCAGGTCCACCTTGGCCTCCTCGTCCAGGATGTCCTTGACCGAGGCGTTGGTGATGACCCGCGACGGCACCGCCGTGCAGTCCTTGCCACCGTCGCTCATGATGGATATCTCATAAGTGCCCATCTCCTTGGCCAGGCGTTCGATCTCCAGCTTGTCCAGGCCGATGAGCGGACGCAGCACCGGAAGCTCCAGCCCATGCTGCTCGGCCCGTATGTTGTTCAAGGTCTGGGAGGCCACCTGGCCAAGCGAATCGCCCATCACTATGCCGGAGGCACCGACCTTCCTCGCCACCGCTTGGGCTGTGCGCAGCATCAGCCTTTTGCACAGAACGCACTGATACGAGCTCTGGCACCTCTCCTTGTTTATGGCCTGGTTCTCGCCGTGCGGGGCCATGTAAAGAGGCATCTCCTGCCCGGTCTCCCGGCGCAGCGCCTCGGCCAGAAGAACGGCCTTGCGCACGCCGAGCTCCCCGGAGAAGGGGCGGTTGTCCATATGCAGGAGGACCAGCTCCGCCCCACGTTTTGCCATGAGGCAGGCGGCCACCGGTGAATCTATTCCCCCGGACAGAAGGGCTACCAGCTTCATGGTCCTCAGTTATTGATGCGCGGTATCTCCGCGCCCCCGGTGAGGACCAGCTCGGTCTCGTCCTCATCCAGGTCGTCGCTCTCCAAGACCATGGCCACCAGCAGGTCGATGAGCTCCCTCATCTGACGGACCTCCGCCCGGAGGTCCCGGATCTCCCGCGCCAGGTCGTCCTCGCTCAGGAGCCTTGCCCCCTCATTCCTTGCCGGTGATGAGGATGGTTTCCACGAAGCCGTAGTCGTCGGCGATCTTCCGGGACTCGTACTCCTCGCAGTGATCGCAGTACAGCCCCTTGTCCGCCCTTCTCAGCTGGGAGCGGCAGTTGCGGCACAGGGATTTCACGGCCCCGAAGTGCGGGTGGGCAGTGTTCAGCTGTATGGACGGCTTGACCTGCATTACCTTCGCGCGAATGATGTCGCTCGGACGGTACTCACGGCCCACGTCCTGGACGTAGTCCTGGGATATCTTGGAGACGTGAATGGTCCCGTTGGTGTCCCCGGTGATGTTGCGGGAGCGTCCTTCCACGGCCACCACCTCGCATATGGCCATAGAGGCGCGCACGTCGGTCACCTCGCAGAACACTGAATCGCCGATGGCCAGGGAGACCATCGGGTTCTCGGCCTGCACGCTCACGGTCTTATCGTTATCGTTCACCTTCAGCTCGCCGGTGAGGGCGGAGTATACGATCCCGTCCTCCTCATAGGTGCCTTCGGCCGGGAGGTACTCCTCGGCCACGGCCACCTCGTCACCTGGTAAAACCTTTTTCTTGTCACTCATTCCAACACACCTGTCTTTAGAATGTAAAATAGCGTGACGTCGACCTCTTTCTTCGCCTTGCTATGGAATTCGAACATATAAGGGATCCCGAATTTATACCTTTTTAAAGGGGTAGCGGTGAACCCAGACTTTCGCACGTAGCGCTGGACGAAGTCCTCCGTGCTGCTCATGTGCAGCGAATAGATCACCGGTGCGCATCTCATGGCCGCGGTCAGGAACGGCCGGTCGGCGCCCTTGCGCTGCGCACCGAAGGGCGGGTTCATGACCACTGTGTCGCCCTTTTCCTCCACGTCCACGATCTCCGCCTGGCGGAACTCCACCTCCACGCCGGCCTTGCTGGCGTTGGCCGAGGCCTGCTCCAGGGCCGAGGGGTCCTTGTCGAACCCGATGACCTGGTCGGCGCCGAGCAGCGCCGCCCCGATGCCCAGGGGACCGGTGCCGCAGCCCAGGTCCAGGACCTTGCGGCCTTCCAGATCCCCCCTGGCCAGGGCGTCGAAGAGAAGGTCGGCGGCGATCACCGCCGGGGTGGAGTACTGCTCCAGCTCGGGGCGGGGGGATGAAAAGGGGGAGAGGGATTGCAAGGCCATCTCCAGTTCCCTTCTTTTCACCGCTTCACCTCCGATGCGTTTAGTGGAAGGACGACCGGGGACTTATTGGTTGAGCCCCAGGTTCAGGAAGTCGGCGCTGGTGAGGATGCCCACGATGGCGCCCTTGCGGGAGACCAGAATGGCCTCCTCCCTCTGCAGGTGGAACGAGGCCAGGTCGATGGGGGTGTCCTCGTTCAGTATGGGGAAGGGGGCGTCCATGATCTCCTCGATCCTGGTGCGCATGACCTCCTCGTAGGTCTTCTTCCGGGTCTTGGTCTGCTCTATGGTGTAGTCACGAACGGCGTCGTCCGTGAGACCGCCGACGATACGCTCACCGACGATCACTGGCAGCTGGGTGAATCTGCCTTTCATCATTCGTTCGACCGCCTCTCCGACGGTCTGGTCCGGCGTGACGAAGATCACCCCGCGAGTGGCCAGGTCTCCGACCGTGAGCTGGGTCCCGGAGCGCACGCCCTCCACCTTCCGGCGCCTTATCACTTCTTCGAAGGCGGACAATATCTTGCGCACGTTGCTGTACGAGGGATCGATGGTGCCCCTCTCGATCTTGGCGATGAGCGATTGGCTTACCCCGGCCAGACTTGCCAGTTCCCGCTGCGACAGGTTCAGTCGCTTTCTCATCTGTCTTATCTTGTCGAGGTCGGGCAGCTGCGGTACCAATGCCGTACGGGAGGATGTCAAGCCGACTTCACCTTCTTTTCGTTTCAATAAGCAAAATCGTATTAATATCCTTTTCCAGATATGTATCCTTAGGTTCTATAGGAATCATACAAGCTAGGAGCGATATCGGTCAATGTCTTGGGAAAACGTTGATATATGAACGTTGTTCACACATATACATCAATAATTCGTTATTATTTCTTTTAATTTAACGAAAATCATTAATTATCCTTCGAAAATACTGCATAAACCAGGCAAATAATAAATATGAGGAAGGATTACTCGAGTTCAGTTAATGGTCATTCATCTAAAATATTGATTTAAAATAGATTTACACATGAAAAATAATCATGAAAATAGATGATTGTACATGAAAAAAGGTCAAATAACCCGGGCGATACCGGGGTTATTGCCTTGGGCATGTTATATGCCACTTGAAGGAAGTGTATAACCGATGATCGATAGAGCGGGCCGGAGGGACAGGACCGACCGGTTGGGGATGCCAGTGCGAGCTGAGAACTACACGGCCAGCAGACCGCCCGGATGGCGGGGCCAGCCCGGGGGCTGCGGCATAGCCTCCTGCATATCCCTCAAAGGAGAGATGATCGGCGGGGACCGCATCGCCCGCATGCTCACCATCATGGAGGAGAGGGAGAACGGGCTGGGTGCCGGCTACGCCTGTTACGGCCTGTTCCCGGAACGCCGGGACCAGTACTGCCTGCAGTTCTTCTTCGACGACGAGGAGGGCAAGCAGGCCGTCGAGGACTTCCTTGACGGACGACTGGACATCGTTCACGACGAGAGGGTGTTCACCCGCGACCGCTCCACCATATCGCCCCCTTACCCCCTGGTCTGGCGCTACTTCGCCGATGTTCCGGAGAACAGGGAATGGAGAGGGGAGCGCGACCTGGGGGAAGAGGATTACCTGGTCGAGCTGGTCCAGCACATCAACGAGAAGATACCCAAGGCCTTCTGCGTCTCCAGCGGCAAGGACATGGCGGTGTTCAAGGGCAACGGCTACTCCTACGAGATCGCCGACCTGTACGACCTGGGACGCTACTCGGGGACCATGTGGCTTTCGCACTCGCGTTTCCCGACCAATTCCCCGGCCTGGTGGGCGGGGGCGCATCCCCTGTCGCTCCTGGACTGGGGGGTCTGCCACAACGGGGAGATAACCTCCTACGGCGTCAACCGCAAGCTGGTGGAGATGAACGGCTACAAGTGCACTGTGCTTACCGATACGGAGGTCGTCACCTACCTATGGGACCTGCTGGTCCGCCGGAACCGGCTGCCGATAGAGGTGGCCGCCTTCGCCATGGCCCCCTCCACCTTCCAGGAGATATCCCTGCTGCCGCCGGCGGAGCACCGACTGGCCGAGTGGCTGCGCATCACCTATAAGGAGGCCTTCCTTAACGGACCGTTCAGCATCATCGTCGGGAGAAGCCAGCCCGACATCTCGCTTATCGCCCTGGCCGACCGGAAGAAGCTGAGGCCGATGATCGCCGGGCTTTCGCCTGATGAGGGCGTGGCCTACTGCGCCAGCGAGGAGAGCGCCATCCGGATCGTGGAACCGGATGCCCGCACCTGGGCGCCTGGGGCCGGTAACCCGTTCATAGCCGTGGCCGGCAAAGGCGTGGTCCGCCGGGGCACCGAACCCTCCTTCCAAGGGGTGAGCTTGTGAGCGAGACGCCCCCGACCAAGAGGCTGGACCACCGTCTGCCGGAGAGGTTCGTGCCCACCATAAACTACGACCTGTGCCGGGTCTGCCGGCGCTGCGTGAACGACTGCTCGTACCAGGCCCTGGAGTTCCGGGAGTCCAAGGTGGTTCCGTCCGGAGGATGCGTAGCCTGCGGCCGCTGCATCGCGGTGTGCCCGGCCAACTGCATCGAGATCCGCCCGGTACCTCCGCAGTTCGCCCCGCACGGCAACTGGTCCGAGCGCAGCCGCAGGTCGATCCTGGCCCAGGCCAGTTCCGGCGGCGTGCTGTTGTCTTCATGCGGAGCGGACGACCCGCACCCGGCGATATTCGACGACCTGCTGCTGGACGCGGCACAGGTGACCAACCCCTCCATCGATCCCCTGAGGGAGCCTGTGGAGACCGTCACCTACCTGGGCCGGAGGCCGGGCAAGCTGGAGGTCTGCGACGGCAAGGTCATCATCCGCGAGGATGACACACCGCTCATACGGATGGACATGCCGCTGATGTTCGGGCACATCTCCCTCGGCTCCATATCCTACAACGCCCAGAAGGCGCTGTTCATGGCTGCGAAAGAGCTCAACATCGTGGCCGGGAGCGGGGAGGGCGGCCTGCACCCGGACTTCTACCAGTACGCCGACCGCATCTGCTCCGAGGTCGCATCCGGCCGTTTCGGCATAAAGCCGGAGTACCTCAAGGGGGTGGCGGCGGTGGAGATCAAGATCGGGCAGGGCGCCAAGCCCGGCCACGGCGGTCATCTGCCGGGGGAGAAGGTCACCACCATGATCTCCGAGACCAGGATGATACCCCGGGGGACGGACGCGCTCTCCCCGTACCCTCATCACGACATCTACAGCATAGAGGACCTAGCTCAATTGATATCCGTGCTCAAGGAGAGCACCGAGTACCGACTGCCGGTAGGGGTGAAGATCGCCGCGGTGCACAACGTGGGGGCGATCGCCTCCGGCCTGGTGCGGGCCGGCGCCGACTTCCTTACCGTGGACGGTTTCAAGGGCGGCACCGGCGCCGCGCCGCGGGTCATCAGGGACCACGCCGGCCTGCCGGTGGAAGTGGCCATAGCCGCGGTGGACCGCAGGCTGACGCAGGAAGGCCTGCGCAACCGGGTGACGGTCTGCGCCGGGGGCGGCATACGCTCCTCGGCGGACATGATCAAAGCGCTAGCGCTTGGAGCAGACGTGGTCATGGTCTCCACCTCGGCCATGGTGGCCATGGGCTGCCGGGTCTGCCAGCAGTGCCACCGCGGCCTGTGCTCCTGGGGCATCGCCACTCAGCGCGACGACCTCACGTCGAGGCTCGACCCGAACGTGGCCGCCGCCCGCATCGTCCGGCTGTACCAGGCCTGGAACGAGGAGCTCAAGGAGGTCCTGGGGGCCATGGGCATCGATTCCGTGGAAAGCCTGGTGGGCAACCGCGACCGTTTGCGGTATCGCGGTCCGAACCCCAAGATCGCCGAGGTCATGAACGTCAAACACATCGGGGAAGGGTGGGGCTGATGAAGGACGTATGCAAGCCCAAGGGGCACTCCCACGAGTGCGACTGCGGCAAGGAGTGCCTGAAGGTCACTGGCGACAGGGCGGTCATCGATCTCGGCCTGTCGCCGACCCAGCCGATGCACTACACCACCCTCAACTGCGTGATGCGCAAGGCCATGCGCCGCGGCTGCTCTTCCATCGAACTTAAAGGGGTCATGGGACAGCGCTACCTGGCGTCCACCGCCTCGGCCCCCGGGCTGTACATCGCCGTTCACGGTACACCGGGCAACGACCTCGGGGCGTTCCTGAACGGACCGACCATCGAGGTGTTCGGCAACGCCCAGGACATGACCGGGAACACCATGAACTCCGGAAGGATAATCGTGCACGGCAACGCCTGGGACGTGACGGGGTTGGCTGCCCGCGGGGGGCAGATCCTGGTGAAGGGCGATACCGGTTACCGCGTAGGGATACACATGAAGGAGTTCGGAGGATCGCGTCCTACCATGGTCATCGGCGGCACGGCCAAGGATTACCTGGGCGAGTACATGGCCGGCGGGACCATACTCGTGCTCGGCCTGAACGGAGGAGCTCCGGTCGGGCGCAGCCTGGGAGCGGGCATGCACGGCGGGCGAATATTCATCCGTGGGAAGGTGGAACCGGAGCAGCTGGGGCCAGGAGCGGCGATCTCGCCATTGAACTCGGACGACGAGAAAGAGGTCCTCGGACTGCTGGCCGATTTCCAGAGGTCGTTCGGTGCCAAGGTCCCGGAGGATGTGAACGAGTACGTAAAGGTCGCCCCCAGCTCCAGCCGGCCGTTCTCCGGCTACTACGACAAGACCAACGTCTAGCCCGGCAGGCGATTTGCGGAGCTGGTGACCATACGCAGTTCCACGTCCTCCAGCCCCAGCGGGAGCACCTTGGAGGAGATGGCCTGCTCCAGAGCGGTGGCGTCCCTGGCCTGCAGACGTACCACTATCCGGCGCGGGCCGGTCACCTGCAGGACCTCCTTCACCTCCTCCACTCCCTTCAGCTTCCTTAGGTCTTCAGATGGAACGCCCTGACGAAGGTTGGCGAAAAGTATCGCATCCACCTTGAGGCCCATGCGCTCGTTGTTGACCACGGCGAAGTAACCGAGGATGATCCCGTCGTCCTCCATGCGCTTGATACGGTCGCGCACCGTGGAAGGGGAACGTTTCAGCTTGGCCGCTATCTCGTTATGGGTCATCCTGCCGTCATTGACCAGAAGCTGCAGGATGCGCCGGTTCATGGCGTCGACCACAGGCATGATGATAAAGTTAACGCGACCTAGACTTTAATAAATTCCGATGGAACGTCGAATTCATCATTTAAAAAATGAAATAACGGAAGAAAAAGTTTGAAAATGAGTCGATTTTATCGATAATACGGTCACTTCATGAAGAGCGAGGGGGCTTCCGGCTTCGGGGTGAAGCAGGCCTCGCCCATCTCCTGGACCTGCGCGCCGGTCTCCATGGCCGTATCGTAAATCGCCTTCTCGAAGGCCTTCTGGAAGCGCGGC
>CAZPFU010000014.1:43294-46888 GCA_964585915.1 uncultured Methanomassiliicoccus sp.
TCTTCAGCTCGTTTGGGGAGGCGGACACCCGGGCGTTCAGCACCAACTTTCCCTCGCCGGTGAAGTAGCGTCCGCCCTTCAGGCCGTCCACCTGCATGCGGTCCTCTACCAGGCTCATCTTGGCCGAGGCGGTGGAAGAGGTCAGCATCACCTTCACGTGGCCGATGGTCTCCGGAGGGAAGTCCGTGGCGACCCGGCGCATCAGGGCGGTGACGAAGGCGTTGATGTCCAGGCGCCCTTCGGAGACCAGCTTCGCGTGGGCGTTGAACCAGCCCATGGAGGCCTTCTCCACGGCAAAGATCTTCTGGTCCACCTCCTTGGGCTCCTTGGTGCTGACCTTGTCCGAAAGGATTATCCCGACGATGGTGTCCAGGTTCTTCCGGCTGAAGGCTGAGCAGGGGATAATTTCCGCATCGGAGACCTCCTTCCCGATCAGCTCGCTGGTGCTTCCGACCTCTCCCTCGCTCAAACGGTCCACCTTAGAGATCAGGACGTACTCCGCCTCCCGGACCTGGTGCGATGGGATGAGCTTGCCACCCCCCAACCCGAAACCCTCAGGCTTGCGCAGCACCTCGGAGGCCCGGGTCCCGTCGACCACCACGAAGAAGGGCGCGACCTGGAACTCGTCCGGGTACATGGAGCGCAGGGGAGCGACCACCGACCCGAGTATGGCCGTGGAGGTGCCTATCGGTTCCGCTATGATCACGTCCGGACGTCCCATGGACACCAGGGTCCGGGCGTTCTTCACGAACTCGCCGAAGTTGGCGCAGAAGCAGCCTCCCAGCACGTCCTTGACGTCGAACCCGGCGTCCTTCATGTACTCCGTGTCGACCAGGACGTTGCCTTGGTCGTTGGTTATTATGGCCACGGACTTCCCGTGCTTGGACCTGAGCTCCTTGCCGAGCGCGGCGGCCAGAGTGGTCTTTCCCGCGCCGAGGTATCCGCCCAGCACCACGAACCTGGTGGGGGCCTTGTCTCCGGACTGCATGCACCCTTTAACGCACGACCGGGTTTATACGTTTCTTGGGACTCTAATATTACAGTCCTTCGATGCGGACCGTACGACGCAAAAAGGCGCATGTCTGACACGGGATGTCGATCACGCAGCGCTGGCCGGCCGGTATCCCTTTTATGGCGGCCAATAGCGCCAGGTCCATCGGCCTATACGGCGCACGGCGGTTGTTGGCCGTAAGTACCGCCTTCTCCGCCTCCGTCAGCGATTCGGAATCGAAGCGGGTCTGGGCGAAGTCCATGCACCTCTCCGCCTCCTCCTTGGTGCACTGGTCGCAGCGCGTCCCGACCTTGGTCACCGGACCGTAGAGATCGGCCAGAGGATCGACCAGGAAGATACCGTGCTCCTTCCCGATGGTGATGAAGACCGCATACGGGTAGGAGGCCTCGATGAGCTCCATGCGGGTCCCCCGCACCTTCTGCTCCTCCTTGACGGTCCAGAAGTCCCGGAGATGGTGGTTGAGCTGATACACCAGCTGGTGATAGTCCAGGCCCAGCGAGTCGGCCAGGTCCTGCTTGGATATCGGCGCGTCCCTGGTGGAACGGTATAACTTGGTCAGGATGCGCTTACGCATGTCGTGGTTCACTATGGAGGTGTACGTCTCCGGGTCGATGTAGGCCATCTCGATGCGGCAATCGGCTGTCAACATCACTTGATTTCATTCTCCAATATTTAACCATTCATGAAGGATAGGCTAACTGTACGGTCAGGGGGAATAACCACCCTGGTCAGTGCGTTGTTCATGGTGGGCAGCAGATCGTCATGCCAGGGGTGCGGCGCCCGGCTGAGGAAGGGTTACGAGTACTGCAACGTATGTGGAAGAAAGGCTTCTGTCGCACCGGAAGATCGGGCGACGATCAAGGTCGGTCCTCCCAAGGTGCTTCCCGGGCCGGACGCGAAGCGCCAGGAAGGACCGAAGACATCCGATAACAAGATCCCCCGAAGGGAGCTGGTGATAGCGCTGTTGGCCATGACCAGCATGGCACCCTTCTGCACCTGGCTCAGTTCTTTGGGGGGCGTGATAGGCATAAGCGCCGCCTTCAACGATGCGTTCTACGGCCGGTACGTGGTGCTGTTGGCGGCCGTGGGGCTGCTGACCATCATGGCCGGCGACCTGGTACCTGCCAAGATACCAAGAAAGGTCATCATAACCGGGGTGGGGGTCGGGACCTTGTTGTTGACCGCCTTGGACTACGTGGAGATCATGAGGTACAACATGGGCCCGGAATCCTACTTTATCACAGCCATGCCAGGGATCGGGATCTACCTGGCCCTCGCTCTGGGAACGGCGCTGACAATGGCCGTGCTGGCCCCGAACAGGAGGGCGAAGGCTCAGGTGACCGACCGACCGGTCCTCAGGCCAGGTTCTCCGGGTTCAGGCCCTTCAGCTCGTCGATGACGAAGCGGCCGTCCTTTCGGATCAGCACGTCATCGAAGTATATCTCCCCGCCACCCATCTCCGGGGTCTGGATCAGCACCATGTCCCAGTGCACCGTGGACTTGTTGCCGTTGTCCGACTCCTTGTAGGCGCTGCCCGGCGTGAAGTGGATGGACCCGGCGATCTTCTCGTCGAAAAGGGTGTCCAGCATGGCCTTGTTAACGTACGGATTGACGCCAATGGCGAACTCGCCGACATACCTGGCGCCGGGATCGGTGTCGTGGATGATGTTCTGGGACTTGGTGTCGGAGCTGGTGGCCTCGATGATCTTTCCGTCCTTGAACTTGAGGACCACGTTGTCGAAGACCTTGCCCTGGTAGAGCGTCCTGGTGTTGTAGCTGATCACACCGTTCACCGAGTCCTTGATGGGGGCGGTGTATATCTCCCCGTCAGGTATGTTTCGGTCGCCCTCGCATTTTACCGCCGGCATTCCCTTGATCGAGAAGCTGAGGTCGGTGCCCGGGCTGACGATGCGCACCTTGTCCGTGCGCTGCATTAAGGCCACCAGGGGGTCCATGGCCCGGGACATCTTCGGGTAGTCGAGCGTGCAGGTGTTGAAGTAGAAGTCCTCGAAGGCCTCGGTGGACATCTGGGCCTGCTGGGCCATGGAGGCGGTCGGCCAGCGGAGCACCACCCATTTGGTGTTCGGAACCCTCCAATTGCTGTGCACCGGCCCGGACCAGTACTTCATGAAAAGTTCGATCTTGTCCGGCGGCACATCGGAGTTCTCGGTGATGTTGTACGAGCCGCGCATGCCGATGTAGGCCTGGGCCCGCTTCATCTTGTCCAGTTCGACCTCGCCGATCTGGGCGATGGTCCTCTGGTCCGCGTTCATCAGCAGCTTGCGCATCACCCGGGCGGAGCGAAGCGCTACCATGGGGACCCCTCCCACCTCGTATACCTTATCAAGAAGCACCTCCAGCATCTCGGCGGGGATGTCGAACGCTTCGATGTACACCGTCTCCCCCTTTTGGAGCTTTACGGAATGATCGATGAGCACGTCGGCCAACTTGCGCATTCTGGGATCGTACATACGAACCCGGTAGAAACATTGGATGATATATCAGCGTTGGGAAATAACTTCGACCGGGAAGGGACGAAAGTTCTATTAGCCCGGATGGACGGTGAACGTCCATGGACGAGG